>JAUSID010000102.1 GCA_030648295.1 Opitutaceae bacterium | reverse complement strand
CGCAAAACGAGTTTTGCTCCGGACAGGAAGAAACAACGGTTTCCTGGGAGCGCGGGCCTCTGGCCCGCAAAGATCGAGTGGCTGCGGCTTCCAGCCGCAGATTCGGTAGGATTGGCAATCGGCATTTCTCTGCGGGCGAGGGCGCCCGTGCCCCCAGCACCACCGGCAGGTTTACCCGCCTGGCGGCGCCGAAGGCGACCAGGGATGCCCGTGCCACTTCAATCCATGCGGGCGAGACGCCCGCGCTCCCAGGTGACGCACGCTGTTTCCTAGCAGCCGAGGTGACGCGGCTTGCTCCTCAAGCCGCTTTTTTCGAGTGAACGGCTCAACCGCGTTGGGGAGGTCTGCTGGCCAGCAGACCGGTCCACCTTTCAGTGTGTTCGTTTTCAGAGCAGGAACATGGTTCGGCTGCACGAGTCCGGCAGCGAAAAACCGGTGGACCTTTCCCGGTGCGCTGACGCAAACTCATGCTCCGCCCGTCGCGCGGAGCGGATTTCCAAGGACCTTCTCTCGTAATCATATCTCCATGACACCTGTCCGCCTCTTCCTCGCCTTCGCGCTGGCCGGCCTCGCCACCGCGAGTCTCAGCGGCGCCGAAACGCCCCGTCCCAGCCGGGGACAATCCACCGGCGCGAAGCCCAACATCGTGTTCATCTTCTCCGATGATCACTCGCTCCAGACGATTGGCGCGTATGGCGCGCGGCTGTCGGCGTTCTGCCGGGAGCAGGCGGTCACCCCCAACATCGATCGGCTGGCGGAGCGCGGCGGGCTCTTCGTGAACAGCTTTTGCGGCAACTCGCTCTGCTCGCCCAGTCGCGCGGCGATTCAGACCGGACTGCACAGCCACGCGAACGGCGTGATGACGCTCAACAAACCGATCAAGGAAGGCCTGTGGACGTTTCCCCGTGCGCTGCGGGAGGCCGGTTACCAGAGCGCCGTGTTCGGGAAATGGCACCTCGATACGACGAAGCCGGAGTTTGACGAGTGGATGATCCTGCCGGGACAGGGAACCTACAACGATCCGCTTTTTCACCGCGCCGGCGGCGACCGGAAGATTCCGGGCTACACCACCGACGTCATCACCGATCTGTCGCTCGAGTGGTTGAAGCGCCGCGATCGTTCGAAGCCGTTCTTTCTCGCCGTGCAGCACAAGGCGCCGCACCGGAACTTCATCCCGCCGCCGCGCTACGCCACCTGGCTGGACGACATCACGGTGCCCGAGCCGGACACGCTGTTTGACGATTACGCGAACCGCGCCTCACCGGCGCGGAATCAGAAGATGAGCATCGCAAAAGACATGGTGCTGGAGACCGACCTCAAGGTCGGCGGAAGACTTGGACGGGAACCGGCCTACGCCGTCCGCAACGCGGATTTCGAGCGCCGCCACCCGACCGGCCAGGATCTCGTGCGCTGGAAATACCAGCAGTATTTGAAGGACTACCTGCGCTGCGTGAGAGCGGTCGATGACAGCGTTGGTCGAGTAGTCGCCGCACTCGAGGCCGAAGGGCTCGCAGAAAACACGATCGTGATCTACTCGTCGGACCAGGGCTTCTACATGGGCGAGCACGGCTGGTTCGACAAGCGGTGGATTTACGAGGAGTCGGTGCACATGCCGTTCATCGTGCGGTGGCCGGGCGTGGTGAAACCGGGCACGCGATTCACGCCGTTCATCCAGAACATCGACTACGCGGCGACGTTCGTGGAACTCGCCGGCGGCAAGGTACCATCGGGATTGCACGGCCGCTCCTTCGTCCCGGTGCTTCGCGGGCAGACGCCGGCCGACTGGCGGCAGAACATCTACTATCACTACTACGATGGCGGCCACGGAGTGGCGAAACACTACGGTGTGCGCACGAGCCGCTACACGCTGGCGCATTTCTACGAAACGAACGAGTGGGAGCTTTTCGACAACGAGAAGGATCCCCGACAATTGCGCAGCGTCTATGCCGACCCGGGTTATGCGAAAATCGTGGGCGAACTGAAAGCGGAGTTGTCGCGGCTGCGCCAGGTGTATCAGGACTCCGACGCGATCAAGCCTGGCGGTGGTAAGGCGGGAAAAACGGCGGGCAAGGCAAAGAAAAAACAAGCGGCGAGCGGCAACTGAGCGGACGTTTCGTAGCGGCGCAATTGCGATGCGAAGGCCTTGAAGTTGCCGTCTCCACCGTCGATGCTCCGTCGCTTCCGTACTCCACATTCTTGAAAATGCCCCGACTCTTCGCCCTTCCCTTCTTCGCGGTCGTGCTTGGCCTGGCGGCGGTCGCCACCTCGGCTGCCGAGCGCCAGCCGAACTTCGTCATCATCCTCGCCGACGACATGGGCTACGCCGATCTGAGTTGCTCCGGCGGCGACCGCTATCAGACGCCGAACATCGACGCGCTCGCGAAGCGCGGGCTTCGCTTCAGGGATTTTCACTCGAACGGCGCGGTCTGCTCGCCCACCCGCGCAGCGTTGCTGACCGGCCGATATCAGCAGAGGTCGGGCGTCGATGAGGTTGTGTTCGCCGATCCGGCGCGCGGCAAGCGCGACGACCACGGGCTGAAGCCGACGGAAATCACGTTCGCGCGACTGCTCAAGGGCAACGGCTACCGCACCGGGATCATGGGAAAGTGGCACCTTGGATACGCGGAAAAATTCAATCCTGTCCACCATGGGTTCGACGAGTTCCGCGGCTACGTCAGCGGCAACGTCGATTATCACTCGCACATCGACCAGGCAGACTTCGCGGACTGGTGGCACAACCTCGAGCGGCGGGATGAACCCGGTTACAGCACACATCTGATCACGAAGCACGCGCTTGGTTTCCTCGAAGAGAACAAAAGCCGGCCGTTCTGCCTGTATGTGGCGAACGAAGCGCCGCATTCGCCGTATCAGGGACCCAAGGACGGGCCGGTCCGTGGACCGAACGCGGGCAAACCCGTTCAAGGCGCGGAAATCCAACGGGCGTATCGCGAGATGGTGCAGGAGATGGATCGCGGCGTGGGCGAAATCGTGGCGACGCTCCAGCGGCTCGGACTCGCGGAGAACACGCTCGTGTTCTTCTTCTCCGACAACGGCGGCACGCGCGAGGGCAACAACGGTCCGCTGCATGGGTTCAAGGGCAGCGTGTGGGAGGGCGGCCATCGCGTGCCGGCGATCGCAATGTGGCCGGCCAAAATCAAACCGGGCGTGACGGATCAGACCGCGATCGGCATGGACCTGCTGCCGACACTGCTCCAGCTCTCCGGCACAAAATCGCCCGCGGGCCACCGGCTCGATGGCACGAGCCTCGTGCCACTGCTCTTCGACGGAAAGTCGCTGCCGGAGCGAACCCTGTTCTGGGGCTACAACGACCGATATGCGGTGCGACGCGGTCCGTGGAAACTGGTCGTCAATCCCGTCGCCGAAGGCGCGAAGGCGAAGAAGAAAGCCGCCGCATTGGCCGACCCGGCACTCGGGTTGTTCAATCTCGCGGATGATTTGGGCGAAAACAAAAACGTCGCCGCACAGAATTCCGAACGCGTGCGGGAGATGCAGGCGGCGCTCGCGGCGTGGAAGAAGGACGTGGGTGCGGGGACAAGCCGATGACAATGACTTCCCTGGGGGCGCGGGCGTCCCGCCCGCCGGAAACGGCGGCGAACTGGAAATTCGATGGCCGCGGCGGGGGCGCCGCGGCTCCATGGGAGTGCCGATGATTCGCCGCACGCTGATTTTTTCCTCCGTCGTCCTTGTCGCCTTCATCGCGGCGTGCGTCAGCCCGACCACGCGGCGTGTCGATTCGTCCACGCTTCGCGGCAAGGTGATGTGCGGCTACCAGGGCTGGTTCAACGGCGAGGGCGACGGCGCGAACCGTGGCTACAATCATTGGGCCCGCGGCGGGGCGCGACCCGGCCCCGGAAGGGTCACCGTTGATCTGTGGCCCGACCTCACCGAGCTCGCGCCCAATGAGCGGTTCGCGACCGATTTCGTCCACGCCGACGGCCGGCCGGCGGAAGTTTTCAGTTCGTTTGTCCGGCCCACGGTGTTGCGGCACTTCCAGTGGATGCGCGAGCACGGGATCGACGGCGTGTTCATCCAGCGGTTCATCAACTCGCTTGGCCGGCCCGCGTCGTTGACGCACAACAACACCGTACTCGAACACTGCCGCGAAGGCGCGCGGCTGCACGGCCGTACCTACGCGCTGATGTACGATCTGAGCAGCCTCGCGCCGGGACATGCCGATCGGCTGATCGATGACTGGAAAACGCTCGCGCGCGAAACCCGGTTCACGCGCGATGCGAATTACCTGAAGCACCGGGGCAAACCGCTGCTCGCGTTGTGGGGCTGCGGGTTCAAGGACAATGACAAGCCGCGGCCGTCGCTCGATGACTGGCGGAAAATTCTCACCTTCCTGAAAAATGATCCCGAAAGCGGCCAGCTCGCGCTCATGATCGGAGTGCCGAGTTTCTGGCGCGAACAAACCCGCGACTGCATTGCCGATCCGGCGCTGCACGAGTTGCTCCAAATGGCGGACGTGATCTCTCCGTGGACACCGGGACGGTACCGGACACCGGAAGCCGCGGCGAAGCACGCGACGGATGTGTGGCAGCCGGACGTCGCGTGGTGCAACGAACGCCGGATCGATTACCTGCCGGTCGCGTATCCTGGTTTCAGCTGGCACAACCTCAAGGGCGATCCGCTCGATGCGATTCCGCGGCTGCAGGGCCGGTTCCTATGGTCGCAGGTGACGGCCGCGAAACGGATTGGCGCCGACATGCTGTACGTCGCGATGTTCGATGAAGTCGACGAAGGCACCGCGATCTTCAAGTGCACGAACAACCCGCCGGCTGGTCCGGGCGTGAGTTTTCTCACGTACGAAGGGCTGCCGAGCGACCACTACCTTCGTCTCACCGGCCTGGCCGGCAAAGTGATCCGGGGCGAATTGCCGCCGACGGATGCGATTCCGGCGGCGGCTCAACCTCAGCGTGGCATGAACGGCGTTTCAGCAGCTACGCCATGAAACCGCTAATGGACGCGAATCGACACAAACGAAAACCGAGCCGCGCCGGACCCTGAGCCGTATCGATTCAGAGGACAACCGCGAATGAACGCGAATGGACGCAAATTCCAGAGGAGGAGGGGAGGATTGCCCAAGTGAAACCGTGGCCACCGTTTGGTTTATCGTTTCCATGCTCCCCAAGACGCCCCTCTCCATTCGCGTGAATTGGCGTCTATTCGCGGTTGGACCGAATTGTTCCGGATGCTGAGCTGAAAATCGCGATTGTCTGATTCAATCCAGTTCCTCTGGAATTCGCGTTCATTCGCGTCCATTCGCGGTTCTTCCCCGGATGGTATGGCTTGGCGGTGGACCGCCGCGTAACCATTTTCTTCCGCCAACGACTTCCTCTCCGAATCCATGAATCTTTCGACCCGAATTTTCCTGAGCATTGCTGCGCTTTCGACCGCGGCGATCACCGCCACCGCGGCCGAACCGAAACCCAACATCGTGGTCATCGTTGCCGATGATCTCGGCTACGCGGACGTGCTCTTCAATCCGCGACACGCGAAGGAGGTCACCACCCCGAACCTCGACCGGCTCGCAAAGCAGAGCGTCATCTGCCGCCAAGGCTACGTCACCGGTCACGTCTGCTCGCCGACGCGCGCGGCGTTGATGACGGGACGTTATCAGCAGCGACTCGGACTCTATACGGGCGGAGAAGCCGGTTCCGGGCTGCCGATGGGCGAAAAGATTTTCCCGCAGTTCCTGAAACCGGCGGGGTACAGCTCCATCCAGATCGGCAAATGGCATCTCGGGCCGACGCCGGAGTGGAGTCCGGCGCTGCGCGGGTTCGACGAAGTGTTCGGATTCCTCGGCCGCGGCGCGCACGACTACTTTGACTTCACGGATCCAGAGCACCCGATTTATCGCGGCACCACGCCGGTGAAGCCGACGGGCTACCTCACCGATCTCTGGGGCCAGGAGGCGGTCGGTTTCATCGAGCGGCACAAGGCGCAGCCGTTCTTCCTCTACGTCGCGTTCAACGCCGTGCACGCGCCGCTCCAGGCGCCGCCGGAAGAGATTGCGAAATTCAACACTGGAAAGGCCGAGCGGAACACGCTGCTCGCGATGGGCAAGCGGATGGATGACGCCATCGGCAACATCGTCGGCAAGCTGAAGCAGGAAGGCGTGTGGGAGAACACGCTGCTGTTTTTCATCAGCGACAACGGCGGCCCGCTGGCGCAGACCGCGGACAACAGCCCGCTGCGCGGCGGCAAGCATCAGGACTACGAGGGCGGAGTGCGCGTGCCGTTTCTCGTCTGCTGGCCCGCCAAGTTGAAACCGGGCGAAAGTCAGGCGGTGGTGAGCGGGCTCGACATTCTTCCGACCGCGCTCGCGGCCGCCGGCATTCCGGCGCCCACGGACAAGCGGCCCGATGGGATGAACATCCTGCCGGTTTTGCGCGGCGAAATGCCGGCGCCGGCGCGAAATCTCTTCTGGTCTGCGGGCGGTTCAGAAGTCTGGTGGGCCATCCGTTCCGGCGATTGGAAACTCGTGGGCGAACGTGAGCGCGTGGGGTTGTTCGACCTCAGCAAGGATGTATCCGAGAAGGACGACCTCGCGGCAAAGATGCCGGACAAAGTTACCGAGCTTAGAAAACTGCACGACGCGTGGCTGGCGGAGATGCAGCCGCCGGTCAGCGGAGCGGGCAAACGTTACGGCCTGGAGGGCACCGGCAGCACGAAGAAACCGAAGAAGGACCGAAAGAAGAAATGAGCGTCATGCCGAAAGCGATCGTCGTGGTGGCGCTGGCCATCGCTGGGGTGAACTGCGCCACCGCGGCGACGCGCAAGCCGAACGTGCTGTTCATCGCGGTCGACGATTTGCGGACGTCGCTCGGCTGTTACGGCAACGCAGACGTGAAGACGCCGAACATCGACCGGCTGGCGGCGCGGGCGGTGCGTTTCGACAATGCCTATGTGCAATACACCGTGTGCAACCCGAGCCGGTCGTCGTTTCTCTCCGGGCTGCGGCCCGATCAAACCGGCGTGGTCGACAACCGGACGATCCTGCGCGACAGACTGCCGGACGTGGTCACGTTTCCGCAATTGCTGAAGGAGAACGGCTGGCACTCGGCGGCGTTCGGCAAGATTTTTCACCTCGGTGGCGGCCGCGACGCCGCGCTACGCGACCGGTGGGCGGACCTGCCGAAATCGTGGCACAGCGCACAATCATTCGAAGCGACCGCAACGGGCCGCACCAAACTCGCGGGGCGCGATCTCACCGGCGGAAAGTTGAGCTGGTGTCATTGGGGCGCGATGGACGGCGGCGATGAGGATCAGCCGGACGGGCAGATCGCACGCGCCGTCTGCGCCAAAATCGAGAGTCTCGGCGACACGCCTTGGATCATCGGGGCCGGGTTCATGAAGCCGCACGATCCGTTTCTGGCGCCGAAAAAGTATTTTGATCTCTATCCGGAGGGGTCGCTGGCGCTGTATCGCGATCCCGCGGGCATGACCCCGGCCCCACCGCTGGCGGTCGGCTTCGGCGAACTGGGGGAGGCATTTCGCAAATTCGCCGACACCGAGCGGGGCGAGTTCCTGCGCGCCTATTACGCGTGTACCTCGTTCATGGATGCGCAGGTCGGCCGGGTGCTGGACACGGTCGACCGGCTGCACCTCTGGGACAACACGCTCGTGATTTTCCTCGGCGACCATGGTTACCACCTCGGCGAACGCGGGTGGTGGAACAAGAACACGCTGTTCGAGCGCAGCTGCCGCGCGCCGCTGATGATTGCCGCGCCGGGAGCGAAACGCGGCGTGGTGCGTGGACTCGTCGAGTTCGTGGATCTGTATCCGACCATCGCGGAGTATTGCGGCGTGACTCCTCCGGCCCGGCTCGCTGGCCGCAGCCTGCGCCCGCTGGTGAACGATCCCTCCGGGCCAGGGAAGCCCGCGGCGTTTACGCTGGTAACGCGCGGCAAGAACCGGGGGGACTCGATCCGCACTGAACGCTGGCGGTACACCGAGTGGAGCGACGGCGCGCGCGAGCTCTACGATCACGACGCGGATCCGGAGGAAAACCGCAACGTGGTCGCCGCGCATCCGGACATTGTGCGCGAACTCCAACCGCGCCTGCACGCCGCGCATCCGGTGGCGAATCGGGCGAGTCGGTGAGCGATCACAAGGCGGCAGATAACCTCGAATGGACGAAAAGAGACGCGAATTTCAGAGAACAATCGAGTAAAGCCGGAGTTGTTTCCAGGCGAGCAGGTGGATGACTTGAAGCTTCGCATCACCCGGTTTTCATTCGCGTGTATTCGCGTCCATTCGCGGTGGAATCCGCCTAAGCCGGACCAATTCAGTTCAACCGCGAATAGACGCCAATTCACGCGAATGGAGAGGGTGTCCTCGGGGAGCATGGAAACAAACAACCAAACGGTGACCATGGTTTTACTTTGGCAATCCTCCCCCTCCTCCTCTGGAATTGGCGTCCATTCGCGTCCATTCGCGGTTGAACCGCCTGAGTCAGAAATTTGTGGTTCAATGGCTTCGGCCCGCCTAACTTTCCTTCGCACATGAAATCCCCAATCACCTCCGGCTGGCTCATCGCTCTGCTGTTCGCCCTCGTCCTCGCCCGGGTGGGCGCCGCCGAGTCACGGCCGAACATCGTCTTCATGTACGCGGACGACATGCGCTGGGACGCAATCGGTGCGGTGCAGCGCGAACAGGGAAACGCGGCGCGATTCCCGTGGTTGCGGACGCCTCAGCTTGATCGGCTGGCCCAACAGAGCGTGCGGTTTCGCGAGACGTTCGTGGTCACGTCGCTCTGCTCGCCGGGCCGGGCCGGCGTCATGACGTCGCGCTACGGCCATCTGACGGGAGTGATCGGCAACAGCATGCACCTGCCGCTGGAGGAAATCACGTTTGCGAAGCATCTGCGCGAGGCCGGCTACACGACCGCATATTGCGGCAAGTGGCACATGCGCGACCAACGCGAACGGCCTCACTATGATTTTTATGCCAGCTTCGTGGGCCAGGGCCGGTACAACGACTGCCCACTGTTGGTGAACGGCAAGGAGACGCCAACCAAGGGCTGGGTCGACGATGTCACCACCGGCTACGCGATCGGGTTTGTCGAGCAACAGCCGAAGGACAAGCCGTTCTTCCTCTGGCTCGGCTTCAAGAGCCCGCACGGCCCGCGCGGCGGCGACAACCTGCCGGAGCGCGCGAGGAATCTTTACGCGAATGAAAATTCGCGCCCTACGCCGAACACGAGCTTGTCCGCGATCTACCTGGGCGATTCGGACCGCGCGGCCCGCAAGGCCGAAGGGCCGCAGCAGCAGGAGGCGCACCGCGACTACTTCCGGCACATCTCTGCGATCGATACGTGCGTCGGTCGCGTCCTCGATGCGCTGGAGCGCAGCGGCCGGGCCGAGAACACGATCGTGATCATGACGAGCGACAACGGCTATTACCTCGGCGAACACGGGCTGGGCGACAAACGTTCCGCGTATGAGGAAAGCCTGCGCGTGCCGTTGTTAATCAAGCTGGCTGGCCGCGGCGCAGCCCGCACGGCGACGAATGATGCGATGGTGCTCAACCTCGATTACGGTCCGACGATCCTGGAACTCGCCGGAGCGAAACCGCTGCCCGGAGCACAAGGCCGCAGCTTTCGGCCGGTGCTGGAGGGCCGCACGCCGGCCGACTGGCGGACCGCATTTTTTTACGAGTATTTCCGCGAGGGAAACTTCAACGCGCCCACCGTGCTCGCGATGCGGACAAGCACGCACAAGCTCGTGACGTATCCGGGACACCAGGACTGGACCGAGGTGATGGACGTGAAGGGCGATCAGTATGAAACACGGAACCTGGCCAGCGACTCCGCGCTGCGCGGTCCACTGAAGGCGAAGCTCGACGACTACGCCAAGGCGGTCGATTTCCGCTGGCCCCAGGGCTACGGCCCGAATGGAGAAACGGCGCCAACGACGAAAGCGCCCAAGGCCGGGAAGAAGAAGAAGGGCTAGCGAGGCGCAGCCTCAGACCAAGGACCAGAGACCAAAGACCAGGGACTTCAAACCACGAAACACGCGTTCGAAACCGCGCCGAAGCCGCGCATGGTGCCGGCGATTACGGGAACTTCCGATCCATCCATTACCCTGGGTTTTCGCAGCAGCGAAAACCCCCGCAGCACTCTCATCGCCTCCTCCAAATCGCGATCGCGGCCGGTGCGCATGTCATCGAGCGTGCGCGGGACGACGATGTCGGGTTCGACGCCCTTGCCTTCGATGCGGCGGCCTTTCGGCGCGATGTAATCCAGCCGGCTCAGCTGCAATTCGCCGCCGTCCGGCAACCGGTAAAACCAGCTCGCTAGTACCGCTCCCGCCGTGCGGCGCCCGATGATTGTCGCCCGGCCATGATCCTGGAGCACCGCGGCAAAAATCTCCGCCGCGCTGCCGGTGCCACCATCGACGAGCACGACGACCTGGCCGCGGTAGCGCGCGGATCCGATCTGCCAGGAATTCTGCACCCCTTTCATTCCACCCCGCGTGATGAACGTCCCGCACGGGACCGCATGATCAAAAAACTCCCCGACCGCGGTCCCGAGCGAGAACGTGTCGCCGCCAGGGTTGAACCGCAGATCGATGACCACGCCCGGCGCATCGCGGTGCGCCTTCAACCGGCCGCTCAACCAGCGCCGGTCGAGGCCATCGAACTCGTCAAAACGCAGGTAGATGAATCCGCCTTCGAGCGGCCGCTCGATTTGTCGTGCGGCGGTCGAAAGCTTTTTCGCCCGCGGCGAGAGCACGATCCGCTTGTCGTGCTCGTCGAGAAATTCCCACTGCACCTCCTCGCCCTCCTTGAACCGGAAGTCGATCCGTTCTCCCAGCGGCTCGCCGTTGCGCGCGACCACGATCCAGCCGCGCTTCACTCCGGCCTCGGCGGCCGGCGTGCCCTCGACGACCTCGGTCACAATCCATTTCGAATCAATCCGCGCCATGTTGAACCCGGTGCGGGCACGCACCCGCGTGCGCCGTTCTTCCGCCTGCGCCCGCGTCAGCGCATGGGTGTGACTGTCATGCAGCAGCCCGACCATGTCGTTGATTACCGCATACAGCGCACCATCGTCCGGGGCCGCCGCGGCCCGCGACGCGTACGTCGCGGCCGCACCCTCCCAGTCGATGCCCTGGTATTTTGGGTCGTAATGCTTCCGGTTCACCAAGTCCCACGCGGAATTGAAGATCCTGAGGTTGTGCCGGGCACGCGCGACCTGCTCCGCGGACAGCTGCTCCAGCGAAACGCGCGCCTTTGGCGCGGTGGCGCAGCCCGCGAGGAGCGCGAGGGCGAAACCGAGGGCGGCGAGGACGCGACCTGATTTTCGGACGGGATGGACGTGAGTTTCAGACAGGCGACTCTGCAACATGCGCGGGTCCGCGCACGGTTGCCGGGCGCGCAAAGAACGCAAATCCCGAAACCGAGGTATCGAATGAGGGTGGAAGGTATTTACCGGGAATGGACGTGGATGGACGCAATGGACGGCTCAGCCGGTGCACGCTCGTAGCTGCGACAGCGATCGCGCTTCCCGGCTTTTTCGGCTCGCTGGCGCTCGCCGCTAAAATGTGCCACCGACTCACCGCCTGACTGCTTCACCGCTTCACCGTCCCGACTCTCGCGTTCTCGCGTTCTTCCGCGTCTCGCGTTCTTCAAGACACCGCGACCAGGTCTTTTTCGACCCGCAGGTTGTCGATGATGAAGTCCTGGCGCTCGGGGGTGTTCTTGCCCATGTAGAACCCTAGCAGTTCGTCGCTGCTGTGCAGGTGGGCGAGGCTTACGGGCTCAAGCCGGATGTTCTCGCCGATGAAGTCCTTGAACTCGCCGGCGGAAATTTCGCCGAGTCCCTTGAACCGCGTGATCTCGTGCGTGGCGCCGAGCTTGCCGATCGCCGCCTGTTTCTCCGCCTCCGAATACGCGTAGATCGTCTCCTTCTTGTTCCGCACCCGGAACAGCGGCGTCTCCAGGATAAACAGGTGGCCGTTGCGAATCAGGTCGGGGAAAAATTGCAGGAAAAATGAAATCAGCAGCAGCCGGATGTGCATGCCGTCCACGTCCGCATCGGTTGCGATCACGATCTTGTTGTAGCGCAGCCCGTCCATCCCCTCCTCAATGTTCAGGGCCGACTGCAGGAGGTGAAATTCCTCGTTCTCGTAGATCACCTTCTTCGAAAGCGCGTAGGTGTTGAGCGGCTTTCCCTTCAGCGCGAACACCGCCTGGGTCTGGACGTCGCGCGTGGCCGTGAGCGAGCCGGCAGCCGAGTCGCCCTCGACGATGAACAGCGTGCTCTCCTCCGCCCGCTCGCTGCGATCGCCGAGGTGCACGCGGCAGTCGCGCAGCTTGCGATTGTGCAGCGAGGCTTTTTTCGCCCGCTCGCGCGCGAGGTTGCGGATGCCGGCGAGTTCCTTCCGCTCGCGCTCGCTCTCCTCGATCTTCCGCTTGATCGCCTCCGCCGTCTCGCGGTTTTTGTGCAGGTGCGCGTCGAGCGATTGCTGCATGAACTTGCCGATGAATTCGCGGATGCTCGGCCCGCCGGGCGCCATGTCGTTCGAGCCGAGCTTCGTCTTCGTCTGCGACTCGAACACCGGCTCCTGCACGCGGACGACCATCGCGGCATCGATCGACTGGCGCACGTCCGCCGCGTCATAGTCGCGCTTGAAGAAATTGCGCATGGTCTCCACCAGCGCCTCCTTGAACGCCGCCAGGTGCGTGCCGCCCATGGTCGTGTGCTGGCCGTTCACAAACGACCAGTATTCCTCGCCGTAGTGGTTGCCGTGGGTGAACGCGATCTCGATGTCCTCGCCTTCGAGGTGAATAATTGGATACAGCGGCTCGCCGCTCAGCTCCTTGGTGAGCAAATCCTTCAGCCCGTTCTCGGATTTGAACGGCTTGCCGTTGAACATCAGCGTGAGCCCGCGGTTGAGGAATGCGTAATTCCAGAGCATGTCCTCGATGAATTCAGCGCGGTACCTGAAGTCCCGGCCGAACAGCTGCTCGTCCGGGCTGAATTCGATCAGCGTGCCGTTCCGCTCATCGGTCTTCGTGATCTTGTAATCCTTCTTCAGCCTGCCCTGCGCAAATTCGACCACCTTGGTCTGGCCCTCGCGGAAGGCCTGCGCCTTGTAGGTGACCGAGAGGGCATTCACCGCCTTCTGGCCGACGCCGTTGAGGCCGACGGCCTTCTTGAACGTCTCGCTGTCATACTTGGCGCCCGTGTTGATGATCGACACGCACTCGAGGACCTTGCCGAGCGGAATGCCCCGGCCGTAGTCGCGGACACGCAGCGTGCGCTCGTTCAGTTCGATCTCGATCTTCTTTCCGCAGCCCATCGTGAACTCATCGATCGAGTTGTCGATCGATTCCTTGAGCAGCACGTAAATGCCATCCTCGGCGTGCGTGCCATTGCCGAGCCGCCCGATGTACATGCCGGGGCGAAGCCGGATGTGCTCGGTCGATGAAAGCGTCTTGATGCTCGCTTCGGTGTAAGCTTGGGCCATGGAAACGTGGTGAAATGTTGCGTGAATGATTCCCGCCGTCCCGCTACTCCCGTGGCGGAACGACGCCATCTCGCGTCGTGGCTACACCGTCAGGCCGGGAGCCGTGGTGACAAGCGAAAATCCAACGAACGCCAGCGCCGGGCGCATCTCCGGGTTGCCGGTGCCGTGCTTCCAACGTGGCACGGGCAGCCTGCCCGTGGGTTTGCAGTGGCTGCGGCATCCCTTCGACCGGCTCAGGGCAAGCCCTGCCGCAGGGACGTTCGAACGAACTTTCGATCCCATCTGCGGCTGCCCCTCGACGGGCTCGGGGCCCTGAGCCGGTTCGACCCCTTCGACAGGCTCAGGGCAGGCAGGCTCACGGCCATCGTGTCCTTCGAGCGAAAGGCCTCGAGCCGATTCGACGAGCTCACGGCCATCGGCTGGTTCGACTGAAAGGCCTTGAGCTTGTCGAGAGGCTCGCCGAATGGGGAAGCCGCAGCCACTTTCGGGCCCGGACTTTTCGCCCGTGCCGCGTTGCCGGATCATTTTCGTGTTGCCGTGGTCGTCCGGGCGACGCGGGGCGGGGATGCCAATCGCTCCAGAAAATCCACCATCACCTGAAGTGCGACGTCGACGTCGGCGGCCGACGCGTGTTCGTCCGGATGGTGACTCAGCCCGTCGCGGCAGCGGACGAACAACATCCCGACCGGCATCTTCGCGGACATGATGACAGCATCGTGGCCAGCCCCGCTCATGAGTTGGAGACTGCGGCCGTGCACTTTGCGCACACTTTCCTCGAGCAGGGTCATCAGCTTGGGCGAACATGCGACCGCACCGTTGTCCTGCGTCTGCTCCCACGCGCAGGTGAGCTTCCGGTTGTGCGCGATTTTTTGTGCGGCCAGCCGCAAGAGCCGCAACGCGGCGCGACGCGAGGCGTTCCGCGGGTGCCGCACGTCGAGTGAAAATACCACTTCGCCCGGAATGACGTTGGGCGCGCCAGGTTTCACCGAGAGCGAGCCCGCCGTCACGACCAGCGGCTCGCTCGCGCGCGCCAGTCCTTCCGCGACCGTGAGAAACTCCGCCGCACCCGCCAGGGCGTCGCGCCGCAAGTGCATCGGGGTGGTGCCGGCGTGGCCGGCGCGACCGCGAAACGTCCAGCGACCGCGCGTCTGACCCGCAATCGCGCTGACGACACCGACCGGGAGATTCTCGCGCTCCAGCACGGGACCCTGCTCGAGGTGAACCTCGACGTAGCCGATGAGGTTCTCGCGTCGCGGGAGTGACTTCACCCCCAGCCGCGGTGTAGTGGAAGCCGTGAAGCATTCGCGCGAAACGCTCACGCGTTCCGCTACGCCGGTCCGGCGGCTTGGGGTCAAGCCGCTCCACCTTTGCAACGCCTCGCGCACGCTCACGCCATTGGCGTTGCGCAGGTTCAAATCGGCCGCGCGCAACTGGCCGGTGAAAGCCTTGCTCCCAAGATACGCCGTCGGAAAGCGCACGCCCTCCTCCTCTGAAAATCCGATCACCTCGACGGCATACGGCAGCGACACGCCCCGCCGGCACAACTCGATCAGCGCCGCAATCGGGAGCAACACGCCCAACGCGCCGTCGAATTTTCCGGCGTCACGGACGGTGTCGAGATGGGATCCGAGGAACAGCACCGGCGCACCGGGGCGACTCGACTCGATCCGGCCGGCGATGTTGCCAAAGCGATCTTCGCGGACCGTGAGACCCGCCTCGCGCATCCAGCCCGCCACGCGATCATTCGCCCGCCGCATCGCCGGCGACAAAAATGTGCGCGTGAGCTGGTCACGCTCCTCTGAAATTCGTCCAAGCTCGTCGAGCCAGCGGACAAGCAGGGCGGAGCAGGAGGACGATGGGCGACGCATTTCGCGGGCCGACAATGGGAAGTCCACGCGTGATGGCGAGAGCTTAGCCGCGCGCGCACGAAGTCCGAAAAGACAATCCTCACTCGGTCGCGCGCGGCTTGGCCGGAACTATTCCGTGGAACCGCTAATGGACGCGAATGAAAACCAAGCCCGGGCGACGACTCTGAACAACTCACTGAAGGGTGAGCTGCAATCGCGACTAAGTGATGCCTTCCACTTCCTCTGCAATTAGCGTCCATTCGCGTCGATTCGCGGTTGAACTCAGCTTCCCCGATACGTGCTGTACGACCAGGGCGTAACGAGCAGCGGCACGTGGTAGGATTGCGACGGATCCGCGATGCGGAAGAAAATGGCGGCGTAGCTGAAGAATCCGGCGTCCGCGCCGTGGGCGGCGTAGTAGTCCTTGATTTTGAAAACGAGCTGGTAATCGCCCGCCGCCATCTCGTCGGCGGCGAGGAGCGGCGCATCGGTGCGACCGTCCGCGTTCGTCACGACGACCCGCAATTGCTTCGGTTCAGTTGAGTCGAGCCGCCACAACTCGATTTCCATCCCGGCGGCCGGCTGCCCGCGGGTGAGATCGAGAACGTGAGTGCTGAGTTTCGCGGGCATATTCAAGATTTTCGAACGTGAAACAGAGCCTCAGACCATCAGTTGGGCAGAATGTCGCGGAGGCGCAGCTGGGCGATCTTTTCGATTTCCTTCAACGCCGTCTCCAGCTCGTCCTCCGGCGAATTCGCCAGCCGCGTGCGCATCGCATCGACGATCGCCGCCTTGTCGTTCAACCGGGCGCAAATGACGAATGGAAAGGCGAATCGCACCCGATACGCGTGGTTGAGTTTCTCGAATTCCGCGAGTTCGCCGGCGCCAAGCTGCTCGAGACCGGCGCTCGCCTGTTCGCGTTTCGACGCCAGGGTCAACTGATCCTGCTGTGCGAGCCGTCCGGCGAGATCCGGGTGGGCGCGGACGAGCGTGAGCTGCCGCTCCGGCGGCGCACTCCGCATCGTCCGGCACAGCTCCGAGTGCAGGTGGGTCGAATTGCGGAAGGGCCGCCGGGCCCACGTTTGCTCGGCGACCCAGGGCGAGTGTTCAAAGAGATGCCCGAGCGCCGAGACGAACGTGACGCGATCAGCGGCGTTGAGCGATGCCAGGTCGTGGGTCATCGGCGCGGGGTTTGCTCGATCGAGACCATCGCCTGATCGCGCCAGAAACGCGAGCCGCGGTGCGGCAATGAGGGCGGCGTGCCTCGATGATGACTGGCAGCGAACTTCATGAAATTACGGCTACGGCAGCAGTTCATAAGCCGGTAGCGAGCGAAATTCGCCAGCAGGGGTGGAGCTGCCGCGTCCGGTTCATTACGGGCGGCCGGAGGCGCGAGTTTTCAACGGTGTGCGTGCATACAGGCGTAAAACGACGAAACGCTGACTCCCTGGGAGCGCGGGCGTCCCGCCCGCATATGGTCTTGCGGGCAGGATGCCCGCGCTCCCAGGACGGAGGCCGGGTTTCTGACCGACCCGACAGCCCGCGCTTGATTCCACCCTCCAGATCGACGTTGTAGGACGTTCGACTTTCAGCAGGCGGCGGGCGCCGGCCACAACCCGAACCATTTTGTGAACGCGGAAAAATTCATGCGCGAGGCGATCATGGAAGCCGAGGCCGGCATGCGCGGCGGCCGTGGCGGCCCGTTCGGCTGCGTCGTGGTCCGGCGCGGGGAAATCATCGCCCGCGGCAGCAACCGCGTGACCTCGACCAACGATCCCACCGCCCACGCGGAGATCACCGCGATCCGCGACGCGTGCCAAACACTTGGCACCTTTTCGCTGGAGGACTGCGAGCTCTACACGAACTGCGAACCATGCCCGATGTGCCTGGCGGCAATTTACTGGGCGCGGATTCCGCGAGTGTTTTACGGCAACACCCGGACCGATGCCGCCGCGATCGGGTTCGACGATGATTTCATCTACCAGCAGATTCCGCTCCCGCCCGAGCGGCGCGCGATCGACATGAAGCTGCTGTTGCGCGACGAAGCGCAGAAGGCGTTCGCCGAGTGGCAGGCGAAACCGGACAAGGTGCGGTACTAGCGAGGCGGAGCCTTGCCCATGATCTGGACGGCACATCACGGGCGCGAGGCCCATGCCATATTAGCCGGCAATCGCCAGACGCCCCCTCCCCCGTCACGATCGGGCTCGCGTTTCGCCGCCGGCCAACATTCTCGGGTGGGATTCGACCTCTCTTCCGCCGTCCCATGCCCTTCCGCTTGATCCCGTCCCGAATCTCCGCTGCTGCATTCCTGGCGATCGTGTCCGTTGGCGCGCTTGCCGCGGCCGATGAAACCGCCAGCGCCCCAGCGGTGCCGGCCAAGGCCGCGGCCGTCGAGAATTCGGTCGTGAAGGTTTTCTCGACCATCCGTTATCCGGATCCCTACAAACCGTGGGCGAAGCAGGCGCCGCGCGAGAGCACCGGTACCGGCGTGATCATCGAGGGCAAGCGGATCCTCACCAACGCCCATGTGGTCTTGTACGCGAGCCAGGTGCAGGTGCAGGCGAACCAGTCCGGCGACAAGATTTCCGCGACGGTCGAAACCATCGCGCAAGGCATCGATCTGGCGGTCCTGAAACTCGACGACGAGTCATTCTTCGACTCCCGCCCGCCGCTGGCGCGCGCGACCAAGCTGCCGGAGGTGAAGGACACCGTCATGGTCTATGGCTTTCCGACCGGGGGCACCAATCTGTCCATCACCAAAGGCATCGTGTCGCGGATCGATTTCACGATGTACAACTTTCCGACCTCCGGACTTCGGATCCAGATCGACGCGGCGATCAATCCCGGCAACAGCGGCGGCCCGGCCGTGGCCGAGGACAAAATGATCGGCATTGCCTTCAGCCGGCTCGGCGGCGGCGACAACATCGGCTACATCATTCCCTGCGAGGAAGTGGAGCTGTTCCTCCAGGATGCGGCGGACGGGCGATACGATGGTAAACCCGCCATGTTCGATTCACTCCAGACGTTCGAGAACCCGGCATTGCGGCCGTTCCTCAAGGTCGGCCGCGGCGTGGATGGGATGATTGTCGCCGAAACCGATTCCGACGATCCCGATTACCCCCTGCACCCCTGGGACATCATCACGCGCATCGGGGACACGCCGGTCGACAACGAAGGCATGATCAAAGTCGGCAACATCCGGGTGCGATTCGCGTATCTGATTCAGAAACTCGCGCGCAACGGGCGGGTGCCGCTGACGGTCGTCCGCCAAGGCAAGGAGCTGAAAATCGAACTGCCGGTATTTCCGCGGCGTCCCATGGTGATTCCTGATCTCGATGGCAGTTATCCATCGTACTTCGTGTATGGGCCGCTGGTCTTCTCGAAGGCGACGCAGCTTTTCCTCGCCGGTTTGAACAACGCCGCATCCGCGCTCTCCGCCATGGCGAGCCCGCTGGCGACGCGACGTGGAGACCGCCCCTCCTTCCCGGGCGAGGGACTCGTCGTGGTGTCGTCACCATTTTTCCCCCACAAGCTTTCCAAGGGTTATTCGCAGGCACAGTCCCGCGTCGTCGACAAGGTGAACGGCATCACGATCAAAAACCTGGAGCACCTCGTCGCGACCTTGCGCGACCTGCCCGACGAGTTCGTCGTATTCGACTTTGGGGGGCGAAAGCTGGAAACGCTGGTGTTTCCGCGCCAGGAGATGGCTGCGGCAACGGAGGAGATTCTCAACGACAACGGCGTGCGGGCCCAGGGATCGCCGGACACCTTCGCCGTGTGGAACGCGGCGAAAGTTCCAAATTCCAAGCTCCAAGCTCCAGAGAAGTCTCAATAATCGGGAGCCTTCTCGGTTGCGGCTGCGCCGCCCTGCGGGGCGCACATCTCCGAGTTGCCGGTGCCTGGGTTTTGACGTGGCCCGGGCGTCTCGCCCGTGGGTTCACCCGCCTCCGGCGGGTTTGCGAGTGGCATGGGCGTCTCCCTCGACAGGCCTCTCGACAAGCTCGAGGCCTTTCAGTCGAAATCACAGATGGCCGTGAGCCTGTCGAATCGGCTCGGGACCCTGAGCCCCTCGACTCCGCTCGGGGCCTTGAGCTTGTCGAAACGGCTTGCCGAACGGGTCGCCCATGAGCTGGCGGCGCTGCGCGCCGTCCACGGGCGCTCTGCAGGCCAGCAGTGCGTGCCACTGTGCGCACCGTGCAAGAAAGTGAGATGCGCGCGGCGCTGCGGCAAACTCACGTCCACAGTTGCCAACCGGCCGGGTGCGCTCAACGTTCGCCGCGTATGCACTTTGATAATCTTCAGCCCGGACTTTCGGAGCCTCTCCCGCGTTGTGATGATGATGACGATGACGACGACGAGAAGCAGGATGAAATGCGGGCGAAGAAAAACACGCCGGTGGCGATGCTGATCCAGAAGAAGTTTCTGGAGCAGCGGAAAATCTTCCTCTGGGGTGCGGTGACCGACGAGACCGCGAAGGACATCACCGAAAAATTGCTTTATCTCGAGACCGTTGCGCCCGGGAAACCAATCACGTTTTACATCAACACACCGGGTGGTTCGATTACCGCGGGGATGGCCGTGTATGACACGATGAAAATTGTGACCTCGCCCATCACGGTGGTGGTCACCGGCATGGCGGCATCGATGGGATCCATCCTGCTCTCCGGTGCACCGAAAGGCCGGCGGCTGATTTATCCGCACGCCCGGGTGTTGATTCACCAACCGTTGATTTCCGGCCGGATGGTCGGCCCGGCGACCGACATCAACATTCAGGCAAAGGAAATGGAGAAGCTGCGGCTCGAATTGAACCACATTCTCGCGGAAGCATCGGGCCAGCCGATGGAGCGGATCAATCGCGACACGGACCGCGATTTCTATCTGAACGCCAAGGAAGCGATCGAATACGGCCTCGCCGATCGAATCGTCGACAAGGTGTAGAGGCGAGGCGCGCCGTATTGCCATCGCAGCGGTCGTATTGAATGAACCCCGCAAGGTGCGCCTCGCCGAGAGTCCGCTGCGCGGACTAGGTTTATCGGAAGCGAAAGCGCACGCCTTTGGTGCCGACATGAAGTATTGGGTGGGCGCAATTGGCGCACCAAGGGCCACTACCCCGCCGTGGGTTCTGAATCTCATGCGTGGAGGGACGGCCTCCGCGCCGTCCGCCACCCCACAGAACGTCGTTTCGTTTTCCGGACCATCCGACCGTCTTTCGCAGCCGGCGCGGAGTTCGGCTCACCTCCCCACTGGCAGCGCGGTCAGCGCGTCGAGCTCACGTTCCCAAATGGCCGCCTGGGCGAAATCCCGGGCGGCAAGAGCAGCGCGGCGTGCATCCGGCAGCCACGCGATGCGCAATTCACGCGGAAGCTTTTCGTTTGCGAAGATCGTCCGCCAGGTTGCAACCGCCCCGGCTGGCCGGCCCGTCCCCTCCAGCAACTGGCACGCTTCGCGCGCCAGGCCCCACTCATCCGTCGCAAATGATTTCAAGCGCGGCACGAACCCAAGGACATCTGCCGCCGCGTTCATCTCCCCCGCGTTCTGAAAGCGCCGGCCGAGCGCGACGGTGAGCGGCAGCGAGGGCGCATCGCGCTGCGCGCCCAGGCCGAACGTGATCGCCTCCGCGCTGCGGCCGGCGGCATCGAGTTCATTCATCCGCCGCAACACGGCGTATCCAGCAAGCAATGGCGGGAGATTGGAGCGGTGGCGCAGCTGCTGCTCGAGCGGCACGCCGAAGGGGCGATACAACGGATCACCAATGAGGACGGCCTGCCAGCTCAGCGCCTGGAGCGCGTAATACGCCGCGTCGACGAGCGTGTCGCCGCGCGCGAGCGCGCGGAGGAACAGGTGCGGCTGGTGGGTGAATTGCAGGTAGGGTTCGTGGACATTTCCGACCGTGGCGGTCGCACCCCGTGCGATCAACGGCCCGGTCCAGCCGCTCGTGGTCGAGCGAAGGGTGGCGGCGCTATAGCTGTGGATATGAAGTGCAATTGCGCCGGCGGGAAATCGAAACCCGGGCAGCGCGAAAGGCCCGTTGAGATCACCCGCATACCAGCCGAAATACAAAACCGGCGCATCCATTCGCGCCGGGGCCGGAAACGTTCCCGGTTCGGCATCGACGCTGAGATCGTAGTCGAGCGCCCGCAGCTGTTTCGCGACGTCCTGGAGCCAGCCGTTGCCCACGGGATCGCGGTCACTCAGGTCCACGTAGGCGCGGCCCAGCAACCCCGTGCGTTCGGCCGCCACCGCGTGATCAACGAGCGCCATCGCCTGCTCCGCGGTGGGGGCATCGAGTCGCGAAACCTTGACCACTTGCGCCAGCTCCACGGGGGTCGGCCGGTGGTTCTGAAAAAGCGGGTTGGGGACAAACGCGTTGATTGGATAATTCGGGATGGCGAGCAGGCTGAGCTCGGCGTCGACGGCGCCGGCATTGGTCCGGAACTCACCGCGCGAGGTGAACGGGAGCGACTCCGCGTAAAGCGCCGGATCGTGCGAGATTTTGAGCGGAACTCCGCGACAGACCACCAGCGCCGCAATCCGGTGGGCATGGGGCGCGTATTTGCGGCGGCCCACCACGTCAGTCAGATCCATCGGAATGGCGTCGATCCATTTCGCGGATACGAGCTGATGCAGGAGTGGCTGCCACAGCGCGGTCACGAATTCACGCCACGTGATCGTCTCGGCGACCGGCAGCTTGAGCGCAATGATATTGCCGTTCGGAACCCGCCGGACCTCGGCATAATGGCGGGCGATCCGCAGCGAATCCGGATCGTCGCTGTTGGCGAGGATGAGGACGCGTTCGGTGAGGCTGGCTTCCGCCGCCGCCACGCCGGGCGTCGCGAGAAGGCCGAGCATCAAGAGCCACCGCGCCAGCCTCACCCGGGGGGAAATCATCCCTTTTGGGCCGGCGGGGCGGAGACCGGGCCGGATGCGGAACCCGGACTCGCGCCGGTTTGACGCCGGATCAGCGACGCCCGCAGATACGTATCCGGAATCGCATTGCGGTACGCCGTCAGCCAGATCGCGCCGAGCATCTGGCCGCCTTTGAGCAGCTGCCCGCTGATCAACACGCGCGCCTCGTCGGTCACGGGGCGTTCGCTGTTGCCCAGCTTGCCCTCTTTTTCGAGCTGGTAGAGCGGCTCCACCAACCGGTGCTGCGCCTCCAGGTAATCAACGGCGGCAACGAACATCGGATCACGTCCGTCGGATCGCGCCGCGAGCGCGATTGGTTCCGCCGTCCGGACGCGCGGCGCCAGCTCGGCCGGCTTGATGCCGGCCTTGGCGACAAAGCCTCCATCGATCCACGCGTGAAACCCCGGCCACGTGGTGTAACCCTTGGGGTTCTCCCCGACCCAGCCGTTGTGGTGCTTGGTCGTGTGCAGCGGCTGCGCACAGTCGCCGACATAATGGCCCATCACGCCCATGAGGTAGACAACGTTCGCCTGCGCATTCATGATTTCGTCGGGCGTGCCGAGTTCCTCGAACACCTTCAGGTAGGAAAACGCCGCCCGCAGCTTGCCGTAATATTCCGTGATCGCCCAAGGCGCGAGACCGGGCCATTCGCGGCTGTGATCAGTATTCTTCGCCGGATCGATGGGCGCGAACCGCTTCGCGTTCGCCGCCCGGCCGGCGGCGAATTGGACGACGAAGTCATAACGGAAGGACGGCACGGTGGCCCAGTCGAGCCCGGCCTCCGGGATGTACTCCATGTCGCAGTAATGGTCGACGCCGTTGTATTGCTTGAGCGGCAAATCCGGCACATTGCGCCACCGATCGGCTTCGCCGGCGAGAAACGCGAGGCGCTCGGCGTTGGCCACAGCGTGCACGAATTGTGGATACTCACGCGGGAGCGACGCGAGGGCGACCTGGTTCACCATCCGGTGCCCGTCGTAGTCCCAGGCGTGCAGCGGCACCGGCGCCAGGCCGGCGATGAACCCGATGCAGACAAATCCCAATGGAGGACGCGAAAACATCCCGGGAGTGAGGCGAAAACCGGCAGCGGTGGCGAGCCGGAGGTGGCGGGAAACGCCCGCGGACTTGATCGCGAGAAATTGTGTGAAGTCGCGTCGCCGGGAGCGCGGGCATCTTGCCCGCCACTTTCTTCGGAGCAGGCGAGACCCGCCTTCGCCTGAGGCTACGGCGGGCAGGCTGCCCGCGCTCCCAGGGAAAGCCTTTCCGGATCATGGTCGAGACGCCCATGGCACTCTCAAACCCGCCGGAGGCGGGTAAACCCACGGGCAGGATGCCGGGCCAGGTGTCCGTGCCACGTCAACCCGCTCCCAGCGCGCTATCGTCTGGCCGAGGCCGTCCAACGCAGGCCCTCGACCGTCGCCGAATATTCGCGAATGCCCGCGGCGATGACCTGGGCGAGTTTCTGCCGATATGCCGGCGTCGCAATCTTCCGCGCCTCGGCGTCGCTGGTCAAAAATCCGCACTCCACGAGCACACCAGGACAATTGAGCGAGCGGAGCACGCCCCAGTGCGCGAGTTTCTTTCCGCGATCGAAGGTCTTCAGATCGGCGAGAAAGCGCCGGTGAATCGTCTGGGCGAGCACCATGTTCCAGTGGTCGAACCGGTTGTTCGGCTCCGCGTGAGTGAAGGTGTCGTCCTTCTTTCCCGGACTCCACGAATCGGCCGAACGCTGGTGTTGCGGCGCGAAGGTGAAAATCTCCACACCCGACGTCTTCCTGTCCTTGATCAGTGCGTTGAAATGAATGCTGACAAAAACGTCGGCGCGAGTGGCGTTCGCGATCGCCGGTCGCTCAACCAGCTCGACAAACGTGTCGCTCTCGCGGGTGAGCACGACGCGATAGCCCGCGGCCTCCAGCTCCTTTCGCGCCCGCTTCGCGACATCGAGGGCGTAGATCTTTTCGTTGTCGCTTGTCCCGGTGTCCTTTCCGCCGTGCCCCGGATCCAACACGATCGTCTTCGGTCGGGCCACGGTCGTGACGCCGAATCCAGGACGGAGCAGCGGGGTCAGGCACCGCTCGAAATCGATTCTGCTGACGTACAACTTCCCGCTCGCATCCGCCACGGGATCGCCGAGAAAAACCCGCATCCCGTTCACGTTGATCTCGCGTGTATCGGTCGCGATTTCCGCGGTGACGCGCGGGCCGGTGAGTTTCACTTTCTTTCCGCGCGAGACCCACGCGAGTTTCAAACCGAGGCGCGAGGCGCCGTCGGCGAGGTTCACATACCCGATGGCCCCGAATCGCCGGCTCGGCAGCGGCGGCGGGGTGGCGGTCGCGATGCCAGCGGCGGCGGCTCCGGGCCGGGAAGGCGCGGAACGCGCGGTCGCTTCACCCGCGCCGTCGAGGCAGCAGAGCGCGCCCAGCCACAGCACGGATCCGCGCAGGAAATGAAAACGACCAGCCGCCGTAATCATGGCGGCGGCACGTCAGGCCGTCGGCGAGGGCGAATTCGAGCCGCCGCTGGAGCTTCGGACGGGGCTGGCGCTGGCAGCGGCAGCATGATTGTTCGCCGGAACGGATTCCGGTTCTTCCGCCTCGAGATCCTCCCGCGAGAGGAACTTCGACTTGCGCTTGTTGGGCGGCAGCGGCGTCAGCATCACGTGGATGTTTCGCCCGATCAGCTTGGGGTCGGCATCCGGATGGCCCATGCCGGCCAGATCGACGACAGCACGCTTCATGACCTGGAACCCGAGTTCGGTGTGCGCCATCTCGCGGCCGCGAAACTTCAATCGCATCTTCACCTTGTTGCCATGATGGAGAAATTCCTCGGCATGCCGCAGCTTGGTCTCGAAATCGTGCTGCTCGATGCGCGCCGTGAACTCGATTTCCTTGATCTTGCTGCCGGTGCTCTTGGCGTGGGAGTGCTTCTTCTGCTCCTCGTAAACGTATTTGCCGAAATCCATGATCCGGCAGACGGGCGGATTCGCATTCGGCGCGACTTCCACCAAATCGAGCCCCACTTCCAACGCGAGATTGATGGCCTTCGGCGTATCCAAAATCCCGAGCTGTTTTCCCTCGGGTGAGATCACGCGAACCTGCGGGACCTTGATGCGATGATTGCGGCGAATGGCCGCGAACGGGTCGTTGTTACGACGCTGGTAAGAACCGGGGCGGTTGCCGCCTCCGGCGGAGGGAAACGAAATGGCCATCAAATAGGATTGGTGTTGGGTCGGCTTGGCTTCTTGCCAGGAAGGCCCGTGGGAGCAAGGAGGTTTTTGCAGGCTGGCGGGACGTAAAACCTAAACTCTGGCGGCGGAAGGTGGTTGGCAGGCCATGCAGGATTTTTGCCAAACTATTGGCGGATGGTGCCGGTTTGCAAAAATTAGGTTCGGTGGCGCCAGGAACCTAGACGCTAAAGCTTTCGCCGCATGAGCAGCTGGCCTTGGCATTGGGATTCGTGAACTTGAAGCCGCCCGCCACCATCGCGCTGGAATAGTCGAGATGCGTTCCCTTGAGGTAGAGGGCACTCTTGCTGTCGACGATGACCTGGACGCCTGCGGTCCGGACAACAATGTCCCCGCGCCTGGGCTCGGGAACGAACTTCATCTTGTAGCTCAGGCCGTTACAGCCGCCGCCGGAGATGGCGAGGCGCAGGTATTCGCCCTGTTTTTCCCGTGTGATCAAGGCCGCAACCTTCGCGCCTGCCGCTTCGGTCAAATGCACCAGGTTTTCGTTACCGGCACGCACGCCCTCGGGCAGGTTGCCGTTCGTGCCGATGGGAGGGGCGGCGGGAACGAGCGGTGGCAGGGTGGCAACGGGTGCGGTTTCAGGCATGAATACGGCCGAAATAAGGTACACCGCGGTGCAAAGTGCAACTGCTGCCGAAGCAGCCAGGGCGCTCAGCTGTTCTTGGCGGCCTTCAGCAGCTCGATGGTGCGCTTCGGATTCATCAAATTGATACGTCCGTTCGCGCTTCGTTCCGAGCCCCGTTGAATCAAGTCCACGAGTTCGGGCACCGTCAGCTTGGGATTCAACGCCAGTAGCTTCGCTACGAGATTCACCACGTTGGGCGCCGCCATCGACGTGCCGGAGTATTTCATCCGCTCACCGCCCGGCAGCGTGCTCTCCACCTCGAAGCCACTCGCGTGCAAGTCGACATTCTTGCCGAAGCTGGTGAACGACGTCTCCTCGCCCGCCTGATCCACCGCGCCAACCGTGAGCACGTTTGGCAGATCGATGCCGGAAGGGATGAACTCGCCAAACGCCGCGTCGTTGTTGCTGTTGCCGGCCGCGGCGACAAAAAGGATGTCGGGCGCGTCACTCATCGCCTCCGTGAGCGCGACGCGCGCGAGTTCGAAATATTCCCGCGCCGTCTGCTTCCGTTGCTCGGGTGTGCCGCCCGCGCCGTTTTTCTCGAAGGCGGCCTCGATGTCACGCGGCGAACCGCCCCAGCTCATGTTCACCACGCGGGCACCGTGATGCTTGAAGTAGCGGACAATCGCTCGCATCGCCGCGGCATCGCGCTCCGCCTGCTCCCGCGTCGGCAGATCCGGAATCATGCGGTGATCAAACGTGATTCGCGCGCACAGGATCTGCGCCGCGGGATTTCCCGCGGCGGCAATGCCGGCAACATGCGTGCCATGGGTGTAGGAGCCGAAGAAGTTCAGGCTCTCGATGAACGGCTTCACCGCGTCGGCCTCCAGTCCCGAAATCATCGCCTTCAACTCGGACGCTTCGCGCGAATCGATGTTCGCCTGCAAGTCGAGCAGTCCCTTGGTCAGGTTTCGCATGCCCGGGTAATTCGACTGCTGCTCCTCGGTGAGCGGCAGCAGCAATTCGGACACGGCGCGGGACTTCAGGTCGAACGCGATGCCGTGGACGTCGTCGATGTAGCCATTGCCATCGTCGTCGCGTCCATTCCGCTGCTCTTGTGGATTCGTCCACCGCTGGTTCGGAAAAACCTCCATGTCCACGCCGCTGTCCCAGATGCCAATCACGACGGGCGCGAGTTTCGCTTCCGGCAACTGGACCGCACGGGCGGCCCAGATGTCGGTCTTCACTTTCTGATTCGCCTTCACGTAGGCGGTCAACGCCGCGACGCGCTCGGCTTTGAGCGGCAGGTAATGCGCAAGGTTGGTGCGTTGGGCCACGAGCGCCTGGGCAACGTCGCCGCTCACGGTGCCGGTCTTGTCGACGCCCAGCTGAAACTGGCTCGAAACGCTGCCCAGGACGAGTGCTTCGTTCGCAATCTCGGCGCCACCCTTCGTCTGCTTGATCACGTCGCCGACCACGTCCCATGGAAGCGCCGCGAGTTTCTGCGCGTAGGTTTTCTGGAACGCCGCGCGAAACGCCTTTTCATCGGCGAACTCGCCGCTGCGTCGCGCCACGATATAGCTCTCGGCCAGCAGCCCCGCCGTTAGTTTCGCCGCGGGTTTGTCGTCGAGATTCCGAATCGTCTTCACCCGCGCGAGCGCGTCCTCAAACCGGCCGGCATGCAGGTCGAGCGCGAGCAGCGTGCCGACGATGCCTTGGAGCGTCGGCCGATCCGCGATGTCGTAGTCGTTGAGCAGTTTCTCGCAATCGGCGCGAACCGAGGAGGCGAGTTTTTCGTACACCGCATCGTCGGTGAGCACATCAGCGACTTTCCCGACGAAGGGGTAACTGAAGCGCGGCAGTTGGTCCTGCGAAGTGATCTTCGGCTTCTCGGCCGCCAGCACACTCACCGCGAAGCAGCCGAAGATGAGAACGCGAAGGGGCATGCGCATCCCTCGCAGGCTGGCGCACCCGCCGCCGGGCGCAAGATCTGTGCGGACGTTTGCCGCCGCGGGTATCAGCACGCCCCACCGTCGATCTCTCATCGTAATCGTTCCCGTTCTTCCGCCTGCACGCACCAACGAGGAGACAGAAAGACTAAGATTAAGAGAACGATGCGAGCCGAGCTCTCCCTTGACCGGGAGGACGCAGGCTACGCGTTCCGAGCGGCAAGCAGTTGCCATGCGACGGTCACCGCGTTGGCGAAGCTCGTCGCGCGGGCGATGCCCTTGCCGGCGATGCCGAAAGCGGTGCCGTGATCCGGACTGGTGCGAACATGAGGAAGACCGAGGGTGACATTCACCGCCTCGTCGAAATCGATCACCTTCAACGGCGCGAGACCCTGGTCGTGATACAACGCGATCACCACATCGAACTCATTCCGCAACGCGCGGGCGAAGAGCGTGTCGCCGGGTTCGCAGCGCGAGAGGCCCGGAAATTCGCCGCGCAACCGCTCCAGGATTGGATTCAGGTTTTCGATTTCCTCGCGACCGAGCAGCCCGTTCTCACCCGCGTGGGGATTGAGTCCACAGACGCCGATCCGCGCCGGTGAGGGCGTGCCTGAATTGCGCTGGGTCGCCGCGACCAACTCGGCCGCCGCTGCGATCGTCCGCCGCAGCCGCGCTGCATCCAGCAACTCGGCCACCTGCCGAAGCGGCACATGCCACGTGGCGAGCACCACCCGGAGCCTGCCGCCGCAAAATGCCATCACGGGCTCGCCGCCCCAACGCGCGGCAAAAAACTCCGTCTGGCCGGGAAACGGATAGCCGATCGAGGCGAGTCGGTCCTTGCTCACCGGGCCGGTCACCACCCCTGCGAATTCGCCCGTCCGGCCGCCGCTGGCCGCGCGTTCCATTGCCGCCCACGCGACGAGCGCGCCGTCCCCATCGGGCTTGCCGGGAACCGCGCGAAAATCCTCGAGCCCGACCGGAATCTTTTTGGCCGGCGTAACGAGGGAGTCGAGCCACGCCGCGGGACCGATGAGCGTGACATCGGCGGCCTCGGCGGAATGCGACTTCAACCACGACGCGATGATCTCCGGCCCAACGCCTGCGGGATCACCGCAGGTGAATGCAAGCGTCCGGTTCATCGTCGAGTGCAAAGAGCCAGTTCATTCCGGGAATCCCCTTACTCATCCGCGTCGCCGGAACCGCGACGCGGCCGCGCGAAGCTGCGTTTGCCCTCCGCGAAAAATTCGAGGAAACGCCGCGACTCCGCCGTCTCGAACGCATCCGCCTTCAGCCGTTGAGCGGCGATATCGCGGATGTTTCCCGGCGTGAAATACACATCGCGAAAGGCCGCCTTCAGCTCCGCGATCGTGGCGCGCGAAAAACCGCGGCGCTTCAGTCCGACCACGTTGAAGCCGATGACATCGTCGCGTTCGGCCACGATCGTGAAGTGCGGCACGTCGCGCGTGATCGATGCATGGCCGGCGACCATGACCGTTTCGCCGATGCGGCAAAACTGATGAATGGCCGCACCACCGCCGAGGAAGGAATTATCGCCGACGCTCACGTGGCCCGCGAGCAACGCCGCATTCGCGAGCACAACCGCGTTTCCGACCTCGCAGTCGTGCGCAATGTGGCTCGCCGCCATGAGGAAAACATTTTCGCCGATGGAGGTGAACTTTTCCGGCAGGATGGAACGATTGATCGTGACGTGTTCGCGAATCACGGTACCCGCGCCGATCCGCACGCCGGAAATCGTCGCGGGATCGAACTTCGTGTATTGCGGATCGCCACCGACCACCGCGAACGGATGCACGACGACGCGGTCGCCGAGCACCACGTGCCGCGTGACAATCGCGTGGGCCATGATCTCACAACCAGTGCCAAGCTGCGCGCCGGGCTCGATGATCGCGGTGGGATGAATCATCTGGAAAAACTCCAAGCCCCGGGCTTCACGCGCGCCGCGTGCGCGTGATCGTGCCCGGCAGATCGAGCTGCGGATCCTTGAGCAACTCGTAATTCTTGAGAATGCGCATGACCTGGAGTGTGTCGCTCTTGCTGTAGTTCTGGTTGACTTCGATGTTGTCGATCAGGTCGAGCAGCATGGCGCGAAACGAAATGATCGCGTCGACGCCGCGCGCCTTGAGCAGTTCGACGCTCTGCGACCGGAAGGGTTCGGCCGTCGGCAGGCTCGGCAGGACGAGGATCTTCGTCAGGGTCGATGCGTCCTCGACCGTGCCTTCGGGCGGGAAGAGCCGGGCGACCTCCTTCACCACGTTCTCCTCGAGGAAACGAAAAATCTCCGGGCTGCTCTTCAGTGTTGCCGGACTGAATACGCCGGTGTGCCAGCCCTTCACCGCGACGATGGCCTTGTGGACGTACGGCAGCTCGCTCGAAAAGAGGAAAAAGTCCGGCTTGCGGGCTCCCCGCTGCCAGGCCGGATTGTAGACGATCAAGTCGATTTCCTCCTCCCCCACCTTGCGCCGCGCCTGCACCTGGTATTTGCGCGCCTGCCGCACCAGAAATCCATTCTGTTCGAAATATTCCCGGACAATGCCTTCGTCGATGGCGGACATCAGTGAATTGCGGATTGGCGATGGCGGATTGCGAATTGCTGGTTGGACGCGGCGCCCGGCCGCGCGGCGGTCCTCAGTTGATCTCTCCGCCACCTGAAATCCGCAATCCGAAATCCCGAATCAGTACGCCCCGACCTCGCGGAACGTCTCCTCGACGGGCTTCGACGGCACGTTCGCCTCGGTCGCGGCCTCGCCCAGCCGCTTCAGAATCACGAAGCGCCGTCCGCCCGCGCGGACCTTCTTGTCCCGGGCCATCGCGTCCTCCAGCGCCTGGAAACCGAGGGCGGTGCGCAACCGCGTGGGCAGCGCATGCGCGGCAATGACGCGCTCGATCCGCGCGACGGCCTCCGGTTCGACGTAACCAAGTTTCAACGACAGCCGGGCGGCGGCGCAAAGTCCGATCGCCACGGCTTCGCCGTGGAGATATTCACCGTAGCCGGCGGCATTCTCGATCGCATGGCCGAATGTATGCCCCAGGTTGAGCAGCGCCCGGCCGCCATCCGCCGCGGTCTCCCGTTCGTCCGCCTCGACGATCCCCGCTTTCAGCGCACAGCAGCGCCGGATCACGTCCGCCAACTCGGGGCTCCGCACCGTCAGCGGCCGGTGGTCGAGCTGCGCGAACAATTCCTCGTCGGCGAGCAGACCATACTTGATTACCTCTGCGACGCCGGCGGCGAATTGCCGCGGCGGAAGCGTCGTGAGCACCTGCGTTGAAATAAACACGCCGCGCGGCTGATGAAATGCACCGACGAGGTTTTTTCCGGCGCGAAGATTGATGCCGGTCTTGCCGCCGACCGAACTATCCACCATCGCGAGCAGGGTCGTGGGCACCTGGCAAAACTCGATGCCGCGCAGCCACGTCGCGGCCGCAAACCCGGCGAGATCGCCAATCACGCCGCCGCCCACCGCAAACAACATCGTTGCGCGATCGAGTTTCTGCGCGGCGAGGAAATCGTAAATGCGGCCCAAACCAGCGAGCGACTTCGTCTCCTCGCCAGGTTCGATGGCAAGGAGGGGCACTTGCGGGAACGTGTCCTTCAGCATTTCTGGCCGTGCCGCCTGGACATTCGTGTCCGTCACCACGACGCAGCGTCGCCCGGCGGCCGTCAGGCGTTTCACTTCGACGCCGATCTCGTGGGGAAGATCAGCCGCGAACCGGATGACATAGCTTCGGTCGCCGAGTTGGACCGTGAGGTTTTCGACCATACCCGGTTAAACGGCGCGGCGCACAGGGCGTCGAGACGAAGTTGGTGCTTCGCGCTTTAGGATTCGTCGGCGGCGGCGTTTCTTTGAGAATTTGAGTGAGGTCTGGTCGCACGTGCAGCGATGGAACTGCTGGCTCAATCTGACGTCGTCGTTCGCTGGCGTATATCGACCAGGGACGAAGAAGGTACGAAGCGGGGACGAGGCAGGGAGGCACGGAGCACAAGTCGAGGGCAATTCAGAGACTGTGCGTCATTACGTCGCCAACCGCATGTTGGGAGCAGCTTGGAGGGTGGCGGTAGCGCGAAGTTTCCACGACCGGGCGGTAAGGAATATCCTTACTGAGAACTGGTCGCAGCTCCGATTTCCCACCCGTATTCTTTAATGTACCGTCACCGACGTGTCCCACGCACATCCATCCAAGACTGAGTCTCAATTTCCGCTTGCCCTGCGACTGCGTCTCAGTCTTCTTCTCGACGTCACTACTTTCAGCATGCCAACGAACCTTCGCCTGCCGCTCTGCATACTCGCATCCGCCGCAATCGCTGCGCTGCCGTTCACCGCTACTGCCGACGACGCGTCCACCCCTCCGGTGCAGCTGCCTTCGTTCCGCGTCGAGGCCGAAGCCGAAGCCGACCACTTCGTCCAGGGTCCGTTCCTGCCCGATATCCAGGGCACGAAGGTCAACATCGGCAAGAAGACCACGATTCTCGACTTCGACTCGCTGCCCCGGATCAACGGCAACAACTACCGCCAGGCGCTCGCCGAGGCGCCCGGCCTCGTGCTGAGCGAGGAGACGACTCCCCTGCTCAGCATCGGTTACCGCGGGCTCAATCCCGGTCGCGTGCAGTTCATGCAGGTCCTCGTCGATGGCGTTCCGATTCACGCCGACCAGTTCGGGTATCCGGAGGCGTATTACTCGCCGCCGCTCGACACGGTGGATCGGATCGAGTTCACCCGTGGCGGCGCCGCGCTCATGTATGGCCCGCAGCCTGGGGGCTCGCTCAACTATATCACGCACCGCCCGCGCACCGACCGGCCGTTCTCCGGCGAGACGATGCACAGTTTCGGGTCCGACAATGCGTACGCTACTTTCAACTACGTCGACGGCACCGTCGGCCGGTTCGGCTATTATGGCTACTATCATCACCGCGAGACCGACGGGTTTCGCTCGGCCAACAGCGATGTGAAGCTGGACGGGTATTACGGCCGCGTCGCGATCGACGCCATGAGCGCGAGCCGCTGGCTGTTCACCGCGGAAAGCTTCCAGGAGGAGCACGGCGAGGCCGGCGGGCTCACCTTCGCGACCGGTCCCGGCCGCGTAAATTTCAACACCGAACGCGACACCGCCTCGCGGCTCTACGATCGCTTCAATCTTCGCCGCCGCGCGGCGGCCGTGATTTGGGAACGCGATCTGGCCAACGGTACCTTTGCGACGCGGGCGTGGGCGATTGATTACACTCGCGCCTCGAAGCGGCAGAACGGCGGCGGATTCGGCACGCTGCCGACGGGCGCCGCGGCCAACACCAATTCGATTGAGCGACAGCAGTTCAACACCTACGGCGCGGAAGGCCGGCTGCGGCTCGATTGGGGGCCGACCAACCGGCACGTGTTCACCGCCGGCACACAGGTCTTCACCACCCGCTCGCCGCGCACGGACGCGCGGGGCAATACCGCGGATGCGGACAACGGCGACGTGCAGTCCCGCTCGCTGCGCGAGTCGTTCTACGCGCCGGTGTTCGTCGAGAATCTTTTCCGCTTCGGGTCGCTCAGCGTCACGCCCGGGGTGCGCTTCGAGAACGTCCGCGAAAAAGTCACCGAGCACTTCAACCTGGCCAAGCAGAACGCCGGCACGCCGCTGGGCGGCGCCCACGACCGCCAGAACCTTCCACTCTTCGGCCTCGCGGTCGCGTATGATCTGCCGGTGAAGACCCAAACGTACCTGAACGTCTCCCAAAGTTATCGCCCCATTATCTTCACCCAGGCCGTGCCGACGGGCGGGACCGCCGTCGTGCCGGCCGATCTCCAGGAAAGCCGCGCCTCCAATTACGAGCTCGGCGTCCGTTCGCAGCCGGCCCGCGGGCTCGTCCTGGACGCGAGCCTGTTCTACCTCGATTTCGACAACCAGATCGGATCCGTATCGCTGCCAGGCGGCCGCTCGAGCGTCGGCAACGTCGGTCGTTCCGTGCACCGCGGCGTCGAGGCCAGCGTTCACTACAATCTTTTCTCCCTCTTTGGCGCGACCTCGCGGCACGAGCTGAACGTGTATGCGAACGCCATGCTGCTTCGCGCGCGTTTCGAAAGTGGTCCGCAAATGGGACGCACGCCGCAGTTCGCGCCTGAGCACCTGATCCGCACCGGACTGGTGTACTCGCTCGGCGAAACCACCAAGGTCTCGCTCCTCGGCACGTTCGTCGATCGCGTGTTCGGCGACGACAACAACTCGGCCGAGCGCGCCATCCCGGCCTACTCGGTTTGGGACCTCACCGCGGAAACGAAAATCCCGGGCACGCGTTTCCGGGTGATCGGCGGCACCAACAATCTGCTCGACGAAAATTATTACAGCCGCGTGACGAACGCCGGAATCGATCCCGCGCCACGGCGCAATTACTACGTCGGCGCCTCGTTCGAGTTCTAACGGTTTTTCCGGGCCGCGATCGTTTGACGAAACGAAGAGGATTCAGCCCTATCGAATTTGATTCCGCGAGCGGCGGCATGCCGTGATTCACCAGGTGGCCGCGGCGTCGATGGGCGAAAAATTCGCGGCAATACTCCGACCGCTTCATTTCGGTTTCTACGAATCGCGAGTAGTGAAATTGCTGCACGCGATCGGCGGATTTGCGCCGGTAGTGCTCGGGTTGAACGGCGTCGCGATGTGGTCGCTCCGACGGCGACCAAGTCCGTGACGCCCCTTGAACCCTGCCAACCCGAACCTCGCGGCGGCGCAGAGCGGCTGATTTTCGGAGCTGGTGGCGGGTCCTTTTTTTCGGAATCCCGGCGCGGCTAGGGCCGGAGGATGTGCCCGTAAGCGGTTGGAGGGCGATGGTATAGGAATTTTACCGATGCCGGGTCGGACCGTTTTCCAGAACCATTGGGCCGATCGGACAGGGCCAATTATTTGGTCGCCCTGCGAATCGGTTTTCATCAATCATTTGCAATCGTCGTCCCACGACCCATGCCGCTCCGGCTTCAACCAGTCCATCGTCCGCTGCTTTCAGCGTGTTTCGCCGTGCTGACGGTTTGTGCGTATATGCCGACGTTGAAGGGCGCCGCGGGAAAGCCGACGTGGACCGGCGGCAACGGCAATGGCACCACGCCGGGGAAATGGGATACGAACACACGACCCGGCCAAGCGGATATCGTGCATGTCGGAAATGGTGCGGCGAAGTACACGAGCGATGAATCAATAGGCGCGCTGGAGCTTACCACTGATACAGGCGCCACCGCCCCGGGAAAAATCGAAGGTACCGGCACGGTCACATTTGTGGGTGGCGCCGGCCTCGCCTCGTCGTGGGACTCGGGTGAGATTAGCTTCAGCAGCGGCGGCGGCGTGGTTTTTGACACCGGAGCAACACTTACGATCGCGACGGGCAGCTCGCACAAACTGTCCGGTGGCTCGCTGACCAACAAAGGCAGCGCGAGTTGGGAGGGGGGCTCGATTGACATTTCCGGTGGCGCCACGTTCAGCAATAATGCGGGTGGAACGTTCACTGCCGGTTTCGATGGAACCGTAAGCAATGGCGGTAGCGCTTCGTTTGTGAATGCCGGCACGTTCACGAAGTCTGCTGGCGCGGCCGGTAGTGCGACCGATATCCGCGCCGTTTTCACCAATACGGGCAGTGTCAACGCCAATGCGGGCACGCTCAAACTTTCCGGCGGCGGATCGTCGAGTGGCAGCATCGCCGTTGGCAATGGCGCCAAGCTCCAGATCGCCAGCAACAATTACACCTTCGACACTACGGCGTTCAGCGGCAGCGGCACGGTGGAACTCGCCGGCGCCACCACGACCTTCAAGGGTGCAAGCGGCAACGCCAAGGTTTCGGTCAACGCCTCGGGCGCCGCGGCGGAGTTCGACACGTCCGCCTCGACACTCGACACCCTCACGCTTGGCTCCGGCACGGTCTCCAGCACGAACAGCGGCTCGGCCAGTGTCACCTCGCTGCAGTGGAACGGCGGCACGCTCAACGCGAAGGTCACCAGCGCCGGCAGCACCTTTGATGACACCGCGAAGAGCCTCGGTGCCAGCGCCGACCTCACGTTGAACGGCAACACTTCCTGGTCGGGCGGCACG
>JAUSID010000093.1 GCA_030648295.1 Opitutaceae bacterium | reverse complement strand
CGGAGGGGCGGAGGGGCGGAGGGGCGGAGGGGCGGAGGGGCGGAGGGGCAGGGCGTAGCCGAAGCCGAACGTTAATGCGATGCCAAGCCAGCGAAGGTGTGCGCCTTCTCCAATTTTATTTTCCCTTCCTCACCTTCCCTTTACCTTGGCCGGCGGCAGCAGCCGCCGGCCGCCAGGCTCCGAGGGCGGCTTTGCCGGAGGATACGGTCTCAGGCTGCGTGGTCGGATCGCTGAGTTTCTCGAGTATGCGACGGGCGCGTTCCGGTCTGCCGTCGACGAGCAGCGCCGCGGCTTCACGCAATGCGGCGCACCGAAAATCGTCCGCCGCCGCGTAGCGTTCCGCCCGGTCGAGAAACGCGGCGACTTCGATCAGCCTGGCGCGGACTGGGACGAATCCAAGGTCCACGATCTCCCGGGGTGAGGCGGTGCCCAGCGGGCGAGCCGAACGGCGGGTGGGGCGGGTCTTGGACATAGATGGGGGCGGGGGGTGAAACTGAAAGGCACCGGCGCTGCGTAAAGCAAACAAACATCACGGTCATGGCAACCAGCGCGCCCGGCCTTGCCGCTTCGTTCAGCGCCCGCCGAAGTCGTGACCAAAGCGGTGGACTCCCCGTCCATCTTTCAGCATTGCCCGATCCGGCCCGCTCGCATCATCCAGCTTGCCTGTGCGTCTTATCAGGCGCGCCTTCACGTGTCCGTCGCCATGACCGAACAGCTCATCCTCGTTGATGCCCGCAACCGCCCGATTGGGACGGCGGACAAGCGCGAGGTGCACCGGGCCGGGCTGCGGCACCGGGCATTTTCGATCTTTCTCGTGGACGACGGCGGGCGGCTGCTGCTCCAGCGCCGGCAGGTGTCCAAATATCACTCCGGGGGGCTGTGGTCGAACTCGTGCTGCGGCCACCCGCGCTCCGGCGAGCGCACCATCGACGCGGCAAGACGACGGCTGGCGGAGGAACTGGGCGCGACCACGAAGCTGAGGTACGGCTTTCAGGCCAGATATCGCGCGACATTTCCGAACGGCCTGAAGGAAAACGAAATCGTGTCCGTTTACTTCGGCGCCGTGCCGGAAGGGATCATGCCGAATCCGGACGAGGTCGCGTCCGTTGTCCGGTGCAGTCTGGCGCAACTGGAGCAGGATGTGAGGCGCCAGCCGGCCGGGTATTCGTTCTGGCTGACGTATTATCTCCAACATCACCGGCGCGCGCTGGCGGACGGCGTTCGAGTGCTCGTGAAGCGAGGCCCCGGCCGCCCGGCTAATGTGAAAGCGTGAGCGTCCGATCGCGGACCCTACGCCGTCTTCACGGCCGCGGCCACGTACGGCTCCTCGCGCAACTGCGCGGTGCGGCGGCCGGAGAGCAGCTGCCACCAGATGCGCGCGTTGGCCAGCACCACGATGATCACCAGGATCAGAAAGGCCGCGGTCACCACCGCATCCACGCGATTGTTCAGCAGCTGTTGCTGCCACGCCTTCAGCTGTGCCTCCGAGCCTCCGCCGGTGATGTTCACCTGCAGCCCGCGCGCGATGTCGAGGAACCCGAGCGGAGCGGGGCTGAAAATCTTCATCAGCGCCGCCGACGTCGTGACGACGAGCAGCCAGCCGAGCGGCAGCAGCGTCACCCAAGCGTAACGCGCGCGGCCCATCTTGATCAGCACGGTGGTGCCGAGGGCAAGGGCCACCACGGCCAGGAGTTGGTTGGCGATGCCGAAAATCGGCCAGAGCGAGTTGATGCCGCCCAGCGGATCGACGACGCCTTGGTAAAGGAACCAGCCCCACGCCGCCACGAAGAGCGTCGTGGCGAGCATCCCGCCGGCGACGGAGCGCGTTTCCGCGAGCGGCTTCCACGCGGCACCGAGCAGATCCTGGACGATGAAACGGCCCACGCGCGTGCCCGCGTCGATCGTCGTGAGGATGAAGAGCGCCTCGAACATGATCGCGAAGTGATACCACAGCGCGAGGGCGGCCTGGCTGCCGATGACGCCGGCGAACATGTGCGCCATGCCCACCGCGAACGTCGGCGCTCCACCGGTTCGCCCGACCATGGTTTTCTCGCCGACGCTGCTGGCGAGCGCGGCCATGTCGGCGGTCGTCACTGGGAACCCGAGTTGCGTCACCTTCGTGGTCACAGCCTCCGCGGTGCCCGCCATGTTGATGGCGAAATACTGGCCCGGCTCCATCGCGCAGGCGGCAATGAGAGCCATGACGCCGACGCACATTTCAGTGACCATCGCGCCGTAGCCGACCACGCGGATGTGTGATTCACGCTCGAGCAGTTTCGGTGTCGTGCCCGAGGAGACCAGCGAGTGGAAGCCTGAGATGGCGGCGCACGCGATGGTGATGAAACAGAAGGGAAACACCGGCCCGGCGAAAACCGGCCCCGTGCCGTCGATGAACTTCGTCACCGCTGGCATCTTCAGCGTGGGCGCGAGCACAACGACCGCGATCCCGAGCGCGATCACGGTGCCGATTTTCATGAACGTGCTGAGATAATCCCGCGGCGCGAGCAGCAGCCAGACCGGGAGGACCGAGGCGAGAAACCCGTATCCCATGATCCACCACGCGAGCGTCGTGCCGCGCAGGGTGAGCGCCGACTCGAGGGCGGGATATCCTTTGAGCAGCGAGCCGAGTCCGACGGAGCCGAGCAACGCGATGACGCCGAACGCCGTAATCCAGCCCAGGGCGCGGCCGTTGTGTCCCGCGCCCCGCATGGCCAGGCCCATCACAATCGCGATCGGCATCGTGGCCGCGATCGTGAACAGCCCCCACGGGCTTTCGGCCAGCGCCTTGACGACGACGAGCGAGAGCACCGCCAGCAGGATGATCATGATCGCGATGATGCTCACGAGCGCGACGGTGCCGGCGAACGGACCGACTTCGTCGCGAACCATCTGGCCGAGCGATTTTCCCCGGCGCCGGGTGGAGCAGAAGAGGATGACCGAATCATGGACCGCGCCGCCGAGCGTCGCGCCGATCAACATCCACAGCAGTCCCGGCAGGTAGCCGAACTGGGCGGCGAGCACGGGCCCGACCAGCGGACCGGGGCCGGCAATCGCCGCGAAGTGATGGCCGAAGACCACCCACTTGTTCGTTTGCACGTAATCCCGGCCGTCAGCGTGAACCTGCGCCGGGGTGGCGCGCAGATCGTCGAGCGTAAGGACCTTTGCCATCAACCACGCGGAGTGAAACCGGTAGCCAATCGCAAACACGCACACGGCGGCGATGACCATCCAGAGCGCGTTGACCGGCTCACCGCGCGACAGGGCCAGGATGCCAATCGAAACGGCGCCGGCGAGCGCGACGATGCTCCAGCCGAGGACGCGCAGCTGCTTGTTCGGAGGGTTTTCGAGAGCGACGGAATTCATCAGGGGTGGAAGAGTCGCCGGACAAATTGTGCCGCTGGTCATTCACGTGCAAGCGTGGCGCGGCAGGGGTGGAGGGCATTTTCATCTGCAATGAACTGCGCCCGCGGCATCTTTCCTCGTTCTCTTAATCGTTCACGTTCTCGCCGTTGTGCGGACGGAGGAGAGAACGATAAAGAGGAAGAGAAAGATAAAGACTTCGATGGCTTGCGCGGGCCTTTACGCCGGCGGCCGGTTTTGCATCGTCCGGAGCGGAAATGGCCATGGAACCCACCCACGCGCCCGCGACCCGCTCCTGTTGTGCGCCGCCGCGGGGAAATCACGACATGCCGGCGGCACCGGCCGCGAAGGTGCCGGGGCGCGCCCAGCCGGCCTCGACCGAGGGCATGCGGCTGATTCCGGGGGGCGAATTCCTGATGGGAACGGATGGCGACTATGGCTTCCCGGCGGATGGGGAGGGGCCGGCGCACGCGGTCGTGCTTGCACCGTTCCATATCGATGCGACTTGCGTGACGAACGAGCAGTTCAACGCGTTCGCGAACGCGACCGGTTACAAGACCGATTCGGAACGCTTCGGCTGGAGCTTCGTTTTCCATGGCCAGCTGAGCGCGGCGCAGCGGAAGAAATACGCCCGGGCCACGGTGCTCGGCAGCGCATGGTGGTGCCGCGTCGAAGGCGCGACGTGGCGGCACCCCGAAGGCCCGGGTTCGAACATCAAGCAGCGGTGGGATCATCCCGTGGTCCACGTGTCGTGGAATGATGCCGTCGCGTATGCCGGCTGGGCAGGCAAGCGGTTGCCGACCGAGGCCGAGTGGGAAATGGCGGCGCGGGGAGGGCTGGTCCTGAAACGATTCCCATGGGGCGATGAACTCGAGCCGGGTGGCCGGCACCTGATGAACGTCTGGCAGGGGACATTCCCGACCCGGAACACCGCGGCTGACGGTCACCAAGGCACCGCCCCGGTACGCGCGTATAAGCCAAATGGCTACGGCCTGTATCAGGTCACCGGCAACGTGTGGGAATGGTGTGCGGACTGGTTCGATCCGACCTTTTACCGGCGAAGCCCACGCGACAATCCCACGGGTCCGGAGACGGGTGATCGCCGCGTGATGCGCGGTGGCTCGTACCTTTGTCACGCCAGCTACTGCAACCGGTATCGAACTGACGCGCGCAGCAGCAACACGCCCGACAGCGCGACGTCAAACACCGGTTTTCGCTGCGTAGGTTTTCGCTGCTGCGAAAACCTGGGGTCTTCGGCGGGGTGAGTTTCGGCACATTCGGGGACGGCAGCGGCACCCGATGTCGGGCGTTGGCCAATTGCTCTGAAAACAAAAAACCCGGGCCTGTTGGCCCGGGTTTTGATCCTAGGTTTTTGCAGCAGCAAAAACCTTACGGCAATTCGTAGAGCTCGATCAGCGCCACGCCGGTCGCCGCGCCGGGTCCGGTGACCTGCGCGGTGTAGTTGCCGGGGGCGAGCGTCACGATCATCGCCGAGTCAGCGGCGGCCATGCCGAAGCCGCCCACTTGCGCGGATGCGGCCGTGATCGCGGCGGCGTCAACCGACGTACTCCATCCGGTGTTCGCTCCCACTGCCGTGCTGCCGCTGTAGAGCGTCAGCGTCGGCTGCGCGAGGACGCCAGTGACGCCGAACGGCGTCAGGCCGGGACCGACGGCGCGAATCAGCACGCGCTTCGGCGCTGAACCCGTCACCACCACGCCGGCAATCAGCGTGTTTTCGGCGCTGCCCGCGGTGGCGCGCGTCGAGATGTTGAGCAGTTTCTGGCCGGCGACCGCCGCGGAGAGATCGTACACTTCGACCAGAACCACGCCGGACGCCGTTCCGCTGCTGCTGACGATGGCGGTGTAGTTGCCCGGGGCCAGCGTCGTGAAGATCGCCGCATCGGTGCCCGCGCTGCCGAGCGCAAACGCGCCGGCCTGGACTCCGGCGGCGTCGATTGCCGCGCGGTTCGTCCCGATGCCGGCATTCGTGGCAATGGACGCGGACCCGCGGAACAGCTCGAGCCGCGGCGTGGTGAGCACACCTGGAACATTGAACGGTGCCTGGCCGAGGGTCGGGCCGACGGCGCGAATCAACACCGGCTTCGACTGTTCGCCCGAGATGACGAAGCCCGCAATCGCGACCGCCTCACCAGTGCCGACGCGGGCACGCGACGAGATGTTGGCGAGGCGCTGGACCGCGAGCACCGATTCGCTCGCACCGTTGAACGAGCCCGTCACCGCTCCGCTCGAAATCAGCGACAGCGTGCCGTTGCTCGGAACGATCGAGCCGGCCACGCTGCCACGCGCCGTGGAGATGGAGACCTGGCCGCCCGCGCTCACCGTGCCGACGCCGCCGTCCGTTACGGTGCCGACCTGCGTAACGACAAACGCCTGGCTGTTCGAACTCGTGATGACGTAGGCAACACCGCCGCTGTTGGTGGCTCCGGCCTGATAGTAGCCGGCGACACCTTGCGTCGGACCGGCGTCAGCGACGCGCGACCCCGCGAACGATGTGGATACTCCGCCGCTGATCGATCCGTTGACGGAACCATCGGCGCCCAACGTGCCGTTGATGGTCACAGGCGCCAGGGCAGCCGCGCGTGCGGGTTCGTCGGAACTGACGGCTGCAGCGGTGGCAATCGCACCCTGGCTGAACGAGAACTGGCCGGCGTCATTGACCAGCAGCGCGAGGTTCATCACCGGTGCACTCGAGCCGAGCAGATAGCCGAGGAACACGCCGGTGTTGTCATCGCGCACGTACATGGCGAACGGCCCGAAGGACCCGCTGAACGAGCCGAAGTACACGCCCGCATAACTGCGCGCGATTACCCGCACTCCGGCCACGCCGGACGTGATGGTGCCGGCCGAACTGGCGGCGACGACATCGTAATTGCCCGCGTTACCGGCCTGGGCGTTGGTGATCGTGAACGAGGGGTTGGTGGCGCCACCGATCGCCGCGCCGTTGTGCCGCCACTGATAAGTCGGCGCCGGCACTCCCGTGGCCGCGGCCGTGAGCGTCACGTTGCCGCTGAGCGTCGTCGTCCGGCTGGCCGGCTGCAACGTGAACACGGGGGCGGTCGGGCCCGTCACCACGTTCAACTGGGCGACCGAGCTCGAAGTCGTGCCGAGCGAGTTGGTGATGATGACGTCGTAGTTGCCCGCGTCGGCCGCGGACACATTGCTCAGCGTCAGCGTCGCGCTGTTGGCATTCGCGAGCGCGACCCCGTTGCGGCGCCACTGGTAGCTGAGCCCGGACCCGCCGGTGACATCGGCGACAAACGTCGCCGAACCGCCGGCCTGGACCGTGAGGCTGCGCGGCTGCGACACGATGTTCGGCGCGGAGTTCACCGCGAGGGTCGCTCCGTTCGAGGTCACGCTGCCGAAGGCATTGCTGACCGTGACCGAATAGGTGCCGGCCGACGAAGCCTGCGCGTTCGGCAGCACGAACGTCGATGAGGTCGCGCCGCTGATTGCCGCGCCGTCACGGCGCCACTGATACGAAAGCGGGCTCGAGCCGCCCGCGGACACGCTGAAGGTGGCATTCTCGCCCCGGTTCACCGTCGTGCCCGAGGGCTGGGAGGCAATCGTCGGCGGCGCTTCGGCGGCCTCGACGGTGAGCCGGAAGTTCTGCGTCACGGCGGTGCTGGAGCCCGTGCCGTTGTTGGCGGTGACCACGAGGTTGAACGGCGAACCCGAGGTGTTCGGCGGATTGCCACTCAGTACGCCCGAGGTCGAATCGAGCGTAGCCCACGACGGCAGGCCGCTGGCGGTGAAGCTCGCCGCGGGGCTCGCGGTGGCGGTGAACGTGAAGGTGTTGTTCTGACCGACGCGGAACGTGGTGCTGGTCGCGCTGGTGAACACCGGTACGGTCACAATCGTCAGGGTCGCGCCCGCGCTGACGGCGGGCGAGCCCACCAGATTTGTCGCGACCACGCGGAATTCACTGCCCGACAGAGCGCTCGTTACGCCGAAAATCATCAGCGTCGAGGTGGTTACGCCGCTGAACGTGCCGTCGTTGGCCAGGTTCACGAACGTCGACGAATCGGCGGCGCGACGCTGCCACTGCAAACTCGGCGTTGGCGCGCCTGCAGCCGAGACGGTGAAGCTGACCGTGCCGCCCGCCGCCACGTTTTGGTTTTGCGGCGCAACGGTGATTTCCGGCGGCACGCCCGAGCCCGTCCGGCGGATGGTGTGATTCTGGGTGTCGGCCACATAGACCACGGTTGCCGCCACCGCGATTCCGGTGGGCGAATTGAAGCGGGCCAGATTCAAGGGCCCGTCGACGCTCCCGCTGAGGCCGGCCGAACCGGCAACCGTTACCACGTCGTTCGTGGCGGATACCGTGCGGATGATATGATTTCCACTATCCGCGACGTAGACCGTGGTGCCCTCAACCGCGACGCCCTTCGGCTGGTTGAATCGGGCGATGTTGCCGTTGCCATCGACGCTGCCGGCTGAACCGGCCAGACCGGCCATGGTGGACACGCTGCCGGTCGAGGTGATTTTGCGGATCAGATGGTTGACGGTGTCGGCCACATACACGTTGAGCGCCGTGTCGACTGCGACGCCGGACGGGAATGAGAACCGTGCGGTACTGGTGACTCCGTCCGCCGAACCCTGCAAACCGGCTGTGCCCGCGAGCGTGCTGACGACGCCACTCGTGATTTTGCGGATGGTATGGTTGAGCGTGTCGGCCACGTAGAGGGAACCCGCCGCATCCACGGCGATGGCGCTGGGGAAGGAGAACCGCGCGGTGGCGCCGGAGCCGTCCGTGCTGCCGAGTGCGCCCAAGGTGCCCGCGAACGTGGTCACGTTTCCGGATGAACTGATCATCCGAATGACGTGATTGCCGGTGTCGGCGACGTAGACGTTGTTCGACGAGTCGACGGCGACGCCGGAAGGCGAGTTGAACCGTGCGGTGGTCAGAAAGCCGTCGATCGCGCCCGAGAGAGCGAGCGCCCCAGCGTGGGTGGTGACCACACCGGAAGCGGTGACCTTGCGAATCACATGATTGCCGGAGTCGGCGACGTAGACATTGCCGGCGGTGTCGACCGCAACATTCGTCGGCGCGCGGAACCGGGCCCCGCTGCCGATGCCGTCCACGGCGCCTGGGGTCAGTGGCAGGCCGACCCAGGTGGTGTAAATCGGGCCAAGCGCGACCACGAGCTGGGCGGCAACGGTCGTCACGCTCGCGGCGCCATTGGAGGCGACGAGCTGGTAGAGATCGCCGGACATCGACACCGTGACCGGCGAGATCGTGAGCGTTCCGGTCGTCGTCCCGGTATAGCCGCCGCCTTCAGGCAGGAACGTGAAACTCGAATCGCCGACGCGGAACCGCTGCCATTGTAAAGTCGGAGTCGGTGTGCCGGTCGCGGCCGCGGTGAAGACCGCCGTGCCGCCCAGCGCCGAATTCTGCGTTACCGGCTGAAGGGTGATGATGGGCGCGGCGGCATTGGCGATCCGCCGGACGGTGCTGTTGAGCGTATCCACCACATAAACATTGCTGAAAACATCGACCGCAATGCCGGTCGGCCGGTTGAAGAGCGCGCCACTGGTGGCAAGGCCGTCGCTGGATCCCGCGATGGTCGGCGAGCCGGCAAACAGTGTGGTCGTGCCGCCAAAGTTCACCGTGCGGATTACCTGGTTCATCGTGTCGGCGACCACCACATTTCCGATCGCGTCGAGGGCCAGTGCCGTTGGGCCGTTGAATGACGCGGTGGTGCCGGTGCCGTCGACATAGGTTGGGATGGCGGAGCCGGCGAGCCGCGAGACCGTGGCATTGGTGCCGTCAAAGGTGATTCGGCGGATGATGTGATTACCGGTGTCGGCGACGTAGATCGCGAATCCACTCGCGTCGGACGCAATCCCGGCGGGCGCGTTGAACCGCGAAACGTTGTCCACACCCGTGTCGATCCCATCGGCGTTGCCTGGTATTCCCGCGAGGGAACCGGCGTGCGTGGTGACGTTTCGCGTCGCCACGACCACGCGGCGAATGGCGTTGTTCTGGGTGTCGGCGACGTAGACACTGGCGGCCCCCCCGCCCGCGCCCGCGCGATCCGCCGCAATGGCAGACGGGAACCGGAACAGGGCGGCGGTGCCGACGCCATTGGTATAGCCGCTGGTTACCGACACCCCGCCGGCGGTGCCGGCCAGCGTCGAGACCGATCCGCCGGCTGAGATCATGCGGATGGCATGGTTGCCCGTGTCCGCCACGTAGAGGTTGTTGAGCGAGTCGATGGCCAGGCCTTGCGGGCTGTTGAAGGACGCGGTGGTGCCAAATCCATCCGCACTGCCCGGGAGCCCGAGCGTCGAGCCCGCGAACGTCGTCACGACGCCGGCGCTCGTAATCTTCCGGATGGTGTGGTTGATCGAATCGGCGACGAAGACATTCCCGCTGCTGTCGACGACCGCAGCCGATGGCGTCGTGAACCGGAAGCGTGCCGCGGGGCCGGTGTCATTGACGTACCCAGCCAACCCGGCAGTGCCGGCCATGGTGCTGACCGCTTTCTGCGCCCACGCGGTCGTCAGGGCAGCGCTGGCGGCAACGAGCGAAACGAGCTGTCGCGCCAGGCGCGGCCAGCGATGATGACGCGGAGCATGTCCAAGAGGAGAACGATTCATAACGGGATATTCGGGCTGTAAGGGAGGCTGGGCCGAAGCTCAAGCTGGTGGCAAGAAAGTGCCCGGACTGGAGCCACAAGGGCAAGACGGTTGTTCGCGCGAACCGAGTTTTGGTCCCGCAAAAAACGGCGGCGCGGCGCTGCCGCAGCCGGTTGGAACGGCCGAAGTGAAATGGACTGCGCGACGGAGAAAAGCGCGTAAAGCCGGTGCGGGCCAGGGCAATCGCCCTGGCCCCGCGCAGCGCCACGCCTGACTTACGGCAGTTCGTAGACTTCAATCAGCGCCACGCCGGTCGCGGTGCCGGGACCGGTTACCTGCGCCGTGTAGTTTCCGGGCGCGAACGTGACGATTATCGCGGAATCCTGACTGGTGAGGCCGAAGGCGCCGACGCTCAGCGATGCGCCTGGGATTGCCGTGGCATCGGCCGAGGTCGTCCACCCCGTGTTTGCCGCCACGGCCTGGCTGCCGCTGTACAGGGTGAGCGTCGGCTGGGCGAGGACGCCGGTCACACCGAAAGCGGCGAGCCCGGGGCCAACCGCGCGGATCAGGACCCGCTTCGGCGCCGAACCCGACACCACGACACCGGCGATGAGGGTGTTCTCCGCGCTTCCCGCCGTGGCGCGAGTGGAAATGTTCAACAGTTTTTGGCCGGCGGCCGCGGCGGACAAATCATAGACTTCCACGAGGACGACCCCGGTGTTGGTCGTGGCGCTGCTCACGATCGCCGTGTAGTTACCCGGCGCGAGGGTGGTGAAGATCGCGGAGTCGTTGTTGCCGAGGGCGAATGCGCCGATTTGCTGCGCGGCGGACGCGATGGCAGTGCTGTTGGTGCTCGTGCCGACTCCGGTGTTCGTCCCAATCGAGGTCGAGCCGCGGAAGAGTTCCAGCCGCGGATTGCCGAGCGTGCCCGGCACGCTGAACGGCGGCTGGCCGAGGGTCGGCCCGACGGCGCGGATGAGCACCGGTTTCGATTCCTCGCCCGAGATGACGAAGCCGGCGATCGCCACCGTGTCGCCGCTGCCAACGCGGGCACGGCTGGAGATGTTCAGCAGCCGCTGGTTCGCCAGCACAGTTTCGCTCGCGCCAGTCAGCGTCACATTGATGCCGCCACTGACGGTCACGGTGTTCGCGCCGCTGGACGGAACAATGGTTTCGGTGATCGCGCTGCGCCCCGTGGCCACGGCGACCTGTCCGACGCTGTTGACCGAACCCAGCCCGCCATCGGCGGTGTTTCCGCTCTGGACCAGCGCGAACGCCTGGCCGGTGGCGCCGGCAATGGTGTAGGCCACGGCGCCGCTGTTCGTCGCCCCGGCCTGATACAGCCCGGCGACATTTTGCGAAGCGCCCGTATCCGACGAACGCGCACCCGACAGCGAGGTCGAAACGCCACCCGAGACCGATCCGACCACGGCACCGTTCGAGGCGATCTGGCCATTGACGGTCACCGGGTTGAGGGCCGCGGCCCGCGCCGGCTCACCGGCCGCCGCGGCACTGGCCGTGATTGCGCCCTGGTTGAACGTGAACTCACCTGCGTCGTTCACCGCCACTCCCACGCTCATGACGGGAGCCGACGATCCGGGCAGATAACCGAGGAACACCCCGCTGTTGTCGGCGCGGACGTAGAGGGCGAAGTTGCCCAGTCCACCGCCAAAGCTGCCGAAGTAGATTCCGGCGTAACTGCGCGCGATGACGCGGACGCCGGCGGCGGTGGAAACGACGGTGCCCATCGAGTTGCTCGCCGCGACATCGTAGCTGCCTCCGTCGCCCGGCTGGATGCCGACGATGCTGTAGCTTGGGTTCGTGGCCCCGGCGATGTTGACGCCGTTCTTGCGCCACTGATACGTCGCCGCCGGCGCCGCCGCGGCGGCGGCATTGAAGGTGGCGTTGCCGCCGACGACCACGGTCCGGCTGGCCGGCTGGAGCGTGAAGACGGGGAGCGCTGGCGCGCTGGCCAGTGTCAGCTGGGCAACCGAGCTGGCCGCCGAGCCGAGCGCATTGGTCACGATCAAATCGTAATTGCCGGCGTCGGCCGCGCTCACGTTGGACAGCGTGAGGGTCGAGCTGTTGGCCCCGGCGAGCGCAACCCCGTTGCGGCGCCACTGGAACGTCGTGCCGGAGGCACCCGATACGTTGGCGCTGAACGTGACGGAATTTCCGGCGAGCACCGTTTGCGCGCGTGGTTGCGAGTCGAAAATCGGCGGGGTGTTGACGCTCAGGCTCGCGGCGAACGACGTCGCGGTGCCATACGGGTTGCTCACCACGACCGAATACAGCCCCGCGCTCGACCCCTGGGCGTTCGTCACCGTGTACGACGTGCCGGTCGCGCCGCTGATGGCCGAGCCGTCCTTTCGCCACTGGTAGCTCAGCGGCGCGGTGCCGCTGGCGGACACACTGAACGTGGGCGAGTCACCGCTGTTGACCGAAGTACTCGCCGGCTGGGTCGCAATCGTTGGCGCGACCTGGGATGGTTCGACCGTCAGGAGGAACGACTGGGTCGCGGCCGTGCTCGTTCCGCTTCCCGTGTTCGCGGTGATCGTGATCGCGAAGGGCGACCCGTTGAGGTCGGGCGGCGTTCCGCTCAGCACGCCGGAACTCGCGTTCAACGTGAGCCACGACGGCATTCCGGTGGCGCTGAACGTCACCGGCAGGCCGCTCGAGGTCGTGACCGTGAACGTCCCGGCCTGCCCGACCCGGAACGTGGTGTTCGCCGCACTCGTGATGGTGGGCGGCGTACCGACCGTGAGAATCGCGCCCGAACTCGTGGCCGGCGGGTTGACCAGGTTGCTCGCCACAACGCGGAACTCGTTGCCGTTCATCTCGCTGGTGACATTGAGAATGGTGAGCGCGGCCGTCGCGGTGCCGATGTAAGTCGCACCGTCGCTGACGTTGACGAAGATATCCGTGCCCGGCAGGCGACGCTGCCACTGGTATGAAGGCGACGGGCTGCCGGAGGCACTGGCGGTGAATGTCACCGAGCCGCCGACCGCCGCCACCTGGTTCTGCGGCGATGTGACAATCGCCGGCGCCGTCACGCCGCCGCTCCGCCGGATGGTATGGTTGAGCGTATCCGCGACATAGATATTGCCGGCGGTATCCAGCGCGACGCCGTAGGGCTGGTAGAACCGCACCGTGTTGCCCGAACCGTCGGCGCTGCCGACTGCGCCGGCGAGGCCGGCGAGCGTGATCACGTCCCCGGCCGGACTGATCCGGCGGAGGAGGTGATTCAACGTGTCGGCCACATAGACGTTGCCCGAGGTATCGAGCGCGACACCCTGCGGCTGGAAAAACCGGGCCACGCCCGGTCCGCCGTCGACGCTGCCCAACGTTCCCGCGATTCCGGCCAGCGTGGTCACCACTCCACCGGCGGTGATCTTGCGGACAAGATGGTTCTGGGTGTCGGCGACATAGATGTTGTACGCCGTGTCGACTGCCAGTCCGTTCGGGTAGGAGAATCTCGCGCCCGCGCCGGTGCCGTTCACGTTGCCGAGGGAACCGGGGCTGCCGGCGATCGTTGTGACCAGCGTCCCGCCGCTGATGCGGCGAATCGTGTGATTCAGCGTGTCCGATACGTAAAGGGTGCCACCGATATCGACGGCAATTCCGGTCGGATACAGGAATCGGGCCGCACTTCCCACCCCGTCCGCATTTCCGCCGGCCAGCGGCGTGCCCGCCAGCGTGGTGACCGAGCCGCCGGCCGTCACCATGCGGATGGTGTTGTTGCCCGAGTCCGCGACATAAACGTTGAGGCTGGCATCGACGGCGACACCGTTCGGGGTGTTGAACCGGGCCGCGCTGCCCAGGCCGTCGACCGAGCCCGGCGCGCCGGGGGAACCCGCGAGCGTCGTGACCAGCCCGGTCGGGCTGATCTTGCGGATGACGTGGTTACCCGCATCGGCGACATAGGCGTTGCCGACGGAATCCACTGTGATGCTGCTCGGGTTGCGGAATCGCGCCGCGATGCCGGTATCGTCAACCCAGCCGGCGATTCCGGCCTGCCCGGCGAACGTCGAGAACACGGAGCCAAGCGCGATGGTGAGCTGGGCGGAATTGCTGGTGGTCGTCCCGTTGATGTTGGTCACGATCACCTGGTAAAGGTCGTTGCTCATCCCCGAGGTGACGTTCGTGATCGTCAGCGTGGCGGTGTTGGTGCCGCTGTAATTTCCGCCCTCCGCCAGCGGGGCGAACGACGAGTCGCCGACCCGGTAGCGCTGCCACTGGTAGCCTGGCGAGGGGCTGCCGGCCGCAACGACGGTGAAGGTGGCGTTCTGCCCCAATCCCACCGCCTGCGCTTGCGGCTGCGTCGTGATCACCGGCGCGATGGGCGTGGCGGACACAATCAGCGTGAACAGGTGGTCGAAGTTGCCGCCGCTGTTGCTCGCGCGGACGGTGAATTGATATTGGAGTCCGCCCTGGTCCGCGGTGACGGCGCTGTTGCTCGTGAGCACGCCGGTCGTGGTGTTGAGCGACAACCACGAGGGGAAAGTTCCGGCCACATAGTTGTACTGTACCGGCGACGTGCCATTTGCCTGGAACGTGAAGATCCCCACCTGACCGACCACGAAGGTGGTGCTGGCGGCCGAGTAAAACACGGTCGGCGCCTGTGCGACGGTCAGCAGCGCGAACGAACTTGTCGTCTGACCGACGCCATTGTCGACGATCACATAGAACTGATCGCCATTCATCGCATTCGTTACGTTGGAGACGGACAGCGTGCTGGTCGTCACGCCGGAGTAGGTCACCAGATCGTTGAGCAGCACCGTGGCCGCGCCGCCGTACGGAATGCGGTACCATTGGTACGCCGTCGGCGCGGGCGTACCCGTCGCCGTGACGCTGAACGTGGTCGATTGTCCTGCCGCGATGTTTCGCGCGACCGGCTGGACGCTAATCACCGGCGCATTCTGGACCGTCAGCGTGAAGTCCGCCTCGGCCGGCGTGCCAACACCATTGCTCACCCGGACGCGGAACAGGAAGGACTGGCCCGCGGCGCTCGTTGGCACCGATTGTCCTGACGTGATTGAAATAACTCCGTTGGCGCTATTCAGCGTGAGCCAGGTGGGGAATGACCCGCTGATGACATTGAACTGGTTGGGGGCCGGACTTCCGGTCGCGGTCACCGTGAACGTGCTCGCCGTCGCGCCGACGAGAAAGGAAAAGGTGGTCTGCGTGTTCGTGATCAGAGGAGCCGCGTTAACCGTCAACGTTGCCGCACTCGAAGTCACTGCACCGGCAACATTGGTGACGAAGACGGTGTAGATGCCGGCACTTGTCGTCGCCACGGGGTTGATCGTCAGCGTCGCGTTCGTCGCGCCACTGAGGTTGCTGCCGTTCAGCTGCCACTGGTAGGTGGGCGCCGGGGTGCCCGTGGCCACAACGGTAAACGTTGCCGAGCCGCCAACCAGCGCCGTGGTGCTCGCCGGCTGGGTGGTGATGTTCGGGGCGACCGCCGCGGTGCCCAGCCGGATCGTGTGGTTAAAGCTGTCCCCCACGTACATCGCGGTGCCATCCGCCTTCACTGCGACGCCAAACGGCGCATTGAACCGCGCGTTCGAACCGATCCCGTCGGCGTTGCCGCTCGCGGGGGCGAGGCCGGCCAATGTACTGACGGCGCCGGCGGAGGTGATCTTGCGAATGGTGTTGTTGCCCTGTTCGGTGACATAGACATTGCCTGCCGAATCCACGGCGACGCCGGACGGGAAGCGGAACAGCGGCGGCGAATCGGAACTGCCGAAGGTGGACGTCGGCGGGGCCGTCCCGGAGAACGTCGTCACGGCGTTTGAGGACGCGAGGTCGACCTGACGAATGACATGATTGTTGTAGTCGGCGACGAAGAGCAATGTGCCGGCCGCATTCAGCGCTACTGCGTAAGGCTGATTGAAGGTCGCCGCCGTACCCGGGGAACCGTTCGCGTAACTGGCGGTGCCCGATCCACCTTCTACCGCGATACCGGCAATGGTCGTGACGGCGCCGGTGCCAAGGTCGATCCGGCAAATCACATGATTGCTCGTGTCGGCGACGTAGGCGATCGTGCCCGCCCCGTTCACGGCGATGCCGGTGGGATTGAAGAACCGCGCCGCCGCGCCGATGGCGCCGTTGGTCACGTGCCCAATCAGCCCGGAGCTGCCGGCGATGGTGGTGACTGTGGCACCGCTGACCTTGACGATGGTGTGATGGCCGGTGTCGGCGATGTAGACCACGCCGGCGGTGTCGACGGCCACGCCGCTCGGATTGAGCAGTCCCGTCGCGATGGTGGAAACGATACCGGCGGCGGTAATCTTGCGGATGGTGCCGTTCGAAGAGTCGGCAACGTATACGTTACCGGAGCTGTCGACCGCCACGCCCTTGGGCGTATTGAACCGCGCCAGCGTCGCCGGCCCGACCGCCGTGTCGGTGGTGCCCGGTGTCAGCGCTGCGCCCGCGTAGGTGCTGATTGCATTCTGCGCTGACGTGAGAGTGGCGAACAATCCCGCGGCGGCCAGGATCGCGAACTGGCGCGCGCGCCGCGGCCAGGAATAAAACGACATACCACTTCCGATCGAAGCGAGGTTCATAAGGCGGGAATTTCGCACTGAGGTTGAGTCTGGAACGCGATTGAAGCGGAATGAGGAGAACTACCTGTATCCGCTCGAGAGAGCCGTCGCGGAAACCGCACCGGCCCGAAGGGCAATGTGAATACAGAATGACGCAGCAGAGGGCGAGAATGTTTCTCGTTATGTTTGTTCGCTCGGTGACAGCCGGCCCGCGCCAATCCGCTACTCATCTGCGAGGAAATTATGGCGGTCATCTCCTCTGTCCGAAATTCGATTCAACCGCGAATTCACGCGAATGAGCGCACGCTCAGGAACGGTTTTTTCCTGCTCCCGGCCGATTCGACAAGCTCACGGCGAGCCGATTCATCGACTTGTCGCCCTCGAGCTCGTCGAGAGGCTCCTTTCTCCCTGCTCCCGCGGCGCGGCGGACGACAACACGTGTTGCCTTGATTGCGGCCGCGCCGCTCCGCGTCCCTTCGCGTCCCTTCGCCGTTAAAACAGATTCGCGGTCAAAACCGGAACCGGACGCCGCCGCGGATGTTATAGCCGAACTCGCGGCTGTAGCGCAGCCGGTTCTGCTCGCCCGTGTAGGTGTCCTGTGGCTGGTTCGTGAGGTTTTGCCCATTCAGAAACACGCGGAAATTCTCGGTGATCTTGTAGCTCGCCTGCGCGTCAATCGAGTAGCGATCCGACCGGTAATAATCGGCCGGCAAATTGAGCCCGCTGCCAAACAGCGGCCGCAACTCGCGCAGGCTCGCGCTCTGGTAATTCCACGCGACGCGCGCCTGGATCCGCCCCTCCTGATAATACAGCGACAGGTTGGCCGCGTCATCCGGCTGCTCGAAGAACGGCAGATCGTCGGTGCGGTTCTGCACGTGCACCTCGGATGAAATGCGCGTGTAATTCGCGTCGATCCCGAAACCCTGGAAGGCGCGCGGCAGGAATTTCAGCGGCAGCTGCACCGCCAGTTCGAGGCCGGTGATTTTGCCCGACTCCGCGTTGCGGAACTCGCTCGTGCGCAATTCGTCGAACGCGAGGCCGTTGTGGCTCACGCCGCGGAGGTCCTGGGTGAAGCGATAAATCGGGTTGTCGACGTCCTTGTGAAACGCCGCCACGGACACGATGCCGCCGGAACGATGATAATACTCCACCGCGAAATCGTAGTTCTGCGCCTCATACGGCTTCAGCCGCGGGTTGCCGATCGTGAGCGTGCCGTTGAAGGGAAAGGCGGGATTCGGATCCACCAGGTCCGGGGCGTAGGCCAGCGTGGATTTCGGCGCGGCGTTCTCGTACCGCGGCCGGCCGATCGTCGAGGTGTAGGCGGCGCGAACGACGAGGTTGTCGCGCACGGCGAACCGCGCCTGCACGTTCGGCATGATGTTGTCGTACGTGAACGAGCCGCGGTTCGGGAACACGCCAATGAACGTGTTGCCCCGCGTGCGATATTCGTAGCCGCGGATTTCCGCGTCGGTGTGTTCATACCGCGCCCCCCCGAGCACCGTCAGGTTGCCGTAGCGCACCGTTGCCATGCCATAGAGCGAACCGATTTCCTCCTCGGTGTCATACGTGTCCTCGACGTTGTTTTCGTTCGAGCCGACGGCATCGTAGTTCAGCGAGCCCAGGTTCGTGTTAACCCAGTTGCGCAGCGTGGCGTAGTCGATGTCGAAGCCGGTGTTGTAACCGAGCACCGACTGGCCGGTCGCGCGGGCCGCACCCGTCGTGGCGATGGTCAGCGAACCCGGTCCGGTATAACGATCCGACCGATCGTGCACGTAGCGCTCGCGCTGGTTCAACTTGGCGCCGGCCTTGAGCTCACCGCGCCCGCCCAGCAACTCGTCCACGTTCCACTTCAAATCGACCCGTGGCGTCCACGTCGTCTCCTCGACGCTGCTGCGCTCGAAGCTGAATCGGCGGTTTGGATACTGCGCCGGGTTGAGATAGATCGACGACCCGGTGGCGAATCCGTAACGGAACGTCGAGAAATCGAGCGTCATCGGGCCCGCCACCGTGTTGCCGCCGCGAAACTGCCCGGTCTGGAACCGCTCCGGCTGCCGCTCCTGCGCATAGGAGTAGGTGAGCTCGGGCAGAATCGTCAGCGGTCCGAACCGGTGGCTGCCCCCGGCGGTGAAGTTCATCAGCGTCTGCTTCGACCGGTTCCAGAACACGCGCCGCTCCGCCCGCGCATTGGCCCAGCGCACGACCGTCGGACTCACCAGCGAAGCGCCGCCATTCTGCTCGTTGACGACCTCCTGCCGGAAGTTTTCCTCCTCGAACCGATTGTAGATGCTGCGCAGATACACCTGCGTCGAGTCGCTGGGTCGGTATTCGAGGTTGGCGTTGAACCCGAGTCGATCGCGGACCGCGTCCTCGGGCAGGATCTCGAGCGAGTTCGGCACAATCGTCGGCGTGCCCGCAATCGTCTGCACGCCCCACGTGCTCTGGATCGCCTCGGTCCGGAACGGCCGCCGCGAATAACTGGCTGACAGCGCCACGCCGAACGTGCGCTGCGGCCCGAATCGATCCGTGAAGGTGATGTCGCCCTCGTAGATTTGATCGCGGGCGAGATCGCTGTAGCCCGCGCCGAGCGAACCGCTGAGGTACCGCTCCTTTCGCTCGAAGGCGCTGCTGCTCTTGATGTTGATCGCGCCGCCTATGCCCGTCCCGTCCATGTCGGGCGTGAGCGTCTTCACCACCTCGAGCTGCGAAATTTGCGACGAGCCGATGACGTCGAGCGGCATCGCGCGACCCGAGCGGCCATCGACGCCGGGCGCCGCGAGCGTCGCGCCATTGAGCGTCACCGCGTTGAGGTTCGGATCGGCGCCGCGAATCGAGACGAAGCGGCCCTCGCCGTTGTCCGCAATCACGGATACACCGGCGATCCGCGAGAGCGCATCGGCGACATTGCGATCGGGCAGGTTGCCGACCGAATCCGCCGAGATGATGTCCATGACATTGTCCGCCGTCCGCTTTTGCTGGAGCGCGCGCGCGTAACCTTCGCGGTAACCTTCGACGGTGAACGCGGCCAGCCGCTGCACTTCACCGCCGACATTCAAGTCCATCGTGACATCACCGGTCGTGGGAACGCTGACGTTCGCGATCGTCGGCTCGTAGCCGAGGTAATTCGCGCGTAGCCGATGCGTGCCGGCCGGAACGTTCGCGAGGCGGAAGCTGCCGTCGCTGTCCGTGATCGCGCTGATGGCGCGTCCCTCCACCTCGATGGCGACACCCGGCAGAAAGCTGCCGGTGTTCACATCGTAGGCCCGGCCCGCGATGTCGCCGGCACGCACGCCCAACGAGAGGCCGGCGAAAACAGCGGCGCACGCGCCGCGGATGAAGGCATGGGGGTGCTTCGGAGCGGACATGGGGATTGGGATTTCGCGCGCGGCGAATGGCGGCGCGCTGGTGGCGAGGGTGGAAGGATCGCAGTTTTGAAACGAGCGCCTGTCAATTTTGAAACCGCTCCGGCGTGGTCAGGGCGCGCCAGGCCCGCACCCAGGTTTGGGCATCGCCGAACCCGCCCGGCTTGATCGCGAACCACGCGTTGCGACCGTGAATGATTCCGGCTGATACGCTGAGCCCCGGCTCGATCTCGGTTTGGAAATTCAGCGAGTCGACCGCCAGCGCCTGGCCGATCGCGAATGCGGTTTCGCCGCCGGTCACAAACAGCCGGGAAACGCCGGCGGCTTCGATGACGTTCACGGCGGCAACGGTGATCGCGTGCAGCGCCGCCGCCCGCTCCGTGCGGGTGGATTCGAGCATGAGCGTCGCTGCGCCATCCGCGTCCAGTGCGCGCCGTGCGGCCCTCGCGGCGGCATCGGGCTTTTCCGCCGCGACCGTGATCACGGGCACGTTCGAATCGCGCGCGAGGGTTTGCGCCTGCGCGTGGTTCTGCGGGTGAGCACTGCCGCAGATCATCAGGATCGGGCCGGCCGGGGGCTCGGATGGAGGCCGGCTCGCAATGGCGGGCGTCACGCAAAGTGGGGCCACGAATCGCGCCAGCGCGCCGGAGCCGATGCCAACCCACTCGCGCCCGAGTTGGTGGACATGGCGGACCGCCGCTTCGAAGTCAGCATCCGTCTCCGCATCGGCGATGATGACACGCTCCGTCGCCACGGCGGCCAATAGCCGCCGGATCGAACTTTCGCGGACGGGGCTCGCCGGGTCGCGGCCGAATTCCGTCTGCGCCACCGGCACGCCATTCACGAGGAGAACCTCGTTGCGCACGGTGCGCCCCACGGCGGGATTCGCGGGCAGGAACAGGACGTTGTGTTCTGGCAGCGCCGCCAGCACCGCGGCCAGTTCCGCCGCCACCGGTCCGCGCAGCGTCGAATCGATCTTCTTGTACCTTAGCCGATCTTTCCGTCGCGTCCCGAAGGTCATCGCCGCCGTTACGGCTGACGCCGCCGCGTCCGCCGAGGCGTTGCGCGTTTCCGTGGTGAACGCGACGACCTCCTCCGGGCCGGCGGCGCGCCACGCCTCGGTGGACCACACGATCCTCACGCGCCGGCCGGAGTGGTGAAATGCCGCGGCTGCATCCAGCGCCCCGCTCAGGTCGTCCGCGAGCAGGTAGTCGTTCATCGCTTCACGAATTGCAGCGCATACAAACTCGTGCCTCGCATCCGCGCGACGAGCTGGACCACGCGACCGGCAAGAGCGCCGACGTCCTTTCCCGGGCCGAGCCACTCGACCTCGTAGTCGATTTCGTCGCCGTTCACGTAGACGCAGTCGTCCACGGAAAAACCGGGAATCGCCGCGCCATGCTCGTCGAGAAATCCGATTTGCAGATAACCGGCCGCATCGGTGTCCACGTTCAGCCGCAGCCGGTTGCCCTGGAATCGCAGCGGCTTGGTCGTGAAAGCTCCCCCGGTGTAGGGCGCATCGGCCGAGACAAACCCGTCGACGCGTTGCACGAGCCGGTGGATCGTGTCCGGCTGCGTCGCCTTCTCGTACGCGTCATGGTAGGTCGAACGCGTATACGAATACTGCCAGAGCTGCCGGCCGCGGCGGACCAGCCCGTGGCCGACATAGGAACGGCGCACCGCGTATCCATCCTCGTCGCCGATCCCGACGTACGCAGGACGCGGATACCGTGTCCAGCCGAGCCCGTTGCGACTCACCGCCAGCTGGGTTTCGACCAGCCCGGAGCCGCGCGCCTGCGCTGGATCGGCGAGCACCTGGCGCTGCGGCGGGCCGTCGCGGTGGTAGTGAAAGAAGAAGAGCGGGAAGGCCACGTAGGCGTCATCGGCCCACGGATACTTCTGCGCCCGCGTGTTGTAGACATCGGTGCCGATCGGATCGAGCGCGGCGTCCGCCTCGAAGGCAATCGGGTACTCCAGCCCGAACCCGCCGGGCGCGAGCGGCCCGTTGTCGAGCCACCAGGGATCGAGTTCGGTTGCACGCGTCAACCCGCCGCGCGCGGTTGCCGCCCGCGTGTCATCCGCGGACACGCGCCGAAACGGCCACGGTTGCAGCAGGTCGGTCACCTCGGTGAGCAGCGACTTGCGATTCGTGGTGCCGCCCGGGGTGCGATAATAATCGGTCCGGTTGTGGATCACATACCGCTGCCGCTGGTCGTCGTAAAACACGTTGACGGCGGAGCCGGCCCAGAAAGGCAGGGCCGCGGTTTCGTGGCGGCGCCACACGAACCCGTCGGGTGACGTGTACACGAAGATGCCGCCGCGATCGCGCAGCCCGGTGACAATTTTCCACCGTTCGTCCGGCGGCCCGTTGCGATCGATGAACACGGTTCCGACCGAGGCGGGATCGGTGACCACGATGTTTTTCCGGCCGCGATAATCGTGGCCCAGGTCCGGCGCGCCGAAGTTCACCCCATCCTTCGACGTGAAGACCGCGAGCGTGTTGTCCGGGCCGTTGGCATAGAGCCGGATGTCGTCCGGCCCGGCATCGACCACGGAAATCCAGCCGGAGCCCTGCAACACCCGTTCGGCCATCCTGGCCGGGTGCGGCACCAGACTGATGTTTTCCCGTTTCGCGAGCAGCGCGTCGTCGAGGAAAAGATGCCGCCGCGATCCGAGTTCGATGACGCGTCCGGTTTTCTCACCCGGCCCGAACAGCAGGGGCGGGCCCGCGATCGGTGGAGCACGGTGAAGTGCTTTCCCGTGCATCCTGGAAAAACTCCCGGGCGGCGCGAAGTCCGCCTGGTACACCGCGTGATCGGAAATTCGCAGTTCATCGATCGCGCCCGCCCATGGCCGGCCCCATTTTCCATCCCGGCCGACCGACACATACGCTTCGTCGCCATGCGGGAGCGCGTCGATTGCCGCCGCGGCGACGGCGCGAGTCCGGCCGTCGACGAACAACCGGAGTTCGTCCGATGCGGCCACATGCACCAGCGCGACATGCATCCACGTGTCGCGCGGCAGTGCGAGATCGCGCGGTGCGAGCGTGATGGTCTGAAGGTGGGCCACCCCGGCGGGTGGGCCGGCGGGATTTGGAAATTCGATCCTTTTTGTCGCCACGAGCGAAGGCGGCGGTGCCCGCATGGAAATCCCGGTGAACGCAAATGCGTTCTCCGCGGGCAGAACCGTGAGCCGCGTCACGAGTTCGTTTTCGCCGCGCGGGCCCGAGCCGAGTTCAAAAATCACTCCCTCGTCCTTCGCCGCGGCCTCGAGTCGCAGCCAGCCTTCCACCGTCCAGTCGTTTTCCCCGAGATTGAGCTTCGAATCCGTGGCGTTCGCGAACGGTGCGCGGCGCAGGTGGGCGTCACCATTGGTGAACAGGGCGGCGAAATGGGCATTCTCCCACATCAGGGGCGGCTGCGTGCGGCCGGGTTTCGACGGCGGCGGCCGCAAACCGAACGCCACCCCGCCGCCGCCTTCGGTCGAGCTGCGGTACGTCACCGCGAGTGGCGGCGGCACGATTGGCCGGAGCGCATTGCCAAACCGGCCGGGCACCAGCTCGGCGCCGCGGCCGAGGATCAGAAAATAGCTCCGCGGGCCGGCATCGTTGAGCACGGAACTCGGGTAGGCGCCGGCCTGTTCGTCGAACAACCACAGCGCGACGGTTTCCGCGCGTGTTGGGGTGTTCATCAGCGCGAGTGCCGCCAATGCGGCCAGCATCTTCTCAGGTCGTTTTTGGGCCAGCGGTTTCATCGCATCGAATGGGATTTCATGGCTCGGCCTTCTCCGGTCGCCGGTTGGCCGCCATCATCGCGGCGAGCTTCAACGCCTGCACGAGGCTGCGCGGATCGCCGGTGCCCTTCCCGGCATGGGCGAAATCCGTCCCGTGCTCGACCGACGTGCGGATGATGGGCAGCCCGAGCGTCACGTTCACGCCCTGCCAGATCCCCAGCATCTTCGCCGCGACGTGTCCTTGATCATGATACATCGCGATCGCGCCATCGAACTCGCCCTGGAGGGTGCGGAAGAAAACGGTGTCGCCCGCGTACGGACCGCTGACCTGGAACCCGCGCCGATTCGCCTCCGCGATCGCCGGCAGGATGAACTCGATCTCCTCGGTGCCGAAGAGTCCGCCTTCGCCGGCGTGCGGATTCAAACCCGCGACGGCGAGGTGCGGCCGCGCGATCCCCAGCTGCCGCACCCCTTCGTCGGCCAGCGCCACGACCTCCAGGATCCGCTCCGGCTTCACGCGCGCGATCGCCTGCGCGAGCGAAACGTGCGTGCTGACGTGGCAGATGCGGAGCCGGCCCGCGACCAGCATCATCGTGACCTTCGGCCGGCCGCACAGCTCCGCGAGCAGCTCCGTGTGCCCATCATAATGAAACCCCGCCGCGTGCAGTGCGGCTTTGTTGATCGCGGACGTCACCACTGCGTCCGCGCCGCGACCAAGCGTCAGCTCGACGGCGCGGTTGATATATTCATACGCAGCCCGACCCGAGATGGCGTTCACCTTGCCGCGCTCCAATTTGCCCGCATCGAGGTTTCCGAGGTCGACGACGTCGATCACCGCGGCGTCGTCCGCGGTATCACGCGGGTATTCGACTCGTCGCAGCGTCGAGGATACGCCGGTGATCGCGAGTGCTGCGCGCATCACTTCCACGGCGCCGATTACGACCGGACGGCACACGACGCGGACTTCGGGATCGGTAAAGGCGCGCGCGATTAGCTCGGGTCCGGTGCCCGCCGCGTCGCCCATCGTCACCGCAAGGATCGGCTTGCCTGGACCTGGGAGCGCGGGCGTCCCGCCCGCATTTGCCTGGGCATGCGTGGTCATCGTTGGTACGCCGCGCGGTAGATCGCGCGGGCGCCCGGGCCGAAAAGGATCCGGCGGGACTGCTGGAGAATGATTGGATTCATGGCGCTTCGAGGGCGCTGGTGTCGAGCGCTGGCGGCAGGATCCGCGTCGGTTGGCGCGGATCGAAATGCGGGTTGAGCCGCATTTCCTGGGCACCAACCGAACGCCGCCAGTCGCGCAGCCGGCCGAGCAGCTGTTCGCAATGCGTCCGCTCGGTCGGAGCGAGGTCGTGCGTTTCCGCCGGATCGGCCTCGAGGTTGAAGAGTTCGCACCGAGGGGTGAGCGCGCCCGCGGCACCGAGGCTCGGCTCGAACCACTCGATGAGTTTCCAGCCGTCGGCTTGAATCGCGCCCGCCGGCGCGATTCCGAGATGATGATAATGCGGATAATGCCAGAACAGCGCATCATGGACCAGACGATGGCCGCCATTTTCGATCATGGGCCAGAGGCTCGAACCATCGACGGGCTCGGCCGATTTTATTTTCGCAACCTCGAGCACGGTCGGGAATAAATCCGCACCAGTCACCGGCTGCTCGCGCACCGCTCCCGTGGGAATCCGCCCCGGCCAGCGGAGCAGCAATGGCACGCGCAATCCGCCCTCGTACAAATCCGCCTTCGCTCCCCGCAACGGCTGGCGGGTATCGGCCGGACCGACCGGCCCGTGATCCGCCGTGAAGATCACCAGGGTGTCGCGCCCGCGGCCGCTCGCCGCCAGCGCCTCCATCAGCCGGCCGACGCCTTTGTCCATTTCCTCCACCATCGCGGCCAGCACGGGCCGGTTCATCGTTTCATCCGCGCCCGGCTGGCGCGCGTATTTTTCAATCACGCGGGCGGGCGCGAGCTCCGGCCGATGGATGGAATTGTGCGCCACGACACACAGGAACGGCCGGTCGCGCGGACGGGTGCAGTATTCGATGGCCCGTGCCGTCAGCGCCTGGACATGATGCGGGTCGTGCTCGGGATCGGCCTCTGGACGCGGCTTGCGCGTGACGAATACTTCGTCGAACCCCTGTGATTCCGGATCCATGGCCCGTCCCGGCTGGTAATTGTAGTCGGGAGCGAGGTGCCATTTTCCAAAGTGAGCGGTGTGATAGCCCGCCGCTTTGAACGCGTCGCCCAAGGTGATGGCGGAAACCGGCAGTCCGCGCTGCCATTCCGGCATCAACAGCGGCGGATTGTCGACCACACTGCCCGGGATGAAATCCGTGAGGTGCAACCGCGCGGGGTGCATGCCCGTGTAGAGACTCGCGCGCGCCGGCGAACATACCGGCGCCGTGGCGTAGGCGCGTGCGAACCGCACGCCCTGCGCCGCGAGCTGGTCGAGGTGCGGCGTCGCGAAGAATCCGGCACCGCCGCTGGTGCGGCCGAGCTGGTGCACGCCGAAATCATCGGCGATGAGCAAAAGGATGTTCGGCGGAGCGGTGGCCATCGGTCGTCGTCTTCCCGGTGATCAAGCCCGGCCTGCCTCCACGGGCTCGGGCCGCGCCGTTCCCGCGTAGGCCTTGAGTCCATACACGGTCAATCGATCAACGTCGGAAGGGACATGCCCGCCGAACGCGCGACTCGCCAGCCAGCCGGTGGCGAAGAGAACGACGTGTGAACCGAGCCCGATCAGGATTGGGTTCAGCGGAAAGTTGAATCCGAGATCGAGCGCCCGGTTGCGCGGTTCGGTCAGGATCGCCCAGGCGGTGAATACGATGCACGCTGCCATGCCGATGTAGCAGCCGCGGCGTGTCGCGGTACGCGTCAGGAATCCGAGACAGAAAAGCCCGAGCGTTCCGCCAGAGAGGATGGACGCGATCATGATCACGCGCTCCATCAGCGGCGCCGAGTCCTTGTCCGGCAGCAGCAGCCACGCGGCCACCACCGTGAGGGCACCGCCGAGGATGATCATGACGCGCCCGCAGAGCATCCGCGCGCGGTCGGACGAATCGGGCACGAAGAAAGCGAAGTAGTCCGTCGTCAGCACCGTGCCGACGCTGCTGAGATCGGCGCTGACGGTGGACATCGCGGCGGCGAGGATCGCGGCCACGACCAGCCCGAGCAGCCCCGCGGGCATGTAGTGGGCTAGAAAATACGGCATCGCGCTGTCCGGCACCGGCGGCGGCGGCACGTGCGCGAGCTGGAAAAAACCCGCGAGGCACGCCCCCGCAAACATGAAGGTCACAAAAACCGGCACGCACAGGCTCGCGCTCACGAATGCAGCGCGGCTCGCGGCCTCATCCGATTCCGCCACGAGGTAACGCTGCACGATGTGCTGATCGGTCGCGTACCGCCGCGTCCACTGCACCGCATAAGCGAGCGAGAACAGCCACGTTGTCGTCAGCGCCGGATCGGTCAGCGAACGCCACGACCAGTCCCACGAGCCCAGCGTCAGCTTTCCGGCCCGCCATGTTTCCCCGACGACGGCGAATGGCGCACCCGCCTCGGGCGCGAACATCAGGCGGCCGAGCACGAAGAGTCCGCCGACCATCAGGATCACGCCTTGGACGACATCGGTCCACACCACCGCCGTCATGCCACCGGCCATGGTGTAGAGGATGGTGAACGCGCCGACACCGACAATCACGGTTTTGAGCTCCCAGCCGGTCAGCACGTTGATCGCGAGCGCCGTGGTGACCAGCGTCACGCCGAGGTCGAAGATGCGATCTGCCAGGAAACCGAACGAGGTGTAGAACCGGCCGCCGATCCCGAATCGCTGGCCGACATATTCATAGGCGCTCATCCGCACGACCCGCCGGTAGAAGGGCACGACCACGCGCGCGACCACGAGCAGCACGACCGGCACGAGCAGGTGCGGGACGAGCAGGATCAGCCCTTTCTGATAGGCCGTGCCGGGATGGCCAACGAAAGTCCCGGTGCTGATGATCGTGGCCATGATCGTGAACGACACCGCCCACATCGGAATGCTGCGACCGGCGACGAAGTACTGCTCCGACGTCCTCGGCCCCCGCGTCGCATAAATCCCGATACCCGCAATCACCGCGAAATAGGCCGCGATGACGGCGAGATCGATGAATTGCAGGCTCATGGCTGCTGTCCTTCAGCATTCTTTCTCATCATTGCCCGGTTGGTGTTTCGCTTGGATCTTGGAGCTTGGATCTTGGAGCTTCCCCTTCCGTCAGGGCATGGTCCTTCGCGTGTGAGCGCGTCCAAGGTCGGCCGCCTCCTTGATTCCGCCCGCCATGATCATGATGCCGGCGTCGATTTGCCGCGTGACGTTTTCGGGCCGCACGTTGTCGAGGATGAACACCTGGGCGGCTTTGCTGGCGGCGATCACGCGGTCGGCGGCCGCTTTCAACGCCGGGGGCTCGACCACGCCCGGCTTGCGGCCGTAGTCCATCGCGACGTCGAAGAACCCGTGCGCGTAACTCGTGTCGCGTGGTCCCCACTCGGCGAAGATTACGCCCGGCACCCGGACGATCGCTTCCGTATGCTGCAGCCCCTCCCGGTCCTCGATCTTCACCCCGATCATGAGCTCACCGCGCGGGTTCAACGGCCAGGCGTCGGCGCGATCGTAATAATCTTTTGGCGACACGCCCCAGATCGCGGACGCGAACTCGTGCGCGCCAAACATCCGCAGCCCCGGATCCAGGCCGGAGCCGACCGCCTGGGCGTGAACCTCGTAGCGCGCGGCGCGAATAAACGCCGCCACCGCCGCGGGATTGCGGGCGTGGCAGATGTGCAGCCCATGCACGCCACTCGCGAGCGCCTGCTGGATCATCCAGTGATTCGCCCGCACCACGTCGGCGTCCAACCCGTAGACCGGCAGCGTGACGATGACGGCGGGGGTGCGGTGGCCGCTTGGCGTTGGCCCTCCATCCGCGAGCCCCTTCATGAACGCGCGCAGACCGGTGAAATCGAGCGCGGAGCCTTCCAGGTCGTACATCAGCAGGTCGGACCAGGTCTTCGCCGCCGCCTTGCCTTCGTCGTATCCGCCGCGACCGTACCCGTAGTACACGGGCTGCCCGCTTTCGAGCAGCTCGATTGCCTTGTTCACGCGTTTCGGCTGGTAACGCGCCGCGGCCTGCGCGCCGGACGCCCGGACGGCGGAGAGGCCAAGAAGCAGAAGGGCGGCGAGGAGCGTTCTCATGGCGGATGATTCTGATCTATTTAACGCGCGCGCCAATGTCCCCCGGCGCGTCGCCGCGAAGCGCGAACGTGCGCAGGACCGTGAACTCGCCGGCCGCGCTCGTTTCCGGTTCCAGCCGGCCCCAGACCACAACCTGCGTGCCCGTGGCCGATTTGATCACGCGCCACTGTGTGTTTCGGCCGTGCGAGAACCCGAAGGCGCGGCCCTCGAGGCGGCGAGCGGGCAGCGGCTGGGTGACCGTGACGACCGTGGCCGCAGTCGTGGCATCGTACTTGACGCCGGCGATCCCGCCGGCCAGCCCGTCGTTTTCAAAAACGTCGGCGACGGGAATCGTGCCTTCGCCGCCGGCGGATGGCTCCGCCATGTTGCGCGCGAATGTCGCCCGCGCATCGATCCGTTCGCCGAGCGGACCCTTGAGGATGTTTCCGCTGAGACGGCTCGGGCCGAGCGAGGCCTTGTCTTCCACGAACCGCCAGTCCTGCCAGACCGTGTTGCGCTCCGCGACGATCTCGGAGCGTTGCAGGTAGAATCCACCCTGGTTCTCGGCGATGACGTTGTCGCGAAAGGTCGCCCGCGACTCCATCGTGACGCGCATCGCGCCGGAATTGCGCGACGAGTTCGTATTCCCGACGAAAAGATTGCGCTCCACGACGACGTTGAACTTCTCCGCGGGCGGATACGGATCGAGCGGCACGCCGTAGCGGTGCTCCTGTCCGCCCACAAACAGCCCGCCGGCATCATCGCCGCCGTCGTTCGCGACGAAGACGTTGTCCGTCACCCGGGGCGAGGACCACAACGCGATGAAAAGCCCACCGGCGTCGTTGCGCGCCTGCGCGACGTTGGCCGAAAAAACCGAGCCGGAGATTTCGCCGCCGCAGCCGTTGAAGAGCGAAACGGCGCCGCCGTCGCTGCTGCGCATCGGATCATCGAGCCCGCTGCGGTTGTTCGCGAACACGCACGCGATGATCCGCGGCGACGCGTGGCGGTCGGCCGCGATGGCCGCGCCGCGGCCGCATTCGGTCGTGTTGTCGTAAAAGTAACAGTGCTCGATCCGGGGTGCGGCGGAGTTGGTGCAGAACAGCGCGCCGCCGTCGTGCGCCGTCTCGTGCAGTTGGGCGGGAACCCATGGTCGCGGCACGACCGTGCGGTTCAGCGTGAAAACGCAATTCGCGAAGGTCGGCGAAACCCCGTCGCAGATCATCGCGGCGCCCTTCCCGCGAACGCGGCCGCGCACGAAATGAAATCCGTCCACCCGCGCGTCGTCCGCCCCGAACGCGATCCGGTGCGTTTCCTCGCCATCGAGGATCGTGGCGTGGTGGTAAACGTCGCGTCCGCCACCTGGCGCCGCAAACCCACCGTAAAGATCCACGCGTGATTTCAGCGCGAACGTCGGCTGCGAATACCGGCCGGCGGACACGAGAAGCGCGGCCCGTTGTCCCGGCGGCGGCGCGATGTTCTCGAGCGCGTGCGGAATCGACGCCCACGGTTTTTCGCGCGAGCCGTCGCCGGTCACATCGTCGCCGCGCCGCTGGTCGACGTACCGGACGATCGCGTAGCGGCCGGGATCGACCGCGTGCGACTGCGGGCCGACATCAGCCGGTGGCGCCGCGTGGGCCGCTGATGCCAGGAGCGCCGTGAGCGGGATGAAAAAGCGAACGGTCAAATTTAGCCGCCTGCGCGTTCGTGCCGTGGCCGGTACTTCACCCGCGAAAATGGGAATCGCGGCGGCGCGTGGAGCGAGCGTAGGCACGACGGTGAGAATCGAGGGCGTCAGCGCGATGCCGCGGTGGAGCGCGGTCGAGTGGCGGCGGATTCGGGGCGGACGGTCATCTCCTGTGCGCCGACGGATTTTCGCCACGCCCGCAGCCGGTGGTGGAGTCGTTCCGCCACTTCGCGATGCTCGCCCGCGAGTTCGTGGTTCTCACCCGGATCGGCGACGAGATCGAAGAGGCTCACGGCCGGTGAGTGCGCGAGCAGCGCGCCTTCATGCCACTCGATCAACTTGTAACGGCCCGCGCGCACCACGCTCGCGGGCCGCATATCGCCGAGATGATGGTAATGCGGATAATGCCAGAAGATCTCCTCGCGCCCGAGCGGCGCGGCGGTGCGGAGATGCTGCCGCAGGCTCATGCCATCCGCCGGCAAGTCGCCCGTCGGCGCTCCGGCGGCGTCGCAGAGCGTGAAAAATAAATCCTGGGTGATGACGGGTTCATGGCTTACCGCCCCCGGGCGCGTCAGCCCCGGCCAGTGGATGGCGAGCGGGACGCGGATGCCTCCCTCCCAGAGGGTCGCTTTTCCGCCGCGAAAGGGCACCTGATCCTGTTGCGCGGCGATGTTGCCGTTGTCGGAGGCAAAAACCACGAGCGTGTTTTGCTCCAGCCGTTCCGCCGCGAGCGTGTCGAGCAACCGGCCGATGCCGCGGTCCATCCGCTCGATCATCGCGGCCATCACGGGAATATTCTCGGCGAGTTTGCTGCCCGGCTTGCGGCGATATTTCTCGATCAGCGCCGCCTCCTCGCCGAGCGGCGTGTGCACGACATTGTGGGCGACGTAACAGAAGAACGGCCGGCTGCGATTCGTGCGGATGAAATCCACCGCGTGATCCGTGATTTCCACCGCGTTGTGCGCGTCGGCCTTGCCCGCCTTGATGTCGGACTCCTCGGGCTTGCGGGTGTGAAACACCATGTCGAAACCCTGCGTTTCCGGGTCCATCGGCCGGTGCGGCTTGTATTCATAATCTGAAGCCAGGTGCCATTTGCCAAAAAGCCCCGTGACGTAGCCGCGCTCCTTCAACCGCTCGGGCAGGGTTCGTTCCGCCAGCGGCAACCCCTGCTGCATGCGCGGCGTAACCAGCGGCTTGTCCTCCCAGAGCCGGCCGGGGATGTAATCGGTGAGATGCAGTCGCGCGGGATATTTGCCGGTCATCAGGGCCGCGCGCGTGGGGGAACAGATCGGCGCCGCCGAATAAGCATCGGTGAACCGGATACCGCGGCGCGCGAGCCGGTCGATGTTCGGCGTCTCGTAGAACGTCGACCCGTGATAGCCGACCTGATTCCAGCCCAGGTCGTCGGCGAGAATCAGCAGGATGTTCGGCGGCCGGTCGGCGCCGGCGAGAATCGGCGCTGGTGCGATTAACGCGGAGAGGAGGACGAAAAAACATGCCAGTTGCGGGGGGGACCCAGCCTTCGCCGGAGGCTTGGGCGGGCAGGCTGCCCGCGCTCCCCGCTTCAGCCTCCCGATGTCGGCGGCTACGGTCGCGGGAATTGCTCCCCGTCGATCGAGGTGGCGCGCAGCGCCGGGGTGTGTTGCGCCGGGAAACCTCATGCGCGGTTTCGCTCACCACTCGCCGGGGACGCCCGTGATTTTTTTCACCCGGCCGCGCTCGAACTCCACCCGCATCTGCTCGTGCGCGTTGGGGCCGTACAGCACCGCGACGCCCTCCGCATGCAGGTCGCGCCAGGTCGAACGCGTCCGCAGTTCGTCGTTCGGCCAGTAGCTCACGAAGTCGACCGTGCCGTCCGTGCGGTAGGATCGCGTCCAAATCCGCGCGCCGGTGGGATCGCGCAGGGTTTCCCGGCCGGTCAGCGCGCCCAACGCGTAGTCGGCATCCCGCCACACGCGGCCGTCGCGGTAAAACCACGAGCAGTGCCCGTGCAATACGAACCGCCCATCGTCCGCCACGCCGCCGCTGTAACGCAGCCGGACCGTGCCGGCGCTATCGCGCTCGACGTACTCGCGCACCTCCCGCACGCGCGTGGCGGTGTTGCGGCGCAAACACGCGTCGTCCGCCTGCGCGATTTCGTCGCTGCCGCGGAGAATCCACTCCTCGTTGAATTCGAAGTGCAGGCAGGGTTCGGTCATCGAAGTCAGCAGGTGAATCGTGCCATTCGGCGCCTGGCGCGCCACGGTGTAGCCGAGCGTGTCCCCGCCCATTTGCCGCGCGCGCTCGGGGGTTTCGTGCGGTTGCGTGCCGGGGAGTTTGCGGATGAGCCACGTCTCGCCGTCATCTTCGGAGAGTGCGACGACCGCGCCGTGTTCGGTGAACCCCTCGGGTTGCGAACCGTTTTCGTTCTGAAGATCACCGGCGAAAAAGAGCCGGCCGCTCGCCAGCCGGATCAGCGCCGGCCGCTGGTTGCTGCCCAGCCAGCAGAACGGCGTCTTCGAAATCGTCCAGGTGCGGCCGCCGTCATCGGAAATCGATTTCGGCATGAAGTTGTCGATGCGCGAACTCTTGCCGCCCATCCCGAGAATCCGGCCGTCGCGCATCTCCACGAATGCGGTGTGCCGCCCGCCGCTGCGGCCGATGGGATCGCGCCACGTCGCGCCATCATCGGCGCTCTGCCAGAGCACCGAGGCAGCGCCGACGCCATCGCTGGCAACGTTGATCCGGCCCGCGTGCTGCGGTCCCGCCGTACGAAACGCGCTGGTGATGGGCTGCGCGGAATAGCCGCCGACCCGCATGGTGAAGAGCGGGAACTGCACGGCGCTCCAGGTCGCGCCGTGGTCGCGCGAGGTCATCCACTGGAACGGGAAGCCGGAATCGAGTTTGTTCGCACCCCAGATCAGCCAGAGCTGCCCCGCGTCGTTCCAAAGCATCGGTGCATGATCGTCGATGTCGGGCAGATCGACGAACAGGTCCGGCGGATCCCAGGCGTCCGCGCCGAACCGGAGCCGTGTCGTGATCAGCGCGACATCCGGATCCGTTTCCGCCACGGCGGTGTAGAAGACGGCGATGACGTCGCCATTCGAAGCCACCTCGAGCCCGGGGCTGTGATGATGCCGGAGCATCGCGCGATGCAGGCCGAGCGTGCGGTACGCGTCGAGCTCGGCGGGCGTGGTGTTTTCGGGCGGCGTTGGCAGGATGTAGCGCTTGCGAAACCACGGCCGCGTGGGCGCGGGACCGGCGTGCGGCGACGGACCTTGCTGCGCGACGCCAAGACTCGAAAATGGCACATGCGCCGGCGCGGGCGGTGTCGGAGGCAGCGGTGCGCACACGACGCGGAAACCGATGTTGTGCTGCCCCTGTTTGTTCGGCGTGCTGCGAACGAACGCCTGATATTTCGTGTCGCTTTGAAAACTTTCCGGCCGCTTCGGGGCGCCCCCGCGCTTCCTGGCGGCAGCGGGCGGAGGTGCCGCGGGTTGCTCAATCATCGCGGCCATTTCTTCATTCGTCCGCGGCGGGAAGTTCGGCGGGGCGCCCGCCCGGTTGGCCGAGCGCGCGTAATACGCCGTGCGCTTGTCGAGTCCTCCGCCGCGCACGACGCGTGCGACACCGGAATCCGGCCCGACCGGATCGGTCTGGGCCACCGGCGGATACGTGCCGTGCCAGTCCCGGCACCACTCGGCCACGCCGGTGTGCATGTTTTTCAATCCCCAGGGATTCGGCACATCGGCCGCCGGAGGCTTCGACCCGGACGCCGAGAACCACGTCGTGGTGCCGGCACGGCACGCGTATTCCCATTCGGCTTCGGTTGGCAGCCGGTAGGTTTTCCCCTCCTTGGCTGAGAGCCAGGCACAAAACGCCGTGGCTTCATCCCAGGAGATTCCCGCCGCATACGGCGCGAATCCATCCGTGCCCTGGTAGGTCGAACGAAAGCCGCGGAACTGCTCCGCCGTTACCTCGGTGTCGGCGATGAAGAACGAGTGGGTGAGCGTCACCTCGTGCACCGGGTGTTCGTCCCAGTCGCCGGCCTGCAAGTATTCCGCCTGGCCAAAACTCGTCTTCGCGGTCGGCTGGGTTCCACCCATCCGAAAGGTGCCCGGCTTGATCGGCACCATCCGCATGCCGAGTGAATTCGTGAACGGCGCGTCGGCCTGCGCCAGCAGTCCGGCGCCGAACGCCATCGCGACCGCCATTGCCGCCAACCGCCGTCCACGCCGGCAAGACAAAGCAGAATGTTGCATGGGGTGGGAAGCATGACGGTGAAAAAAGCCGCCAAAGAATCAACCCGAAAGGCGTGTTCGCCGCGGCGATCCGCTTAGGCCGGCATCTCGCGCGTCCGGCCCAGCTCGCCAATCAGCAGGCACACGAACGCGAACGCCGTCAGGTGCATCACCGAGCAGACGGTGAAGATAGGCGTGAACGAAATGTTCTGCGCCGCCCACCCGATGGCTTTTTGCGAGAACGCGCCCATGAGTCCGCCCAGTGCGCCGCCAAGCCCCGTCACCATCCCGACGACGCGGTGCGGAAATACCTCGGCCGGCAGCGTGATGTTGGCCCACGCGGCATGCGCGAACATGTTCGTCCGGGCGCAGCCAGGCGTGTTCGCGCGGCAGCCGATACACGAGGGCCCAAACGATCACCCAGATGAATCCCAGCGCGCCGCTCAGGACAAAGGCCATCCGCCAGCCCCAGTTCAGCGTGATCCACGCCACGAGTGGCGCGGCGATCGCGGCGCCGACCGCGCACCGTGAATTTTCGCGGACCGACCGGCGAAGCCGCGGCGGGTTCCGGTGCGATGGCGGGAGTCATCGGCGCGGGAGATCGGATGATGGCGCGCGCCGCATCCGCGTTGCCGCGCCGTCACGCGAGTAGGGTCCGCCGGTGCCGCCATCCCTCCGCGGGCGTGGCGGGAAAGCCGCCGCGCGCCAGACGCTCACTCGACGGGGAAAAACGAGCGGGCAATACATGAACCTTGGGGCGCGGAGTTACCTGGCGGCGTCGAAACCCGGCAAGCCATTTCGGCTTTCATTTTCGCGGCGGAAAATGCGAGCCGACGCGGACCAGGGGCGGGCGGCGCCGGTTTGGCGCCCCGGGTTTTGTCTTGCCGCCACGCTGGCAGCCCCTGTAACCGTCGGGTTACCTAGCTCGGCCGGTCGTTCCGGCCGGGACACCTCAACCCAAACCGGCGCGCCGACGTTCCCTTCGTTCGCGAGATTGCCGAACATCCACAACATGACCCCGATCAACGGTTCATTCGCGCACGCCGGCGGCGTGTGGCTTATTCGCTCCTCCCGTTTTTTCGCGTTTGCTCTCGCGGTGCTCACGCTGGCGGCGAGTCCCGCGCTGCCGGGCCAAACCGGCGTCGGCACGGGCACGATTCGCGGACGTATCTTCAATCCGGCGACAGGACAATACGTCCGCGATGCGGAGATCCGGATCGAGGGCACCGAGCGCCGGACATTTTCGGAGGAGGGCGGCCAGTTTGAACTGGCCAATGTGCCGGCCGGCGATGCGCGGCTGGTGATCCTGTTCACCGGCTACAACACCGTGCAGGCCACCGTGGGCGTGCCCGCGGGTCAGGTCGTCGCGCGCGACTTCGATCTCATCAGTTCGCTGGCCGGGCCGGGCGCGGGCGACACGATCAAGATGGAGGCGCTCGTCGTTTCGACCGAGCGCGAAGGCAACGCCAAGGCCATCATGGCGCAGCGGCGCAACATGAACATCAGCACCTCCGTCGCCTCCGACATCTTCGGCGACGTCTCCGAGGGCAACGTCGGCGAGTTCCTGAAATTCCTGCCCGGCGTCGATGTGGAATACCAGGACGCGGAAACGCGCGGGCCGCGGCTCGGCGGCCTCTCGCCGGAATATGTGGGCGTGACGATGGACGGCGCACGGATGGCCAGTGCGGATGCGCTCGGCTCGTACAATGGATTCATCAATGCGCCCGACGCCGGCCGCTCGATGGGTTTCGAGCAGCTCTCGATCAGCAGCATCGAGTCGATCGAGATCAGCCGGACGATCAGTGCGGACATGGATGCGGACTCGCCGGCGGGGAACATCAACATGAAGACGAAGCGCGGTTTCGATCGCAAGGGTCGCCGGATTGACTGGCAGTTCAGCGTCACCGGCGTGTCCGACGACTTCAAATGGGGCAAGACGACCCGCCCGGGCGACCGGGAGAACCATCTCGTCCGGCCCAGCGCGAAGCTCGACTATTCCGATGTATTCATGGACCGGCGACTTGGCGCGAGCCTCAGCGTGAGCCACTCCAAGGTGCTGGTGGAGCAGCAGTCGGTGACCCACACCCTCAGCCGCAACACGACCGCCGCCGACCCCCGGCCGCTGGTGGTGACCGCGGTGGCCTTTGGCGACGGGCCGAAGTTCATCGATCGCGACACGGTGTCGCTCAACCTGGACTTCAAGGCCTCGTCGCGGCTCGTGCTGGCGATGACCACGATGTACAACACGTTTTCGGGCGCGACGTTTTCGCGTTCGCTTTCGTTCACCGCGGCCAACGCCAACGCCAATGTGAACAACGGCCGGATGCACGTGCTGGGTGACGGGCTGACGGAAATCCGGACCGACGGGCTCGCCGTCAACAATGTCCGCGCGGTCAACATCGGCGGCGGGCAGAACTTCGACAAGAAGACCAAGACGCTCACCTTCATCCCGAAATTCGAATACACGCTGAACCGGCTGCTCGTCGACGGCGGGCTGACCTATTCGAAATCGCACAACGACTACCAGTCGCTGCCCGACAGCATCCGCACCCACACGACGGACACTCTCACGGGCATCGATTTTCGCGCCACACGTTCCGACATGAACTCGGCCAAGTGGACCATCGTGCAGACCGCGGGGCCGGACTGGGCCGACCTGGGCAACTACCGGAATCCGCGGCTGCAGAGCAACGAGGATCGCGGCGAGATCGTGAAGGTCTACGAGGCTTCGATCAACGCGCGCTACACCCTGCCGCTCGAGCGGCCGACCTTCCTGAAGATTGGCGCGAAGCTCAACGAGCAGTATCGCAATTCCTACAATCGCAACGGCGCCGATCAGTATTCCTACATTGGTCCGGGCGGAAACCTCGTGGCGGCCGACGGCACAATCACGCCGACCGGCAGCTTCGCGAACTTCGTTTCGCCGCGGCTCGAGGCGGGCCGCCGCGGTCCCGAGATCGCGCTCAACATCCCGAACATGCCGCGGCACCCGAACCGGCAGGAGCTTGCGACCGCGTTCATGGCCCATCCCGAATGGTTCAGATACACGGCCACGCCCGCGCAATATTACGATGCGTTCTACGGCAGCCATCGCGACTTCAAGCAGGCGGTGCCCGCGGTCTTCGGCATGGCCAACACCCGGCTCGGCAAGTGGCAGTTTCAGGCCGGGCTCCGCTGGGAGAAGAGCGAGACGACTTCCAAGCAGTACGACCCCGTGCCCGCGCCGGAGGTGCTCGCCCGCGGCTACACGATTGCAACAAACCGGCGCGCCACCACCCGGGAGGGCATCGACTTTCAATTCGGGTCCCGCCCCCGCGTGAAACGCGTGGGCGACTACGACAACCTCTTCCCGAGTTTCAGCGCGAAATATTCGATCACTTCCAACCTGCAGGCCCAGTTTGGCTACAGCCATGCCATCTCCCGCCCGCCGGTCAGCGCCCTCGCGGGAGTCTGGACCATCAACGACGTCAATCTGGTCGTGAACGCCCCCAATACCAACCTGAAGCCGGAGACCTCCAACAACTACGTCGCGCGGCTGGCCTATTATTTCGAGCCCGTCGCCAGCATCACCCTGCTGGTGCAGCAGAACGAGATCACGGACATCCGGGAGACTTTCCGCTTCACCGCCGATGAATTCGGCTTCGGTGACGATCCCGCCTACGAAGGGTACGAGTTCGTCTCGACGCTCAATGGCGATCGGCTCTTCCGCTACCGGAACCTGGAGCTCGGTTACAACCAGCAGCTCTCGTTTCTGCCCGGGCCCTTCCGCGGCACCAACGTCAGCCTCAGCTATTCCCGCTCGTACGCGAACCTGCGGCGGCCCGGGCTGATTCCGCACAAGGTCAGCGGCAGCGTGGCGTGGAACTACTGGCGAGTGAACCTGCGGCTCAGCGGCATCTGGCAGGACGACGCGCAGTGGACCTCCACGGTGGGCCGCTTCCAGCGGCACAACGTCAAATTCGATTTGAACGGCGGATTCCGGCTGAGCCCCCGGACGAGCCTGTTCGTGCAGGGCCGCAACATCCTCAACGAACCGCGGACGCAGTACGATCCCAATCCGGGTACGGACCTGCCACCGGTGCTCCAGGGCATGTTCAACTACGGCGTGAGCTGGGTATTCGGCGTGAAGGGAAATTTTTAATGAGGCGCCACCCACGATCGATCGACGTGGCCCTAATCGAATGCCGCGTGGGATGCGTCTCGCAAAGCCGGAACAATTCAGATCAACCACGAATGGACGCCAATTCAGGCGAATGAAGAGGGCGTCTTTGGGGAGCAAGGAAACGGATCGTGACTGACACCGAACAGCGTGCGAATCGCCAGGGGCGAGTGCCGTCTCCTGGTAGCGCGGGCGTCTCGCCCGCAATTTCCTGGAGCGGGCCGGGGGCTCACGCTCGCAAGGCCCGCTGTCTATCTGTGCGAGTGAGTGTCCTCGCGACCATCGTGGGTCTGACTCAGGGACTGCCCGCCCAAATCGATCGCGTCACCGGCAAATCCTTCGCCACGCGCTCCGAGGTCATCGCGCCACACGGGATGGTTTGCACGAGTCATCCGCTGGCGACGCAGATTGGGCTCGATGTGCTGAAGGCCGGCGGCTCCGCGGTCGACGCGGCGATCGCCGCGAATGCTGCGCTCGGTTTGATGGAGCCGGTCAACTCGGGACCGGGGGGCGATTTGTTCGCGATCGTCTACGAGGCGAAAACAAAAAAGCTCCATGGGCTGAACGCCTCGGGCCGTTCACCGCTGGGGCTGAGCTTCGAGCAGCTGAAAGCCGAGCTGGCGCGGCTGGGCGCGACGCGGATTCCGACGCTCGGCATGCTGAGCATCTCAGTCCCGGGCGCGGTCGACGGCTGGTTCGAACTGCACGCGAAGTTTGGGCGGCGGCCGATGCGGGAGATCCTCGCGCCGACGATCCGATACGCCGAGGAGGGATTTCCGGTCACGGAGTTCATCGCGTATCTGTGGAACCTCGAGGTTCGCCGCTACCGCACCGCGCCGGTGCCCGGCGGGTTTCTGGACACCTACGCGCCGGGCGGACGCGCGCCGCTGAAAGGCGAGGTATTCAAAAACCCGGGACTCGCGCGCACCTACCGGCTGCTGGCGGAAAAGGGGCGCGATGCATTCTATCGCGGCGAACTCGCGGACGCGATGGACGCGTACTTCCGCGCGAACCGCGGGTGGCTGCGGAAGATCGATTTTGAAAAACACACCTCGACGTGGGTCGACCCGGTCTCGGTGAACTACCGCGGCTATGAGGTGTACGAGCTGATTCCGAACACGCAGGGAATGGCCGCGCTCCAGATGCTCAACCTGCTCGAGGGCTTCGATCTCGCGCGGATGGGCTTCAACTCGGCCGACGCCGTGCACGCGATGATCGAGGCGAAGAAGGTCGCGTTCGAGGATCGCGCGAAGTTCTACGCCGATCCGGCTTTCGCCAAGATCCCCGTCGCGGGGCTGCTCTCGAAGAGCTACGCGGCGGAGCGGCGGAAGCTGATCGACATGTCGCGGGCGGCGAAAACGTACGATGCGGGCCACCCCGCGATGAATGACGGCGACACGATTTACCTCTGCACGGCGGATGCGGAGGGAAACATGGTTTCGCTAATCCAGAGCAATTTCTACCTGCTCGGCTCCGGCGCCGCGACGCCCGGTCTCGGTTTCGGTTTCCAGAATCGCGGCGAGTTGTTCGCGCTCGAGCCGGGTCACGCGAATGTGTACGCGCCCGGCAAACGGCCGTTTCACACCATCATTCCCGGATTCGTGATGAAGGACGGCGAGCCGTGGATGGCGTTCGGCGTCATGGGCGGCGCGATGCAGCCGCAGGGCCACGTGCAGGTGCTCGTGAACCAGATCGATTTTGGCATGAACGTGCAGGAGGCCGGCGATGCGGCACGCTGGAGACACGAAGGTTCGTCGGAGCCGACGGGTGAGACGATGACGACCGGCGGCCAGGTGGAGCTGGAACGTGGCGTGCCGTATGAAACCGTGCGCGCGTTGTTGCAGCGGGGCCACGTGATTCGCGCCGGCATGCCGACGGGCGGATTTGGCGGCTACCAGGCGATTCGCTGGGACAAGGTGAATCGCGTTTACATCGGCGCCAGCGAAGGCCGGAAGGACGGGCAGGCGGCCGGGTATTGAGCGATGGAGGCTGGCGATCGGTCGATGGACAATCCAGCCTCGCACCTCGGCTGCTACGAAATCCGATCGGCCGCCTTGGGAGAACGTCATCCATGAAAACCGAAATTCGTTTCGCTCTGTTTCTCGCCGCACTGCAGATCGGCGCGACGCTGTTCGCGCCCGCCGCGAGCGCCGCGGCTGCACGCAGCCCGCTGCCCGACACGTCAAAAATGAACGTCCTCTTCATCATCATCGAGGACTGCTACGCGGGAGTGTGGGGTTCTTACGGCAACACGATCTGCCAGACCCCGAACATGGATCGATTCGCCCAGTCGGCGGTGCGTTTTGACCGTGCCTACGTGCAGGCGATCGCCTGCAATCCTTCGCGCAGTTCGTTCCTCAGCGGGCTGCGACCGCTCACCTCGGGCGTTTGGAACAATGGACAGGTGATGAGCGAGCGACTGCCTCCGGGCACGGTGACGCTGCCCGAACATCTTAAGAAAAAAGGACTGCATACGGCGGTGATCGGGAAATTTTTCCACACCACTGACTATGCGCGGCAGCAGTTGATGGCGTTTGATCGGATCGAGCACTACCAGCCGCCGCCGGGCTGGAGCGGGCCGCCGCCGATCCTGAAGTTTCCGTCCGAACCCCGGGCCGAACGGGCTCCACCGGCGAAGAACAAGAAGAGTCCCGAATATCAGGCGTGGCGCCGGAAGCAGTCGGACCGTTATGGCGACTCCGGGAAGGCACCCGAGGCGGAAGGCGATTACCGGATCGCGCAGACCGCGGTGGCGCTGCTCGGAGATTTCGCGAAGTCGAAGCAGCAATTCTTCCTTTCCGTCCATCAATCGCGCCCGCACACGCCGCTGATCGCGCCGAAGAAATACATCGACATGTATGACCCGGCGAAAATCCCCGCGCCGCCGGCGCCGCCTTCCAGCCTGAAGGGCTGCCCGTATCCCAAACGCATGACGGGCGGCAATCCGGACATTTTCATGACGGGCCAGCCGACGCCGCAGCAGGCGCGCGAGGCCATCGCCGCCTATTACGCCTGTGTGAGTTTCGTTGACGACAACGTCGGGCGCGTGCTCGCCGCGCTGGATCAGCAGGGGCTCACGGACAACACCATTGTGTTTGTCATGGGCGACCACGGCTTCCACCTCGGTGACCACGGCTTCTGGTCGAAGTATTCGATGCTGGAGGCGACCCGTCGCGCGCCGTTGTGGGTGCGCGTCCCGGGCGCGGCCGGCAACGGCAGGGTTTGCCGCGAGTTCGTCGAGTTTGTCGATTTCGTGCCCACGCTCGGCGAATTGCTCGGTTTCAACGTGGCGCCAAATCTCGAGGGCATCAGCTTCGCGCCGCTGCTCGCGAATCCCGACCGCCCGTGGAAAACTGCGGTGTTTCAGGTGCAGACCCCGGCGGAGCAGATGGTCCGCAACCAGCGGTACAGCTATCTGGAATTCAAGGACGGGCCCGTGCCCGCCGCGCTGTACGATCTCGAAAAAGATCCCTGGGAAATCGTGAACCTCGCCGAGGATCCCGCGCACGCGAAAACGCGGACCGAAATGGCCGCGTTGTTGAAAGCCGGCTGGAAAGCCGCGTTGCCGAAACGCTGACGGGCCGGCGTGCGCGCGTAGCAGCGGAGGTGACGACGCTGGGATTGTCCTGGGAGCGCGGGCGTCCCGCCCGCAAATGCAGCACACAGAGGAAACAGACAATCGCTCCGTAGCAGCGGAGGTGACGACGCTCGGATCGGGTCTTTTTTTCCGGAGCGGCGCTCCGATTCGCAATCAATCGATGCGGGCGGGACGCCCGCGCTCCCAGGGCGGACAGCCAAAACTTGGGACTTGCCCTGCATTTCGCGCCAACGTAACCACTCGGTTACATCAAATCATGCCGACCTCCAAGACGACTGCCCCACGTCGCGGGCTGCCCTGTCCGCCCGACAAGGTGGACGAATTTCTGAGCGAACCCTCGGCCGCCGTCATCGATGTGCTGGCGCGCACCGCCGGCCGGATTCTCGTGCTCGGCGCCGGCGGGAAAATGGGGCTGCATCTCACCCTGATGATCCGGCGCGGACTCAAGGCGGCCGGCCGCGATGTCGACTCGGTCCTCGCGGTTTCCCGTTTCAGCACGCTGCGCGACCAGGACGAATTCGGGCAGCATGGAATCAAGACCCACGCGTGTGATCTTTCGGATCGCGCCGCGGTCACCGCGCTGCCGGATGCGCCGACGATCTTCTTCCTCGCCGGCGTGAAATTCGGCACCGCGTCCGCGCCCGATCTGCTCCACAAGTTCAACGTCGAGATGCCGGGCATCGTGGCCGACCGGTTCCGGCGCTCCCGGATCGTGGCGTTCTCGACCGGTTGCGTGTATCCCTTCGTCCGGCCTGATACCGGCGGCGCGACGGAGGCGATGACGCCCGAACCGCCGGGCGAATACGCCGCGTCGTGCCTCGCGCGCGAGCATGCCTTCGCGGCCGTTTCCCGCGAGCACGGCACCGCCGTGGCGCTGATCCGGCTGAACTACTCGGTCGAGTTCCGCTACGGCGTGCTGGTCGACATCGCGGGCAAGGTTTTTCGCGGCGAGCCGGTCGACGTATCGATGGGCTACGTGAATGTCATCTGGCAGCGCGATGCGGTCGATTACACCATTCGCGCGCTCGAGCTTGCCGGCTCGCCGCCCGTGCCGGTGAACCTCACCGGCCCGCACGTGCTTTCCGTGCGCACGCTCGCGCATCGTTTCGGCGAATTGCTGGAGCGGCCGGTGAAAATCGTCGGTCAGGAGGCGGAAACCGCGTGGTTGAACAACGCGAGCCGCATCCACCAACGGTTCGGCGTGCCGCCCACCGCGCTCGACGATGTGCTGATCTGGACGGCCGAATGGGTTCGCGCCGGTGGCGAATCATGGGGCAAGCCCACTGGTTTCGAGAAGCGCAGTGGCAAGTTCTAGCTCTGCCAAGCGTTCGCCCCCATGACCCGTCTTAGCGTATTACGTTAAAATACCGCCGGGCTTCGTGCGCAGAACAACTACGTATCCAACTTTCAACCTCACCGTGCCACTCGACCTTCGCTCTCATTTGCTCGCCGGGCAGCTGATTCCGGCGCTCCCGCTCGCGCTCCAGAAAAGCCGCCGCTGGGACGAAACGCGCCAGCGCGCGCTCGTCCGCTACTATGTCGACGCCGGCGCCGGTGGGCTTGCGGTGGGCGTGCACTCGACGCAGTTCGCGATTCGCGAGCCGAAGATCGGGCTGTATGAGCCGGTGCTCCGGCTCGCGGCGGCGGCGGCGACCGGGTGGCTTGGCGCGACGCCGCGGGCCTTCGGCCTGATCGCCGGACTGTGCGGACGAACGCCGCAGGCTTTGCGTGAAGCCGGCATCGCCGGCGGGCTCGGCTACCACGCGGGTTTGTTGAGCCTGGGCGCCTGGGCGCGTGATCCCGAGGAGGCGGTGTTGAAACACTGCCGCGCCGTCGCGCGCGAGCTGCCGCTGGTCGGGTTCTATTTGCAGCCGGCGGTGGGCGGCCGCGTTTTCTCGTACCGGTTCTGGCGCAAGTTCGCCGACATCCCGACGCTCGTCGCGGTGAAGATCGCGCCGTTCAACCGCTACCGCACCATCGACGTGGTCCGGGCCGTGCTCGAAGCCGGCCGCGACGACGTCGCGCTCTATACCGGGAATGATGACAACATCATTGGCGACCTGCTGACACCGTTCGAGTTTGCCGGGCGGACGCGCCACATCGTCGGCGGGCTGCTCGGCCAGTGGGGCGTGTGGACGGAACGCGCCGTGGCGCTCCTCGAGGAAATCAAACAAGCGCGGAAGTCGAACGCGCTCGATGCGTCATGGCTGACGCGGAATGCGGCGCTGACGGATGCGAATGCCGCGATCTTCGACTCGGCGAACAATTTCGCGGGATGCCTGCCCGGGATTCACGAGGTGCTGCGACGTCAGGGATTGCTCGCGACCACGGCGTGCCTCGATCGGCACGAGCAACTTTCGCCGGGACAGGGGCGCGAGATCACGCGGGTGGCGCGCGACTATCCGTGGCTGGTCGACGATTCGTTCGTGGCCGCGAATCGCGATCGCTGGCTGAAGTAGGCAAGTGGCATGGGCGCCTCGCCCGTGATTTTTGCCGGCGGATTCCGTTTCGAAATCCCCCACACGGCCGGGACGGCCGTGCCACACCAGCAGCCGGTTGTCCGACGTGGCACGGGCGTCCCGCCCGTGATCTTTACGGCGCTGATGATGGCGCCGGTCCGGGTAGCGGGAACGCGTGAGCCCGCCGAAGGCGGGTAAACGCTTGCCCGCCTCTGGCGGGTTTCGCCATTCGGAATGCCGTTCGGCGAAAAGCTCACGCTTTCCGCTACCTATCGCGACCAGCACTTTTGCCACGCGGAATCGGTTACAGATGATCTCCGTTGCCGCCGCCGTCGCGAATCACCTTGAATGCGGCGATCGTTCGTTGCTCCATCGGCATTTCAACTCGTGCCTGACATCCAAACCACCGTTCCACCCATGAAGTTTCCCGAATCATTCACGTTCATCACCGACGAAGTTTCGCAGAATTTGCCCGATGTGGTCCGGATGGTGAAGGAATTCAAGCTGCCGGGGATCGAACTCCGCAGCATGTCCGGCCGCGCGTTCAAGGATCTCACGCCGGCGGATATCGCAGAGGTCAAGCGCACGGCGCAGGCGGAAGGCTGGAAGGTGTTCGGCTGCTCGTCGCCGGTGTTCAAGTGCGACCTCGACGATGCGGCGGCCATTCAGGCCAACATCGATCAATTCAAGCGCAGCGTGGCGGTCGCGAACGAACTCGGTTCCGACCTCGTGCGCGTTTTCACCTTTTTGCGCCGTCCCGTCGGACAAAACATTCCGCTGGTCCCGCGCGTCGCCGAGCACCTGCAAAAGCTGCGGTCCATCGCGGCGGACGCCCGGGTGCGGATTGGCATCGAGAACGAACACTCCTGCGTCGTCGGCAGCGCGGCGGAGGCGGCGGCGCTGTTCGGTCATTTGCCGCAGCCGGAGTTCGGCCTCGTGTGGGATCCCTGCAACGTGCTGTACGTCCCGGGAGGGCCGGAGAAGGCGACGGAGGATTTCGAGAAAATCCGGCCGCGGATATTCCACATTCACGCCAAGGATGCCCGGCGGGTCACGCCGAAGCCCGGCGCGCTCCACGCCGTCGCAACGCCGGTGGGGCTGGGTGATGTGTGCTGGCGCACGCATCTCCGCGAAATCATCAATGGCGGCTACCGCGGCATGATCTCGCTCGAAACCCACTGGCGGGTGCAACAGCTCGCCGAGGAATCGCTGCATCTTCCGGCTGGATACGGATTCTCGAAGGGTGGGGAGGAAGCCACCCGCGTTTGCCTGCACAATCTGCGGATGCTGCTGCCGGACGCGGTTTGAGGGCAGTGCGCGCGTTTTGTAGGGCGTCTGGTGCGCAAACCCTGGATTAAAGCCGTTTTGGCCACTTCATGCTCAACCGCCGCAAGAATAAATCTAATTCGTTCCCTGTGGCGATGGACGCCAGTGGATCGAAATGATGAGTTTCACTCGCTAACCATCGAGTGCCTGCCTTGCCCTTTGTCTTCCAATCCCACAGTTTTTCGACAATGCGCATCGGCTTCCATTGTTCCCAGGGGATTCAAACCTGCGGAAAATGCCGAATGAGGGTTGCTGACGTTCCTTGTTTCACGAACGCTTGGAATAGCGCATGTCTTTGCCACGCCATTTGAGTTCGGCTCCCATTGTGGAGGGAATCATTGACATTCAAGTCAAGGGAAGTCGGCCATGGCCCCTTGACGCAATGAAGACATTGGCGGGGCGTTTCGCGGTCGCCGCAAAGATCGAGCAAATGCACACTCTTGCTCTCCATGTCGTGCAGGCGGTGGGCAAGCCGCCGTCACAAACGATTGAAGACTCTGGGCCGATTGGATTGCGCTGTTTCTCAGGTGACGGACGGGTAATCGTTCAACTTCGGCGAAACGGGTTCACGTTCAGCCGGCTGCATCCTTACACTTCTTGGGACGAGATTTTTCCACATGCTTCAGAGATTGTCCGCGCTTATATCGCAGAGTTCCAGCCCGAGGAAGTAACACGTATCGCGGTTCGAAATATTAACCGACTGTTGCTGCCTGCGGCGGCAGTTGCTTCTAACCCTGAGCGATTTTTCACCTATCCACCCTCGTTCCCGAAAAGCGACGGCGCGGTTACCGCGCATTGGATGACACGGTTTATGCTCAAGCGGTCGGTCGAGAAATTGGACGCAATTGTCACTCACGTGACTGAGGATGAACTCCTCGGAGACAAGCTGCCTATCATCCTCGACATTGACGTGTTTGATGCTGGTCCCCTACCGTTAGACGCAGATGAGCTGCTTTCCAAGTTCGCCGAATTGCGTGCATGGAAAAACCGTCTATTCTTCGGTGCCCTGACCGAGGAGTCCCTGTCCTTATTCGCATGACCCTGACTCGCCACACACCTTACGGAATCTACTGCACATATAGCGCTGGCAACAGCCGAGAAGCCGATTTGGTGCAGCAGGTACTTCAAGCCGCCATTCGCAGTGAATTGCAGAGTGCCACGCTGAGTGGCGCTCGCATATCGGCATTGGCTGATTTGGATGGTTTCTACGTCATAGCGGCAAAGCACGGCTGGGACGGTGAGGATGCATTGCCAGTTAAGAACGAAGCCTATGTCAATGCCCGGCGCTTTCTATCATTGATGCCGCGCAATTGGTCAAAGCCCGAGATCAGTGCGGATCCGGACGGTGAAGTTGCCGTAGAATGGCATGGTGGCACTCGCCGACGCTTGTCCATTAGTTTCGGCCCGGATGAGCGCCTCAGTTACGCTTGGCTCAATGGGTCTGAGCGCGGCCATGGGACAGACATGTTTATTGATGAAATTCCTTCTGGCATTGCTGCGCAGGTTGGGCGCTTGGTTCGGCGGTAAACCATCGTTAGAAGTCAAAGGAGCTTTAGGCGCTCTGCCGGCATTCGACCCCACATCGTCCGTCGATGCTGACGAATTATTAGCACGTTACTTTGTTCACCCCAGAAAATACAGTGCAGTAACGAAAAAATTGAAGCCCGAGGCATTCGTCCCGCATCCTCACAAAGAGATGTCGGTGTTTCGGATTCGCGAGCTGGAAACTGAGAATATCCGAGACTTGGGGCAAAAAGAATTCGCAGATCGCCTTACCGAGGCCAAGCCCCTACTTGGTTGGGGTCAATTCAAGCACCGCGTGCTGGCCGAACCTTCCGTAAGTCTCAGGCTGGCTCGATGGAATCGTTCGGACAACGCACATCCTCGCCATCGGGACGTAGTAGGTTGGCCGGTAATCCAGAATGATCCCAAAGAAACAAAGGCGAAGCAAAAGGAAGTCGCTCTTGAATTAGCCGAGCGGACGCTACTCGTCTTGGTGAGTTCGTGACGTTACTGGTGGTGCGCCGCCGCTTCGCCGCATCAGGTGGGTACGATGGCAGCGTTAATGTTGGTATCGCGGAAATTCTTGCTGAATGGTCTCCGCGTCATGAGGCGTTCAATTGATCCATCAGGCAACCGCATGCACGCCCCATGAAAATCGCTCTGCATTTCGCACATGGTCTTCCAACTCAGATCGTCTTCGGGAAAATCGGCCGGAGGTAATCGAGGTCGTACCGGACGCTCTTTTCGGGTCCGAGCGGCAGCTTCGTGCCCTCGATTCCCAGCCAGCCGCGGTACCCGATCGCGTCGAGCGCGCTGCGCACCGCCGGGAAATTCATCGAGCCCTTGCCGTAGAGATCGTCGTAGTCCTTCAGGTGAATCTCGCAAATCCGTTCGCGGCCAAGCCGGCGGATCGCGGCGCCGACGTCCTCGCCGACCTTCTGCATGTTGCCGACATCGTAGTACACCTGCAGCGCCGGCGACTTCACCGCATCGAGGATTCGTTCGAGCTCGGGGACCTTGAGCCACGACTCTAATCCATAAACGATTCCCGCGGCCTCGGCGCGCGGCGCCAGCTTTTTCAACCGGCGGATGACTTCCGCGGTGCCGGCGGGGTCGTCCACGAGGTCGCCCTTGGAGAAAAACGCCAGCAGGCAGACGCGCGTGCCCATCCGCTTCATCACGCCGACACTGTCCAGCACCCACTGCTCGGTCGCGGCCTCGCTCTTATATGGGATGTTGTTCAGCACGCCGAGCGCGAGGGACGAGATCGCCACGCCGTGCTGCCGGGAGGCGGCCAGGATTTTTTCCTGCAACGCCTGGTCAAACAGCGGCAGCACCGCGCTGCTTTCCTTCACGCGCCCGAAATCCACCTGCACGCCATCGAGCCCGATTCGCGCCGCCAGTTCGAACGCCTCGGGATTGCACGATTTCTGAATCGTCCAGTCGCACGCGAAGATCTTAAAGCCCGTCGCGGTGGAGTTCGCTGCGGCTGGCTTTGCGGCGAACGACGGGCGGACAAGGGCGGTCGCGACGCCGAGCCCGAGTGTGCGTTGAACAAAACTTCGGCGGGAGAGATTCATTGCGATGGGGGGTGGCCGCATCGAATGCGGGGAGAAAGTTTACCCGCCTTTGGCGGCGCCGTAGGCGACCAGGGATGAAGAGAACGAGGAAAGAGAAAGAGCTCGAACAACCGCGTAGTGAGGCAGCGCTCACGTCTCCAGTCCCGAAAGATCCGCGTGCAGTTTTTTCTTCGAGCCGACCAGATCCTTCCATGTGACCATCCGGTGTTCCTGCGCGGCCGTCCGGCCCATGATGGCGACGAGATTGCTCGTGACGCTCGGCTCGAGGGTGACGTTCGCCGCGTCCTTCTTCATCACGAGTTCGTGGAACCAGCGGATGTTCGACTCGGCGCCCTCCTTGTAAATCGCCTTGGTCGAGCCACCGCGATAGAACGTTTCCTTGCCGCCGCGGATCATCACGTCGCCACCGTATTTGCTGTTGAACACGCCCTTGGTGCCAAACATCCGGTTCACGATTCCGCCCGGCTCACCGTGGGCGTCGAACTGCCGCGAGCTGAAGGTGACGCCGACGTTGTTCGCGTACTCGTAGACCAGCGCGTAGTGATCCCACGCGTCGCCAACATCGATCCGCACGCGCCGTCCGCCCGTGCCCGTGCAGCGCAGCGGCGGCGTGTCCTTCATCAACCAGCTCATCACGTCGAGCGCGTGGATGTTCTGCTCCACGATGATGTCGCCGGACAGAACCTGATCGAAGACCCAGTTGTGCAGCCTGGCCTCGGGTGGGCCGGGCGGTGCCTTGATCGCGAGCCGGTTGGCCTGATACGACGCCTCGCCATAACACATGTCACCCAGCGCGCCGGAATGCAGCCGCTTGATCGCCTCGACGTAGAATTCGTTGTTGCGCGTCTGGAAATCGACCAGGAACACGAGCCCCTTTTTCCGCGCCAACGCGCCGGTTTCCGCGATCGACGCGCAGCCCGGCGCGTCGACCGCCGCGGGTTTTGCCAGATACACGTTCAGTCCGGCGTTGACGGCGGCGCGTGCCTGCTCGGGATGGAAGTAGGGCGGACTGATGATTGCGATCGCATCGAGGCCGCCGTGGGCGATCATCTTTTCGGCGCACTTGAGCCCGGTGAACGTCTGTTTCGGGCCGAGGTTGTGCTTCGCGGCGGCCGGAGCGAGTTGCCCGGCGAAATAGTCGGCGACGCTGACAATTTCGTAGCCGCCCTGCGCGGCGAACAAGTCCAGGATCCATTTTCCGCGACTACCGCATCCGACCAGGCCCAGCCGGATTTTCGAATTGGCGGCGCTGCCCTGGGCGACAGCGCGGCTGAGAGTGGAAACGGCGGCGAGGCCGATGCCGGCCTGGGCGAGAAAATTCCGCCGCGAAAGCGCGGCGGGAGCAGTGCTCGGGGTGTTGTTCATAAGGGGAGGAATCGAAGTTCAGCCGGTTCGGAAACACCTCGCGGCGCGGTCCGGCAAAAATGTTCAGGAGCCGCCGGCGTTTCGGCCGACGAGAGACCTAATGACGATCACGCGAACGCGATGCAAGCCACCCGGCGGACCGATCCGGGGGCGCGGGCCTCTGGCCCGCAACTCTCCCCATGCGACGCAGGCGGGAATGGAAACGTTTCGGTTCCGTCAGTCCTTCTTCTTCTTTTTCCCCTTCTCCTGGCCCTTGCGAACCGCGGCATCGGCTTCGGCGGGCGACATCTTTTCCGGAAAGCGTCCCTTGTCATCCGTCCGGATCACCCAATCGTCGATTTCCTTCCGCAGCCGCTTCAAGGCCGCGACGTGCTCGGGATTCGTCGAGTCGGTGAGATTCTTGATTTCGTGCGGGTCGGCCACCATGTCGTAGAGCTGCTCTTCCGGCTGCCGCGGCTGGCAGAGAAAAGCCTGCGCCGGGGTGAGTTTGCCCTCCTTGTTCAACTCGGGAATGAGCGTCCAGGCCGGATACTGCTGTTTCTTGTAGTTGTTCGGCGCGAAGAACGGCACCTCGGGCGTGAACGTCCGGATGTAGCGGTAACGCGCGTCGCGCACGGTACGGATCCGCATTGCCGTCTCGTCGCAGCGGTCGCGCGCGCCGAACGCGTACTGCTTCGGTGCACCAACCTCGCGACCGAGAAACGGCTTGCCCTGCATCGCCGCGGGGACGGGTACGCCCGCGAGACTCAGCAGCGTGGCCGGCACATCGATCGACTCGAGCAATCGATCATCCGCCGAGCCGGCGCGATAGTGCGCGGGTGCGGGCACGGCCTTCGGCCAGCGCACAATCATCGGCACGCGCATGCCCTCCTCGTAGCAGAATTGTTTGCCGCGGATGTGCGCCTCGCCGTTGTCGCCCATGAAAATCACGACGGTGTTGTCCGCCATCCCTTCGCGTTCGAGCTGCGCGATGATTTTGCCCACCTTGCCATCGAGCCGCTTGGCCGAATCCAGGTAGTCGGCATAGTCCTTTCGAATCACGGGGTGATCGGGATAATACGGCGGCAACTTGACGCTCTTCGGGTCCGTCGCCCCATCGCCGCGGAAGGCGCGGTGCGTCTCCTGAAAATTCACCTGCGCGTAAAACGGCTGGTGCGCCTTCAACTCGCTCCAGCTGTCGCCCTGGAACGAGGTCCTCGTCGCCGGGATGAAATTCCAGTCGGTCTTGCCCGAGCCTTGGATTCCCATCGCGGCGGGAAACTGCCGGATGTTCGCCGAGTAGTACCCCGCGTCCTGAAACCATTCGCCGAGCGTGCGTACGCCGGCGGGCAGCGGCTGCTTGTCGGGTGTGCGGTGTTGATGAGCGCCGATCGTGGTCTGGTACATCCCGGTGTTGAACGCCGAACGCGAGGGCGAGCAGACCGGTGCGGTGGTATGGAAGTGATTGTAACGAACCCCCTCCTTCGCGAGCCGATCGATGTTGGGAGTCGAGGCCGCGGGCTGCTCGCTATAACAACTGTAGGCGGACGGCCCACTGTCCTCCGCGATCAGCCAAAGGAAGTTGAGCCGGGCGGGAGCGGCGGCGCGAACGCCCGGGATTGAGGCGAGAAGCAGGGCAACGGATAGGACGCGGAGATGCATGGGAGGTGAAATGAACGGCGAGCGTGAACAGTTCTGCCGCCGCCGGCAACCGGCGATGCACGAAATATGCGCTTACCCTAAAACGAATGACGTGATTCTGAGGCTCACACCGGATCCACCCGAAGTGGCGCGAATTCGTAGCAGCCGAGGTAACGAGGCTGGATAGCTCGGCTCACCTGCCGGTAAATGGAGCCGCGGCTGCCACCGCCGCGGCCGCAGGCAGAACATGTGCTCAATCCGCGGCCAGGCGTCACGAACCGAAAATCCAGCCTCGTTACCTCGGCTGCTACGAGCTCCGCCAATTCGCGTCCATTCGCGTTCATTCGCGGTTTAAATATCTTCGCGTTCATTCGCGTCCATTCGCGGTTAGACGAATCTTGGCGTTCATTCGCGGTTGGTCATTCGTGACCATTCGCGGTTTCACCGGGCCTTCTTCGCTTTCCTGGCGCCACCGGATTTTTTCGCGCCGCGTTCGCCCATCGGCAGCAACGCTCCACCGCGCGCATTCATCTCCGTGTCGCACACCGCGCGCATCCGTTTGAGCACGCCGGCATGACGTGAATCGCCGGCGAGGTTTTCCAGCTCGTCCGGATCGCGCTGCAAATCGTACAGGAATTCGAACGGCGGCTGCTGATCGAAGTAGCGCGCATAAACATGCCGCTCACCGCGCACGCCCTCCCACGAGAGCGTCGGTGCGAGATCGACATGTTCGCAGAAAAAATGCGTGCGCCAGTTCGGTGCCTTCTCGCCCGCGACGAGTGGCGCGAGGCTGCGGCCCTCGTACGCCGCGGGTTTTTCGGCTCCGGCCCACTCGAGAAACGTCGCCGGCAAATCCACGTTGAGCGCCATGCTGTCGATCACGCGACCGCGCCGCTCCTTCGGTAACCGCGGATCATAGACCACGAGCGGGACGCGCAGTGATTCCTCGTAATGCGACCACTTGCCCTGAAAACCGCGGTCGCCGAGATAGTAACCGTTGTCCGCGCTGTAGACGACGATGGTGTTGTCCGCCAGGCCGGCCTCCTCGAGCGCGGCGAGTACTCGCGCGACGGCGCGATCGATGCCGCTGATCTGGCGAAAATAAGCGCGCAGGTTCGTCTGGTATTTTTCCGGCGTGTCGTAGCCCCAGAAGAACCGCTCGCGGTTGATCGAACTTTTCAGGAAATCCGGCTGACGCTCGTAGATTTCGGCGGCGCCGAGTCGCGGCGGCGGGATCGTGATGTCCTCGTACATCCCGTCGGCCGACGGCGGCCAGGCGTGATGGAAGCCGGGCCGCTTGTCGCCGTCCTCGGCGTGCGCGGCGTTGAACCAAAGGTTCAGGCAGAAGGGCTGATTCTTCGGCTGCGACTTGATGAATTCGATTCCGCGGTCGCAGATCAGGTCGGTCTCGTGGCGTTTCGTTCCATCCGGCAGCGTCTTGAAATACGGATTCCGCGTGATCGCCTCGAACTGATCGAACTGCGGGGCGGGCGAGAAACCCGGCGGCGCCTGGAGATGCCATTTGCCGAAATAACCCGTGCGGTACCCGGCCGCCCGCAGCGGGAGTGGAAAAATCGTGCTGAGCGCCTGCGGCTGGACCCTGGGCACGGCATCGCGCTGCACATGCGTCCGCGCCCACTGGCCGGTGAGGACCACGGCACGGCTCACCCAGCACACGGAGGTCGTGACGAACGCGTTGCGGAACCGCACGCCGTTGGCCGCCAGCCGGTCGATCGTGGGGGTCTGCACGATCGGATGGCCCGCGCAGCCCAGGGTGTCGAACCGCTGATCGTCGGCGAAGAGGAAAAGAATGTTCGGCTGGCCCGCCGCGTGTGCCGCGGAAACAAACGCGAGCGCCAGCAGGACGAGGGGAAAAATCGATTTGGAAACGTGGGAGTGGGGCGAGTCGCGCATGGGGGTCCCACCATCTCGAAGGATCGGCCGCCAAATACCAATCCGGATTTTTTGGCGGGACTTGCTTGGGCGCGTGTCTCCCGCGCGCCAAGTGGCCGATTCGAGTTCGGTTCAGGCGGCGCATTGTTCGACGGCGTGAGCGAGACCGAAGGTGCCCTGCCAGTCCGCTCGCAGTGGCTGCGGCTTCCAGCCGCAGATTGCAGCGAGGACCAGTTCGTCCATCAGAAGCCGGCTACCACGTCGAGTCGGCGACGAGGCACCCGAAAAACGGCGGGCGGGACGCCCGCGCTCCCAGGGCGGGTTCATGTCCAGCACCGGTATCCAGCTATCCCATTCACCGGCTCGCCACGGCGCCGGGGACGGCCGGCTCGTTCCACACCATCATCGTTTCGGCGAACACGGAGCAGGCGCTGAGGGCGTTTGAATTCGGGGTGATCGATTTCGTCCCGAAGCCATTCTCGCGCGAGCGGCTGGCCTCCGCGCTGGCGCGCATCACGGAGCGCGAAGGTCGGGCGGCGGGCGCGGCGAAATTCCTCGCCGTGAGGAAGGCCGGGCGCGTCGAACTCGTGCCGATCGACCGCGTGCTGTATGTGGAAGGCGCCGGCGCTTACGCCGAGCTGGTGCTGGACGATGGCCGGCGCGAGTTGCACGACAAGACGCTCGAGAAACTGCACGCGCTGCTGCCGTCCGGGTTCGAGCGGATCCACAAGAGCTACGTCGTGCGGCTCAGCGCGGTGAAGGCATTGCACGCGCACGAGGGCAGCCAGTACGAGGCGGAGTTGCGCAACGGGCTGCGACTACCGGTCGGCCGGACGCGCTACAGGGAACTGCGCGAAAAGATCGGCTAGCGAGGCGCCGCCCTCGGACCATCCTACCGGAAACAGCGTTTGCTTTTCCTGAGTGGCGCCTCGCTTGGCGTCCGCTGCGCGGACGGGCCGGGCTGAATGCTATGCCGGTCGCGCGGGCGCCGCCTCGGCTACTTCTTGGCGCCGGGCTCGGGATTCTTGCAGGACTGCCAGGCGAGAAACCGCCACTTGCCGCCCTCCTCGCGCCAGACAGCGAGAAAATTCAGGTCCAACGCGTTCTGCTTCCCGCCGGCCTTGCTCGCCAGGTGCATGAGCATCCGGCCGCGCATCAGGACCACGCCGGGACCGGCCGGCACGAACGTACGCTCCTTGTATTCGAACTTCTCGTACCGGTTCCCGCCCGCGGTGATCCCCTGGATTTGCGACGACTTGGTGTCCACCTTGCCGCTGGAATGGGCGTAGTTGAGATCGTCGGAGTAAATCGCCTCGAGCCGGGAGCGATCAGCCGCGATCGTGGCGGCGACGCGTTCGTCGTCCGCCGCGCGCACGGCGGCGATGAGTTTTTCCTGGCCGGGGCCGGCCGCTTTGCGCGCGGGAGCGGCCTGGGTCGTGAGCGCGAAGAGGGCGAAGACAGGGAGAAGGCGGTGGAGTATTTTCATGGGGAGTTCGAAGCAGGGGCGGGGAGTTGGAGAAGTGGGTGTGCCAGCGAGCCTCAGCGATTCACCGGCTGGGGTTTCCCGTGGGTGTCGATGGCGACGTAAACGAACGTGCCCTCGGTCACGTGCAACTGCGCCGAGTCGGCATAGCGCTGCACCCACGCCTCGACGCGCACCTTCATTGAAGTCCGGCCGACGCCGAGAAGTTTCGCGTAGCAGGTGACGACATCGCCGACGTTCACTGGCCGGATGAACGACATGCCGTCGACGGCCGCGGTGGTGACGCGGCCGTGAGCGGTGCCGCGCGCGAGGATGGCGCCGCCGAGATCCATCTGCGAAATGAGCCATCCGCCGAAGATGTCACCATTGGCGTTCGCATCCGCCGGCATGGCGATGGTGCGGATGACAACGTCACCGCTCGGGTGCGGCGGGGTCGGGGCAGGCGCGCTCATGCGCCCGCGAGCCAAACACCCGCCGGAATCGCTGCAAGCCGCATGATCTATCGCGTCCGCGCGCTGTTTTCCGTGGACGTTCGATGTCGCGTTGGGCGCCAGGCTGCCAGCGTCGGCCGTGCTCCGCGCTGAGCAGCCTGCCAATTATGGTCGTAGGAGCAGCACGCGGAGCCTCGCGGTGCGAGTGGGCCGAGGCGGGTCGCTTGCCGTTTGTGTGACGCACCTGCGTCAGCTGAACGGCAACAATCAGAGCGAGAACGCGACGCGGGTGGCCGATTGCGTGAAACACCTGCTTCATCGAATCGGCAAGCAGGCCCCTGGTCGTTCTGCGGCGGAGCGCAGCGCGGCCGCTTCAGCGGCGATCGTAGCGGATCAGCTTGGGGCTCGATTCGGAGGCGACGTAGATGCGGCGGGAGTCGGGGGAGAAGCAGGCCGCCTCCGCTTGAGGCAGATCATGGGCGCCGAGCACGACCGGCTGGCGCTGCAACGCGTCAGCCCATGACTCGCCGGCGCGTCGTGGAAAATACAATACCGAACCATACGTCAGCACCACCGCGCCCGACCCGTCGGCGGCGAAATCCATCGCGCAGACCTCCGCGCGCCTCCGGCCGAGGTGCCCCTTCAGCTTTCGCTCGGCACCGCTGGGTTGGAGGATGTGCGGCACCGTGCCCACCAGTTCGGCCAGGACCAACCGGTCGCCCGACACCGGGACGAGTGGCACTCGATACAGCCGGGGAACCGGGTCGCGCTTGGTGAGCAGATAGAGTGTGCGCTCGCCCGGGTCGACCGCGATGCTCTCGCAGTCACGCGCGCCATCCGGATAGGCAATCTGCAAAGTAAACGCCGGCGTTGCGCTGAGATCCCCCTGGGGTATCAGGTGCTCCGGCTTGGGTTCCTCCACGATATGAACGCGCACATAGGGCCGTTGTCCGTCATTGTCCCCAACATCGCCGACCACGAGCCAGCGTTTGCCATCGAACTCGCACGCCGCGAGATCCTCCCAGTCTGCGTTCTTTGTGCCGAGCACGCGCAGCGAGCCGCGTTTCCGGCCGTCCTCGCCGATCGCATAGAGCACCGGCTGGCCGCCACTGTCATCGTGCGTCCAAAGCAGCCCCGCGGCCCGGCGCGACGCCGCGAGCCCGCTGGTCTCCTGCTTCGGCGGCGCCGCCATCCGGCCGCATTCGACCGGTCCGCTGAACGCCGGCTCGGCCGCAAATGCGGCGACGGCGGATGCGAGCGACATTGCCAGCATCAGCACGTTGAACCGCGCGCGCGGATAACGCAGAGAAATATTCACGAACCAGGAGGCGTTCACGATGGCCGGCGCATGCGTCGAAGTTTGGTGAACGCAAGCGCGACGCCGGGGATTTCGCAACTCAACCCGCGTGAGCGCGGCAAACTCACGCTTGCATGGCGGCGGCCGCCACGGCATCACGCCGCATCATGTCCACGCTTCCCGCCCAATTTGCCGGCGTCACGGTCGATACCAAGGCCAACATCTATTTCGACGGCAACGTCGTGAGCCACACGGTTCTGTTCAATGACGGAGCCAAGAAAACGCTCGGGTTGATCCGGCCGGGTTCGTACCACTTCAACACCGGCGCGTCCGAACGCATGGAGATTGTCGCCGGTTCCTGCCGCGTGACCCTCGATGGCGGTCGCGAGGCGCGCGACTACGGTGCCGGCACTCATTTCGACGTGCCGGGCAGGAGCGGCTTCACCATCGCGGTGAAGGAGGGGATTTGTGAATACATTTGTTCGTTTCTGACGGCTTGAGGTCAGCCCTGGGGGCGTAACCGCCGGGCGTAATCGTGGATTTGCCGGCCCAGTAAAACGCACCCGACGACGGACGGCGGTGGTCGGTGAATTGGTGGTCGATCGTCGGTGCAGTCGGAGGGTCCGGGACTCAGAGGGGCGGAGGGGCGGAGGGACGGAGGGACGGAGGGGCGGAGGGGCGGCGCGAGAACGCGTGAATGCGGGGCGAGTGACATGTGACGAGTGACCAGTGACGAGAGCGGATCTTGAAACCCGAAACCCGAAACGCGAAACGTCTCGCCGACCTCCTGTTAAATGTCTGGTGGTTTCAGCCAATATTTTTGGGAATAACCGTGTGAACGCGTTTATTCGCCGCGGCGGCGTCAGCCCGCTCCTTGGACTCATCCTATCGCTCGTTCCGGCCGCGCGGGCGGAATGGGTGCGCAGCGAAACAGAGCTCGCCTGGCGCCACGACGGTCAGGACCTGTGGCGTTTCTCGTTCGACCCGGCCAAGGGCAAGCCGTTCTTTCACCCGCTGACGACCGGCGGTCCGTCGCTCACTCATTTCAAACCCCAGGATCATCCGTGGCACTACGGTCTCTGGTTCTCGTGGAAATACATCAACCAGGTGAATTACTGGGAGGAGAGCCGGCAGTCGGGTCTGGCTGCAGGCGCGACGCGCTGGTCGCCGCCCCGAATTGAAACCAAGCCCGACGGTAGCGCGCAGATCCGGCTGGATGTCACATACCGCCATCCCTCCGGTCGGGTGGAGCTGACGGAGAGACGCGAGCTGTCGGTTTCCGCGCCGTCCGCCAATGGCGCGTACACCATCGACTGGCGGGCCCACTTCACTGCCGGCAGCGAGGGTGCCCTGCTCGATCGCACGCCCATGCCCGGCGAACCGAAGGGTGCAGTCAACGGCGGCTATGCGGGGCTGAGCATCCGGATGGCGGCGGCGCCGGTGACGATTGGATTCGTTTCCACCGAGTCGGCCATCGAGCGGTTTGTGAGCGATCGCGCGCGGCCCGAGGCGCCGGCGGTTGCCTGCAATTTCACGGCGGACGGAAGGGAAGCGGGGTCGGTTGCCATCCTGAGCGACCCCGCCAACGACGGCGAAAACGCGGCGTGGTATCTCATCAAGTCAGCGCAGATGCGTTTCGCGTGCGCCGCGATCCTCGCCCGCAAGCCGCGCGCGATTCCACCGCACGGCGAATTCGATCTTCGTTACCGCGTTGTCGTCCGGCGGAACGCGTGGACGCCGTTGGAGCTGAAGATGGCGGGGCGACAATGGTAGCCCGCATTTCTCACCGTCTGGGTGCCATTCAATGTGCCTTCGTCCTCGGCCATGATGTCGGCCATCGCGGCTCTCGAGTTCATGCGGGCTATTCGCGCTTGAATTGTTCCGGCTAAGCCGGGAAACGGTCACGGGCGCCACACCGGCGGATGTTACCCACGAACACGCGTGGCTGGTGAGGAAGCTTCGGGGAGCAGTGCGGTATCGGGTGCCGTATTCCAGTCGGCGAAGGAGACAGGCGTGACATCTTTTCCGTCAAACGGAGTCATGCGACGGGTTTGGCTTTCGCCGGTCCGAAAAGAAAGCGCTCCGACTATTCAAAATTGAGTATCCGAACGAACGGGATTTTGTTGTCCAACAGCTTGCGGAGGGACATTCCAAATGCCGGGCCCTGTCGAACCCCTTCCACCATGCCGCGCAAAGACAAACTCAGTTGGTCCCAATAACACTGTTAGGCAAAAATGAAGGCTGCCGCGCAACTCACCATTTGTATTTTGATCGCATGGGCGGTCGGCTGGTTTGCGATGCAGTCGATCGATGACTCCGATCGCGATTTGAGTCTACCGCCCAAACCGATTCCAAAGGTCGTTGAGACATTTCTCTTATGGGTGCCTATTTCGGCAGCAATCCTCGTCTCTGGTAATGCGCACGCTCCGAGTGAAGTCGGACTTTGGCTCGGTCTTGTCGTTCAATGGACCGCTATCGGTCTGCTGTTCTTCGTGATTATCCGAGGAATTGGTCGCTTTCGACAACGGCCGACTTCGGAAACAAAAAAGGCCTAACCTGAAGTGAAGTAGATCGCGAGCGGACGGAGCTGAGCAGGTGCTATGGGGTCATCGAGCGATCTACATCACGGTTGGACGAAGACGTCGGCCGGACGGATCAGCGGATGATATATATATAAAGCGAAAGTAACCGCAGTGGTCCGGGTGCTCCAGGCAATGCGCAGGTGCGGCCGGATCGGATGGGGGCCCGCATCGGCTGAAGGCAACCGGAAAACCGGACAGAACCGGCGGCGAAAACCCTTTTTCACAAACCACACGACGGGGTCAGGTTGCTAATCTTTCACTTGACCTCAGGGCAAGTGCGGCGTGTGGTCCACGGTATGGCGCGCAAACTGCGACTCGTACCGAGCGCAGCGACATCAGCCATTTCCCGGCGCGATTTACCATGTGATCAATCGGGGCCATCGCCGCGTCGGGTCGTTCGGCGCGCCGCGGACCCGCGACGCGTTCGAGACCTGCCTGTTTGCCGCCTGCGCCCGGTCGAAATGGGTGCTGCACGCGGTGGTTGCGGGCCAAAGCCGACCGCCCGGCATGGCT
>JAUSID010000074.1 GCA_030648295.1 Opitutaceae bacterium | reverse complement strand
TGGCTGCGGCTTCCAGCCGCAGATCCGATCGACTGATCATCCGACACCACCTGCGGCTGGAAGCCGCAGCCACTTTCCGGACCGAGCCGCAGCTACGCTCCGGACGCCGCCGATACCGGCGCCGCAACTACCGTTTTTCGGTCGCGAGCTGGTGCTCGAGCTTCTTGATCTTCGGCGCGATGACGAACTGGCAGTAGCCGGCGTTCGGATTTCGTTTGAAGTAATCCTGGTGGTACTTCTCCGCCGGCCAGAATTTTTCCAGCGGCACGATTTGGGTGACGATGGGGTCGCGAAAGGTTTTCGCCGCCTCGGCGCGCGACTTCCCGGCCGCAGCCTTCTGGGCGGCGCTCGCATAGAGGATGATCGAGCGATATTGCGGGCCGTGATCATTCCCCTGCCCGTCCACCTGGGTCGGATTGTGCACGTGCCAGAAATATTCCAGCAGCCGGTCAAGCGAAACCTCAGCGGGATCATAGTCGATCTTGATTACCTCGGCATGGCCGGTCGCGTGCGCGCATACCTGCTCGTACGTCGGATTCGGCTCCTTACCCCCGGCATATCCGCTCACCACACTCTTCACGCCGGGCAGCATCTCATACGCGGCTTCCGTGCACCAGAAGCAGCCGCCTCCCAGCACAAGTGATTCGGTTTTGGCGACAGCGGTGGTCATGGCGAAGATTCCGAGCAGCGAAAAGAATGAAGCAAACACGGGGCGAGTCATGCTCGTCAGAGTCTGCGGAGCGCCGGTTATTCCGCAAGTCGCGGAGCCGGGATCCAGCGCCCCGTCACTCCGCGCCGCGTCGCGCGCATTGCCCGCGCGGGTTGTGGCGGCCGCGCCGGGATTGAGCGGGTTCCGACCAATCAGCCGCCCGATGCGCGTAAATAACTGCCGAAAACAGGACGCGATTCAAAGTCTGCACTGCAAATTTGGTCACGTGCAATTTGTTGAAGCATCATCCCGTGACGGCCCTCCCTCTCATGGACCATGGCAATCGACCGCTGATTCTTTCGCGCCCGGTCGTAATCGCCGCGCTGGCCATCGCGTTCGCGCTCGTCCTCAGCACGGCATTGCTGTCCGCCTTTGCCGTCCGCGGTCTGGCGCGCACGGACGAACTCGGCTCGCGCGCGAAGCTGGCGCTGGCCGCGATGACGCAGCTTCTCGGTTCAATCGGCGAGACCGAGAACGAGCTGCATCGCCGCGATCTCCGGGCGAACGACGATCCTGTCGCACTCAAGAGCGTCGTACATTTGCGCGAAGACCTCGCGGCGTTGAATGCGCATTACCGCGATCGCCCGGATGTCCGGCCGCTGCTCCGGCAACTCGACGGGCTTGCCCGCGAAAGCACCGGCGTCCCGGCCGCCCCGCAGCTCGTCGTCGGGGTCGCAGACTCGAATCAGGCCCAGGTTCTCACCGCCGCGCGGTTCGCCGAGATGCGGCGGCTGGTATATGCATTGCAGCGTCAGGAGTTCGCCGCGCTGGTGGAATTTTCCGGCGCGGCCGCCGCGCGTGCGCAACGCGTGCAATGGCTGAATGCGGGGCTCATCACCGCGGCGCTGGCGCTCGCGATGACAGGCGCGTGGCTGCTGCTGCGGCGGATGCGGGACCTCGAGGGGCTCATCACCGTTTGCGCGTGGACGCGACGGGTCGAGTGGCAGGGCCGGTGGATTTCGTTCGAGGAGTATCTCGCCCGCCGGTTCAACATCCGCTGCACGCATGGCATCTCCGACGAAGCGGCGGAAAGGATGCGCGACGAAATCGCCAGGACGAAAATTCCAGAGAAGCTCCGCCGGGAGTGACGCGGGGCAAAGGGCGCGGGGCGCGGAGCAAAGGGCAAGGAGCAGGCAGCTGCGCGGCCAGTGTTCTTTCTCGTTCCTCTTTCTCTTTATCTTTTTCTTTCTCCGACAACTCCACCTGACGTGAGTTGAGTCGGCCCACCGGGGGAGAACGAGAAAGTTTACCCGCCTTTGGCGGCGCCGTAGGCGACCAGGGATTAAGAGAACGAGAAAGAGGCCGCCTCCGTCGCCCGCGCGCAAAAACTGTCGGCTACCGGTGGCCCAGCTTTCGGTACTTGATCCGATGCGGCTGGTCGGCCTCGCGGCCTTTGCGGCGCCGGAAGTCCTCGAGGTAGCTCGTGTAGTTGCCGTTGAACCACTGGACCGTGCTGTCGCCCTCGAACGCGAGGATATGCGTCGCAACGCGATCGAGGAACCATCGATCGTGCGACACGACGACGGCGCAGCCGGCAAAATTCTCCAGCGCCTCCTCGAGCGCCCGGATTGAATTCACATCGAGGTCGTTCGTTGGCTCATCGAGCAGGATCAGGTTTGCGCCGCTTTTGAGCAGCCGCGCGAGATGAACGCGGTTGCGTTCGCCCCCGGACAGCACGCCGACTTTCTTCTGCTGGTCCGGGCCGGTGAATCCGAACTGCGCGCAATAGGCGCGCGAATTCACCTCACGCCCGGGCAGCCGCATGATCTCCTCGCCGCCGCTGATCGCCTCCCAAATCGTGGCCGTGTTGGGCAGGGTGTCGCGCGATTGATCGACATGCGCGATCTTGACCGTGTCGCCGACGCGCAGCACGCCGGCATCCGGCTGCTCGGCCCCGATGATCAGCCGGACGAGCGTGGTCTTGCCCGCGCCATTGGGACCGATGACTCCCACGATCCCGCCGGGCGGCAGGGAGAAATCCACGTTTTCGAACAGGAGATTGTCGCCGTAGCCTTTCGCCAGCTTCTGCGCCTCGACCACCAGGGTGCCGAGCCGCGGTCCCGGCGGGATCAGGATCTCGAACTCGCGCTCCTTCTCCGCCACGTTCTCCTTCAACATGGATTCGTAGGCGGTGATGCGCGCCTGCGACTTCGCCTGCCGCGCCTTCGCTGACTGGCGAATCCATTCCAGTTCGCGCGCCATCGCCTTTTGCCGCCGGTCTTCCGTGCGCTGCTCCACCGCGAGCCGACGCTGCTTCTGCTCGAGCCAGGAGGAATAATTGCCCTTCCACGGGATGCCGTGGCCGCGATCGAGCTCGAGGATCCACTGCGCCACGTTGTCGAGGAAGTAGCGATCGTGGGTCACCGCGATCACCGTCCCCTCGTAGCGCGCGAGATGCTGCTCGAGCCACTGCACGCTCTCGGCATCGAGATGGTTCGTCGGTTCGTCCAGCAGCAGGATCGATGGTTTTTGCAACAGCAGCCGCGCCAAAGCGACCCGCCGCCGCTCGCCGCCGGAAAGCTTGTCCACCAGCTGTTCGCCCGGCGGGCAGCGGAGCGCTTCCATCGCCATCTCCACCTGCGGCGCCACGTCCCAGGCATGCAACGCGTCGATTTTCTCCTGCAACTGTCCTTGCCGTTCGATGATCGCGTCCTTGGCGGCCTCGTCCGCCGCCGCGCCCAGCTCGTCCCACGTCGCATCGTAGGCCGAGGTGAGATCGGTGAGATGTTTGACGCCCTCCTCGACCGCGGCGCGCGTGGTCACGCCGGGAGTGAGCTGCGGCTCCTGTTCGAGCAGACCCACGGTATATCCCGGCTCGAAATGCACGCGCCCGTCATACTCGCGATCGCGGCCGGCGAGGATCCGCATCAGCGTCGACTTGCCCGAACCGTTGAGCCCGAGCACGCCGATTTTCGCGCCGTAATAAAACGAGAGCGAGATGTCGCGGATGATCTCCTTGCGCTCGATCTTCCTGGAGACGCCGAGCATGGAAAAAATAATCGTGGGCGCTGCTTCGGTCCGGGCCATGGGCGCCAATCAACCGGGCGGCACCGATGCCGCAAGCTCATCCCGGCCGCCCGCGACTCGCGAATGTGCCGTCGGTGACGTCGATTGCATCACGTGCGCGCGCGTTACGCGCCGGCCGGCACGAGGGTTGGGTGGAGCCGCGTCCCCCAAGTCACGGGGCAAATGGATCCGGGCAAAATATCGCGTCCGGTCCCCGAAAATCTCCCATGGGGATTTCGGGAAGCGCGCGAACGGAATCACTTTGCCGGCCGCCACGCCGCCTTCTTTGCATGTTCCAAGGCGGAGGCTATATTCAAACCAATCCAATGTCGGAACGCTTTTTGATCGTTGATGATGATGCGGACAGCACGTTTCTCGCGCGCCGCAATTTACAGACGGTTTTCCCCAACGCCGTGGTCGACCAGGTCCAGTCCGGCCATGCCGCCCTCGAGGCGTTGCGAGAAAACGAATACACGGCGGTCGTCACCGACTACCGGATGCCGTGGATGGACGGGCTCACGCTCGTTCGAAAAATCCGCGAGATGAACCTGCACATGCCCATCGTGATGCGCACGGCGATGGAGGATCTGGAAAACGCCGCCCGCGCGGCCGGGGTCGATTACGTGCTGCCCTGGTTTCGCTGGCGCGATCTGGGCGAAGTCGTGAAGGAGCTGCTGCATTGCAACATCGCCGGACCGGAATCGACCCAGTGACCACACCTCGCACCCGACCCATCCTAATCGTTGACGACGATCCCGATGCCGTCGCGTTGACGAAACACGCGCTGGCGAAGGCCGGGATCCGAACGCAGATCGATGTCATGGAGGACGGCGGCGACGCCATCGCCTACCTCAAGGAAAAGCTGGCGGAGGGCGATCCCGCGCTGCCATTGCTGCTGTTCCTCGATCTCAAGATGCCGGGCACCGATGGATTCCAGGTGCTCGACTGGATCCGCGGCCAGCCGCGACTGCGCCGTTTGCTGACGGTGGTGCTTAGCTCGTCGACGAGCAATCGCGACGTCGACAAGGCCTATGCCCTTGGGGCCAAGACTTATTTTGGAAAGTACCCGGTCGCCTCGGACGTGAAGACGCTGTTCCAGCTCGCGAACGCGATGCTGACGGTGGACGAGATCGAGAAATTCGTCCTGCCGGGGATTCGACCGCCGGCGCCAACGGGCACACCGCGATAGCGGAACAAGTTCCGCGGATCCAAACCGTGCGCCGGTCCAACGCCGGCGCAGAGTGTGATTCCGATTCGTCGATGCGGCGTCCGCAAGCGGGACGCCCTACAACCGGATGGCTGAAAGCGGCGCGGTCGCGATCTCCAACACGGTGAGAAAGGCCATCGCCTCCTCCCGGGTCGCCGCGCACATCGATTCCATCGGCCGCAGCGTCACGCAGACCGCCGGCCGTTCAGGTCTTCCAAACAACGCGCAACGGTAGTCGGGCAGCAGCTGCACGCACGGAATCCCCGCCGGCTTGCCGTGGGGCATGCCGGGAATGGGCGAGGAGATCGAAGGCGCGATGCAACACGCGCCGCAGCCCGGGCGGCAGTCCATCCGCCCATCGTCCGCCGCTTTTCCCGTTCCGCAAGAGGCAATAAGTTCGCGGATACGCCCGCGCCAGGCCGGTGTACACCCCATTCGCCGGTGCGGATTCTCCCGACCTCGTGCGCCGGGAAAGTCGCGGGGGAACCTATCCACCGCCACCGCTACTATCTTTTCGCAACCCTCCACACTAACATGAAAATATCCACCCCCATCCTCGTTACCCTCTTGGCGCTGAGCGGCGGCGTCGCGCTTCAAACCGGCTGTGCCGGCACGAGCACCCGCGCCAGCACCGGCGAATTCATCGATGACACCACGATCACCACGAAGGTGAAGGCCGCGTTCGTGCGCGACCCGGTCGTCAAGGCCATCGACGTCAAGGTCGACACCTTCAAGAGCGTCGTCCAGCTAAGCGGCTTCGTTGAAACCGCCGAACAGCGGGCGCGGGCCGGGCAGATTGCGGCCGGCATCTCAGGCGTCTCGAGCGTCCAGAACAACATCACCGTCAAGTCGAACGTGACGCCGTAACGGCAATTGCGTCCGACTCGCGCGGCGGCCGCAGCCAGCCCTGGCGGCGGCCGCCGCAGCGTTTTTTGCGCCATGCCTCCCCGTGGCGAAAGGGAGAAGGGTGAAGCAAGGAAACTCCGGCTCATCTGTCCGTCCACGCCGTTGGCGGCGACCGCCGCTCCGGCTCGACTGGTCGCGGCTGCCCTGGCCGAAAATCGCGCTGATCCTGCTCGTCGTCGCCGGGCTCGCGGTCGCATGGTATCGCCACGGCGACATGGAGGCGGTTCACGCGTACACCGCGGATCTGCATCCGGCGGTGGCGTTCGCCTTGCTGCTCGTGCTGCCACTGCTCGGCGTGCCGGTCAGCATCCTGCACATCGCCGCCGGCATTCGTTTCGGCGTGCAACCCGGGCTGGTGCTCGTCGCGCTTTCGATTTTCCTCCAACTGCTGGCGAGCTACGCGCTCGTCCATGCCTGCCGGGCCCGCTTCACCGGGGCGCGCTGGTTCCGGCGCATGCGCGAACAAATTCCGCCGGGAACGCACGCGAGCATCAGTGTGGTCACGGTCCTGCTGCCCGGCGCACCGTATGCGGCGATCAATTACGTGCTCCCGTTGCTCGGCGTGCCGCTCCGCACCTACCTGCTCGTGGCCTTCCCGCTGCACACGATCCGCTCGACCGTGACCGTGACGCTCGGCGATCAAAGCGACGACCTTACGCCCACTCGCCTGGCGTTGCTGCTGACGTATGCGCTGGTGATTCTTGGGGCTTCGTGGCTGACGTATCGGCGGATGCGGGCGCAACTCGAAAGTCAGCCACCAGGGGCAGATGGTCAGAGGCAACCCGCGTGAGGGCGTTGCGCACGACGCGCACCTGCTGGCGTTCAAGCAGCGGCGAAAGGAAAATGTGATCGAGCCGCACGAGCGGCTGCACCGAGCTGAAGGTCCCGAGCGGCCGGTGGCCGTTGAGCGGCGCCTGCGCGTCGCGGAGCCGCGATGCGACCAGCCGGTAAGGCATGCTGCCCGGCAGCGCGTTGAAATCGCCGCAGAGCAGGACGGGCTCGTCCGCCGGGATGTCGCCGAGCCACCCGGGTCCGAGCAACTCCTTCGCCTGCAGCACGCGTTCGCGCCGGCCGAGCCCGAGGTGAGTCGTGATGACGTTGACCACCCGACCGTTCACGTCGACACGCGCCCACATGGCCGAGCGCGGCTCCTGCCACCAGCTCGTCGGATCGTGCGGCAGCCGCGCGCGCTTCACGACCTCGATGGGCCAGCGGCTGAGCAGGGCGTGGCCGTAATGCTCCTCGCCGCGGGTGACGGTCGGGCAGAACACGGCGTGCATGCCGAGCTCGCGCGCGATGATCGCGGCCTGATCCTCGGCGCGCGAACGGCGGCGGCCGAGATCGAGTTCCTGCAAGGCCACGATGTCCGGCATCTCGCCGCGAATCACGCGCGCCACCCGCCGCGGCGAGACGCGTCCGTCCATCCCGCTGCATCCATGCACATTGTAGGTCATCAATCGCACGACCGTCCGCTCCTCCGCGATCGTGCGACAATCCGGTGTCTCGCATCGACCGATATGATACAGCGCCGCCGTGCGCAGGGCCGTCGGGCGGATGAAGTGGCCGGCTCCCTCCGGCAGCGGCGTGTTCGCCGGCAGCAGCACGAAACCCTGGGTTTCCCGCGGTCCAAACCCGCCATGCGCGCCGCGCTCGGGCGCGAAGCTCCAGGCGCTCTCCTCCGCCGGCCCCCAGCCGACGAGGACAAGATCGCCGGCGTTCGGATTCTCGCAAAACAGGCCCAAGTCGCGCGCAATCTGCCGCCGCAACGGCTCGGGGTGCGGCAGCAGCGGTGCGACCTCGTCCGGCACGCGCGTCTCGCCGCCGCGGTGAAACCAGGTGATGGTTCCGTCCTCCGCGCGCAGGAGCACGCCCGGGATATGGCCCTGCGTCACCAATCGCTGCGCGAGCGCGCGGCGCTGCGCGTCAGTTTTGGGCTCGGTGAAATACACGTGGCCCACCGGGCCCATGGCCGCCACGGTGAAAGTCTTCTCCTGCTCCTGCATCGCCCGATCCGCCGCGCGCTCGCGCTCGAGCCGCGCCTGGTTGAAACGCCCGCGCGACAGCCATTGCGATGATTTCCACGCGTTGGAGCGCGCCCGCCACGCCTGATCGTGCCGGGCGGAAATCTCGAGGCACGCGCGCAGCACTTCCTCCACCCCGCCGGGAAACTCGTCCGGAAACGACCGTGTCATCTCCTGGCCATGATCGGAAAAAATCCACACCGCATAATCCCGGCGCCGCGACCGGTGCGCCGCCCGCAAGAGGTGCTTGATCGCCCGGTCGATGCCGCGGAGCGAAAAGTGCGCCAGTCGTGACGCCGGTCCGCGGGTATGCGCGTCCTCGTCGTAGCCGACGAAATTGATGTGCACGATCGGCAGTCCGCGCGCCACGTCGATTTGTCCGCTGAGCATGAGGAGCTCGCGCAAACCCACCCCGACGAAGACGCGCGACAACAGCAGCATCAGCTCGCGATCCGGCCGCCGGCCGCGGCCGACGGCGCGCACCATGTCGCCGATCGCGACGAAGAACTCGAGGGCGATCAGCCCGGCGATGCGAAATGCCGCCGTGGCGTTGAGGACGATGAAGACAAAGATGTTTCGAATCTTCTTCGTCCGCCACATGTCGCCGAGCCCGATGCTGGCCGCGCAAAAATGACTTTCCCACTGGCCGGCGCCGCCCGTGTAGATGTTGGACCACGAACTGCCGCCCTTCAGCAAACCGTCGCTGAGTTTCGCGCACTCGGCCTCGTGCGCCTTCGCCCAGTCCGGATCCCACATCCGCCCGAGTTTCTTCAACCCCCGATCGAAGAAGCTGAACGCCGGCACCGCGGACCGGACGCCATAATACAATTCCGCCTGCACCGCGGGTGTCGTCGACGGCAGCCCGGAATAAAACGTGTGCAGGCGGTAGCCCTCGCGCTGGAGCAGCCGCTGGAGAAACGGCATCCGCCGCGACGCGAGCGCGCGCTCCAGCTGCTCGCGGGCAAGCCCGTCAATCTGGATCAGCAAAAGCCCCGGCGCCTCGCTCGTGCCCTCGGACGGCGTCAGCCCGAGATGCCGGACGGCCCACTCCGCGCGACTGAGGCGGCGGCGCAGGCCGTGGACGCAGGACTCGATTTTCGCAAACATGGCGGCGTGCGTTCACGCCATCGCGGCGGAGCCACCGGGATTCCGGCGGGCGGGGACTTCAATCCGCGCCGTTGGCCAACCATACATGACGACATGATTGTTTGCGTATTCCTGGAGGGCCCGGCTCCGCCCGGGCCGCGGCCGACGCGGAGGTCGGCCCTCCATCGAAGCGTGAAAGATTATTGCACTGGGTATTGTATTCACGATGCCTTCACCTTTTCGTCGTTCAGCATGGCCGCGGCGACCGTCTGCGTGCGGGACGCGAGGAGGTCCCATTCCAGGCCAACCCGGTTCAGCATGGCAGTCCAGGGATGAAGGTGGAGCAGCAGCCGGCGGGCGCGGGTGGCCCGGCGGGTTTCACCATAAAACGCGATAACGCGCGCAGCGCACCGCTCGCGCGAGAACAACCCGGCCGTTTCCCGGGCACCGGCGCCGAGCCGGGCCCGCAGGGCGGCGTCCGCGACCAGCCGGCCGAGCGCCGCGCTGAAATCGGACGCCGGCGCCGCCGCCGGCAGGAGGATGCCGTTTTCGCCGTCGCGCACGACTTCGCGCACGCCGGGGGCGTTGAGCGCCACGACCGGCAGCCCGGCCGCCATCGCCTCGGCCACGACCATGCCCTGCGTTTCCGATACCGAGGCGAACGCGAACACGTCGAACTTCGGCGCCACCACCAGCGCCTCGTGCCCCTGCCGGATGAACTCGTGCGCGAACGTGCTCACCGAGCGCGCGACCCCGCCGACGTGCGGCAGGTACGTGTTGGTCATCATGCAGATTTTCATGGTGCGCTGACCTCGAATTCATCGGCGGTGACGCAGGCCGCGCGCTGCTGGGCCGGAAATCCCGGCAACCGCACCTCGATCGTGGGCGGCGCTCCGCGCCACTTTCCATCGACGCGCACGCGCGGATTGCCGCCGTTCTCGGGGCCAACGGTGACGGTGACGGCACCGAAAGGCGTGAGCGTCGGGCCGAACGAGGCGGGAGCGTCCCGCCACCACTCCGGCCGGACGCCGGAAGCGACGACGAGCCGGCCGCTCTCCTCGCGGACAAAACAGTTGCGCGCCATCAGCGCCCATTCGGCGGCGGCCCACATGTGCTCGCCGTCACCCATGCAGCCGCCGCCCGTGCGCGGGTGAATCGCCTCCGGCCACTGCCCGGTCGGCGAGGCGAACGCGGCGACGCGATCCATCAACACCCACGCGGCTTCGACCTGGCCGGCGCGCAGCCGAATCTGCGCCAGGTGAAGCGTGAGGTAGGCATTGATGCCGGAATGAATCATGTGCTGGAAAAAACCGCCGTCGTAGCTGCTGTGATCGCGAAGGTAGTCAGCGGTTTTCAGGATCCGTTCATCGCCGGCGCCGAAAACCTGGAGGGGGTAATCCGCCACCAGCGAGCCCACCGCACCGGAGTCCATCCGCCGTTTCGGCGACGCGGGGATGGCGCCGGGGAACCGGCGGTGCGGCCCGTGCGGGAACGACCGCTCGATGGTGGCGAGGAATTCGGCCGCTGTTTCCGTGCAACGGCGCGCGAGTTCGGAGTCGTGTTCGCGCAGCAGATCGGCGGCACAGCGCAGCCCCGCGACCCCCCAGAAATCATCCCAGTAATAAAAATCGTTTGGCCCGAGGTGCTCGGCGCTGAAACCCGCCGGCAGCAATCCCGCCTCCGGCAGCCCGGAATCGCCGCGCAGCCGTTTCCTCATGATCCACTTCGCTCCCTTCGCCACGGCGGGCAGCCATTCCGCCGGCGGCGACTCGCCCGTCAGCGCGACGAACCGGTGGTAAATCCAGATCGCCTCGCCGTTCGAATCCCACTCGCCTTCCTGCGAAAGGAAATATCCGTCGTGCCGCTGCCGCGGCGCGAAATGCCGCAATACCCGCCGGGTGCGCTCCACCGCGCCGAGCGCGAGCGTCGCGTTGAGCATGAACGCCGCGTCGCGAAACCAGAACCGTTTGTACGTATACGGCCCGGGATAAATCTCATCGGGCGCGTGGAGCATGAGGTTCGCCACCGCAACATCGTAAAGCCGCTGCGTCTGCGAATCGCAGATGCGCAGTTTGGCCAGCGGCGCGATCGCGTCGGGCCACGAAGTCGCCATGCCGATCGCCGGCCGCTTCTTCGGTTCCAGCTCGTCGTAAATCGGCACGCGTACCTCGAGCGGGAGGTCGCCGAAGGTCGCGAGATCGAACAATGCCACCGCGGTGGCCATCCCGACTTCGCACGTCACTGACTTGTCCGGCTCCACCTCGGCCAGCCGCTGCGCGGCATCGCCGTCCTTGTAGCTCGAGAGGACGAGCTTGCCCGGCGCGCGATCGAACAGGATCGAATTGCGATTGTTGACCAGCCAGCCGCAGCCCTCGGGGGTCACCGCGATTTTCTCGACGAAACTGATCCCTTCGGGGTTGTACGGGCGGAGTGACACCGCGAGTTGACCTGTCCTGGCGCCGCGGGGCCGCACGACGATGCAGCAATGCGGTTCATGGTTCTGCAGGCAAAGCTCGACCGCGGTTTCGAGCGTGACGTCGCCCCAGCGGGCCGAGGAGCGAACCCGAAGGTTGTCCTCGAGGGCGAGAGCCTGAGCGAAATCACGCAGCTTCGACGGCAGCAGCGGCGTGCCATTGGCCGGCACGATCCAGAAATCGAGCGACCAGCCATCGTACAGCGGGGTGACGAGCCCCCGCGGATCGACGATCGGATAATACGGCACGTCGGGCAGCCCGACCGCGGTCCAGTTGCGATGCGTGAGGTTGATGTGGCTGAACGAAAACGCGCGCGGGATGAACGATTCGTCCGCGGGGTTGAACTGCCGCTCGACCCAATAGGGCCACACCCAGTCGAGATTGTTCTGAATTGCTTTCGTATTCACCAGGCCGCGGGCGTGAAAGAGCATTCCCGCCCGCAACAGCTCGATCGGCTCGGCAAACTCGGAAGGCTGTGCGAATCCGCGGATCTTCGAAATGAGGTTGATCGGATCCAGGAACCCGTACGCTCGAGCGGCGCGGGTGATTAAAAATCGAACAGGCCAGGAGTTTAGGAACATGCAGTGCCGTCTCATTGTCCGGCTTGCTCCGGAAAAGTGCCCCGCAAGCTGCATCCGCCACACGATCGCGGGCATTCGTCCGACGCTCAGCCGGCCGGCGAACCATACGCCGTCGCCGCAGCGGTCGCAAACAGCCCGGGCGAAACGCGCCCGCGCCTATTTTCGCTTCTTCTTCGGACGGGAACGGAGCGGCTCGTCCACCAGATTGCGCGACTGGACCATCTGTTCATGCTGGGCTTCCTCGACCCCCTCGAGCGCCAGTTTCTCCACCATGGTTTTTTCGTCGTCGCTGCCGTATTCCGGAGTCTGACGGCCGCGATCCACCATCGGGTCACTCGGGTCACGCGACATGGATTGGGTTGCTTCCACGTCCTCGTTCACCGCGTCGGGTAGATTGCGGTCCTGGAGGCTGGCGTAACCCATTCGGAACCTTGCTCGGCCAGCCTCGTTACCTCGGCTGCTACGGGGTCGTATCCGGCTCGACCGGAGGGTCCCCGCAATTGCACTTACTCAAACGTTTTCTTCAGTTCTGTCCCGCGGTTCTGATGCTCGCGAATCATTGGCAGATAGGTCCCGACCAAGTCGCGAACCTCGTTGTCCTTTGCATCGGACATCGCTTCCTCGAAGAGCGTGAGTTCCCGCGCCTGCATCTGCGCAGTCAGCCGCACAAACTCACGATCGAAATCGGCGCCGGTTTTTTGGGCCAGCTCCTGGAAGCCTTCGGGCACCGCGTCGGGGGATTTTTCCTTTTCCTCGAGCATCGAGCCCTTTTTCCGGCGCAGCCCCTCAATCGAATCGCTGATCTGCCGGTGATCACCCGCGAGTTGCTGGGCGAACGACCGAACGTCGCTGCTGGAGGCCTGGCTCACGGCCAGTCGGGCGAATCGAATTTGCTGCCGACTCAATTCCGCCGCCTGTTCCAGGAACGTACGCTCGACGGGCCGGAGCGCATCCGTCGCAAGCGGCTCCGCCGCAAAAGCGAATGCGACGCTGCGGGCGAAGACGGGCCGCGCGCGCCACTGCGGTGCAGCCACGGCGGAGATGCTGCTGGCGAGAAAGCCCGCCACGCCGAGATGAAAGGCGCGGCGCAAAATTCGTTGCTGCGAGGTAAGACAGAGTGCGCTCATGACGGCTTGGACCCCGCCAGCGGCCGGAAGTATGTGGGATATTCGCCGGTTTCGCCGGCGAGGAATGGGCTGTTCACCTGCCGGGCACGAATCTGCATGGGGGCAGGTACCCAAAAAATACCGTCTAGGAAGATCCCCGATGGGCAGTAAAGGCACCGGCCTGATTGTGACACGCGCATCCCACATGATAGCGTCCGCGCGAACCAGCAGGAGGGTCGATCGCCGACATCTTCCGTCCGGTCACCAGCTTGAATTCCTCCATACCGCGCCACCGCCTTTTTTGTGTCGTTTCCGCCCGACGCGGGCTGATTGCCGTTCTGACCGACAATCGTCGTCGGAAAGCACGTGTGCCGGTGGACAAAACCGTCCGCGGCGCCTAATTGACGCCCCGTCCCACTCGGCCACTCTTGTCGCGGGCGTCACCGATTTTTTTTGATGAACATCACGACTGACATCCCGCCGGCTGCGGGTCTCTCCGCTGCTCCGCTGGTCGGCATCGCGCGCCGCCGCGGGACCAAGGTCGTGCGGGTTCTCGTACTCGACGACAACGAGGACGATTTCGCTTTTGTGAAGGTGCTCCTGTCGAAGGGGCTCACGGCCACGTATGACATCGAATGGGCGCCGACCGAGGACGCGGCGCTGGCGGCGGTGAACCGCGGGGGCTTCGATGTCGGCTTGTTCGACTACAAGCTCGGCGGCACGACCGGCCTCGAGATCCTGCGGACCCTGCACAGCCAGCAGTGCGAGATGCCGATCATCCTGCTCACGGGCTCCGAGAATCCGGAAATCGATCAGGCGGCGCTGGACGCGGGCGCGGCGGACTACCTCTGCAAGGGCTCTCTGGATACAACGCGGCTGGAGCGCGCAATCCGTTACTCGATCAGCCACGCCCAGATGCTCTCGGCGCTGCGCGAGAGCCAGGCCCAGCTGCAATTGTTCATGCGCAGCGTGCCCTGCGCGGTTTGCATCCATGACTCCGCCGGCTCGCTGCTTTTCCAAAACGACATTTTCAGCAAACACTTCTCGATCGACGCGGTCCTGAAGTTCCAGGAAACCGCGGCGACGCCGGGCACGCCGACGCACTACTATCACGCGAACCGCCACTGGTTGCTGAGCAGCTTTCCCATGGTCGAGAAGACCGGGCGGCATCTCCAGGGCATCGCGGCCATTGACATCACCACGCGCATTAACGCCGAGGAGGCGCTGCGCAAGACGTCCGAGTTCCTCAACGGCATGCTGGCGACGCTGCCCGTCGCCGTGGCCCGCGTTGACGCACAGGGCATGATTCGCGAGGCGCGCGGCCAGGCGCTCGCGGCCCTGGGCCTGCGGGAAAACGAGCTGACGGGCGACACCATCCTGTCGCTCTTCCCCGAGGCGGCGGAATCGATCCGGCAGGCGCTCGCGGGTGGCTCGGTGAATTTCACCTCGGAGATCAAGCAGGCGGGCCGGACCTCGCACTTCGACAATTATTACCGGTTCGATCGCTCCCGCGGCTCCGGCGCGATGGGTTTCTCGATCGACATCACCGCGCGTATCGAGGCGGAGAAGGTGATCAAGCAAAAGAGCCAGCTGCTCAACGGCCTGCTGGAGAACCTGCCGACGATCGTCGGACGACTCGACCCGGACGGCCGGATTGTCGAAGCGCAGGGTCAGAAGCTGGAGACCTACGGGATGACGCCAGACTCGATGGTCGGCGAATGCCTCGCGGAACTTTATCCGCAACTCAAGCCGGCGGTGGCCGAGGCGTTGAAGGGCGGCGCGGTCAACTCCGTGCTCACCGCGCGGCACGAGGGCCGCGAGTGGTTTGCCGATTACTTCATCTTCTTCGACCGCGAATTTGGCCGCGGCGCACTCTTCTTCGGCACGGACATCACGCAGCGCAAATTGATCGAGCGCGAGCTGCTGCGCGTGAGCGACGCGGAGAAAAACCGGATTGGCAGCGACCTGCACGACGGGCTCGGCCAGTACCTGACGGGGATCTCCTGCCTGAGCGCGGCCCTCCGGGACAAGCTGCAGGTGCAGAAGAAGCCGGAAGCGGAGGACGCCGCGACCATCTCCTCGCTGGTGCAGGAGGCGATCGCGCAGACGCGCGCGCTCGCCCGCGGCCTGTGCCCGGTGCAGCTCGAGACGAGCGGGCTCGAAACCGCGCTGGAGGATCTAACGTATCAGGTTCAGCGGTTGCACGGGCTGGAATGCGAGTTCGAGTCGAAAGGGCCGGTCGGCGTGTGCGAGACGAGCGTGGCGATCCACCTTTACCGCATCGCGCAGGAGGCGATCACGAACGCGATCAAGCATGCCTCGGCCAGGCGCATCAAGGTGACGCTCGATTTCACCCGCGAAAACAAGACGCTGGACATCGAGGACGACGGCTGCGGCTTTGATCCGAACGTTGCACACGGTCCCAGTTCCGGTATGAGCTTGATGCCATATCGGGCCGCGATGATTGGCGGCACCCTCACTGTTACTTCCCACCCCGACGCCGGCACGAAAGTCGATTGCCGTTTCGTCTACCCTTCCTGACAAAATGAAAGCCACTCCGAAGAAAAAACCCGCTTCATCCATCGCCGCTCCGATGACCTCATCCACCACCACCGCGGTGCTCGAACCGGAGCAAGTCCCGGCTTCCAACAAGCTGAAGGTCCTGCTCGTCGACGACCACCCTATCACCCGCCAGGGCATGAAGGCCCTGGTCAACCAGCAGCCGAATCTCGAAGTCTGCGGCGAGGCCGACAACGCCCCCTACGCGATCGAGCTCGTCGGCAAGCTGCAGCCCGATCTCGCCATCGTCGACATCGCGCTAAAGACGACGAACGGCATCGAGCTCACCAAGAACATCAAGGTGCAGGCGCCCAACCTGCCCGTATTGATTGTTTCGATGCACGACGAGGGCCTGTATGCCGAGCGTGCGCTGCGGGCCGGCGCGATGGGCTACCTGATGAAGCAGGAGGCGGGCGAGAAGATCATCGCGGCGATCCAGCGGCTGCTCCAGGGCGAGATTTACCTGAGCGACAAGATCAAGGAGAAGATGCTGCACCGCTTCGTGAACAAGAAGGGTGACAACATGGTCTTCTCGATCGACACGCTGAGCGATCGCGAGATGGAGGTCTTCCAGCTCATCGGCAACGGCTACAGCACGCGACAGATCGCCCAGAAGCTGAACCTCAGCTCGAAGACGATCGATTCGTATCGCGAGCACCTGAAGTTGAAGCTGAACCTCGATTCCGGAGCCGAGCTCGTGCGCCATGCGATCCAGTGGGCGCGCAACGAGGGCGCGATGTAGGGGCGCGCGGATTGTTTTTCTTCGGCGGAAGGCGCGTTGGATTTCCAACGCGCTTTTTTGTGCGGGCTCATCTGGATGATCCGAGAATGTGAGCCGGTAAAGTGGCTGCGGCTTCCAGCCGCAGATGGGATCGAAAGTTCGTTCGAACGTCCCTGCGGCATGATGCCGCAGCCACTGCAACCCACGGGCGGGACGCCCGTGCCACACCCAGCCCTGCGGGCGAGACGCCCGCGCTCCCAGCGCTCAGCTCGCCGTCGCGGCGGTGGGCTCGATGGGGGGGGCGAATTTCTCGACCCGCGCTTCCATCTGCTTCCGCTTCCGATAAAGCGTCGATTTGTCGATCTGAAGAATTCGTGCGGCTTCCTCGAGCGATCCGCTGTTGGCCACGATCAACTGGATGTGCGCGTTCTCCAGCGCGCGCAGGCTGATCGGGCCGCCGATCTGGTAGCGCGACGCCGGGGGCTGGGACAACAACGCGGGAAAATCCGCCGCGTCCAGCGCCGCACCGTTCGACAGGATCGCCGCCCGCTCGACCACGTTGCGGAGTTCGCGCAGGTTTCCGGGCCACGCATAGGTTTCGATTACGCGGCGCGCCTCGGCCGTGAACCCCGGCGACGATTTGCCCAGCTGCCGGCAGACGGCCTCGAGAAACGCCTCCGCCGCGCCCCGGATTTGAAAAGGCCGGCTGCGCAGCGGCGGTACGTCGATCGCGATCACGTTCAGCCGGTAGAAGAGATCCTCGCGGAACCGGCCGGCGGCGACCTCGCGTTTCAAGTCGCGGTTCGTCGCGGCGATGATCCGGACGATTGCGCTGCGCGGCGTGGCCTCGCCGACGCGCTCGTATTGTTTTTCCTGGAGCAGCCGGAGCAGTTTCGGCTGAACCGACATCGGCAGATCACCGATTTCGTCGAGGAACAACGTGCCGCCCTCCGCGGCTGCCACCTTGCCCCACGTGTCCTGCACCGCACCGGTGAAGGCGCCGCGCACGTGCCCGAAGAGATCGCTCTCGAGCAGTTCGTGGCTCAGGCAGGGGCAGTTCACGGTGACGAACGGCTTGTGCCGAATCGGACTGTTCTGGTGAATCGTCTGCGCGAGCAGCGTCTTGCCCGTGCCGGTTTCGCCGAGGATCAGGAGGGCGGCGTTCGAATTCGCCGCGCGCATCGCGATTTCGAGCATGCGTCGCGCCGCCTCGTCCCTGGTCATGAGCGCGGGCGCCGCCGGGGCCGTCGTGATCGTTTCGCGTATCCGCGGTTCCACTCCAACCGGCGACGACAGTGCGTGGCTCCGCACCACCGCGTGCAGGCTTTCGATCGCAAAGGGGGTCGCGAGTTGCGCGGACACGCCGCGCGCCCGCAGTCCGGCGGCGAGCTTCTTCCCGGTCGAGCCGACGAGCGCCACGATCGGCAGCCGCGGCAGCCGGCCATGCAGGTAGTCGACAATCTTGGTGCCATCGTCGTCCCGCATCTGCAGATCGATGCATGCCGCCTGGAATGCTTCCGATTCGATCAATTCCCCGACCACGGCGCGGGTGCTGGCGGTTTTCACCTGGTAGGGCTCGGAGGCAAAGCCCCACGCCACCATCCGCCGGTTTTTTCGTTCGTCGCCAATCAGGAGTAATTTCATCGCCATCAGGTTGAAGGGGACCACATGCCGGGACCGCATCCTACCCGAGTCCTCCGCGGCGCGAAATCAGGCACAGCATGGCCCCTGCGGTCCGGCATACGCCCGAGTCCAAACCCGGACGTTTTCCGATTTCAGGAGCTTGATTGACGAGGCCCTCCGCACGATGACGCGGAGGTGATGTTCTGCGATGAATAGCATCATCGACCGCGATCGCGACGATCGGTGCCCGAAGTGCAGCGCGAGTCATCACCCGTGCGTCGGCGACGCGCTCACGTTTCACGGCCCGGCACCCAGTCGCGCTGTGTTTGCCAGGATTCGCTGATTCGCGTCGAACGTGAGAAACAAAGTTGCGTTGAGAAGCTTTGCGGTCGCGACATGCAGAATATCGAGGGACCGATGGCCGCCCTTCAACGTGTGCAAGTCCGACAGGCGTGAAGCCTCGGCAACAACCGCCGCCAGATCGCAGAAGGCCAGCTCGAGATGCCCGTTTTTTAGATCCGTTTCGAAGGCCGCTAGAGATCCCAGCGCATCGGCCTGCGTGATCGCTTTTCGAAAGGCTGCGAAACGAATCGCGTTTCCGAATTCGTAGCGGTTGAGCACGCTTATCGTGATCGGTTGCTTTGCCTGGCGTGCCCAGCTTTGGGCCGCGGCGGTGTGTCCGTCGTTGCCAAACAGCGAGAAGAGAAAGCTGGTATCTGCGACAATAACCGCCACGTCAGTTCCCCTGGCTATCGGTCAAAATCGCGGCGCTCTGTTCCGATGTCAGCGCCGGAACCCAGGCCGCACGGGTCAGCGCGGCGCTCTGCGTCCAATCGACCTTGGCATGCCTGGTCGAGCCGGGAGGTATCACTTTGGCCACGACTTTTCCTCGCCGCGTCACCTCCACTTCCTCTCCTTTCGAAACCCACTTTAGCACCTTGGAATAGTTGTTTCGCAGCTCGCGAACCGTCGTCGATTTCATGTGCTACACTGTGTAGCACATCGCGCCGGTGTCAATGCCGGGCGTCCGTGGCCTGCCAGCCGTAGCTTCCACCTTCGCCAAGGCTACGGCGGACCGGCCGAAGCGCAGCGCAGGAGCGAAGGCTGGTGGACGCTCCCGGGCTCGAACCGGGGACCCCTAGTGTGTGATACTAGTGCTCTAACCAACTGAGCTAAGCGTCCAAAAAGTGGAGCCGGCAACGTGGAGCGCACACCGCGACGAATCAACCCTGTTTTCGCGGATTTCCACGCTAGGCCTTCCGCGTCTTCACCGGCGTTTTGCGGTTCGGAAACAATTCACGGCAAATCAGGCATTTCGTGCCGTCGCAGCCCCAGGCGGTACAGTGCTCACGTCCATAATAAATAATCCGAAGATGCAGCGGATTCCAACGCTCCCGCGGGAACAGCTTCTTTAGATCCGCCTCGGTCTGCGCCACGCTGCGGCCATTCGTGAGTTTCCAGCGCTGCGCCAGCCGGTGAATGTGCGTATCCACCGGAAAAGACGGCACGCCGAACGCCTGCGTCATCACCACGCTGGCCGACTTGTGGCCGATGCCCGGCAGCTCCTCGAGCGCCTCGAACGAGCGCGGCACTTTCCCGCCATGCTTCGCCACCAGCAGCGCGGACAGGGCGTGGATCGCCTGCGCTTTTCGCGGCGCCAGGCCACACGGGCGCACGATTCGGTTAATCTCATCGACCGACAGATTGAGCATCGCCTCCGGCGTATCAGCGAGCGCGAACAACTGCGGCGTCGTAAGATTCACGCGCTTGTCCGTGCACTGCGCCGAAAGCAACACGGCGACCATGAGCGTGTACGCGTCCCTGTGCTCGAGTGGAATCGCCGGGTTCGGATAAAGCTCCTCCAGTCGGCGATCGATGTGGGCGGCGCGTTCGGCTCGGGTCATCGGCAGCGACGGAAAGGACGCGGCGGGAAAACGCAATGCGCGCCACCGCGCCGGAGCTGGTCAACGCCGCTTTTGCAGCTTTGTCTTCGTCGTCGCCGGAAGGTTTGCGGCCTTCAGCCAGTCCTCGGCTTCCTTCGGGGCGAGGTCGCGCCAACGCTCGTAGACCGCCGCCAGCGCCGCTTCGCGCGCGTCGGGATGCGCCAGGCTCCGCGACCACTCCGCGGCCGTCCGCGGATTCGTCTGCACCAGCATGGGCGCGATGAAGGCCGCGGCGCGCGTCTGTACTTCACCGGTCAGCCCGGCCACAAATTTTTGCGCGGCCGGAGCATCGTTCAACACCCAGTAGGTGAGCGCGCCGTTCAGCGCCTCGGCACGCGTCTCTCCCGCCGGCAATTCGCTCGCCCACTTGGCCGCCGCCGCCGGCTCGCGCTGCGCCCAAGCCGATGCGATGCCCGTCAGCGCGAAATCCCGCGCCGAGCTGTTCGACAGTTTTTGTGCCCACGCGATCGCGTTCGCCGCGTCCGTCACCGCCATGGCCCGCGCGACCTCGGCCGCCGCCGACATTTGCGTTGGACCCGGCTCCATTTCCGCCACGTGGCGACCGGCGGCCACGGCATCTTTTTCGGCCCAGACTTCGAGCGCGTGGTGCAACGCGAGCCGCTGGACGTGCGGGTCGGTTATGGTCTTCACCCACGCCAGCGCTGCAGCGGGATCACGTCCGGCGAAGGCGCGCGCCACTTCGGGCGCGGTGACGATTGGCAGCGCGCCCGCGGGCATCGCGGACACTTGCGCAAAAGCACCCTCGAAATCCTTCGCGAGCCACTCGCGCAATGTCCGCGCGGCCTCGCGGTCCCGCTCCGCGGCATTCCGCCGCTTCAGCGCCTCGAGGAATGCGGCCTGCAACTCTGCGGGAGTTGCGGGTGCGGGCGGTTCCGTCACCGGGGGTGCGGGGACGGGCAACTTCGTCGCTGGTCGCTGCGCTTTCGGAGCCGCCGCCACGGGAGGACTCGAGGCAGGCTGCCACCACAACAGCGCCGCGCCGATTGCACCCATCAGGATCCCGACCGCGAACGGCAGCCAACGGCGTCGAGTGGAAGCATTCACGAGGTCGGCGGGTGAAAGGTAACGTTATACGGACGCGCGAGCGCGTCCGATGTTGCACTGCAAATGATTGCCCAGGGCGAGCGGGATCGCAACCGGGCCCCAAATCGCGATTGCGCAGCCATCGCCGTCGCCTAGCGTGCGCAAAACTCATGTCCTCGCCTCGCGATCTCCTCGCCCCCACCGACACGTTTGCCCGCCGGCATCTTGGTGACAATGCCGCCGATACGGCTGCCATGCTCGAAGTGCTTGGTCATGCGTCGGTCGATGGGCTGGTCGATGCGGCGGTGCCAACGGCAATCCGGCGCGGCGCCCTGGACCTCCCCGCGCCGCTCGGCGAAAGCGCGGCACTGACGGAGCTGCGCGCAATCGCGAGCGACAACAAAGCGTTCCGCAGCTTCATCGGGACCGGCTACTATGACACGCACACCCCGCCGGTCATTCAGCGCAACATCCTCGAGAATCCCGGCTGGTATACCGCGTACACGCCCTATCAGGCGGAAATTTCACAGGGCCGGCTCGAGGCCTTGTTGAATTTCCAGACCCTCGTCACCGAGCTGTGCGGGCTCGAGATTGCCAACGCGTCGATGCTCGATGAAGGCACCGCGGCCGCCGAGGCGATGATGATGTGCCACCGGCTGAAGGAAGGCGATCCCGCAGGCGCGGGACACCGCCTGTTTTTCGTCTCGGAAAAGTGTCACCCGCAGACGATCGACATCGTGCAGACGCGGGCGAAGCCGCTCGGCATCGAGGTGGTGGTCGGCGATCACGCGTCATTCACCCCGCGCGAACAATGTTTCGGCGTGCTCGTCCAGTATCCGGATACGACGGGCTCGGTGCACGCCTTCGAGGTCTTCTTTGCCGCCGCGCATGCCGCGGGCGCGTTCACCATCGTCGCGGCGGATTTGCTGGCGCTGACCCTGTTGCGCGCGCCGGGCGAATTCGGCGCCGACGTCGCCATCGGCTCGGCGCAGCGATTCGGCGTGCCCATGGGTTTCGGCGGACCGCACGCCGGTTTCCTGGCCACCAAGGATGCGTTCAAGCGCCAGATGCCGGGCCGGCTCGTGGGCGTGTCAAAGGACGCGCAGGGTGATCCCGCAATGCGGCTGGCCCTCGGCACGCGCGAGCAGCACATCCGGCGGGACAAGGCCACGTCCAACATCTGCACTGCCCAGGTGTTGCTCGCCGTCATGGCGTCGATGTACGCCGTGTATCATGGGCCGGAAGGGCTGAAGCGGATCGCACGGCACGTGAAACTGCTGACCGAGTTGCTCGCCGCCGGACTGCGGGACGCCGGCGCGACGGTCAACGCCGAGCCCGTGTTCGACACGCTCACGATCGGCGGTGTCGCCGCGGCGCGTGTGCACGCCGCGGCCGAGGCGCGCAAATTCAACGTGCGGCAGATTGATGATTACAACGTCGGCATCTCGCTCGACGAAACGACCACGGTCGAGGACATCGAGACGCTGCTCTCGTTCTTTCGCAGCGAGGAACGGCGGCCGATCACGGGTCCGGGCGTCAGGAGTGCGGCCGAATACGAGGCGCTCGCGCGGTTTCCCGCGCCGCACGACCGGCGGAGCACGTTTCTCGAGCACGCCACCTTCAACCGCTACCACACCGAGCACGAGATGCTCCGCTACATCAAACGGCTCGAGACCAGGGATCTTTCGCTGGTGCACTCGATGATCTCCCTCGGGTCGTGCACCATGAAGCTCAATGCCACGAGCGAGATGTTCCCGGTGTCGTGGCCGGAGTTCGGCCGGCTGCACCCGTTCGCGCCGGCGGAGCAGACGCGCGGCTACCAGAAACTCTTCCGCGACCTCGAAACGTGGCTCGGCGAAATCACGGGGTTCGCGGCCGTGTCCCTGCAACCCAACGCCGGCTCGCAGGGCGAATACGCCGGCCTGCTCGTGATTCGCGCGTATCATGAATCCCGACACGAAGGTCACCGCAATGTCTGCCTCATCCCCACCAGCGCGCACGGCACCAACCCGGCGAGCGCCGCGATGTGCGGGCTCAAGGTGGTCGCGGTCGCCTGCGATGCGAATGGCAACATCGATCTCGCGGATCTCCGCGCCAAGGCCGAACAGCACGCGGCCAATCTCGCCGCCCTGATGGTCACGTATCCGTCGACCCACGGCGTGTTCGAGGTCGGCATCAAGGAAATCTGCGCCCTCACGCACCAGCACGGCGGCCAGGTTTACATGGATGGCGCGAACATGAATGCGCAGGTTGGGCTGACCTCGCCCGGGCACATCGGCGCCGACGTCTGCCATCTGAATCTGCACAAGACGTTCTGCATTCCGCACGGAGGCGGCGGCCCGGGGATGGGTCCGATCGGCGTGGCCAAACATTTGGTACCGTTCCTGCCGACTCACGTGTGCGGGAATAACTCAGAACTCAAAACCCAGAACCCAAAACCGATGGCAGTTGGCGCCGTCAGCGCCGCGCCCTATGGTTCCGCCTCCATCCTCGTGATTTCCTGGATGTATATCCGGATGATGGGCGCCGACGGGCTGACGCTCGCGACGAAGATCGCGATTCTCAACGCCAACTATGTGGCGCGGCGGCTGGAGCGGTTTTTCCCGGTGCTTTACCGGGGCAACGCGGGGCTAATCGCGCACGAATGCATCGTTGATTTCCGCGCCTGGAAAAAACACGGCGTCGAAGTGGAGGATGCGGCGAAGCGGCTGATGGATTACGGTTACCATGCGCCCACGATGTCGTTCCCCGTTCCGGGCACGTTGATGATCGAGCCGACGGAGAGCGAATCGAAGGCCGAGCTCGATCGTTTCTGCGACGCGATGATTTCGATTCACGGTGAGATGCAGGCGGTCGCAAACGGCGAATCCGACAAGCTCAACAATCCGCTGAAGCATGCCCCGCACACGGCGAAGGTGGTGTGCGCGGAGGGATGGGATCATCCGTACTCGCGCGAGACCGCGGCGTTTCCGGATCGCTATACCCGCGCGGGCAAATTCTGGCCGAGCGTCGGCCGCGTCGACAACGTCTACGGTGATCGGAATCTCGTCTGTTCGTGCGCGGGCATGGAAGCGTACGCGGAGTGAGGGAAACATTTTCACTTGCTCACGCTCGGAGCCACGGGAGCCCTGTAGCTACGTGCGGCTTGGAGCTGCGAGCGTGAGCGAGTGGACCAACGTGGGCGTGAACCATCCGTCACGACTAATCGCGCGAGAGTGCGATCGTCGCGCAGAATCGCACCATCCCGCCTAGCCGAGATATTTCACAGGCGCAGTTGGATTTCGAGTTTTCACTGGATTTAACATTCGCCGCGCACCGCACACCTTCTTCGCCTGACTCCGGCTCCCGGCGCTCTTCGCCCCTTCCCCATGAAATCATCGCTGCTTCATGTTGCCCTGCTGCTCAGCCTCGTCCGGTGGCTGTCTGCGGCCAATCTCCATGTCTCCAACCGCGGCAACGATGGCTGGAGCGGCACCCTCGCCGACGTCAACGCCGCCCGCACCGACGGGCCCTTCGCGACGCTGGAGCGCGCCCGCGACGAAATTCGCCGGCGCCGCGCCGCGCAGCCCGGCGAGCCGTTCACCGTCCACGTCCGCGCCGGCCGGTTCGCGCTCACCCGTCCGCTGCAGCTTGATCGTCGCGACTCGGGCAGTGCGGCCGCGCCGATCGTCTGGCGCGGTTATCGCAACGAACATCCGCTCATCGCCGGCGGCCGGCCCATCACCGGCTTTGTCGCTCACGCCGGCAATATTCTGAAAGCCGATGTGAACGCGCAGGGGATGAAAGGCGCGGCATTTCGGATGCTCCTCTGCGACGGGCAGCAGCAGATTCTCGCCCGTTATCCCAACTTCGATCCGCAGAATCCCTACGGCGGCGGCTGGGCCTACGTGCCGGGCAAACCCGTGCCTATGTACACCGACGTTCCGGGCGAGGACAAACGCACGCTGCAGTTCGCCGACGCCGATGCGCGCGCGTGGTCGCAGCCGACCGAGGCGGAGGTCATGGTCTTTCCCCGGTACAACTGGTGGAACAATCTCGTGCGCATAACCTCGCTCGATCCCGTGACCCGCACGATCAAGCTCGCGGCCGATTGCTCCTACCCGATCCGCCCCGGCGACCGCTACTACGTCCGCAATGTCCGCGAGGAGCTCGACGCCCCCGGCGAGTGGTACCTCGATCGCTCCGCCGGCGTGCTTTATTTCTGGCCGCCGCAGGGCGCTGATCTCGCCACGGTATTTGCGCCGGCGCTCCGAACGCTGGTGGAGTTTGCTCCCGGCACCGAGCACGTCACCTTCCGCGGCTTCGTCTTTGAAGGCTGCGAGGGCACCGCGATCACCCTGAAGAACACCGCGCACTGCCGGATCATCGGCTCGACGATTCGCAACGTCGGCGACTACCAGGGTTCCGGCATCGCGATCGACGGCGGCTCGGACAACGGCGTGATCGGCTGCGATCTCCACCACATCGGTCGGAGCGCGATCACGCTCGCCGGGGGCGACCAGAAGACCCTCACGGGCGCGGGAAACTTCGCCGAAAACAACTACCTCCATCACACCGGCGTGTGGTACAAGCAGGGCGTCGGCGTCTCCCTCAATGGCGTCGGCCAGCGCGCGGCCCACAACCTCATCCATGACTGTCCGCGCTTCGCGATTCAGTTCATGGGCAACAACCACGTGATCGAGTTCAATCACGTCCGTCATGTGAATCTGGAGACGGCCGACACCGGCGCGATCTACACCGGCGGTCGTGACTGGCTCGGCGCGCGCGGCAGCGTGATCCGGTATAATTTTTTCCATGACATGCTTGGCTTCGGCCTGGAGAAGGGGAAATGGGTTTCGCCGCACTTCGCCTGGGGCGTGTATCTCGACGACAACACCGGCGGCGTCACTGTCTTCGGCAACATCGTCGCGCGCGCCGTCCGCGGCGGGATTCACCTGCACAACGGCCGCGACAATACGGTCGAGAACAACATCTTCATCGAGTCCGCGCAGCAGCAGATCCAGCTCAGCGGCTGGACGGACAAGCACCGCTACTGGACCACGCACTCACCGTCGATGATCGCCGCGTACGAATCGGTGAAGGACCAGCCCGCGTGGCGGGCGATGCCGCACATGGAACTCCACCCGCGCGATGCCGTGCTCCCGGACCACACCATCATGGCCGGCAACCGTTTTTCGAAAAACATCGTATATTGGCGCAATCCCGCGGCGGCGTACGTAGCCGTGCGGAGTTTTTCCTTCGCGCACAACTCGATCGACCGAAACCTGATCTGGCATGGCGGCGCGTCGCTGCGCACCGGCCTGAAAGCGGCGGACGGCAACGAGTGGGCGGCTTGGCAGGCTGCCGGAATGGATCGCAATTCCGTGATCGCCGATCCGAAGTTCGTCGACGCCGCGAGGGATGATTACCGGCTGCAACCCGACTCGCCCGCGTTCGCGCTCGGATTCCAGCCGATTCCGGTCGACCGGATCGGCCCGTATGCCAGCGGCGACCGCGCCTCCTGGCCGATCGTCGAGGCGGAAGGCGCCCGCGAGCACCCGTCGGTTGCGCGGTGATGGCAGCCGCTCGGGGCGGAGGTGAATACCTCAGGCCTTCCATTCACCTTCTTCGAGCGAGCGCGCCGATCCAGGCGACGAGGGTGAAGGCGCCATAGACCGCGATTGCAGTTTCATCGACAGCTCACGAGGCTTCGACTGTGGCAAAAGTGTACGGAGACCGGTGGGAAATCACCGAGCCGCTTTCTGAAGGCGGACAGGCGCATAATTGAGTATGAAAAACGGAGTTCATCCCGTTCGAATCCGGAAACCATTGCGCAGTGAGCCTCACAATACTACGTAGCGCAGCGCAGCCGGCACGCGCGTGAAGTGAGGTGGAACGCCGCCCGACTTGGTTCGGCTCGGGGCGATTACTCCAGCACGATGACGCTCATGCACGCGAACGCCGGCACGCGCAGGGCAAAACCGCCAGGCACCGGCTCGGGCTGCAGCACGACGCCGGTCACCATGTCTTTGGCGGTTGCGGGCAGCCCGCGGCCGTACACGAACACGCGGACATCGCGACACGGGGGCGGCGCCTTGTCATTGGCCGCGCCAATCGTCGGCTCGTCCTCGCCTTCCGCACTTTTCGATTTCGCTTTCGGTGCGGGAGTCTTGGCCTTCCCGCCCTTCGCCCGTGGCTCTGCGGCCGCGCCGGTTTTCACCCAGCTGAAATCGTTCACCAGCGAAATCGTCAGCCGTTTCCCATCGCGGGTGGAAAACGCGACCATGTGCATTTTCTCCGGGCCGCCGGTCGCCTGCACCGGCGCCTCTTTGACCGCGCTGCCAATCGCAGACAGAAATCCGGCTGACCCCTCCTTCATACCGGTGACCGGCTGGTGCCACACCCATTCCGGTTTCTGCCGTACCACCAACCCGCCGCGCGCCTCGAACGCAGCGACCGCCTGCCGCATCCGCTCCGTCAGGTGCTGCGCCGCGGGCAGAAACAGCACGCGATAACCATCGAGCCGGCCCTGCTCGAGCTGGCTGTCGGTCACGATGCCGACCGGCAGATGCGCCCGCAGCAACGCCGTGAATGCTCCATAAACCGGATACAGCACCTGTTTCCACATCGCCGCTTCGTCCGGCACGTAATGGTCGCGCGCGTACTCGCTAAAATGCACGGCGGCCCAGCGCAGCGGCCGCGCGCCGGCGAACGCCGGCGCGACGCGATTCCCGAGCGCGACGGCCGGACCAAATCGCGCGGGATCCGGGATGGCAGCCTCGCTGTGATCGAGGTTCGCCACCTGGCCGTGTGTGATCATGCCGGCCGCAGCGAACGTCATCTGGGTCGCGTCCGTGATCCCGTGCGCCCAAACGTGCGGCGGACGGCCGTCGCACGCGTCACGATCCAGCGTGTACGCAAGCGCGAGCCGCGCATCGACCTCGGGCGCGGCGAGGCTGCGATCGACGGCGAAGATGCGATTGTTGCCGACGCGCGCGGCCAGGTTGAACTCGCTCTTCATCGCATCCGCCACGCGCCAGAGCCGGTGCGTCGTGTGCCGGTCGTTCATCGCCGGATACGTGTTCGAGCCGATGAGCATGACACATTCCGGGTTCACGCGGTGAATCGCAGTGCGCCATTGCCGAAACACGCGCTCGAGCACGGTGTTTCGGTACTCGATCGCCTTTTGAAAAACCGGATCCGCGGGCTGGCTGCCCGCCGGATAATCGAGCCCGGTCGCCTGCTTGAATCCGCGGCGGCACGTGTCGCAGTAGCAAATCGGTTTCGGCATGTGCACCTCGTCGAAGTAAAATCCGTCCGCGCCCATTCGCGCCAGCTCCACCAGCCGCGTTTCCATGAACGCGGCATACGGGGTGTTGAGGCACATCATGTCGCCGCGCTTGCTCAGCTTCGGCCCCTTCTCGTCCTGCGCGTGCCACTCGGGATGCGTCTTCGCCATGAAGTCGTCCTCCATGTGCCGGCTGTAAACCATGATTCGGCACCCGTTCGCGTGCGCCTCCTCGATTATTTCCCGCGCCACATTCCGCGTCCGCGCGTCCTCCATCACCGCGCCGACGGCGCTGGGCCACCATGCGGGTTCGCTGCCCGATTTGATATGCCGCGAGATCTCCTTGAAACCGATCGAGTGCAGCAGCCGGCCCGCATGGGCGAACGTATCCGGCATCCGGGTGCGCATCGGCCAGGACAGTCGCGTGTGGGCGCTGACGCGGATGCCCTCATACCACGCTGGCAACTGGTAAGCGTCCGCCTCCACGAGCCACCCGGGCGTGATTGGCTCAATCGGATTCCGGAGATGCTCGCGGGTTTTCTCCCGCGAGAACACTTCCTTCGGCTGCTCGGGTGGCCGCTGCCCCGTCAGGGTGACCCAGAAACAATCGAGCCGCAGCGCCGCGGCATGGACCGTCAGCCGATGCCGGCCAGACCTGAGCGTCACTTCACCGAGCGGCGCCCAGTTCCACGTGTCCAGATCGGTCGTGGCCGGAAGCGTTGCCTTCGCTACGCCAGCGGGGTCGCCCGGTTTGGTGGCGTCCACGGCGTAGGACAGCGCATGAGGCTGGTTCGAGCTGTAACGCACCCACAGGTGATACGTGCCCGCGCGCCCGGCGGTCAGATCGTACGCCACGTATCCCTGGCCAAAAAACCGGGACAGGGCCGCACCGCCGCTCGCGGACGCCGACTTGATCGTGGTGGCGAAGGTGTTGTCATTTGGCACGCGCTGCTGGTGATGCTCCGCCTCGAGTAGAACGCCCGCCGGTTCCGCGCCGACGGCGGTGGCTGCCGGCATGAGTCCAGGAAAGACGAATAACCAAAAACAGCGGACGGTTTTCATCGGTGGGAAAGCGGTCATCGGCGACTGGTATGACCGGCCCGTCGCCGCGGGTGAAGCGAGTTCGGTGGATCTGGCGGCACGCGTCGAACCGCCGCCGGAATAGGTCGATGCGCGTAAAGTTGTTGCCCGCTTGGCCGCGTCGGCGGCGCCACCCTCCCGCCGGTTATTCGCCCTGCAGATCGCGGAACGCGAGGTGGCCGTCGAGCAGGTTCAATGCCTCGGTGAGATTCTCCTCTCCATACGTTTCGATCATCTCCGCCCGGATGCTGAGCACCTGTTCACGCGTGAGATAGTCGAGCATCACCGCGACGAACTTCAGCAGCGCGTTGAGCCGCTGCCCTTCCGGCAGGGTGTCGATGTAGGTTCTGATGCCCCGCAGAAGTTCGCGCGCCTGCCGGTCGAGATTCATGCGTTTTCACCGTTCGCAAGCCCGCGCGAACTGCAAGTCACCCGGTGCGAAACTATGACGGCGAGGTCACATCGGGCCGGTCGCGCGAACCCGCGCGCCGGCCCGCACCGCTGCGCTCCGCCTCCGCCAGCCGTGCGACTTCAACCCGCAACGCGCGGATCTCGGTCAGCAATTCGTTGTCTTCCTTCCTGTCTGAACCAAGCAGCACGGATGCGACCACGCCGCTCATCGCGCCGAACAATCCCAGGATGACGAACTGGAACGGCCCAATCTCCTCGTCGTGGGGCTGGTCCGGCATGCCCGCGAGCGTGGCGGACCACGGCGAAGCGGTCAAGTGACCCGCGGGATCAAATCCGCTTTGGGCTTTCCACCTGCCGTCGCAGCGACACGATCGGCTGCACCCCATGAGATTCCTGCGTCACGCGTGCCTGTTCCTCGCCACTGTGGCTGGGCTCGCCGCCGGTGAAACGGCGAGCGCGCCGGCGACGCGCATCCGGGTCGCCGCGATTTCATTCGTTCCGACCAAAGGCGATCTCACCGCGAATGCCGATCGACTCGAGCAGGCATTCCGGCAGGCGGCCGCTGGCGGCGCGAAGCTCGCGGTCGCACCCGAGGGCACGTTGGATGGATACCTCATCAACGAGGTGCTCGCAGGAAAAACTCCTGTGGCGGAAACGGAGCGCGTGGCGGTGGCGATCGACGATCCGTTGATCCGCCGTTTTCAGGCGCTGGCCGACACGCTCGATCTATGCGTCGTCTTCGGTTTTGCCGAACGGATCGGCGGTGAAATCTTCAACACCGCCGTGTTTATCGATCACGCCGGCGCGATTCGCGGAAAATATCACAAGATGATTTTCGAGGAAGGTTATCATGACGGCTGGTGGTTCAACCGGCTCGGCCGGCAAAGCCGCGCGTTCGAGACGCCCTTTGGCCGCTGCGGAATCCTGATTTGCAACGACCGCTGGAATCCCGAGCTCGCACGCATCCCCGCGCTCGACGGTGCGCAGTTTCTCGTTATCCCCGCGTTTGGATCGACCTCGCCCCGCCAGGACGACGCGGTGCTGAGCCGCGCGCGCGAAACGGATCTGCCCATCGTGGAAGCGAACGTGGGCGTGTCGCTGGTGGTGAGTGGCGGTCAAATCGCGGCCGTGAAGCGCGAACGCGAGGGCATCGTGTTCGCCGAAATGACCATTCCGGCGCCGCGCCAAATCAACGCGCCCGAACGCGATGCGACGGAACGCGAGTTTCTGACCTGGCGCGCCGGCGAAATGCAGCGCCGCTATCGGGCAAAGAATCACTGGCTCGGCCGCACACCACCCACAAGCACGGTGGGTTCTTCGAATCCCAAATAGCCGGGCCTGCGGTTCGATTTTCTAAATGGCGGACGCGGACGGCTGCGCTCCACCCGAGTTCGCATCCCGCTTTCTTGCTCCAGCGGAATCTCCTCGCGTCACGGATAGGCGGCTGCGATGCCAGGCGCTGATTCTGCCAGAACGTGAGATGCTCCGTCCACCCGAGGGCGCCACATCGCAGGATTGCCAACCGCCCCGACGGCGCCTAGGGGAACAGTCACCCCACGGCCGTCCCCTCCCCACGAGACGGACGTCCGCTTCTCCAACGTCAGCTTTATTCCCATGCAAGCACGGCCCACGACGTGCGCGAGCATTTCGCTGCTCGCTGCACTGTTACTCGCGACCGAGCCCCGGCTCGTCGCTCAAACTCTCACGCGTGAAACTCCCACGACCCTCGTGCTGCCCGTTCCCGGCACCGGCACCGGCGGCGGCAGCAGCATGGGCGCGGGCGCCGGCACGACGATTCTTCCTCCCACGCTTTCACAAACGGGAGCATTCACCGATCTCGCGCGGCTCGCTCCTGCGCGTGGTCTGGTCGCCTACGAACCGAACGCGATCCTTTGGAGCGACCATGCGAAAAAAACGCGCTGGTTCGCGCTGACCGTTCCGAACTCGACGTTTGGATTTCGCCCCGACGGCAGCTGGGTGCTTCCCGTCGGCGCCGTCTGGGTGAAGCACTTCGATCTCGAACTGCGTCGCGGCGATCCGACGAGCACGCGCCGCGTCGAAACACGCTTCCTCGTTCGGCAGGCATCGGACGCGGAAGGCCGGGTGACCGCGTATACCTACCGCTGGAACGACGAGCAAACCGATGCGACCCTCGTCCCCGTAGGAGGAGCCCAGCAGATCTTTCAAGTGACCGAAAATGGCGTCACCCGACCGCAGACCTGGACCTTTCCTTCGCGCCTCGATTGTCAGATGTGTCACAATGCCGCCGGCGGTCCGATCCTCAGCTTCAATTCACGCCAGTTGAACCGCGCGGGCGCCACGGGAACAGTCAATCAAATCGCCGCACTCGCCCAGGCGGGATACCTCGACGTAAGCAGCGTGCCCGCGCCGGCGACGCTGCCCGCGCTCGTCAACGCGGCGGATGAGAGCCAGCCGCTCGAGCGCCGCATCCGCTCCTACCTCGACGTCAATTGCGCGCAGTGTCACCGGCCCGGTATCGCCGGCGCAGGTGGATTCGAGCTGCTGGGCGACACGGGAGCGTTCGATGCCCGGGCGTCGACTCCGCTTTCCCTCGCCGGGATCATCGACGGTCCGCTCAGTTTCCCCGTCGGCGATCCGGCACATCGCGTGGTGGTCGCTGGCGCGAACACCCGTTCGCAATTGCTCGCGCGAATCTCCACCCGCGGCGCGGCGCAGATGCCTCCGCTCGCCACGAGCGAACGCGACTTCGCCGCCGAGTCCCTGCTGAAGGAATGGATCGCGGCGTTGGCGCTTCGACTGCCGGCGAGCCGGCTGCTGAACCTGTCGGCGCGCGCGCAGGCCGGCGGTACAGCCGGCACCGTCATCACCGGCTTCGTACTCGCTCCGGGTATGCCGCGACTGGTGTTGGTGCGCGCCGTCGGCCCGGGACTTCGCGGATTCGACGTGAATGCGGCACTCGCGTCGCCGGTGCTCACGGTCTTTGACGCGACTGGTCGTGCCATCGTGAACAACACCCGCTGGAATACGGCCGCGAACTCGGCCGACATTCGTTCGGCGGCCGCACGCGTCGGGGCTTTTGCTCTCGCCGAGGCGGGCACGGATTCCGCCGCGCTCGTGACGCTCCCCGCTGGCGCCTACACCGCTCACATCGCGAGTGCCGACAACACGGCGGGTGCCACGCTGCTCGAGGTCTACGACGCGGAGACCGCGACGATGGGCTCGGCCGCGCTGGTGAACACCTCCGTGCGTGGCATCGCCGGTCCTGGTGCCTCGGTCGTCGTGTCCGGGCTTGTCGTCGGTCCCGGCGCAATGAAGACCGTGCTCATCCGCGCGGTCGGGCCCGGACTTGCCGCTTTCGGCGTGGCGGGTCCATTGCTGGCCGCGCCGGTCGTGACGCTCTTCGCCGGCAGCGAATCGTTCCACACCAATACCCGCTGGAACAACGCGCCGAACGCCGCCGCCATCCGAATCGCCGCGCAACAGGTGGGCGCATTCGCCCTGGCCGAAGCCAGCTCCGATAGCGCGATCCTCACCGCGCTCAGTCCCGGCGCGTATACGGTTCAGGCCACCGGCGCAAATGGCACGAGTGGCGCCGTCCTCCTGGAAATTTTCGAACTCCCCTAATCGCGGCGTCGCGACGGGTCCGCAACGCGAGCCCCGCGGCCGCCCGTGGCGCGACGAGCGCGCCACCTCGTTTCCTCGATTTCTTCTTTCTGCCGTTTCTTCTTTCTGTCGTTTGCCAGGTCTTCCGCGTCTCGCGTTCTCCCAAGTCTTCCCGTCTTCGAGCGTCTCCCACGTCTCGCGTTCTCCCCCGTCTCCCCGTCTTCGAGCGTCTCGCGTTCTTCCAAGTCTTCCCCGTCTTCCTCACCCGTTTCTTCTCTTTGCCGTTTGCCCGGGTCTTCCGCGTCTCGCGTTCTTCCGCGTCTTCCCGTCTTCAGAAACTCCCCTTCACTCCGGCGCCGAGCTGCACACCGTATTCCGCCGACGAAATCACTTTCGCGTAACCGGGCGTTTGCGAACCGTAGCGCAGCGATTCATTGCGCACATCAAAGATATTCCGCGCATTCACGAAAAACGACATGCGCTTCCCGAATTGGTAGTCCGCGTTTAGATCGAGGTGTGTCCGCGCTCCCGTGTAATTGTAGCCATCCGGCCCCGCGTTGGGATAGGCGGCGTTCTTCTGCTCTCCGCGCCAGTTCCATTTTGCCATGAGCGTCAGCGGGTGACGGGCGAACGTCACACCCCAGCTCCGGGTATCATCGATGAATCCGCTGAAGTCCGCCTGGCGCTCCCCCTCGAGCCGAAGCTTGGTCGCGTTGAAGAACACCGAGAAAGGCCGGCCCCAGGAACCCAGCCGCGCGAGCGAGTGGCGCAGGCTCACCTCCACCCCTGAAACCCGCGCATCGCCCGCGTTCATCTTGGTCGTGACCTGAAACCCGGCATAGCGCGGGTCGAGGCCGTATTCCTCCGCCTCGGCCGGGGTGATCCGCCGGACGTCATTGCCAAAAAAATCCTTGATGTCCTTCACGAACACGCCGGCGGTGAAGACTCCACCCTGGGCCGTGTAATATTCGAGCGAGACATCAAAGTTGTCCGCCGTCCATGGCTTCAACCGCGGATTGCGCAGGGTGATGAACCCGGGGATCACGCTTGGATCGGCCAGCTGGCTCTCGTCCAAATCGCGCTCGTTGATCACCACGTTGGGGATGATCTCGTTGAAATTCGGCCGGCCGTAGGTTTTCGCATAAGCCGCGCGCGCCTGAAAATTGTCCGTCACATGGTAGGTGACGTGAAGGCTCGGAAAATAGCCGTCGTACGTACCCTTGGCGCGATTGCCCCGCTGCGTCCGCGTCAGCAGCAGTTCCTCGATCGAATTGACGGCGCCCGCCTCCGGTTTACGGATACGTTGTCCCGCCGCGTTGCGCGTGAACGTGCCGTTCGCGTTGCGCACGAACGCCGCCCCCGGATCGTTCAACGGCCCCTCGCCCTCGCCCGTGGTCGTTTCGTAGCGCACGCCGGTCAGGAGGCGGAGCCGGTTGCTGAAAAGCTGCATCTCCGCCTGCGCGTAACCCGCCGTCACCGCCTCGCGGATGTATTCCGACGTCGTGATTCCCGAGGTGCGGCCGGACACAACCTGTGCCGGCGTCTGGGCAAACAGCGAGGAGTCGGCCTTGAACGCGCGCGACGCCCGGCCGACGTTGAGGAACGGGATGTTGCGGGCACCGAAGCCCGAATCCTGGTTGACGTACGTCTGATATTGATACGGCTTCGCCGACCGGCTGCCGTTGCTGCCATTGTAGGTGTAGGCGACCGAGGGAATCCGGCTGTCGCGCTTCTGGATCCGATGCAGCCCGCCGAGCTGCACGGCCGCGGGAAAGCTGAGGAACCCGAGCCGCCGGCGGACGTTCAGGTCGCCGAACGCCATGTTGTCCGTGATGTCGCGTGTCGCGATCGTGGCGGTCGTCACGCGGTAATTCGCCATATCGTTCAGCTCGAGCGGCCGGCCGGAATTGTCGAATGCCTCGACGACCGTCGTCGAATCGCCTTTGCCCACGGGGGAGATGTTCGAGAAGGACACCCGGGCCGGCACGTCGAGGCTGCCGGCGATGCTGGAGAAAACCCAGCCGTCCGAGCCGCCGCGGAATTTCGTCGACGAGGCGGACCGGCTCAGCCCCGCGTTGATTCTCCAGTCGCCGTTGTCGAACCGGTAGCGAACCTTGCCCGCCCGCGTCTGCTCGTAGCGATTGGTGGAATTGCCCGAGAGATTCACCGCGCCGCGTCCCGTGGCCCCCGTGGTATGCGTCGGGCTGTGGTTAAACGGCACGCCACCACTGGCGACGGCGATGGTGGGCGTGCCGTTGGTGCCGGTCTGGGCGTTGCGCTGGACGTTGGCGACCTGCGAGTGGAAATAACTGAGATCGAAACCGACCGAGAGCACCGAGTTGGCGGCGACGCGCCAGTCGGCGTTCAAGCCGGCGGCTTTTCGCCACGTATAGCGCGGCGCATCGACAATGACGTCCGTCGAGCGAAACGACTGGCTGATCGAAGCACCGGTGCCGGTCCCCGTCTCGGTCCACGCCGTTGGGTGAATCCGCTGTTCATTGTAGAAGTTCGTCGTCAGCCCCGTGATGACGACGCCGAAATCCTTGTTCACTGGCAGCGTGTAATCGAAATCGAAGCTCGGGAGGATTTTGTACGTCTCGTTGTCGAAGGTGTACGGATCCTTGATCTTCAAACGGTGCGAATTGCCGGTGAGATAAAATCGATACCGCAGTTCCGCCCGGCTGCGCTCGAACGCACTCTTGCTGACCATGTTGATCGAGCCGCCCAGCGAATCGGCGGCCGAGGAGGGCGTCGGCACCTTCGAGACTTCCACCCGCGAGATGTTGTTGATGGAAGTCTGCGAAAGGAATGGCGCGCGCGACGAGCCGCCGTAGTTCGCGTTGGAGATCTGGGCGCCGTCCGTCGTGATGCCGGTGAGGTTGGGCGAGAATCCGCGCAACGAGATCGAGAGCGCCTCGGCGTCTCCATAATTCACCGCGACGCCGGGCAGAAACTTGATGAACTCGCCGAGGTTTCCCTCCTGGACGTCGCCGAACGTGTCGGTGGCGACGACATTCTTGATGTTCGCGGCGAAACGCTGCTCGTTGGTCGCGAGCGCCTCGCCCTCGGTTTCCTTGGACGTGGAGACCACGAACGCGCCGAGCTTGACGGTGTCCGATGCCGGTCCGTAGAGCGCCACATTGGTGAGGTTGACGTCGTGCACGAGCGTCTGCCCCGGCGCGACATCGAGCGCGGTTTGCCGCGGATCCATGCCGGTATAGAACACCTCGACGACCACCGGACCAGCGGGGACAGCAGGAAGCCGATAGACGCCGAACTCGTCGGTGAACCCGACAATGTCGGTGCCTTTGATCGAAATCCGGGCGTTGGTGAGATACCGGCCAATGACCGCGTTCTGGATCCGACCGGTGATGCTTCCGGCTGCCGGCACAGGCGAGCGTGTGGTCGCCGGCTCTGCGGTCGTGGCGGCATGAATACACGTCATTGCGGCGGTCACGCAGCAAATGAGTAAGCAAACGGTGCGGCGGTGAAGCGCGGTGGCAGGGGTCATGCGACGGAGGTGCGCCTCGGGGAGGCGGATTGGACGCTTCGGGATGAAGCGCGAATTGGGGTTAGGCTCACGAACACGCGCCAGGAAGAAAGCGGCCGGCGAGCAGAACGCGTATGCGAGGGGTCGCGCCCTAATTCGGACAACCCCGTTCGAGGCGCAACGAAAATTCGCCACGGCTGCTCAGGCCTGCACATCTCGCCTATGGCTGCGGGCATCACGGGCAAGATGCCCGTGCCACTTCAAACCACGTTTCCCCCGTTTTCCGTCATGTCGCGTTCTCGCGTTCTCCCACGTCTCCCCGTCTTCTCCCGGGTTTCTTCTTCCACCATTTCTTCTTTCTGCCGTTTGCCTGGGTCTTTCGCGTCTCGCGTTCTTCCCATCTTCCGCTTCTCGCGTTCTTCCTCAAATTTTCGCGTCGCGTGTGGCGGACCGATTCGTCTTACTCCGCCGCGAGTGCGGGCACTTTGCCCGCCTCCCGCTTTCCCCGGTTACTCCAGGATGCCAGTCCGTCGCACTTTTTTTCGGCGCGACCTGTCGCGCCGCCATAGCACCGTGCGTTTCTCAACCAACGGAAGTTGACGCCCGTCCCTTTGCGTCACCCTGCCCCAATGAACCACCCCGACCCCGAACTCGACGATCCGGCGGATGACATGCCCGCTTTGCCCGCCGGTGAGATGCCGGCGCCCGACGAATTGCCACTGGCGGAGCCGTCGGGACCTCCCGCGGCGACATCATCCCCGTTCGGTGAATTACCCATCATCGCTCCTCCGCGCACCGAGGAACAGTCTCCTCCCCGCACGGACGTGCGGCCGGTCGACGCCACGATCCGGCACTGATGACGATGCCCCGGCCGGCCCCTCCAGGGCCGGGCTCCCTAATGCACGCTTTCGCGCGGCGTCCGGACGCTCCGCGGAATCAATGTTCGTTGCTCGCGCTCATGTCACGCGCTATGCCGTTGTCGCCCCGCCTCAACTACACGCGGGAAATGTTTCGCGCCTCCAGCGGCGAATCAACCAGTGCCACCATGCAAACCGTACACCGCGCGCTTCGCGCTTTCGTCGGGACGACGCTCGTCCTCGTGACCAGCCTGTCCGCCCAGACCAGCCCCACCGGTGTCATCACCGGCCGGATCTTCAATCCCGCCACGCGCGAGTACGTTCGCAACGCCCAAGTCGTGGTGCGCGGCACCGACATGGCGGCCATTTCCGAAGACGGCGGCTACTACAGCCTGCGGAATGTGCCGGCGGGCGAGGTCACGATCGCCGTCAACTATACCGGATACGAGGCGCCACCCGCATCCTTGATGGTCGCGCCAGGCCAGACCGCCGTCCGCGACTTCAATCTCGTCAGCACCGAGCAAAAGCGTTCCGTCGACGGCGCGCCGATCAAGCTGGACCAGTTTGTCGTCTCCGCCGAACGCGAGGGAAATGCGAAGGCGCTCATGGATCAGCGGCGGAACCAGAACATCACCAACGTCGTCGCGTCCGACCTGTTTGGCGACATCTCCGAGGGCAACCTCGGCGAGTTCGTGAAATTCCTGCCCGGCGTCGATATTGAGCTGAACGGCGGCGAGGCGCGCGCACCGCGTATCCACGGCATGGATCCACAATACGCCGCGGTGACGATGAACGGCATGCGGCTCGCCAGCGGCGATGCCTACACGCATTTTCTCGGCACCCAGAACGTCGATGCCGGCGAAGGCTCGCGCATGTTCAACTTCTCCGAGGTGTCACTCAACAACCTCGAGGCGGTGGAGGTGTTCAAGACCAACAGCGCCGACATGGACGCGGACGCGCCGGCCGGCACGATCAACCTGAAGACCAAGCGCGCCTTCGATCGCAAGGGGCGCCGGATCGGCTGGCAGGTAAGCGCGATGATCAATTCGACGGATTTCCACCTGCGCGAGACCTACGGCCCCGGCGACGACAAGCACCACAAGTATCGGCCCGGCGCGCTGCTGGATTATTCGGATGTGTTTTTCAACAACCGGCTCGGCATCGTCGTCAACGTCAGCCAGTCCAACATGTTTTGGCCGGAACAGCGGGTTAGTCCGACGCTGCAGCAAACGCCCAGCGCCACCGATCCCCGCCCGGTGGTGATCACCCGGCTGGAGTTCCTCGACAATCCGCGCTTCACCGAGCGCACGTCGGGCTCGATCACCATCGACTACAAGGTTTCGCCCAATCTCGCGGTGTCACTCCACACCAGCATGAACGAGTACGCGCTCCGCTCCTCGAACCGGACGCTGCAGTTTACTTTCGCCGCCAACAACACCTCCGCCACCGGCCGCTCGTCGGTGCTTGGAGACGGGCTGACGACGCTGCAAACGTCCGCCGCCGGCGGTTCGTCGCGCGCGGTGGCCGCGGCGAGCGCGCGCGGCTTCAACAAGCTCAGCACCACGACCAACATTTTCCCGAGCTTCGAATACAAGCGCGGACCGCTGCTCGTCGAAGGCAAAGGCGGCATGTCGCGCTCGATCAGCCACGTCCGCGGCATCGACGAGGGAGCCGCGAGCTACACGCGCACGAGCGCCTATACCGGCGTCGACTTTCGTGCCGAGCGCTCCGGCCCGTGGGCGACCGACTGGAAGGTCTCTCAACTCAGCGGCAATGACTGGTCCGATCTCTCGAACTATCGCAATCCGGTCCTCGGCGATGAATACCGCGACGGCAAGGATCAGAACTACACCGGCGAGCTCAGCGCAAAACTGGTAATGCCGTGGAAAACGACGACGTGGTTCAAGACCGGCTTCAAGGTGCAGGAGCGGATTCGCGACTACGAGGACACGTCGGTCGCGCGGTCGTGGCAGTACGTGGGCCCGAACCGCAACGCCACCAGCTTTGTGGGTTACGAGTCGCCGACGCCGATCGATCTGAAGGCATACGGCATCAAGATACAGGGCATCACGTCCGGCGGGCCGCCGGTTTACTTCAACCGGAAGCGGCTGACCGAGGCGTTCCAGGAGCATCCCGACTGGTTCGTGCCCAATGCGACGGCGGCGAACTGGCTCACGGCCAACGTCCGCAACATGAAAGATTACAAGGAGCAAATCAACGCGGCCTACCTCACGGGATTCACGAACATCAAAGGCCTGCGCATGCAAACAGGCGTGCGGTGGGAGCAAACGAACACGTCCTCGCTCGAGTACGATCCACTGCCGGGATCACAGGTGCTGGCGGCCGGGTTCCCGGTGTCCGGCGGTATCGCCACGACGGTGCCCGGAATGATCTATCAGTATCAAACCCGCCCGCGCGTGGTTCGCTCGGCCAGGTACGACAATCTCTTTCCGAGCTTCTCCGCCAAGTACGACATCCGGCCCAACCTCGTCGGGCATTTCGGGTACAACAAGTCGATCCTGCGGCCGGGCTTCAATCACATCAGCGGACTTTGGGCGATCGACGAGGTGAACGCCCGCGTCACGGTGCCGAACCCCGGCCTGCTGCCCGAACAGTCGGAAAAATTCCTGGTCCGGTTCGAACGCTATTTCGAACCGGTGGGCCAGTTCGGGATCGGCGGTTTCTATAATCAATTCAAGAACCTGCGGGAACGGGACGAACTCACCGCCGAGGAATTCGGCTTCGGTGACGATCCGTTTTATTCCGAGTACACGTTCATCACCCAGACGAGCGGCTCGGGCACGAAGCGGTTCAAGGGCTATGAAGTCGATTACCGGCAGCAGCTCTCGTTTCTGCCCGGCGTGCTCCAGGGCACCGGCGTGTTTGGCAACTATACGCGCACGATTACCACGGGGCGGCGGCCGGGCACGGCGCCGCATCACGTCAAGTGCGGCTTGAGTTACCGCTACCGGCGGTTCAACGGCGTGTTCAACGCCGTGTGGTATCCGGAAGTGCCGCTCACGACGACGAGCGGCCGCTACCGCGAGGACGAAGCCAAGTACGATGTAAGCGCCAACTACCGGCTGACGGACAAGTTCGCGCTCTTCTGCCAGGGCAAAAACATCACGAACAAATACCAGGTGACGCGCACGATGACGCAGAACGGCCCGCGCGAGTTCCAGGTGAACCAGTTCGGCGCGATGTGGACGTTCGGCGTGAAGGGGAATTTCTAGCCCGGCGCAGCCTCCGACCCGACCCAATTCCCGGTTTGTCATTCTGAGGCTTGGCGAAGAATCCAGCCCGATGCTCGCAGCCGGACGCGCCACTGGATTCTTCGGCGGCCCTCAGAATGACAGTTTGGGAATTTTCGAAAACTTGACCTGTTCAAAACGAGTTGCGGAGTTCAAGGAGTCTAGCGCCGCCCTCGCTCAGCCGAGCTTCACCACGTGCGCCTTTTTCACGAAGTCGGGATCGACGGTGACACCGAAGCCCGGACCGGTCGGGCAGCGCACCATGCCATTTTCGCATTTCAGCGATGACGTCGGGCAGGACACCGGGATCGTCACGTTGCCCTTGAATTCCTGGAAGGGCCCGATGTTGGGCGTGAACGAGGCGAACTGCACGACATCGAGGTAACCGAGCCCGCCGCCCGACATGTGCGGCACGACCGTCATTCCCGCTGCCGCGGCCATCCGCGCCACCTTGGTCGCGCGGATGAATCCGCCGCCGTAGTGCAAATCTGGTTGCACGATGTCAACGCCGCGGTTCGCCACCATCCAGTGCCAGCGGTGAAGGCTGTATTCCTGCTCGCCGCCGGCGATCGGGATGGTGAGCGCATCCGCCACCGCCTTGGTGCTCCAGAGATCGTCGAACTCGCACGGCTCCTCGTAGAATCCAAAACGATGCGCCTCCATGATCCGGCCGATCCGGATCGCCTCCTTCACGTCGTAGGAACTGTTCGAGTCGGCGTACAGCGTCATGCCGTCGCCAAAGGTTTTTCGCACCAGTGGAATCAGCTTCTCCGTGCGGCCGGGCAGCGAGTCGGCATTGTGGTTCATCCGGCCGCCGAGCCGGAACTTGATCGCCTTGACGCCCGAGCCGGCCACGAGTTTTTGCAGGTATTCGATTTCGGCCTCGGGCGTGTTGCCGCGATTGCCGCTCGCATAGTACACCGGCACATCGCGCCGCTTCGACCCGCCGAAGAAGTCCGCGACCGGCCGCTTCGTGGTCTGCCCCATCAATTCGAGCAGCGCCTGCTCGACCGCCATCACCGAAACCCAGTAGAGCTGCCCCTGCATCTTGTAATTGCTGCCGCCGCGGTAGACGTCCCAGTGCAGCTGCTCGAGCTTCCGCGCATCCTGCTTCAGGAACGTGTTGATCACCGAGCCGAGCAGCACGGGATACGCCTTCGTCATGATCGCGGGATTCGGCACCGTGATCGCCTCCACGCCGTCGGTGGAGCGGGCGCGCACGAGGTAATTCCGCCCATTCTGCAGGAGTTCGAGCGACGCGACCGTCACGGGCGATTTCACGAACTCGAGGTTCAGCACCGGCGCGTCCATGATTCGCTTGAGCTCTTCCGCCGACGGCACGATGCGGCCGGAAGGAGCCGCGGACGCGGCGGCGCGGGTGGCGCCGAGCAACGCGAGCGCGGCGGAGTTCCGCAAAAACGCGCGACGGGGCAGCGATGAAAATCTGCGAGGGGTGCTCATGGGGGGGAAGGGCCGGCGGCGAAGCCGGGAGAAGGTCGCGACGCCGACGGGCAGCAGCTTTTCGCAGCCGACTCCGACACGCAATCACTACGTGGGTTTGCGGGTTTAGTTTTGCCCGGGCTTCAGGACCCGGAGGTACCAGCGTTCTTCGCGATCGCGCACGAGCGCGACCACGCCTGGACCAGCCAGATCGGCCACGGACGGGCCCTGCCGGAGCGTTCCCTGCGGCGCCGATTGGCCCGGCAGAAGCGGAACGTAGGAAGGCTCCCAACCACTTTCGGGCCGATGCACCGGCTGTGCATCAGTTGCCGAGCCGTATGCATTCCTTGCGTTACTGGCCGTTCTAATCTCTTTGACGACAAAACCGGCGGCCGCTGTGCTCCCGGGCTTGTTCCCCGGCCACCTCCCCCGGCCGCCATCACCCTATGAAAATCCTTCGCAGTGGGACGTCGATGTTCCTCCTTGTGGCGGCGCTCGGCTCGAATATCGCCGCCGGCCAGGAGTGGACGCGTTTTCGCGGGCCGAATGGCACGGGGATCAGCGCTGACAAACGCATTCCGGTCACGTGGACCGAGAACGATTTTCGCTGGCGCGTCGCCATTCCGGGCGAGAGCCATTCGCAGCCCGTCATCTGGGGAAATCGAATTTTCCTGACGAGCGCGATCGATGCGGGAAAACAGCGGGCGATGCTCTGCCTGGACAAGGCGGACGGGAAGGAAGTCTGGTCGAGGAAATACGATCTGCCGACGCATCGTCCGCAGAATCGAAACGCCAGCTATGCGAACGGATCGCCGGTCGTCGACGGCAAGCGCGTGATCGCGTCTTTCGTTTCACGCGATCATTTCTGGGTGCGCTGTTTTGATCACGCCGGCAGGGAACTCTGGAGCCACGATCTCGGGACCTTCGAGTCGCAGCACGGCCACGGTGCCTCGCCGATGATTTACGAGAACACGGTAATCGTGACGAACGATCAGGATGGCGAAAGCTTCGTCGCGGCATTCGACCTCGAGAGCGGCCGGCCGGTGTGGAGGACGCCACGCCGGTCCGTGAAAGGCGGAACCGCCTACGCCACTCCGTGCATTCATCCGCGGCCGGGAGCCGAACCCGAGCTTCTGCTCGCGAGCCAGGGCCACGGGATTTCCAGCCTCGATCCGAAAACCGGCGCCCTGAACTGGGAGGCGCCGGTCTACGACAAACGAATGGTCGCTTCGCCGGTGGTGGCAGGCGACGTGGTGATCGGAAGCTGCGGCCAGGGCGGCGGCGCGGGAAATTACCTTTCCGCCGTGAAACTCGGGGGCAAGGGCGACGTGAGCAAAACGCATGTCGCCTACACGCTGAAGAAGGCGACGCCGTACGTGCCGACACCGCTTTATGTCGATGGCCGCGCTTACCTGATCAGCGACGGCGGGATCGCGAGTGCGATCGAGCCCTCGACCGGCCGCGAGATCTGGAGCGGGCGGCTCGGCGCGGAGTTTTTCGGATCACCGGTGCTGATTGATGGCCGGATTTATTGCCCGACGTCCAACGGTGAGATGATCGTGCTCGCGGTCGGCGACGCGTTTCAGCTGCTGGCGCGGAATCCGATCGGCGAGGGCACGCGCAGCACGCCGTGCGTCGATGACGGGCGGCTGTATATCAAAACCTTCACCCATCTCGTATGCATCGGCCGAAAATGAGAAGCGGCGCGATGTCGCTGATCGAACGTACTCGTGGCGATCTCCGCGTTTTGCTCTCGACCGGAAGAAACAGCGTTTTCCTGGGAGCGCGGGCCTCCGGCCCGCTTCGAGGCTTTGCGGGCGAGACGCCCGCGCTCCCAGGTGACGGGCGCTCCTCCCGGGGATTGATTTCGGCCGGCCGCCGGCCGGCCGCGCTGCCTGCGACGCGAATCCTCGCCGCGTTTTTCGTTTTAACCGCAGCCGCACTGCGCGCGGCGGACTGGCCGATGCTGGGCGGCCGGCCGGATCGCAACATGGTTTCGACCGAGAAGGGGCTTCCGCTCGAGTGGAATGAAGGCGGCAAAAATCCGCGGAAGAACATCAAGTGGGTCGCGGACCTCGGGCAGGTGACTTACGGCGCTCCGGTGATTGGCGGCGGACGCGTTTTCATTGGCACCGACAACGACGACCCGGCGGTGAAACAGAAGCGCGGAGTCCTGAAATGTTTTTCCGAAAAGGATGGGCGGCTCCTCTGGCGCGCCACGCACGAAAAACTCAGCGATGCGAGCGAGGACGATAGTGGCATCGGGATTTGCTCCACGCCATGTATCGCCGACGAACGCGTCTATTATGTGAGCAATCGCGGCGAACTCGTTTGCCGGGCGGCGAAGGATGGGCGGGAGATTTGGGTGCTCGACATGCGGCAGAAGCTGGGGGTTTCACCGAACCAGGCGTCGGCGTCCTCGCCGCTCGTCAGTGGCGAACTCGTTTACGTCGTCACGGGCCACGGCACCAATTACCGCACGGGCTCGGTGAAAAATCCGTCCGCACCGAGTTTCATCGCGGTCGATCGGGCGACCGGCAAAGTCGTGTGGCAGGACAACTCACCGGGGGGAAAAATTCTGACCGGTCAGTGGGGCTCTCCCGGATACGGCGTCGTCGACGGCCAGCCGCAGGTGGCGTTTCCGGGCGGCGACGGCTGGCTCTACAGCTTCGAGCCGCCGACGGGAAAACTGCTTTGGAAGTTCAACACCAAGGCGCACGAGAAGATCTCCGCCGCCGGCGATCCCGAGACCACCTTCAATCTCGCCGCCGCGCCGGTGTTCTTGAACGGGCGCGTGTTTGTTGCCGTGGGAGAGCCGGAGGCGAGCAGCGGACCGGGGGCGTTGCGTTGCATCGATGCCCGCCAACGCGGCGATGTGACGCGCACCGCGGAGGTATGGCGGCTGGGCGACGAGGAATTTCACGACAGCCTCTCCACCGTCGCGGTTCACGATGGGCTGGTGTTTGCGGCCGACACGCAGGGATATGTGTGCTGCATCGATGCCACCACGGGAAAACGGCTGTGGTCACACGATGTCCTGGCCAACATCTGGGGTTCGCCGCTCGTTGCCGATGGCAAGGTGTACGTGCAGATGGGCGAAGGAGCCGTGTTCGTATTTGAGGCGGGCCGGGAGGAAAAGCTGCTGGCGAAAAACGAGGGACTTTCGGATGTCGGCCACGGCACACCGGTCGCCGCCAACGGCGTCCTCTACATCACCGGCCAGCGAAAGCTGTACGCGATCGCGGCCGAAAAGTAAGTCGGCCGGGAGAACCGGCGTCTTCCGCGTCTTCCGGCCACATCTTCGATTGCCGGCGCGACACGCGCCCGTCACGCTTCGCGTCTGCTTTCATGAAAATCTGCATTTACGGCGTCAGTGGCGTTCACCCCGGCAAGCACAACGTGAAGGATCCGCGACTGGATCAGGCCGACAAACTGGTCGAGGCGAAGAAAAAAGTGTACGCGCAGGTGGACGTCGTCGGCCCCGAGGATTCGCTCACCGCGGACGTGATCGTGACGTCGGCCGACAGCCGGCTCGAATTGGTGCTGCAGGATTTGGAATTCGTGGAGACGCGGCTGGCGCGGAATCCGGCGCCCGCCGAGGCCGCCGTATTGCAGAAGATGAAGGCCGCACTCGAGGCCGATCACTTTCTCACGGACGCGGGCCTGACCGCCGCCGAGTGGCAGGCGACGGAAGCGCATGCGTTTCTAACCGCGAAGCCCGTGGTCGTCGCCACCGCAGAGGAGCTCGCCCACTTCGATGAATTCCTCGTGCGGGTGCTGGCGGAGAGTGGACAGATTTGCTTCCTGACGGTCGGTGGGATCGAGAACCGCGCGTGGCCGATCAAGCGTGGGCTGACCGCGCCCGAAGCGGCAGCCACGATTCACACCGACCTGCTCAAGAGTTTCATTCGCGCCGAGGTGATCGGCTGGGACGACTTCATTACCGCCGGCGGCGAGAAGGAAGCCAAGCACGCGGGCAAGCTTCGCCTCGAGCAACGCGCGTATGTGATTCAGGACTACGACGTGGTGAACTTCCGGGTGAACAAGTAGCGGGCGCCGTTCAAACCAACACGACCACGGATGGCACGGATTTCGCGGACAAAACCACCGCTGCCTGTCCGTGTCGATCCGTGTAATCCGTGGCGGATTGATTCTGAAAACGGCGGAGAAAACTCCGCCGCGCATCTTGCGACGAGAGGAACGTATTTCGGGTGTGATTGGGCGCCCTGGATCAGCTCACGTTCTTGGCTGCATGCCCTTCGCCATCTTGCCGGCTCTACGGCGGACGTCCGCGTCCTTCGTCGTCTTCGTGATCTTTTCCAGCGCGCTCCTGGCGGTTGCGGCATGCGGCGTGGCGGCGAGTGACTGCGCCAGCTCCATCACCGCAAGTTCCGCTTCGGTCTGCACCGCCGGTTCGGCCAGGTAAGGCTGAAGCATCTGCAGCCCTTCAATCCGGTTGAGGCTGCCCAGCCCCGACACGATCACCAGCTTCTCCTCCTTCGAGCGGACACCGCGGTTCGCCTGCGTCAGCCAGGCGAGCGCATCGAGCTTCGTCGAGTCGCGGCCCGCCGCCACGCTCGCAGCCATCCGTACTCCACCGCGCAAGGCCAGCTCGCGATGCACGGGATCCGGGTCGCCTTTGAAGATGTCGAGCATGAGCGCGGCGGGCCGGGCATCCGGCCAGTCGGCCACGCAGCGGAGGGCCGCGGTGCGCACCTGCGGATCGCGATCGTTCAACGCCGCGGTGATCGTATCCAAAGCCTGCGCACTGCCCCCCGTCGCCTTCACGATCGCACCCAGTGGCCGCAACAACGAACACTTCGCCGGCGCATCGGGCGCGGACCGCAGCGCCGCGAGGACCGGCTCGGCGCGCTTCTCCGCCGGGGTGATTTTCATCGACACGGCATAAACCGCGAGGTCGGCCGGCACCTTGACCGCATCGTCCTTGCACGCGGTCGAGAGGCGGATCAGCTCGGGCAGCTGCGACGGCGGCGCGACCTGCGCCAACGCCCGAAACGCCGCCTTGCTGATTTCGGCGTCGTTGCCGCCGGCGAGCTTCAGCAGCTCGCCCGTGGCGCTCTGCGCGCGCCGCTGCCCGAGCAGCGCGATTAGTTTCACGCGCATTGCCGGCTGGACCGCGCCAAGGATGGCAAGAATTTTCGCGTCCGTGTCCGCGCCGCCTATCTGGGCGAGGCTCGCGAGGGCCGCATTCGTTTCCGCCGGGCTGCGTCCCGCCGTGGCGGCGCGCAGCAGCACGGCCTGGCCGGACTTGCCGTCGTCAACGCGGGGCAAAACCTGAAGCGCGACCACGCGGACATTTTCCGCCCTGCTGTTGGCCGCCTCGAGCACCGCCGGCAGCGCGGTTCTATCGTTGCGGTCACCCAGCACCTGGACGAGCAGCACCTGTTTTTCCGCCGGAAGTTTCGGCAGTTCCGCTGCCAGCGCCCTGGTCACGTTTGCGCCCTTCAACTCGCGGGCCGCACGCCAGCCCGCCGCCAGCATCGCCCTATCCTGGCCCTGGAGCTGTTTCACCAGCAGCGGAATCCCCCCGGATTCGCGCGACGTAATCGCGCCGCACATCGCCGCAGTGCGGATGTGATGGGGGAATCCCGAACCGCACATGCGATCATAAATCGCCGCCGCTTCGGTTCGCTTCCGATTCACGACCAGCGTATCCGCACAGGTGAGACTCGCGTCCGCCAGGGCCAGCTGGCGGGCACCGGTCGCGTGGCCGAGCGTGTCCTGAAGTTTTTTCGCCGCTTCGACACTCCCAATCCGGCCCAACGCCGCCGCGGCCGCCGTGGAAATGCCTTCATCGCCATGGTCCAGCAGCCGCACGAGTGCCGCCGTCGCCTGCGCGTCGCGCCGGAATCCGATCGTGTTCACGACGCCGATCAGCAGCGATCCCTGGAGCTGGCCGAGCGCGCCGCGCAGCGCGGCGCCGGCCTCGGGCTCCGTCATCGGCTCGAGCGCGTGCCGCGCGTAGTGCGCGAGTTTTTCGTCGCCCAGCAGCGCCGCCAGCGCGGGCACCGCCTCCTTCGTGCCAATGATGGCCAGACGATGGCAGGCCACGACCTTCTCATGCTGCGTGGTGCTCGCGGACTGGAGCGTGGCAATCAGCGCGCGCACCTCCTGCGGCCGCGGAACGCTGCTCTTGATCGGTTCGCCCTGGGCAGCAACGAACGACGGCGCCGACACCGCGAGCAGCGCGGCCACGGCGAGTTTCAGACTGGTTTTTGTAAAAGACATTTTGATCCTTTCTTTCCTCGTGATGATGATGGTTGCTCGTGCGGCGATCGTCAGACCCGCCATGGCTCACGCTTCGCGCGGGCGCGCATGCGGTTCGCCTCCTCGTCGCGGATGAATTCGTTCTTCACCGGATCGTAACTGAGCTTGCGGCCGAGCTGCCACGAGATGTAAGCCGCGTGACTGGCGATGTGCGACTGGCAGGCGACGTCGCCATTCGCGGAGGTGAGCGCCCTTGATTTGACGCAGTCGAGGAATTCGCGGAGATGACTGCCCGGATGCGTCCCGGCACCGGCCTTGATCACGCGTTCACCGCGCAACGATTCGGGATAGACCTTGAACTCGCCGCGATCGCCCGTCTCGACCCACCCTTCGTCGCCCTCGTATCGCACGCTGCACGTGCCGAGGCCCATCCAGCCGGATTCGCGCATGACGAGTTTCACGCCATTCGCATACCGTGCGATGCAGCCCTGCGCCGTGGGCTCGTATTCGATCGGCACGGTCTTGTCCGCGTCGTTCGCCCACTGGCACAAGTCGATCGTGTGCGATCCCCACTCGAGGATCCCGCCGCCGTGGAAATCGAAGTGATTGCGCCACCCTCCCGCGACGTACCGGGAGTTATACGGCCGCCACGGACAGGGACCGAGCCACATGTCCCAATCGCAGACCTCTCTGGCCGGCAGCGGCTCGGCCGGCAGCCACTCCAGCTTCGTGCCGGGGGCGAGCGTGTTGGCGTGAACGGTGTGCAGCTTGCCCAGCTTGCCCGAGCGCGCGAGCTCCGCGGCAAAAACGAAGTTGCCCACGTTGCGCCGCTGCGTGCCCGCCTGATACACGCGACCGTAGCGGCGCATCGTTTCCGCGAGGGCGACACTGTCGGCGATGTTGGTCGAGCAGGGTTTCTCGCAATACATGTCCTTGCCCGCCTTCGCGGTCAGGATCGAGGCGAGCGAGTGCCACCGATCACCCGTGGCGATGAGCAGCGCGTCGATGTCCCTTCGCGCGAGCAGCTCGCGGAAATCGCGGTACATCGCGCAGTCCTTGTTGCCGTTCTTCTGGTCGGCCATCTCCTTCACCGCCTTGCGCCGTTCGTCACGGACGTCCGCGATGGCGATGAATTGCACGTCGGGTTCGTGGAGCAGAACTTCGAGATCGCTGCCACCGCGCCGGCCGATGCCGAAACCGCCCATGACAACCCGGTTGCTCGGGGCGACGCCGCCGTCACGGCCAAGGACGCGTCCCGGCACAATCATCGGCAGCATGACCCCGCCGCCCGCAACGAGTGATTTCTTGAGAAACGAACGGCGCGTCAGGCCGTGCCGGGAGGTGAGTTTCGTTTTCATGGTTGAACGTTTTCCTTGGCGCGTCGGAGCTCAATCGCTTTGAACGCGGAGTTGAGGAGAGCGGTTGAGGGAAAAATCATCGCGGCCGGCGCCCGTGGTCCGGGCCGCGATTCGGTAAACTCGAGGAATTCGGCGAAGCCGCGCCGCACCGGTCCATCCGCGCAATTGCGCCAGGCAACACCCACCCGCGACGACGGCTGTCGTCACGGCAATGGGCGGAATGGCTGGGGTAACTCGACGGCGTGCCCGGAGGCTAACACGTCTGCGGCTGAGGCTCTGCGCGAAACTTGGCCGAGGGTGGGCGCCTTTTGGTATTTGGTGAAATGGGCCGTCTTCACCGTTGGAGCGGCAACATGACCCAATCTCCTCGCATCGGCCCAATTTGGTGAACCACGGATCACCGGCCGCAATGGCACCGCTTGCCGATTCGATGACGCAGGTGCTTCACGCAATCGGCAAGCGGGTGAAACCGTTGCGCTCAGGCTCCCGTGAGGAGGTTGCCAGTGAGGAGCCGCGGTTCCAAGCGGACGCGTGCGCTTCCCGGCCAACGCGTGCGCTTCCGCGCGGATGCGCGCGCTTCCCCGCCGGCACGCCGAGCTTCCCGGACGGCGGGCCGCACGCCCAGGCCGGCGGCGTCGGCTTTCCCGGCTGGCGCTGCGCCTTCAGCCATGGCCGCGTTCCTCCAGGCTCGGCGTGTCGATGCCGAGCGCATCCGCGAGATCGGTGAGATGTTCCTGTTCCTGCGCGATGATTTCGCGGAGCACCTCGCTCAGCGCGAACTCGCCCATCGCCTCCGCCTGCCGGATCCGCTCCCGGTGGTTCAGAATCGTGACGCGCTCGTTCTCGAGGTCGAACCGGAGCATCTCTTCCGGCTGGTCCGAGAGCTTCACCGTGGGAACAACGTTCACCGTCCTCGCGCCCGATGAGCTGCGCCTGGCATGAGGGCAAGGAGGAATGATGCCGGCCGGCCGCCGCACCCGCGCTTGCGCAGAGTCCAAAAATTCCGCTGGCTTGCGCGCACGGGCCGGCCGCCACGGGATTGGTGCCCGGCTCGTTCAGCCCCGCCCCGCCCGATCATGACTCCCAAACCTCTTGTGAACACCTCGCTGCGTGCGTTGCTCCTCGCGGGCGCGGCATCGCTTTGCCTCCATGCTGGCACCGCCCGCGCTGCGACGGCCGCACCGAATATCGTAATCTTCCTCGCCGACGATCTCGGTTATGGCGACCTCGGTTGTTTCGGGCATCCGATGATCCAGACGCCGAACCTCGATGCCTTTGCCAGGCAGGGCGTCCGACTGAAGCAGTGTTACGCCGCCAGCGGTGTTTGCAGTCCCTCCCGTTCTGCGATTCTCACCGGCCGCACCCCATATCGAAACGGTGTTTTCACCTGGATTCCCGAAAACCGCGATCTCCACCTTCGCCCGAGCGAGATTGCACTGCCGCGGCTGCTCAAGTCCCGCGGTTACGCGACCTGCCACGTCGGCAAGTGGCATCTTAACTCTCACTTCAACCAACCCTCGCAGCCGCAGCCGAACGACCATGGCTACGACTGGTGGCTCGCGACCCAGAACAACACCGCGCCGAGCCACGATCATCCGACCAATTTTGTGCGCAACGGCTCGCCGGTCGGCCAAACCGACGATTACGCGGCGCCGTTCATCGTGAAAGAGGCCATCACCTGGCTCAAGGAGCGCCGCGACCCGGGCAAGCCGTTCCTGCTGTCGGTCTGGACCCATGAGCCGCATTACCCGATCAAATCCGCGCCGCAGTTCAAGGCGCTGTATCCGAACTTGACGGACGACGTGCAACGCGAGCATCACGCGAACGTGACCCAGCTGGACCACGCCTTTGGCCAGCTCATGCGCGCGCTCGACGAGCTGCAACTCACCGGGAACACGATGGTCATTTTCACCTCCGACAACGGGCCCGAGGGTGATGGCATCCGGACGCCCGGCCGAGGCTCCACCGGTGGCTTGCGCGGGCGGAAGCGCGCCGTTTACGAGGGTGGTATTCGCGTGCCGGGCATCGTCCGCTGGCCCGGTACGACGAAGCCCGGCACGACCAGCGACGTACCGGTGATCGGATCCGACCTTTTCGTCACGGCCGCGAAGATTGCCGGTGCCAGACTACCGGAGGATCGCGTGCTCGACGGCGGGAATTTTCTTCCCGCGCTCGAAGGGCGACCGGTCGAGCGCGCCCGGCCGCTCTACTGGCGTTGCGTCATCGCCCCTGAACCGTTGAAGACCGCCATGCGGATTGGCGATTGGAAGATTCTCGCCGACGAGCCGCTGACGAAATTCGAGCTCTACCATCTTCAGCGCGATCCGCGCGAGACGAACGACCTCAGCGCCGCAGAACCGGCGAAGCTGGCCGAGATGAAGCGCGCGCTGACCAGGTTAAACGCGGAGATCGAGGCCGAAGGTCCGAAGTGGTGGAAAACGTACGACCATGGCCAGAAACGGAAAAGGGAGAAATGACGTTTTCGCGATCGAGGACACCGATGCGACCCGAGCGTCCCGCTAGCTCCGCCACTCGAGATCAATCTTCTGGTCGTGGTCGGCGCGTTTCGTATCGACGCACCGCAAATTCAACCGCATTCCGCGGGGTTGGAGCTGCGCCATCACCCAGCCGATTGGCTGCGCCGCGTCGAACGGATACGCCGTCGTCGGCAGGTTGATCAGGTGCAGCCCGCTCGGGTCGCGGGTGACACTCCAGCGATGCGAATGCCCAAAAAAGTAAGCCTGCACGTGCCGGCGCGGCCGCAACACCTCGAACAACGCGGCTTCATCGATGATGCTGACCTTGCCCGGAGCGAGCGACGGATTGTGGTGCAGCATCACGAGCGCCGGCTTGTCCTTGCGCGCATCGAGCGACTGCGCCAGCCACGCGAGTTGCGCCTCACCGATCAACCCCGGCGTCGAAAGGGTCTTGTCGAGCGAGTCCAGCATGAACCAGTTCGCGCGCGCCGCCGGCAGGATCGCAATCTGTCGGTCCTCGAGCGGCCGCACGATCGACTTGTCATTGTTCAGCGCGGCCCAGAAACGTTCGCGATGATCGTGATTTCCCAGCGCGAGCTGCAGCGGAATCCGCGCGCCACGCAGTGGTTCGACCAATGCGGTGAACGTGCCGTAATCCGCGGTCTCACCCGAATTGAACGCGAGGTCGCCATTGATCAGCGCTGCGGCCGGCCGGCGTGGCTGGCTTAACACGTCCTGGACGACGATCGTCAGCTGCCCCGCCATGTTGATGCCGCGCGCCATTTTCGCGCGATCCGCCGCGATATGCGGGTCCGAGATCAGCGCCCAGGCGTGCGGGTCTTGGTCTCGCGTCGCGGCGAGCAGCCGGGATCGGAACAGCGCAAGGCCGGCACCGGCGGCGAGCGTGCGGGCGAGAAATTGGCGGCGGGAAAGGGGCGGAAGGTAAATCGGCATGGCGGGGCGAGCGGAGTCAGTCCAATTGGCATCGACCCGAGCACGCAACGCGATTCAGCGGCGACCGGCCTCTCGCGGCTTCGCGAGCAATTTTCTCAACAGATGGGAAGCCATTGCGGGCGAGACGCCCGCGCTCCCAGGACAATCCAGCAGTCGACCTCGCGTTTATTTGGGGGCGTTGGGTTTTCGACTGTTGGTCTTTTCGCCGAGATTCGCCGCGAGCGCATCGAGAATAGTTCTCCAGCCACTCTCCGTGCGGTCGGCGTAGTCAGCCCACTCGGGCTTCATTTCGGGCGTGAGAGTCAGTTCGCAGCCACCATCGCGCCACCTGCCGCTCACCGCACTCGCACGACGATCGTCTTCCCATCCACCGTGACCTTGTCGCCGGCCAGTAGCTGCTTGCGCTTGCGCGTCTCGACGACGTCGTTGACCAACACCCCACCCTCGGCCACGAGCTGTTTCGCCGCGCCGCCACTTTCCGCCAGTCCACCAAACTTGATGAACTGGCACAGTTCGATCGGCACGTCGCGGACCATGACGTCACGCGGTTGGGAGGAACTCTCGTTCGGCATGCCACACCTTCGACGCGAAGATTCGATGAGTCGAATAATCTGTGGCGGGTCGCAGAAGTGGCTGTGGCTTCCCCATTCGGCAAGCCTAGGGCCCCGAGCCGATTCGACAGGCTCACGGCCATCTGTGATTTCGACTGAAAGGCCTCGAGCCGATTCGACGAGCTCACGGCCATCTGTGATTTCGACTGAAAGGCCTCGAGCGTGTCGAGAGGCTTGTCGAGAGGCCCGTCGAGGGGCAGCCGCAGCTGGGAGCAATGGTCATTCGAATGTCACTGCGGCAAGGTTTGCCCTGAACTTGTCGAAGGGATGCTGCAGCCACTCGGAAGAATTGCGCTTCGCCTTGTTGAGCGGAACCAGGTCAGTTTGCTTTGCCGCGACGTCGATCCGGCGCGTAGCCCGGCGGCGACATCACGCCGATTTTCGCCTGCTCGCCCGGCATCGGCAGCTGATAACGCTCGAGCCAGTTGTCGCCCGTCTCGCGCAACCGCACCAAGAGTTTTTCGCTCAGCGCGCGGCGTGTTTCCGCGAAACGCGGCTCGTCGGCCAGGTTCACCACTTCCTCGGGATCGGTTTGCAGATCGTACAACTCGATCGGATCGCGCCAGATGTATTTTTCCATCGAACGCTTGCCGATGAACTTGTCGCCCCGCCGCCAGGTCTCCGCCCACGTCGACCAGCGCGTCACCTCCGACGCGTCGGCCCAGGGCTGCCGGTAACAGAGATTCCAAATCAGCTTGTAGCGCCGTTCGCGGATTGTGCGCATCGGATAATACATCGTGACCTCGTGCATGACATGGCTGAGCACGACTGAATCCCAGCCCTCCGCGTGCTCCCGCTCGAGCACCGGCAGCAGGCTGCGGCCATGGAGGCGGTAGGGCGGCGGCTTGACGCCGGTCCATTCGAGAATGGTCGGCGTGATGTCCGCCAGCGTCACGAGCGCGTCGGACACGACGCCGTGCCGGCGGGCGACGGGGCTCAGCACGATCAGCGGCACGTGCACGCCCGGTTCATACTGGCTGTAACCACCATTTGGGTACGGAGCGCCCTGGTCGGAGAAGGCCAGCACGAGCGTGTTCTTCGCCTGGCCCGTGCGCTGCAACGCCTCCAGCACGAGCCCGAACCCGGCGTCGAGCCGCTCGATCAGCTCGTAATACTCCGCCAGGCTCACGCGCACGTCCGGCCGGTCGGGCAGATGCGGGGGTACGACGACCCTGGCAGGATCCAGTTCCCGGGGCGGTTTCACCCCCGCGGCGCGGCGGCGCACGTCGGCGGGCTGATCGGTCGGCTGCGGATCGAGCGTGGTCACGGCGATGAGAAACGGCCGATTGCCGCCCTCGCGGATGAACTCTTCCGCGAGTTTCGCCTGGCCCGGTCCGTTGCGACCGACACGCGTCTCGACCTGATCGATCTCGTACTGTCCGGCACGCGGATCAAAGGAGGTCTTGCCGAACAGCGCCGTCCGGTAACCACCTTTTTTCACCAGGTCGAAAATCGTGGTCACGTCCTTTGCGAGCACGCCGTTGTGGTACGAGTGGCCGTGGGTGAACTGTCCGTTCGCATGCGTGAGCAGCCCGGTGTAGATCACCGCGCGGCTCGGACCGCAGGAGGCCACCGTGGCGTAGGCGTGCGAGAAGCGGGTCCCGGCGCGCGCGAGCGCATCGAGGTTCGGCGTCGCGAGCTGCGGGTGCCCGTAACAGCCGAGGTCCCGCGCGCTATGGTTGTCACTGACCAAGAGCAGGACGTTCTTGGGCGCGTCCGCCGCAAGCAGCGGGGCCGAAATCAAAATTGCCGCGGCCGAGCGGCGAAGCTGGCGGAGGATTAACGCGAGTACGTTGGTCATTGGGGGGGGGGTTGAGCCGGAGTGTTATGCGATGCCGGCACGAGGCCCGCAAAGCAGTAATGTAGTTTGAACTGCTGGCCTGGGAGCGCGGGCGTCTCGCCCGCAATATCTCGGAGCGGGCCGGAGGCCCGCGCTCCCAGGAATGCATACGCGACACTGGCGCGGCGGCCGCGCAACCCCGTCCCGAAATTCTCTGGTCAACGTGCGGCGGGAGGCTCCTAAATGACCGCATCCGTGCGTGACGCGCGCACGGGTTGCGAACTTCCTCCCACCGTTACCATGAAATCACCTGCTGCAACCCTGTCTTCGTTTTCCGACTGTTGCCGAAAATTTTTCCGCCCCGCGGCGTGGATTGTCGCCTTGTTCGCAGGCGGCGCTCTGACCTCCGGCTTCGCGGCCGAAACCGCGACGGGTACGATTTCCGGCTCCGTGAACAACGCCGCCACGGGCGACAACCTCGAGGGTGCACGCATCACCGTGGCCGGACTTGGACTGACCGCCCTGACCGACAACACCGGACGCTATGTCCTGGCGGGAGTGCCCACCGGCAGCCATGAGATCACGGCAACGTACACCGGGCTCGACCCGCTGAAGCACGTCGTGACGGTCGTGGCCAGCCAACCGGCGGCACGCGATTTCGAGCTGACCACGGGAGTCTACAAGCTCGAGGCCTTCACGGTCGCCGGCGAGCGCGAGGGCGGCGCGGCCGCCATCACGGCGCAGCGCAATGCGCCGAACACGAAGAACGTGGTCGCGATGGATTCCTACGGCAACCTGCCGAACATGAGCGCGAGCGAACTCGCGATTCTCCTGCCCGGCGTGACGGCCGCGCTGAACCTCGAGAATGGCATCGATGGGTTCACCGTCCGCGGCATGGGGCCGACGTTGAACAACATCACGCTCGACGGCGCGATGCTCTCGACCCAGGGCGCAATGAACCGGCAGAGCCGGATCAACAACCTCACCGGCGCGATGTTCGAGGGGCTGGAACTGACGAAGGGTCACACGCCGGACAAGGGGGCCGACTCGCTCGGCGGCACCATCAACCTGAAGAGCCGCTCCCCGCTCAGCATGAAGGAAAAACGCCGCGTGACGTACAATTTCGCCGCGCGCTGGGCACCGCCGTTTTTTGAAACCATCCCGCTGCGCGAGGAGCATCGCATCCATCCGCTGCTGAACATCGGCTACTGGGAGGTCTTCGACGTTGCCGGCGGCAGCCGGAACCTCGGCATCGCCGTGAACACGTTCTACAGCGAGAACGTGGCCGGTTCGCACAGCACCACGCGCGACTTCCAGAACACCACGAACCAGCCGGCATTCCTGTGGGATTACCGCACGTTCGACCAGTTCAACAACCGGAAGCAGGCGAGCGTGAATGTGAAGGTCGACTACCGGCTGTCGCGCACCACCAAGCTCACGCTGAACGCGGTGTATAACGACGCCAACGAGATGGGCAAACTGCGCTTTGAAACCCGCGCGTTCACCAATCAGGTCGTCGGCACGACCGGCACCGCCGGAATCCTGCCCGGCTTCACGAACCGCATCACGGAGGTGCGGCAGTCCACCGCGTCGAACTTCGACGCGTCCACGCAGGGGCCGAACAATTTTTTCCTGCGGATGCGGCACATCGATCTTGGCGCGGAACACGAGTGGGAACGGCTGCAGGTCGATTATGGCGCGCTCTGGAGCCGCACCCACATCAACAACGGCAGCGGCAACGAGGGCGGCATCTTCACCATGCGCGTGAACAACCTCGGCTGGATTCTCGATCGCACCGAGTCGGATCTTTTTCCGCGCTTCATCCAGACCGCCGGCCCGGACATCTCGCGCCCGGAAAATTACCGGCTGAACGGTTTCTTCCAGAACAACAATATCAACAACGACCACGAGGTGCGGGAGGGCCGCGCGAACCTGAAGTTCACCGTGCCCGCGCTGAACACGTTCTTCAAGACCGGCGTCCACTGGCGCGAGCAGTTCGCCCACGACCTCAATCGCAACCGCCGGTGGCGCTATCTGGGCACGACGCTGCCATCGGATCCAACCATCACGATCGTCAACTCGCGCAAGACGGGTCGCGTGGTCCCCTTCTGGTACGCGTCGCAGTTTTTCCACGACCGCAACCCGATCGATCCCGCACTCTGGAACGAGGATCTCTACTGGGGGCAGCAGATCCAATACACCGGCACGCGCCGCGTGACCGAGGCGGTGACCGCCGGCTACGTGATGGCGCAGGGCCGGATTCGCAACACGGGTTTCCTCGCGGGTGTACGCACCGAGAAAACGGATACGGAGAGCTGGGGCTGGGTGCGGAGGCGTTCCGCCAGCACGGCGGCCCAGCAGGCGGCCGATCCGATCGGCGCGGCAGGGCGGGATTACGGCGACACGAAGCGCGAACTGCACGGCGGCTACACCAAATCATTTCCGAGCGTGCACCTGACGCAGGACATCACGCCGAACTGGAAGGCGCGGCTGAGCTGGTCGACGAGCTTCGGGCGGCCGGGGATGGGAAATTTCCTGCCCAACGAGTCGATCAACGAAGGCGCGCAGACACTCACGGTGAACAATCCGTCGCTGCTGCCGCAGTCGGCTCAGAACTGGGATGCGTCGCTCGAATATTATTTCGAGCCGGTCGGCAGCGTTTCCGTCGGCTGGTTCCACAAGAAAATCAAGGATTTCATCGTGTCCGGGATCAACACGGGCACGATCGGCACCGAGACGGACAACGGTTATGACGGCGAATATGGCGGGTTCACGCGGCTGACCAGTGCCAACGCCGGCACGGCCTTCGCGGAGGGCTGGGAAGTGAGCTATCAGCAACAGTTCACCGGCCTGCCGGGCCCGCTGAAAGGCCTCGGCACGACGATGAATTTCACGCTGCTGAAGGCGCACGGCGACTTTGGCGGCAGCGGCCGGCTCGGGACGCGCGACGTCGACGGCTTTGTGCCGCGGATCGCGAACGCGAGTCTTTTCTGGCGGTATCGCGGGTTCACCTCGCGCGTAATATGGAATTACACGGGCGAACACATCACTGATTACTTCGAAGGAACGCCGGGCCGGAATCGTTATTTGTTTTCGCGCACGGTCATCAATGCCGGCATCGGCTACCAGTGGCGCCCGGCGGTCACGTTTTCGATCGACGTGAACAATCTCACCAACGCACCCCAGGCGGCGTATCGTGGCATCCCGGACCAGATGCAGTTCAAGCTCTTTGGCGGCACGACGATCACGGCCGGGGTGAACGGACGGTTCTGACCGGAACTGCCGGCCGCAAGCGTAGCGGCCGGCGCAATACGTGCTGTTTTTTAGGAGCCTGCTTGCCCGTTCGACAAGCTCAGGGTCCCGAGCCGGGTCGAGGGACAGGCGATTGGGAGCGCGACCGCCCTCGGTCGCAATGACCAAAGCGACCGGGGGCGGTCGCGCTCCCAGTCGCCGGCAAGCAGGCTCCTACATCTAAGGCCGAATAAGTGATCGAGCCAGATACGTGATACGATCGTATCACGTATCTGGCCGGCGAGGAATCGTCGCCCGGAATGCTCGTTGCCGCGGCTCGAGCGGGGCGGCAAGGTCGCGCTGACACCACGATGAAACTCTCCTGGATTCTCGCCGCGCTCGGACTTGCCACCGCCGGATTGCACGCCAAGCCGCCCGACAAAGCGTACGTGCTCGCGTGGGCCGACGAGTTCGACCAATCGCGCCTCGATCCCGCGCGCTGGGATTACCGGACGGACAGCAAACATTGGAGCACGCAACTTCCGGCCAATGTGTCCGTGCGCGATGGCTGCCTCTGGCTGGCGCTGAAAAAACAAAAATCCGGCGACAAGGAATACACCGGCGCCGGTGTCATCTCCAAGCGCGCGTTCAAGTACGGCTACTACGAGGCACGCTTCAAGGTGCCGCCGACCGCTGGCTGGCATACCTCTTTCTGGATGATGAAGCACAATCGTTCGGGCTCAACCGACACCAGCGAGTCAGTGCAGGAGCTTGATGTGTGCGAAAACGATTCAATCAATCCGCGCCGCTACGGTGCGAACACGCATCGATGGCTGCCAACTCATGTGGGCGTCAGCGGGAAAGCGGTGACGACGCCGGATCTGTCCGCCGACTTCCACGTCTGGGGCTGCGAGTTCACGGCCGAAAAAATCGTCTACTATTTCGAGGGAAAGCCCGTCCTGACGGTCGAGGCGACGAAACTCGGCGAGCATAGTGACCAGCACATCTGGCTCACCTCGATTGCGTCGCACCTCGGGAAAACCCAGACGGTGGACGAGAGCCGGCTGCCCGTGTATGCGGTTTTCGAGTACGTGCGATTCTACGAACGAAAATGAGCTTCGCGTAACGTGAGTTCGAAGTGGCACGGGCATCCTGCCCGTGATCCGGGCAGCCCATCATGGGCGAGACGCCCATGCCACTTCCAAACCCGTTGCCGCCGGCGTGGCACGGGCATCTTGCCCGCGATCCGGGCGCCAAATCATGGGCGGACCGCCCTTGCCGTGCTGCCAGTTCTTTGTCACACGTGTGACAAAGAACTGGCAGCAGATTTTTCAAGATTCCCTCGGCCAGATTACTCAGGGCGCCGGAGATCGACCAGTTTTCTGTCACACCTGTGACATGCAAATGGTCGAATCCGGCCGTTTCGCACGACGGGACGAGCCCCGACGATTCGCTCCAGAAGTGGCTGCGGCTTCCTTGCCGGAAGATCTTCCTAACCACGAGGCGCAGCCTCAGACCCGACACAATTCCCGGTTTGTCATTCTGAGGCTTGGCGAAGAATCCAGTAAGATGCTCGCAGCCGGACGCGCCACTGGATTCTTCGGCGGCCCTCAGAATGACAGTTTAGGAATTTTCGAGAACCCTGGTCGCCTTCGGCGCCGCCGGAGGCGGGCAAGCTTGACCTGTTCACAACGAGTTTGGGAGTTCAAGGAGTCTAGCGCGCTTTCGAATCAATCTGCGGCAGAGCTTGCCCTGAGCTTGTCGAAGGGATGCCGCAGCCACTGCGGCGGGCAGGCCGGTGCTGCAGAGGCACCGCCCCTCGCAGACTCATTTTCATTGCGACCCCGGTAAGACATGGCTGGGGTGGCGCGGTTCGCCCCTGCGCTCGTCCGCCTAGCCCGCATTTTTCACCCTTGAATTGGTCTTCACCCGTGTCTGACCGCCAACATCCCAATGTTCCGGCGAGCGCCCCGCGTTCATGCGGGCTAAATGCAAAATGCGCCGGAGGCGCACAAGCCGCCGCAGTTTACCCGCCTTCGGCGGGTTTTGCCCTTAGCCGGGAAATCGTGGAGCGCGCGCCGGCGCACGGCACAAGCGAACACACGGTGCATTCGCAGCGGAGCAGAGGGTGAAATTTCCCGGCTACCTCATGAAAATCCGCCCGTTCGCCGTGGTGTGTTGCATCCTCAGCCTCACGGCGCTGGGCCGGGCGGCGGAGAGTCCGTTCTTCGCGATGAATACGATCGCGAAAGGCGGACCCGACGTGGTCGTGCCGCTGCTCAAGGAACTCGGCTACGCCGGACTCGGCGGCGCCGCCGGCGATCGCCCGATGGCCGAGGCGCTGAAGCAGGCCGGCCTGAAGTTCTTCAATGGTTACCTGACGCTGGCGCTTCATCCCGACCGGCCGGCGCTCGACGACAAGCTCCGTGCGCAGCTCGATGCGATGAAGGGATTCGACACGGTGCTATGGCTCGCAGTGTCAAAGCTCCAACGTGAAGGCGCGCCGCCGATGTCGCGCTCCGGCGCGAATGACAACATCGTTGCCGCCCGGTTGAAGGAAATAGCCGACTACGCCAAAGCGCGCGGCGTGAAAGTCGCGTTGTATCCGCACACCGGGCAATATCTGGCGCACTTCGAGGACGCCATCCAAATGGCCGAGCGGCTCAATCATCCGGCCGTCGGCGTCACCTTCAACCTTTGCCACTGGTTGAAAGTCGAAGGATCGGAGCGCGACCCGGCGCCGCTGCTGAAAGCCGCGCTTCCGCGATTGATGTTTGTCACGATCAATGGCGCCGACACCGGTGACACGAAGGCGATGAATTGGACGCGGTTGATTCTTCCGCTCGGCGAAGGCAGCTACGATGTCGGCGCGTTCCTGCGGAAAGTGCGCGCCGCCGGCTACACCGGCCCGATTGGATTTCAGGGCTACGGCATCAAGGCGCCGCCGCGCGAGGTGCTGGCAAAGACGATGGAGGCGTGGAAACGGATGCAGGCGTCCGCGCAATAGCCCGGACGTTATGCCTTCTATGTCCATTCATGCCTTTTGCCTTGGTTGATGCTTTCAAACCTCGGAATTCTTACAGGAGCAAACGGAGGAAACAGAGAGGACAGAATTATCCTCCATTATCTCCGTTTCCTCCTGTCAAATGGCTTGGTACTGCCTAACCCGCCGGAATATCCAAGATTGCCGTATAGCTCTTAAACGCAGCCCACCATGAACCCCACACGTCGCGATTTTCTGCGCGGGATCCTCGCTGCTGGCTCGGCACCGCTGTTTCTGCCCGCGCACATTTTCGGCGCGAACGGAACGGTCTCGCCGTCGAACAAAATCACCGTCGGGTTCGTCGGCACCGGCGATCACGGCCGGGCCGTCAATCTCGCCTCGATCCTCACCCTGGCGGACGTCGAGGTCGTCGCGTTGTGCGATGTCGACCGGAAGCACCTCGGACTCGCGGCGGAAATGGTCACGCGCTCGGGTGCCGCGCCGCCGGAACGCGCGCTGTATCGGGATTGGCGTGACGTGATCGCCCGGCCCGACATCGACGCCGTCTGCATTTCGACGCCGGACCACTGGCACACGCCGATCGCGATGGCGGCGTTGCGCGCGGGCAAGGATGTGCTGTGCGAGAAGCCGACGGTCACGATTCGCGAGGGCCAATTGCTCGCCGCCGCCGTGCGCCGCTACGGCCGGGTTTACCAGGCTTCGACCGAGGATCGCGCGCTCCCGATGTATCACCGGATGGCGGAACTGGTGCGCAATGGCGCGATCGGCCGGCTGCACACAATCCGCGTGCAGCTTCCGTCCGGGAATCTGGCGCGCCGCGTTGTTCCCATCCGCGAAGATCCCGTGCCACCCGAGCTCGACTACGATATGTGGCTCGGGCCCGCACCGCTTGCGCCCTATCAACCGGAGCGCGTGCATTTCAACTTCCGCTGGATTCAGGCTTACTCGGGCGGAATGCTCACGGATTGGGGGTGCCACCAGGTCGATACGGCGCAGTGGGCGAACAACACCGAGCACACCGGTCCGGTGTCGGTCGAAGGCACGTGCGTGTTTGGCGAGGGGCTTTACGACACGGCGTGGGACTTCGAGCTGAAATATGTTTACCGCAATGGCGTGCAGCTGCGGATTGAGAACACCGGCACCGGGCTGCGGTTCGAGGGCGACAAGGGCTGGGTGGGCAACACCGCGTGGCGGCGCCCGGTCGAGGCCAGCAGCCCGGAGATTCTCGATGCGATCGTTCCGCCGGACGGCGTGCACCTGTACACCGAGCCGGCGCGCGAGCACCGCAACTTCATCGATTGCGTGCGGTCACGGCGCGACCCATATTTCCCGGTCGAGAAACTGCACCGGCTGGGCTCGCTGCTGCACTGCGGCAACATCTGCCTGAAACTCGGACGCAAGCTGAACTGGAATCCCGACCAGGAGGAGTTCGTCGGCGACGAGGCCGCCAACCGGCTGCGGGCGCGCGCCATGCGTGAGCCTTGGCACTTGTGATGTTGCCGGAGGCCAGCCACCAACCCGAGCAGCGACAACCGCGCATGGACGCGACTACACGCGAATGAAATGCTTCCCACACCTTGCGGTAACCATGGTTCTTGCCGCTTCACTGCGCGGTGCCGCGCCGTCGGAAGACGCGGCGCTGAAAGTCGCGCTGGATGGAAATGCGGGCACAGTTGAGCGGACGCGTGCCTTTGCGGATTTGCGCGCTGTCGCCACCGAGCGATTAATTCCGGTCCTGGCGACATTGTTGAAGGATCCGGCGTGGTCGTTTTCCGCGCGATCCGTCCTCGAGAACATTCCGGGAGCCGCGTGCGATCGCGCACTGCTCGATGCGTTGGATTCCATTGGCGATTCCAGGTTGAGGGCTGGAGTGATCAACTCGCTCGGAAACCGTCGGAGCGCGGCCGCGGTGCCTGCGCTCGCGAAGCTGATGACGTCACCGGATTCGATGCTCGTCGACGCGGCGGTGAATGCGCTCGGCAACATCGGGTCGGTTGCGGCCGCCAGCGCACTCGCCCGTGATGAGCCTCCCCCTGCACTGCGGACGGCGTGGGGTGACGCGCTGCTCCGCGTCGCCGAGCTCTTGCCGCCGTCGGAGCACGCCAGGTCGCTCGAACTCCTGCGCCGGGTGGCGACAAATGGATCTCCGGCCCAAGTGACGGCCGCGACCCTGAGTCTGGCGCGACGCTCGGGCGATCCCGGCGCCGCCGTCGTGGCCGCTCTCACGTCGAACGAACCGGTGTCTCGCATGGCCGCGCTCGCGCTCATCCGCTCGGGCGAGTTCGGATCAAAACTCACTGGTGCGGTCGGTCGCGTGTTTCCGTCGCTGTCCGCCGAAGCGCAGGTGCAAGTCCTCTCCGTTTTATTTGATCGCGGGGACCGTGCGGCGGCGCCGCTTGCCCGCGGAGCGCTCAAGTCGAAAGACACGGCCGTGCGCGCCGCCGCGGCCAGACTGCTTTCGGTTATTGGCGATCCGTCCGACGTCGCCGCGCTGCTGCCGCTGATGATCGGAACGGACGAGCCGGCGGTTTCAGCGCGACTGGCGCTTTCACGTATTGCGGGAGACGAGGTGACCGCGCGGCTGCTCGAGTCATTTCGCAGTGGTGGTGATGCCCGCGAAGCCGCCCTCGACGTGCTGGTGAGCCGCGGTCATCGCGCGTTGGTGCCGGAGCTGTTGCAGCCGGAAGTTTACGCGGATGCCGATTTCGGCCGGCTCGCCGCGAACGCGGTCATGACGCTCGGGACCGGCCGCAACCTCGGCGCGGTGCTCGAGTTGCATCATCGGCTGCCAGCGAGCCAGCGCGGAAATTTGGAGAACGCGCTGCGCCGGCTCGCGGTTAAACATCCATCCCCGGACGAAGCGGCAAAGTTGATCTTCGACGCTGCCGAAAAACTTCCGGTCGCCGAAGGCACTCCCCTCTTCGTGATGCTCGCCGGGATCGGCGGCGACGCCGCCTTCAACTCGCTGGCCGGCCTGCTGAAGTCCGACGTGATCGAAACGCGCAGGGTCGCATTGCGCGCATTGGGGAGCTGGCGGGATCTTCGTCCCGCGGCGAAGCTGCTGGCGGTGGCGCGGGAAGACTCGGATGCCGGCGTGCGCGCGCTGGCCGTCCGCTCGGTTACGACGTTGTATGCGAAGAGCGCAGCCGGAGCTAGATCGACGCCGGCCCCCGAAGCCGTTTCCGCGGCGATCACGGGCCTGCGGCAGGTGTGGAGCGTCGCGGAAAATCCGGCGGAAAAAAACGCGGTTCTCACCGCGCTCCGCGGACTCAAGAATCCGAAGGCCGTAGCGACCGCAGAGGAACTGGAAAAACAGTCGCGCTAGATACATCCATGATTGGCGGACGAACTGCTTCTTGACCGGCATGGCCACCCGCTTTGCCGCGCTGCGCGGCATTTAGCCCGGTTATTTCATAGCCAGACGAACCAAGGCATGGGTCACAGAGGACACAGAGCTCGGACACAGAGGCAGCAGGAGACCACAGGGTGTTTGGACGCGCCTGATGCGAATGGGCAGGCATTCCAAATTGGATCGAAGGGTTTTCCTCTGTGAACTCTGTGTCGGAGCTCTGTGCGCTCTGTGACCAAAAAGGTTTTTTTTCATTCAGCCTGTGAAATGTCCCGGTTAGCAGCCCGTCTGGGGCGGCGCGCGATTTGCTCAAAAAATTGTTTGGCCGCAACCTGGGCTGAATATTGCAAGTCCGACGGGCTGCTAGCACTATTAGCATCTCCACGCGCCCAAGCATGAACGTCCACGGCCGCCCTACTCGCACGATCTGGCCATCGGCCGATGGCACGGCCGTCGAAATTATCGACCAGACGCGGCTGCCGCACGAATTTGTCACCGCCCGGCTCGCGACGCTCGACGATGCGGCGCACGCAATTCGCGCCATGTTCGTCCGCGGCGCTCCGCTCATCGGCGCCACCGCCGGCTGGGGCATGTGGCTGGCGCTCCGCGCCGATCCCTCCGATGCGGCACTCGCGCACGCCCACGCAACTCTGCTGGCCACGCGGCCGACCGCGGTGAACCTGCGCTGGGCGCTTGATCGCGTGCGCGCCGAAGTCGCACCCCTCGCGCCTGCCACTCGCGTGACCGCCGCGCGCCGGCTCGCCATCGAAATCTGCGACGAGGACGTTGGGCTGAATCGAGGAATCGCCACCGCCGGGTTGCCGCTGATCGAGGCGATCGCGGCAAGCAAGAAACCAGGCGAGCGCGTCAACGTTCTCACCCATTGCAACGCCGGCTGGCTCGCGACCGTGGACGTCGGCACGGCGACGGCGCCAATCTATGCGGCCCACGATTCCGGAATTCCGCTGCACGTCTGGGTCGACGAAACCCGGCCGCGCAACCAGGGCGCCAGCCTGACCGCATGGGAGCTGCTCAACCATGGCGTGCCGCATACCGTCATCGCCGACAACGCCGGTGGCCATCTCATGCAACACGGCCTCGTCGACCTCGTCATCGTCGGCACCGATCGCACGACCGCAACCGGCGACGTGTGCAACAAAATCGGGACCTATCTCAAGGCGCTCGCCGCGCACGACAATGGCGTGCCGTTCTATGTGGCCGCACCGTCGCCGAGCATCGACTGGACCTTGCATGATGGCCGGCGCGAAATTCCGATCGAGGAGCGGGACGCGCGCGAGGTCTCCCACATCAGCGGACGGCTTCCGGATGGAAACACCGCCAACGTCGCGTTGCTGCCGGAAGGCAGTGCGGCCGCGAATTACGCCTTCGATGTCACGCCGGCGCGGCTCGTCACCGGCATCATCACCGAGCGCGGCGTGGCGGCGGCCAATGCCGCGGCGCTGAAGAAATTATTTCCCGAGCAATAACGTTCGGCACGGACGAACTCTCGGCCAATCTCGTCCATGCGCTGGCGGGCCGACGCGCGGCATTGATGGCGAACCACGGGCTCGTGGTCGTCGGCGAAACGCTGGCGCATGCCGTGGCGCTCACGGTCGAGGCGGAACAGCTCGCGCGGCTTTATCTCGCGACGCTCGCCACCGGCACGCCGCCGGTCCTGCTCGACGCGGCGGAAATCGCACGGGTTTCGGAGCGGTTTCGCGCCTATGGTTACCGTCCCGTGGGCGAATGAAACGCTTCAAGCGTCCCCGCGGCCGGAGCTGGCGCGGCGCGAACTGACGGTAATGTAAGGCGGAGCCGCTTGCCGGAGTGCCAACGCTGTGTCCTCTTCCGCGCAACGGTCACAAACGACCGGAGTTTCCACCCTGCCGGCACGGTCCCCCCGGCAGGGCATGCCCCTCCCGATGCCTCGACCCTCGCACTTTCCCGGCGCGTCTCCCGCCGCCGCGTTCCGCTGCCTGGATGCGGTCACCACGCCAGGCCGGGCACGTCGCGACCGCCGGGTTGCACCTCGGTAGCCTTTTCATGAATACAACCCCTGCTGCAGGTCGCCGCCCCACGCGGCGCCTCCTTCCCCTCCTTGGACTGGCACTCTGGTTTCTATTCGCCACCAGCGGATATGCCCAATCGGCCGGAACCATCGCCGGCCGGGTCAGCAATGCCGGCACCCGGGTGTACCTCGAAGAGGTCGAGGTCACCTTGCGGCCATTGGGTTGGACGGCGCAGACCGGGCGCGACGGCCGCTTTGTCTTTCGCAATGTCCCGCCGGGAAGTTACACCCTTTCCGCCGCCTACACCGGCCTCGAAACCCGCACGAACGACGTCTCAGTCGGGGCCGGCGCCACCGTCACCGAGGACATCGAACTGACCTCCGGCGTGTACACGCTCGGTGAGTTCGTGGTCGCGGGCGAGCGGGAGGGCAGCGCGCTCGCGATCCAGCAGCAGCGGTACGCCCCGAACGTGAAGAACGTGCTTTCCTCCGACGCCTTCGGCAACGTGGCGGACGAAAACCTCGGGAACTTCCTGGTGCGACTGCCCGGGGTGGGCACCCAGGTGCTGGAGGGCGACATCGTCTTCGTGCAGGTGCGTGGAATCCATGCCGATCTCAGCGCGGTCACGATGGACGGATCGCGCGGCGCGAGCGGAGGTCCGCAGGCGGGGATGAACCGCGCGTTCGAGATCGACAAGATTCCCGCGGACTTCATTGAGACAATCGAGGTCACCAAGGCGCCGACGCCGGACATGGACGCCGATTCGATCGGCGGCGCCGTGAACCTGGTCACGAAAAGCGCCTTCAACCGCCGCGGCCGGACCATCACCTATCAGGCGGGCACATCGTACAACGTCGATCGCTCCACGTTCCGGCCGGCGTTGAGCTTCATGTATTCGGACATCCTCGGGCAGGAGCAGAAGCTCGGCGTGATGGTGACGGCCAGCTTCAACCGCACGCACAAGCCGCGAGACTCGAGCAACCTCACCTGGCGCGCGACCACCAACACCGACGTGCCCGCCCCATTCATCATCAACACGTATGGCGAAGATCAATTGAAGCATACCCGGGCCGGCACCGGGATCCGCTTCGACTACAAGCTGGGCGAGGACTCGACGGTATACTTCAACACCATGTTTTCCCATTACGAGGACGGCCTGAACCGCCACTGGGGCCGCTTCGCGGGAGTCAACCTGAACAACGTGTTCAGCTTTTTCGCGCCGAACGGGCAGCCGCGCACGGCGACCAATGCCGCGGCCACCGTCCTGCCTGGCTGGACCGACACGATTACCGAGACCATCAATCACCGGTTCGAGTACGCGCAAAACCTGCGCGAGCGGGCCATTCGCACCTGGAACCTGCGGGCCGGTGGCAACCGCAAGTTCCCGACGGCGGAACTGGATTACAACGTCAGCTTCTCCCATTCGCGCGGCACGAACTTGCGCCTGATTCCCACCTCGACCGTATCGGGCGTAGGATTCCGCTTCGATCGCGACACTCCTGGCAGCAACGCCCTCGCTTCCTATACACAAATCAGCGGGCCCGACATCTACGATATCGACAACCGGATCCTCACGAGCGTGAACACGAACGACGACGTGAAGACCGATCGGATTTGGGGCGCACAGGTGAACCTGAAGAAGAACTTCGCGTTCGTCGCCCCGACCTACGCCAAAATCGGGCTCCGCGCGCGCGGGCAGGACGTCATCCAGCGGTTCGGTCGCGGGTTCTTTTCGTTCCGCGGCCCCGATGGCGTCGCGGGCCGCAATCCCGCGACGGGCGTCAATGACGACAACCTGACGCAGTTCGTCGACCAGGGCTATGGCTATCATTCGTACGACGGCTTCTACCCGTCCGCGCCCTGGATGCACCTGCCAACGCTGGAGGCGACCATGGCGTCTTCGCCCGCACACTTCGTCGAGGACCCGGTGAACACCCTGACGCAGGCGCTGCGCAACAATATCAGCGCGGAGGAGCAGGTGTATTCCGCCTATATCATGGGCAGCACCCGGCTCGGCCGGCTGAACATCCTCACCGGGTTGCGCGTCGAGGAGACGCATGTCACCGGCAAGGGAACGGTCCAAGTCCTCACCCCGGAGGAACGGGCCCGGCGCGCGGCGTGGTCGGGCGCGCTGACCGAGGAGGAGCGGCTGCGCCGGATTCGCGCCGAGTATGTACCGCGGACGAACAGCGGGAAATATCGCGACGTCTTCCCGAGCGTTCATTTTCGCTACGAGTTTTTCGAGGGCATACTCGCACGCGCCAGCTACTCGACCGGCATCGGCCGTCCCGCCTTCGCCACCATCATCCCGAACGATCGGATCGATGACGAAAACGAGCGCGCCACGATCAGCAATACGGCGCTCGAACCACAATATGCCGACAATTTCGATCTCTCGCTGGAATACTACTTCAAGCCCGTCGGGCTGCTATCCGCCGGCGTTTTCCTGAAGGAACTCAGCAGTTTCATCTTCACCGCCGATATGGGCGAAATCCCCGCCGGGCCCGACAACGGATTCGCTGGCGACTATGCCGGATACATCCTGCGCACGCAGGCGAATGGCGGCTCGGCCACGGTCCGCGGGCTGGAACTCGCGTACCAGCAGCAGTTCTCGAATCTGCCCGGCTTCTGGAAGGGATTTGGCATCTTCGTCAACTACACCCGGCTGGAAACGAAGGGCGATTACGGCGACATCGGGGTCAACACCGGCCCCGCGGACCTCGTCGGTTTCGTGCCGAAATCCGGCAACATCGGGATCACGTACAACGCCCATCCGTGGTCGGTCCGTGCCCAGATGAACTACACCGGCAGCCAGTTGTTCCGGTTCAATTCCAACCTGGCCAACCGACAGTACGAATACTCGAAGAACCCGCTCGATCTCAGCGTCAAATACAGCTTCGGCCCGCGGTTCAGCGTGTATTGCGATGTCATCAACGTGTTCCGCTCCCCCATTCAGCGGCGATATCAATATGTGCCAACCCGGGAGATGGGGCACGATCTGTACAGTCCAGTCATCAAGGCGGGAATTTCCGGCCGGTTCTGAAAGGTTTGAAAACACGGTCCATAATCGCGTAGCAGCCGACGTCAGGAGGCTGGCGCTGTGCGGGAGCCACTCTGAGTCCAGCCTCGTCACCTCGGCTGCTACGGGGCCGTTTCGATGCGGCTACTTTGCCGGCGGCGACGTCCGATAATCTCGCGGCATCAAACGCTGCACCGCGCCGACGATCCGGTCCTCGGTGTCCTCCGCCAGCCGCGTGGGAAGATCGTAGTAGATCATCGCCTTGCCACCCTCGTAGCCGCCTTCCTTCCAGACCCGGCGCGAGGGAATGTAACACGGAACCCCATTGGCATACGCCGTGACCCAAAGCCGCGAGGGATCGAACTCGGTTTTCAGCCGGAGCGCATAATCGACCACGACTTCGCCGGGCAGGAAAACCAGCGCGAGTTGCGGTCCAAAACTCCACACTTGTATCAGATAGGGCAGCTCCGTCGGCAGCGCTTCGCCGCGATCGAGCCGCGCCAGGTTTTTCCGCGCGTGATAACCGGTCGGATCGTCCTTGGCCGCGCGAGCCTCCCACTCCACCCGGGAGGGCAGCGCGTCGAAGGGAATCGAAATCCGCTCCACGCGTGTCTCCAGCTTCGCGGTGATCGTCGTCAACTCCCGGCCGAACAACGACTCGACGGCATCGGCGATCGTTCGCCCATGCTGCTTGGCCAGGTCGACACCAGGCCGCGGCGCCGGATTGGCGTCGGCCCCGCACCCGATCAGCGTCAGCGCAATCACGCCCGGATGCGCCGCCTCGATGTACTCCTGCGCGTAGCCCGCCCAATCCCCGCAGATTTGATTCGGTTCCGGACCCAGCGTCGTGCAGTGACAGGCGTAGTTGGTGACGAGCGCGCGAACGTCGCCATCGACGGCGGTGACGACGAGCACGGGAAGTGCATGGTCGACCGGGCCACCCTTGGTCCGCCGATTCGCCGCGAACTCCGCCTGGGCGCGTCCCCAGCGCAGCTTCGCGGGTTGCCGATCCCGCAGTGCCGCCAGCGCCACCTGCTCCAGCTTGTCCACGAACTCGCGTGTGTAGCGATCGATTCTCGTCTGCTGGTCGGGCGGAATATCCGCGCCAAAGATGTTGTCGGCCGCGCCGCCCAGCTTTGGCGCGGAATGCGTGTGCGAGGCGCAAAGCGAGAACCGCTCGTCGCGTACTCCCGCCTTTGCCAGCCGCGCCGCCAGCGTGGTTCGAATCGCCTCGGGAATAATGCAGTTGTCGACGGAGACCAGGACCGCCGGCGCGTCGTTGCCCCGGCCGATTGCCAGCGCCTTCGCGTGGATGCGCTGGATGACGCCCTCCGATTCGCCCTTGCGGGCAAGATAGCCATTCAGCCGCACGGGATAGTCGGGCGTGATGTCGACCTTCGCGACGCCGACATGAAACAAGGTGGCGTCCGCCGCCCGGACGGCGCCGCCGACACCGAGAATCAGAACCAAGGCCAGTGCGGTTTTCACTCGAAGCATATGTTTGTCATTCTGAGCGAGGCGAAGAATTCAGAAGCGCGGCCGCATGCGCGTATCATACTGGATCCTTCGCTTCGCTCAGGATGACAGGCTGATCGACAGTTCATCGGGAAGAAACCTCGAGCGGCCGGACGCCGATTCGTTGTCTCGGAATGCCAAATGCAGCCGACCGCATCGCTCTTCATGTCTGCGGGGACTTGCCGTTGATCCGCCGCTGCAGAACCGGCAACTCGATGAAGCTCGCCGGACCCGGCGCGCGGTAGATGCGCTGCGTTGCCTTCACGTAATCGGACGGCTTCGCGAAGAAGATGTTTTCCACGAACGTCTGCGGGTTGCGATCGTAGAGCGGAAACCAGCTCGATTGGATTTGCACCATGATCCGGTGCCCCCGCTGGAACGTGTGATTCGCGTGCGGCAGCGCGAAGCGATAAGCGAGCGGCTGGCCCGCTGCGATCGCCTTCGGATGCTCGAAGCTCTCGCGATAACGGCCGCGGAAAATATCCATCGCGATCGAGAGTTGATAACCTCCCATTTCCGGCTGCGACGGCACCTCGTCCGGATACACGTCGATCAGCTTCACCACCCAGTCGGTGTCGGTTCCGCTCGTCGAGGCGACGAGGTTCGCGACCGCCGCACCGCCGATTTGCAGCGGCGCGGTCAGCGGTTCGGTGACATACGTCAGCACATCGGGCCGATCGGAAAACGCCCGCTGGTCGTTGACGAGCCAGCGCGTCCAGCCGTCACGATCGCCAAAACGAACCGGCCGGGCGATGTAGGGCACGGGCTTGGCCGGGTCGGAAACGAATTCATCGTAACCCGCGGGGGTCGCCGTGGGCGCCGTGAACCGCAAGGTGAATCCGGCATCCAGATACAAGGGCCGCGACTGCAGCTGCCATTCGGGATCCCGCGCGGCGGGCCAGGACTGAAACCGTTCCCAGCGATTGCCGCCCGTGTTGTAGATGAAGACCGGCGGCGTGGCGGCCTTGGGCGCGCCGGTCTTGAGGTATTGATCGAAGAACGGCTTGAGCACGTCGCGCCGGAATTGCAGCGCCGTGTCGCCCTCGAACTTCAGCGGCCCGAGCGTGCTGCCCTCGACGTTAACCTGGCTGTGCCGCCACGGGCCCAGTACGAGGAAGTTTCGATCATTGGCGGCGTCCTTCGGCTCCATCACGGGATAACAATGAACCGTGCCCCAGATGTCCTCCTGATCCCACAGCCCCTGGACCCACATTGTCGGCACGGTCAACGGCCGCGGCTCGAGCAGCCGATCGAGCGCCTGCTCGCGCCAGAACGCATCGTAAGCGGGATGCTCGGAAACTTTTCGCCACCACGGCAGCTGGTCGACACCGGATGCCTTGGCGAAATCGCCCGCCGATCCCGCGCGCAGGAAACTTTCATAATCATCGTACCCTCGCCGCGGCGCCTCGTACCCCTCGCCTTTCGCGACAGTCTGCCGCGTGAAATAGTCGAAATTGTACATGCGGAACGCGCCGTAGTGAAACCAGTCGTCGCCCATCCAGCCGTCGATCATCGGGCTTTCCGGCGCCGCCACTTTCAACGCCGGGTGCGGTTCCAGCAGCGCCATCACGACGGTGAACCCCTCGTAGGACGAGCCGATCATGCCAACACGGCCGTTGGACTCGGGCACGTTTTTCACCAGCCAGTCGATCGTGTCCCAGGCATCCGTGGCATGATCGACGCCGCTGTCGTTGAGCGGACCCCGCGGCGGACGCGTCATCACGTACTCGCCTTGCGACTTGTATTTGCCGCGCACGTCCTGAAACACGCGAATGTAATCGCCGGTCGCGAAGACGTCGTCACCCTGCGGCAGGGTGGCGAGCATGTAAGGCGAGCGGTTGCGCTGCGTCCGTTTGCTCGCGTTGTAGGGCGTCCGCGTGAACAGGATCGGCGCGTCCTTCGCCGCACGCGGCACGACAATCGAGGTGTAGAGCTTCACGCCGTCGCGCATCGGGACCATGACCTCGCGTTTGACGTAATCGTACGTCGCGGTCGGCGGGGTAAATTTCGCGCGGATGTCCGGGGTGAGCGGCGGGGTCGCGGCGCCGAGCAGGGCGGCCGACAACGCGAGCACGGCGGCAAACATGAAGCGCAGGATTTTCATGGGGTGAATCGAGAAGGGGAACCCGGGATCGCGACCCTCACGCTGCCGGATGGCTCACGCGGCGCAACGCTGCAATGGCCAATCCTGGGAGCGCGGGCGTCTCGCCCACAATGGCTGAGCTGACGATGCAGACGGAGTGCGTTTTTCCAGCGAGGTCGAATGCACTGAAAGGTGGAGCGCGTTGACCCCAACGCGCTTTGCGACGGATACCGTTAGATCAGCCGCTTGAGGTCAAGCGGCTCCACCTTCAAACGCATGCACACGGTTGGCGGAGATACGATCGTGGCTCGAACCCGACATTGCGGACCGGACGCCCGCGCTCCCAGGGAAGACCACCCTCGTCTCTCGCCCAAGCCGTCAGAGCCGGACGGTGAGGTTCTCGCTGCGCTCGGGCGGGAGAGACTTGATGCCGGGGAGCACTTTCAGCCGCGACGTTCCCGGTTCGCCAATCTTGAGCGTGTAGCTGCCCGACCGGAAAACTTTTGGCCGGAACGTGCTGCCTTTGATGCGCAGCGTGTACACGACCTCGCTCGTGGCTTCATCGATCACCTGGACCACCGGGTCGGTCATCCCCTCGATGCGGAGCGAAGGCAGATACGCGACGGGCTTCCGACCGTAATTGTCTTCCTGTGACACCGTGATTGGCCAGCCGGGGTATTGTTTCGCGCCGGGCTGGGTTGCATCGACGCCGCGCGGCCAACACTCGATCGTGATCCGCCGCGTGCTCTTGTCGAAGCGCGCCAGCCCGTAACCGGATGCGCTGGCGGACAGATCGTCCGGCGGCGCCGGAAACGTGTTCGGGTTGGCATACGCGTACATCGTCAGCTTGTTGCCCAATCCCTCGGTGTAGTCGCCGAGATGAGGCAGCGGCCCCTTGATCGGGTTTGCCGGCGGCACCAGCGGCTGCCACTCGCGCGGATAATAATTGACGGTCGAGGGAACACAGAACGCGAAGCCGGCATCGCGCCAGTCATCCACTCCGTATTGGGCGACGACCGCGAGGTGTTGGTCGCCGCTGATGTGAAAGGCGAAGCTGCGCCGCATCAAGTCGACGGCGCGCCGCCGGCCGGACTGCGGCCACCCATTCGAATCAAGGTCGGCCAGCAGCCGCTGCCCGCGCGAGAGATTTGTGGCATAGCTGAAAATCGTCTGCGAGAGGACGACCTTGAACTCCGCGCCCCGCCAGTCCTCGCCCCACGCCTGGAGGAATTTTTCCTGTCGCTCGCCGAGCAGTTTCGCGCCCGGCACATCGATCGCTTTCGGATCGTAACCTTCCGCGGTCACATGGTCGGCCCGCGGTCCGAGTTTCGGCACGATGTCAACCGCCCCATTCGGCCCCGTCTTGAACTTCCGGTCCTCGATGATGGCGAAGCTCACCCCGCCCCACTCCAGCCGCGTGAAGTACACGCCGATGCCGCGCTGGATCGGCGCGGGATCGACCGGGTCCGGCAGGTGCCAGCTCTGCGCGCGTTCGACCGCCTTCACGTATTCGACCGGCATGAAGTAGCCGCCGTCGTCGCCCGCCGGGCTCTTGGAAGCTTTTCCCCCGGCGCCCCACAAGTTGCCGTGGCCGACGTCGTGGTCGTCGGGGATGCTCACCATCGGTCGATCGCGGATGATCTCGCCGAACTGCCGGCCGAACAGCAGCCATGCGCCCAGATGATCCTCGTGATCGTACGATTGGTCGCCGGAAAAGAACAAGAGGTCCGGATCCTGCGCCTTCAGGTTCGCGATCATGTCCGGCTTCAGCCGGCGATCGTTGCTCGAATTGCCCGTGAACGCCGCGACGACGATCTGCTTCCGGTCGATGGGATTCGCGCGAATCACGCCCTGATACGTCGCCACGCCATCCAGCGCAACGACGCGGTAACGCAGCGTGCGACGCTCGTCCCATTTCTCGACCCGGAAGTGCGCCGTCCACGTCTTGTCGTGCTTGTAATTCTTGTAGTCGTCCTCCGTCACGCGCGTGCGGGCGACCGGTTTCCAGCCGGAGCCGTCCTCGATTTCGAGCGCGGCGGCGCGGCTCTCGGCATCACGCAGCGGGTACAACTGCGCGGTGAGTTTGAGCACGCCCTGGCTGACCGTGTAATAGGCGAAACAGATCGCGTCCTTGCGCGCGACCTCCGGGATGTCGGGCCGGTTGCGCTGCTTCGGGTTCTTGGGCGCGGGCGTTTTGGTCGCGGAATTTTTCGGGGCGGGCGCGGAATAAGCGGCGGCCACGAGCAGAACGGTGGCCGAGAGGACGAGCAGACGAATGAGTTTCATGGGGCGAATGCGCGGTGCGCGATCGGGCGCTGGCATCGCCGACATTGACGACGTCACGACCGGTTGGCGATGGGCGCGTTTGCCCGCACGCTTTCATTAGCGCGCCGCGTGCGGCTTGGTGGAAGTTTTGATACAAGGCCGGTTTTAACCGCTAATCTGCGCTAATTGACGCTAATGATGAATTCAGTGTTCCCTCGCCATTTTCGGGCTTCGCCGATTAGGCGAAGCACGCACGTCGCGAACGCGCCCTGGGAAAATCAACCGCTGGTGCGGTTATGCCGCGCGAGCACGCTCGAGATGTAGTTGAGAATGTCGGTCCGGCCGGCGCCGGTCTTCGAGGAAATCGCGAGAACATCGGGCCGCTCCGCGCGCCACTCGCGCGTCGCCTGGATAAACGCGTCGATGTTCGTCTGGCCTTGCGATGCCGATTGCTTGTCCGTCTTCGTGAAGATCAGCGCGAAGGGCACTCCGACGCCCTCGAGCCACCGCAGGAATTCGAGGTCGATCGGCTGTGGCGGCAGCCGCGAATCGATCAGCACAAAGACGCAGCGCAGATTGCGCCGGCCGGAGAGAAAGTTTGCCACCGCTTCGTTGAATTCCAGCCGGCGCTGCCGGCCGACCTCCGCGTAGCCGTAGCCGGGCAGATCGACCAGCGACCACGCGCCATTGATGACGAAAAAATTGATCAGCTTCGTCTTGCCCGGCGTGTCCGAAACCTTCGCCAGTTCGCGACGCTCGGTGAGCAGGTTGAGGAGTGACGACTTGCCGACATTCGAGCGTCCAATCAGCGCGAATTCGGGCAGCGCCCATTTGGGGCACGAGCGGAGGTCCGGAGCACTGACCTCGAAGGCGGCGGTTTTGATTTTCATGCGGGAGCGACGAGCGCTCCCAATCATCCTGTGGGGTTTCGAACACACGACACTTTTCCCGGAACCGCGGCCGCCTGGGTTTCCCACCGCGGCCTGTGGCCGCAATCAAACGGAGTTAGCCGCAAGAGAACTCAAAGAGCGCAGAGAATCGAACTCATCCTTGTGCTCTATGTGTTCTTTCGCGGCTAAATCCAGGACTTTGAAATCGTCGCAATCCTGCACGACCCTCTGGCCGAAACCTTCGTTCAAGGGAGTAGAACACCCCATAGGTTCAGACCCCATTGTGTGGTGTCTTATACGCGTCACTTCCAAGCACCATCGCGCATGAAAAATATCGGCCCAAAATCCACCTTCCCGGCCGCTCGTTTGCCCAAGTGTCTTACGGGCATCCAGGGTCTCGATGAAATCACCGACGGCGGGTTTCCACGGGGGCGGCCCACGCTGGTGTGCGGCGGCGCGGGTTGCGGCAAGACGCTGCTGGCCGCGGAATTCCTCGTGCGCGGCGCGGCGCAGTTCGGCGAGCCGGGTGTGATGATGGTTTTCGAAGAAACGGAAGCGGAGTTGAAGGCCAACGTCGCGTCGCTCGGCTTTGATCTGACGGGCCTGGTCCGGCGCAAAAAAATCGTCATCGAC
>JAUSID010000073.1 GCA_030648295.1 Opitutaceae bacterium | reverse complement strand
CGAATCCGCTCGCCGCACTCGAAGAAAGCCGACGCCTCGCACCGCGATACGAAACCGAAAATGTAGTGGAGACCTTTTCCCTCGCAGTGCTGCAAATCAACCGCTTGCCAATCCGCACACCCCTCATCCATGAAATTGAGGGTAGCAGCCGAGGTGACGAGGCGGGCTGGTTTTCTTCGCGGGCTTCGCGACTTCGCGTGAGTTCCACCTCGTTCGTCCCCAATCATGGCTCACGCGAAGCCGCGAAGACGCGAAGTCGGAACATCTCGCACTGCGGTGATGGTCGGGGTTTTGGAGACTATGGTTTCATCGATTTCATATCAGCTGCCGACTTGGCACTTTCGCGTGAGCTTAATCTTGGTCGTCGCAAATAGTGGCTCACGCGAAGGCGCGAAGACGCGAAGTCGGAACTGAAACTCCAACGATCAGAGATTCGATGGCGGTCGCTCGCCCGAAGGCTGGTTTAAACGACCTTGGTTCACACGAAGCGGCGAAGACCGGAGGTCGCGGTGGTCGTTCACGATCCGTTTTATGCCTTCCTTGATGGTGCAATATTTCGCCGAACGGCTGGTTTTTCTTCGCGAGCTTCGCGGCTTCGCGTGAGCTCTGATTCGAATGCATCGCTGTTTTCAATAGGCGTATTTTTCATGCGCCTCTTCGTCATGCATCGAGCAGGGAGAACGCAATGGGTCTGACTACTCGATTCGCAGTATGCCGGCCGGTCACGCTGCGCCTCCGGGTAAGAACCTGCCCGGGTTTGCGTTCCAGATTTATCCGGGATGATTTGGCATTGCGGGAACGGCGGACGCCCACGCAGTCTCGGCGGTTCGCCGGCCGGATTTTCCGGCGGGCGAAACCCCAACCAGGTCCAGCGCAGCCGGCCGAAATGGCCGCCTCGCATCCCATCATCTCCCCATTCTGCATCCACGGTAATGACCACGCTCGATCGCATCACCGCCGCCGCCAAATCCGGATTGTTGCTGCCCAGCACGGCGGAGAACCTCGCCGCCTTCCTCGCGGCGAAGCTTCCGGCTTGGGCGGAGAAAAGCATCGACGAACTCGTGGCGCGCGGCGAATGGGCCGAGTTGAACGACCGGTTCTATCGCTTCCTGGAATTTGGCACCGGCGGCATGCGCGGTCGGACCATCGGCGTGAAGCCGGCGGCGGCTGAAACCGGCACGTTAAGCGCCAGCGGCTCGCCGGAGCACGCCGCGGTCGGCAGCAACATGCTGAACGATTTCACGCTTATTCGCGCCGTCATCGGGCTGTTCCGCTACACGAAGCGATACCTCGAGTCCAAGGGTGAGCGGGCGAAGCCGCGGCTGGTGATCGCGCATGACGTCCGGCATTTCTCGCGGCACTTCTCGAACCTCGCCGTTTCGACCTGGATCCAGCTCGGCGGCGAGGCGGCGCTATTCGACGGCCCACGGCCCACGCCCCAGCTGAGCTTCGCGGTGCGCGCGCGAAAGGCGCACGCGGGCGTGGTCATCACGGCCAGCCACAATCCGCCGCACGACAACGGATTCAAGGCGTACTTCGAGGATGGCGCGCAGGTGGTGCCGCCGCATGACAAGGGCATCGTCGATGAAGTGAACGCGGTGCCGCTCGCCGAACTCAGCCGGTTTCTCGAACCGAAGCTCGCCGGCGTCGCGACGCTGGGCCGCGAGGCCGACGACGCGTACCGCGCCGTCGCGGCAAAAGCCGTGCTCGACCCGGCCGTGTTTCAGCGCGCGAAGCTCAAGGTCGTCTTCACCAACATCCACGGCACCGGTGCCGTGCATTCCGTGCCGCTCCTCGAGCGCGCCGGTTGCGACGTGAAGCCCGTGCCCGAGCAGCTCGAGTTCGACGCGCGGTTTCCGACCGTGAAGTCGCCCAACCCCGAGAACGCCGCGGCGCTCGCGCGCGCCGTCGAGCTCGCCGAGCGCGAGTCGGCCGATGTCGTCCTCGCCACCGACCCCGACGCCGACCGGATGGGTTGCGCGGTCCGGAGCAAGTCCGGCCGGATGGAACTGCTGACGGGAAACCAGATCGGCGCGCTGCTCGCCGAGTACCGACTGACCAAATACAAGGAGCTGGGCTGGATTCCGCGGGAGGGTTCCAATCACGTGGCCATCGTGAAGACGTTCGTCACGACGCAGCTCCAGGACGCGATCGGTCGCGGCCACGGCGTGAAGGTCATCAACACGTTGACGGGGTTCAAGTGGATCGCGGCGAAGATGCGCCGCTACGAGGAGAAGCTGCGGCGCGCGATGGGGCCGGGTTTCGACTACGACGCGACGCCGTTCGAGGAGCGCGCGAAGCTGCTCCAGCAGCACAGCACGTTCTACGCCTTCGGCTGCGAGGAGAGCTATGGGTATCTGCCGAACGACTACGTCCGGGACAAGGATGGCAATTCCGCGTGCCTCATGTTCGCCGAGGTCTGCGCCTGGGTGAAGGGTCGCGGGCTGACGGTGCCGGAGTATCTCGACGAGGTGTTCCTGCGCCACGGATTCTACCTCGAGGGCGTGATCAACATCTACTACGAGGGCGCGACGGGCAGCGCGAAGATCAAGCGGATCCTCGAAACCTATCGGGCGAACCCGCCGAAGGCATTTGGGGACGTGCGCGTGGTGAAGTTCCAGGATTTCGGCCGCGAGAAGATCGTCGATCCCGACGGCGAGCCGATACCGGCCCAGGATCTTTACGTCGTGACACTCTCGAACGGTTACAGCTTTGCCGCGCGCGGCAGCGGGACCGAACCGAAGATGAAATTCTACCTCTTCGCGAACGAGAGGGTGGCGGAGGCGGCGGAATTGCCCGCCGTCAAATCACGCGTGCGTGCGACACTCGCTCGTTTGAACCAGGCGATCGAGGCGGACGCAAAAGCGCGGGCGGAGGGGTGAGGTGGAAGGGGAGCCTTTTCATGCCGTCGAACACGATCGATTTCGTAGCAGCCGAGGTAACGAGGCTGGGTCTCACGCTTCACCATGCCGGTGAATGGAGCCGCGGCGCCCCCGCCGCGGTCGCAGCACAACGTTCTGCAATCAGACGCGGCGAGGGCGCCGCATCTCCACTGAATGATGGTTGTGCGAATTTAGTACATTGCGGGCGAGACGCCCGCGCACCCAGGGGGCGGACCACTTGAAACGTTTCTGAACTCGCCACGTCGGTCCGGCCGTTTCCCGGTCGCGCCGACATGCCAGAGGCGATGGTCGACCGGACAAATGACCATCGCTTGCGCCGCCGACTCGCTGCATAACGTTGGCTGACTCATGGCTCTCACGCGCTTCATCCCCTCGTTGGCCGTCCCGGGTGATGATGGTTGGGGTCGGCCTGAGCCTCATGGCCGCGTTCGGCTGGCATCGGCGGGAGCAGCTGCATACGGCGCGGCAGTTGAACGACGAGGCGGTCAAACTCGAGGCCTTTTCGTATTCAGTATCCCATGACTTGCGCTCGCCGTTGCGCAGCATCCGCGGGTTCACCGAGCTGACGCTGGAGGAGGCGGGTCCGCGGCTGAACGAAACCGAGCGCGGGTACCTGACCCGGGTGCAGCGCGCCGTCCGCCGGCTCGAGCAACTGATTTCCGACCTGCTGGCCTATACGCGCGTCTCCAAGACCCGCGTCGAGCTCGGTCCGGTCGACATCGATTCACTCGCGCGCGATCTCCGCCGCGAACATCCCGAGTTCCAGCCCCCGAAGGCGGACGTCCGGATCGAGGGCCATTTGCTGCCGGTCATCGGCAATGTCGCCTACCTGACGCAGTGTCTGACGAACCTGCTGGGCAACGCGGTCAAGTTCGTGCGGCCGGACCAGCCGGCGGACGTCCAGCTGTGGAGCGAACGCCACGGGCCGAACGTGCGGCTGTTCGTGCGCGACCACGGCATCGGGATTCCCGCGGACAACCTGCACCGGGTTTTCGAAATGTTCGAGCGGCTGCATGCGAGTTCTGGATACGAAGGCACCGGCGTTGGTCTCGCGATTGTGCGCCGCGCCGTGCAGCGGATGAAAGGCTCTGTCGGCGTCAGTTCGAAGGAGGGCGCCGGGACCACGTTCTGGATCGAGCTGCCCGCCGCGGAAGCGGCGGAAGGGACCAAGGGACTAAAGGACTAAGGGACCAAGGGACTAAGGGACTAAGGGACCAAGGGACCAAGGGACCAAGGGACCAGAGACCAGAGACCAGGGACCAGGGACGGAAGACCCATTACGGAAAACTGGCTGCAGAGTTCGTAGTATTGGTAGGGCGTCTGCTTGCAGACGCCGTCCTGCACATCGGAGTTGATGACGCGGCGTCCGCGAGCGGACGCCCTACCGTGTGCAACTCGCACTTGCCGGCAAAATGAAGTTCCCTGTGCGTTGGTATTCGCGTCCCTGCTCCGTTGTCGCCGGGCTTTGGTTTCTGGTCCCTTCGTCCTTTAGACTTTTAGTCTCTTAGTCCCTGCCTGCCTCATGCCGCCTCGTCGAGTTTCACCACCAGCGTGCGCAGGGCGAAGCCGGCCGAGGTTCCTTTGGGTGAAAGGGCCTGCATGAGCGCACGCGCCGCGGCTCGATCCATCCCGCTGCTGGTGGCCTTGGCCGCGGCCGTGGCGACGAGCGTGGGATCGCAAAACTGTCCGAGGTCCTCGAGTTGAAGCATCATCTCCTTCGGCTGGGCGGTTGGCGACGGCGCGAGGAAGGTGTGCAGCCAGGCTTGCGCGTGTTCGGGTTCCTTCACCTGTTCGAGCAGCCACTGCCGAACCTCGTCCCGGTTTTCGGACCATTCCCACCAGCGGCGGATGAGCGAGCCGTATTCGCGCGATCGCCAGATGCTGCCGTCATTCGCGCTCGCCTGGAGCCGCGCGGCCGCCGGTTTGACCACGCGGCGGAATTGCTCGACCGACAGTGACGTTGTGCCCACGCCGGCCGGCACGTCCGAGCGCGGTCGCATTTGCTGCAACAGGAGGATGGGCCCGGTGAGGTGCCCCGGGTCGTCCAGCAATTCCGTCATTACGTTTTCGCGTTTCAACGGATTCTGGAGTCGCCCAAACAGATCGCATGCGAGCCGGATGACCCGGCCCTCCATGTCTTCAGGTGCCGTGGCGGGGAGCTGATCGCAGAGGTCGGAGAAGGCCGACGCGCTGGCGGCGGCGTGGCTCTCCGAGAGGTTGGGGATCAGGGCGGGCAGCCGTTCCAGCACCTCGGGCAGGACGTTCTCGGCGATGGTCTGCCGCAACAAAGCACCCAGCTTCGTCCGGTCGCCCATCGCGCGTACGAGCTCGATCAATCGATGGGCGGGAACGGCGCTCGTGATCGCCCCGAGGTGGAAGTAGCGCTCCGAGTGACGCGGACTGCACAACCGCAGGTCGCGGTCCCAATCGTCGCGGCAGCCGTTCACGCCGCCCGTGCCCAGCGGCAGCAGATGCTGCAAGGCGGTCTCCACGGTGCGTTTTTCCCGGGCGGAAAGGGGCAGCCGCTCCAGGAGCTGATCAATCTCGAGGCGGGCCTCCTTCCGTTCCTCGTCGCGGCCGGACATCAACCGCACGAGACGGGTTTCGCGGCGGCGGAACATGTCACGCAATTCCAGATACACGGCGTGGACAAACATCCGGAGCGTTTCGAGCGCGACCAGATCGATGGGATTCACCTCGAGCACCCGCTCGCGCGGTTCGAAATGCCCGGCGAACTGAAACGCAAACGCGGAGAGGAACCGCTTCACGTCGCGCGGCGTGGAGAACAGCGGCCAGACCGCCGCGGCGAACACGTCGCTCCAGCGTTCGCGGGAGCGGATCGGGAAGGTGGCGGCGTCGAGGATTTCGAGCAGCCCTTTTTCGAGCTGCCCGCGCAGCAATGCCTCGGGCGCCTCGGGCAGCTCGAGTTCAACCTGCACGATCTTGCGCAGGCTTTCCGCCCCGCCGCCCGGCAGCCCGTCGTCGAGCGCATGCACGATGTTGGCGCGGGCGTACAACACGAAGCAGATGAAATTGGGAAACGCGCCGTTCGTCTTCAACCAGCGCAGCACCGCCTGGATTTCCGCGGGGGAAACGCGATCGAGATCGTCCACGAACAGAATCAGCGGGACCGGCAGCGCGCGAAGCTGCTCGCGAATGGAATCGCAGGCGGCGCGAACCGCCGGCGCGGCCGAATCGTCCGCCGACCCGGACAGCGCCGACGCGAGCCGTCGCCATGCCGCCGCCAGTTCGACCGCCCCGCTGATCTCCTTCTGGCGTTCCAGTTGGTCGGCGATTTCCGTCGCCAGCGTCCGCGGCATGTCGTCCCGCGTCCGGCAGTGCCAGGGATTGAATTCCGCAATCGCGGCGGCCGCGGGCGAAGTGCTCACGGTGAGTTTGTGGCGGATGAAATTCTTGAGCGTGGTTTTTCCGCTGCCGGCGTCGCCGTTCAGGCTGACGATGATGTGCTCGCGTCCTTTCCAGGCGAGAAGCTCGGCGGCGACCCGGTCCGCGAAAGCGACGCGACCGAGCGTGTCGGCGGAAGGGTCGTCCAGAGGGCGATCAGCGGCGAGGTCAGGGAACGTCGTGCTCATGCTGCCGATATGTACGCGCGGCCTCCCGCAAACAACCGGCGGCTGCGTTCGCCACCTCTATTTACGGATCCTTTCCAAGCCTTGGAGAATCCCCGGGAGTGCGACCGCCCCCGGTCGCAATCCCTGCCGCCCTGGGAGCGCGGGCGGGACGCCCGCAATGAATCGGAGTGCGGGCGATAATGAAACCCGGTTGTAGGTTGCGACCTCGTGTCGCAACGACGGCATGCAGTTCCGAAGGTCGTTGCGCGGCGAGCGCGCAACCTACAACGCTTCGCGATTCATTGCGGGCGAGACGCCCGCGCTCCCCGGGCCGGCGCCTCCCAGGTTGCGACCGGGGGCGGTCGCGCTCCCAGGCGTACCTACTTCACCGGCGCGAACGTGGTCGTGAAATTCGCGCTCGTGGCCGGCTGGAGCAGTTCAACGTAGAAGCTGTCGCGGCGCTTGGGCGGCACATCCGGCGACGAGCCATGCCAGAGCCGGAATTCCCCCGGTGCCGTCAGCGTGACCCGCATGATCACATTGTTGCCGTAATCGACGTGAAATTCCACGCGGTCGCGGAAGTTCGCCGCGCTGACATTGCGCCAGTGGGTGAACGAATCCGGCCGGCCCGGCGTGAAATCGCGCGCCGCCGCAAATGCCGCCGGCAACCGCGGCTTGCCCTGGACGTGCAGCGCGAATCCGAGTTTTTGCGCGCCCTTTGTGCTCTCGATCGCCGATGACTCGACGAGCGTATTGCCCTCGATCGCAAGCGTCCGGCGGGCACGGGCGTCGTTGCGATAGGCCGGCTGCGCGACGGAGATGCGCGGCGGGTTTTCCGAGTAAGCAGGTACGTCGCCAGCTTGCGGCGGGCTCTGCGCTTCGCCGTTCACGAGCGGGACGTTGTGGTTGAGTCCGCGCGTGTAATAACCGCGATGCAGCGGCGAGCCGTAGCCGACCGTGCCCGGGTCATGAGTGATGTCGGTGTCGCCGAAAAACGCGGAATAGTTCAACGCCTCGGCCTGGCTGTGCGAGCGGACGAGCTGGCCGTAGTGAACGAAAACCTGCCAGCCGCCGGACTTCAGCAGCGCCATGCGCGAGGATTCGAAATGCCGGCCGTTCACCGGCGGCAGCACGAACGGCCGGGGCGAGGGTGGCGGCGGATCGAGCAGCGTGTTCCAGTCCCGGTCGGGCGCGGCCTCTTCGAGTCCGAGCGTGGTTGGAAAAACGCGATAGGTCTCTCTGAACACGGCGCGATTCGGGGCGGTGCTGATGCCGCCGCTGTCCGCGGGGTTCGGCAACTGCCCGTTGGGGAAGCGCAGGTAGAGCGGCGCGAGCATCAGGTTCTCCGCCGTGGCCATTTCGGCGGCGAGCTCGCCGGCCCGTCCGTGCAGTCCCGCCGCGGTAAACAGCGTCAGCACCGCCCGGACCACGAAGCTGTTGTAGCCGAGTGACTGCTCGTGCCAAAGGTAGTCGCTGGTGATGCCTTCCGCGATTTGCCGGCGCAGCCCGAACTTGCCGTCGAGCGCCTCCCGCCACATCGGTTCGTCGCCGAACAGCAGCGCCACCTGCGCGACCGCGCACCGCTGCCACGTCGCGATGTTGTGGATACTCTGCATGTTTCGATTCAGGACCTCGACTTCCGGCTGGAAAAATTTCTGCCGCCACTGCTGCCGGCGTGCCTCGGGAACGAACTCGCCCAGCAGCCGGACCGTTTCGGTGAACTTCACCAGGTTCGACGCCTCGGTGAGCGTCTGCCAGAAAAGCCGCGCGCCCTGGTCCTTGCGTTGCGGCTCCCAGCGCAGGTAGTTGTCGGCGTAGAAATTCATCTGGCCCGCGGCCCAGGTCGCGTAGCGGGCATCTCCGGTCAGGCGGAACAGCTGGGCCGCGCGGTTCATCGTTTCCACATGCCGGTTGCGGAACGAAACCACCCACCACGCGTGCAGCTTCGGCGTGATTTCAATTTTCGGATCGGAGGGGCTGGAAAAATATTGAACTTCCTCGCCGGGGATCTTTTCCGTCCAGATCACGCGTGACGCGTCCTTCGGGCTCACGCCGTCATGCGACCAGCCGGCGATCCACTCGACGCGATCGCGGTGTTTCGCGATCCATGCGTCGACGGTCGCGCGCTCCCGCGCCAGCCATTCCGCCCAGCCGGCATCGCCGGCCACGCGCTTCTTTGCCTGGGCCCAATCTTCCTGGGCCGCGCGCCACGGCCGGCCTTGGGCATCGTAAATCTTGAGCTCGGCGAATTCCTTTTCGGGCGCGGCCTTGGGAAACGACGCGGCGAACGTGGTGGCACTGAGCGCGAGAGTGAGGGCGGCGAAGGCGAGGGGACGGGAATGCGGGTGCATGGACGGCCCGATGAGCTGAGCGGCCGGCCGCGCGGTCGCAATCGGAATTGCTGCCCTGGGAGCGCGGGCGTCCCGCCCGCAGGGTTGATCTATTGAATTGCGGGCGAGATGCCCGCGCTCCCAGGGAACTGTCCGAAATGGCTTCCGTAATCGTAGCGGCGAGCGCGGAGCGAGCCGATCAGCGCTTGCTCAACTTTGCCCGGCTCGCTTGGCGCTCGCCGCTACAAAAAACCCGCGCCGATCCGCGCCTGCTCAGCCAACGATGCAGTTAAACTCGCACGACGATCGTTCACTGGAGACGCGGCGCCCTCGCCGCGTCCGGCGGTAGACCGTTGTGCTTCCATCCGCGGCGGGGGCGCCGCGACTCCATTCACCGGATGGTGAACCGAGTTTTCCAGCCTCGTCACCTCGGCTGCTACGAAGTCGGATCGTTTGTGACTGCATCGTTGGCTCAGATCAACAGCAGCGCCGGAGCCTCCAGCAGTTGCTTCAAGGCGCCGAGATACTGGGCGCCGACGGCGCCATCGACCACGCGATGATCGCAGGAGAGGGTCAGCACCATCGTCTGGCCGACGACGATCTGGTCGTTCCGCACGACCGGCTTCTTCACCGTGGTGCCAACCGCGAGAATCGCGGCGTTCGGCGGGTTGATGATCGCGCTGAAACGCGGGATGCCCATCATCCCGAGATTCGAAACGCAGAACGTTCCGCCCGTGAATTGCTCGGGCTTGAGTTTCTTGTCCTTCGCCAGTTTCCCCAGCGCCTTCGCCTCGGTGCTGATCTGGAAAATGCTCTTCTGGTGCGCGTCGCGGATTACGGGAGTGATCAGTCCGTCTTCAATCGCCACGGCGAATGACACGTGCGCACCGGCGAAGTAGTGGATCTGGCCCTGGCCGGATGCGGCGGTTTCCCACGATGCGTTCACCTGCGGCACGCGCTGGAGAGCTTCGGCGGCGGCCTTGAGGACAAAATCGTTCACCGACAGCTTCACACCCTCCTTTTCGAGCGCGGTGTTCAGCTGTTCGCGCAACGCGACAATCGGCGCGGCGTCGATTTCGATTTCGACGTAGAAATGCGGCAGCTGCGTCTTTGACTCGAGTAGCCGGCGCGCAATTGCGCCGCGCATGTTCGAAACCGCCACCGTGCGCTCCTCTTGGATTGGTCCTTTGGACAAAAGTGACGCGTGACCAGTGATGAGTGACAAGTCGGAAGCACCTGACTTCTGACTTCTGGCATCTGGCTTCTGGTTTTCCGCGGCGAGGATATCCGCGCGGACGATACGGCCGCCGGGACCGCTGCCGGTCACGCGCGAGGGGTCGATGCCTTTCTCCGCGGCGAGTTTCCGCGCGAGCGGCGAAATCTTGATCCGACCCGTTTGCGAAGTGGCAGCGGCATCCTGCCGCTGATGCTCCACACTCACCGGTGCGGATGCCGGTGCCGTTTTCACCGCCGCCGACTGAACCTGGACTTCATTCTTTGACGAGGTCGCGGCTACTGCACGCTCCTTGTCCGGCGGCGCCGGCTCGGGCTTCTTCTGCCCCCTGTCTCCTGTCTCCTGTCCACCGCCTCCCGTCTCCTGGCCACTGTCCCCTGCCTCCTGTTTCCTGTCTCCAGTCCCCTGTCCACTGTCACCTTTCGCCGGCGTGCTGGCGCTCGCCGTTACCGGCGCTCCCGCCGGCGCGTCGACCTTTTCACCCGGTTTTCCAATCGCACACAGCGGCGCGCCGAGCGCGACCTGGGATCCGTTGGGCGCAAAAATCTTCAGCAGCGTGCCGTCGAAGAACGACTCGAGTTCCATCGTGGCCTTGTCCGTCTCGACCTCGGCGAGAATGTCGCCGGTCTTCACGGCATCGCCTTCCTGCTTCAGCCATTTCAACAGCGTGCCCACCGTCATGGTGTCGCTGAGTTTCGGCATTTCGATGATGTTGGCCATGGGTTGCAGAAAAGAAGAAATCGGGGAAACGGCAAAAAGAAGAAATTTTCCGGGATAAAATGAAAGTCGTGGTCGGAAATGAAAAATGGGAGATGCCGTTTGGCCGCTTCTTTCCGCTGCTTGCCGGGCTAGGAGTCTGTCGGACTTAGGAAATGAAGGCCCTCTGGCATCGAATATTTGCGAGAAAAAAATCACCCGAAGTGAAATATCCATCTATAGACGCCTTCAGTCGCCTAAGTCCGACAGGCTGCTAGCCGGGAAATTTCACACTCTGCTCCGCTGCGAACGCACAGCGTGTTCGCTTGTGCCGTCCGCCGGCGCGCTCCACGATTTCCCGGCAAAGGGCATTCTGCTGGCCAGCAGAATGCATTTAGCCCGCATGAACGCGGGGCGCTCGTCGGAACATTGGGATGTTGGCGGTCAGACACGGGTGAAAACCATTTCAAGTGTGAAAAATGCGGGCTACGCCATCGCGGCGAGCGCGGCTTCGAGCACGCGGCGCGGGTTGGGCAGTTGCTCCGCCTCGACCGGCGGGCTGTAGATAGCGGGCGCATCGACCGTCGCCAGCCGATGGATTGGGCCGTCCAGTTCGTCGAACGCCTCCCGCTGGATCATGTAGGCGAGTTGCGAGCCGACGGAGCAGAACGGTTTCTGCTCCTCGACGATCAGCACGCGATGTGTCTTCGCCACCGATTTCAGCACGGTATCGATGTCGAGCGGACGAATCGATCGCAGGTCGATGATCTCGGCCGAAATCTCGTGTTCCTTTTCGAG
>JAUSID010000064.1 GCA_030648295.1 Opitutaceae bacterium | reverse complement strand
GATCCCACCTGCGGCTCCGCGTCGCTGCTCCTCAAAGCCCACGACGAAGCCAGGAGCGGCACGGGTTTCGACCTCGCGCTCTATGGGCAGGAAATGGACAACGCCACCGCCGCGCTGGCCAAGATGAACATGATTCTCCACGACTGCCCCACGGCGGAGATCTGGCAGGACAACACGCTCTCGACTCCCTACTTCAAGCATGCCGACGGCAGCCTCAAGACCTTCGACTTCGTCGTCGCCAACTTTCCTTTCTCCACCAAGGCGTGGAGCAACGGTTTCGATCCGGCCAACGATCTTTTCGGCCGCTTCGCCTTCGGCATCCCGCCGACGAAAAACGGCGACTACGCTTTCCTGCTCCACATTATCGCCACGCTCAAGAGCACCGGCAAGGGCGCGGTCATTCACCCGCACGGTGTCCTGTTCCGTGGCGGTGCCGAGGCGGCCATCCGCCGCAACATCGTCCGCCGCGGCCTCGTCAAGGGCATCATCGGGCTGCCGGCCAATCTGTTTTACGGCACGGGCATTCCCGCCTGCATCATCGTGCTCGACAAGGAACACGCCGCCGCGCGCAAGGGCATATTCATGATCGATGCCTCGAAGGGCTTTTTGAAGGACGGCAACAAAAACCGGCTTCGCGCCCAGGACATCCATCGCATCGTGGACACCTTCACGCGCCAGCTCGAGGTGCCGCGTTACGCCAGGATGGTGCCGCTGGCGGAAATCAGCGACCCGAAGAACGACTTCAATCTCAACCTCCCGCGCTACATCGACAGCACCGAGCCGGAAGATTTGCAGGACATCGATGGCCACCTGCGCGGTGGCATCCCGGACCGCGACATCGACGCGCTCGAACGCTACTGGCAGGTCTTCCCGGCAGTGCGCGCCACGCTGTTCAAGAAGGCTGACCGGGCCGGCTACACTCAACTCAGGGTGCCCATCGGTGAGGTCAAAGCCGCCATCTTCGGCCACCCCGAGTTCACCGCCTTCAATGAATCCGCGACCAAGCTGTTTGCGAAATGGAAGGCGGCCAACACCCCGGGCCTGAAAGCCATCGCCAAGGGCGGCCCTTCGACAGAGCTCAGGGCAGGCCATCCCAAGGCGCTCATCGAAAAGCTCTCGGAGAATTTACTGGAGACGTTCCAGAAGGCGCGGCTGCTCGATGCCTACGATGTTTACCAGCACCTGATGGACTACTGGGCCGAGACCATGCAGGACGATGTTTACCTGCTCGTGAGCGATGGCTGGCGCGAAGCTGCCAAGCCCCGGCTCATCGTCGAGGACAAGGACAAGAAGACGAAGGAGAAACCGGACTTCACCGTGGGCAAACAGAAATTCAAGGCCGACCTGATTCCCGCAGCGCTGCTCATCGCCCGTTATTTCGCCGCCGAGCAAACGGTCATCGTGAAACTCGAAGCCGAGGCTGCGGCCCTCGCGCAGAGCCTGGAAGAAATGGCCGAGGAGCACGGCGGCGAGGATGGCCTGCTGGCCGAGGCTAAAAACGAAAAAGACAAGCTCACCAGGGCTTCGGTCACGGCGCGGCTGAAGGAAATCAAGGACGACGCCGACGCGGCGGACGAACGCAAGGCGCTCATCGAATACCTCGCGATCAGCGAAAAAGAAACGGCCACCAGCGCGAAAGCGAACGGCGCGCGGGACGCGTTGCTCGCAAAGGTTGCGGCGAAGTATGGCAAGCTCACCGAGGACGAGATCAAGACGCTCGTGGTGGACGACAAGTGGCTGTCCACGCTTGGTGCAGCCGTGCAAGACGAACTCGACCGCGTATCGCAGACGCTCACCGGGCGCATCCGCCAACTTGCCGAACGCTACGCCACGCCGCTGCCGCAGCTCACCGCCGAAGTCGCGACGCTCTCGGCACGCGTGGATGGCCACCTCAAAAAAATGGGGTTCCCAACCTGAGCGGACTCGCCCCGCTACTCGATTCGCCTCCAATGGTGGCGAATCCGCCCCATTTAAACCCATCGAAGTCCACCACCTCTCGCCGCCATGACTAAGGGAAGAAAAGCCACCCTCGATGTCCAGGGCACCGCCATCAAGGTGCTATCCCAAGATCAGGATGACTTCATATCATTGACCGACATGGCCAAGAAGTTTGGGGACGACGTCCTGATTTACAGCTGGATGCGCAACCGAAACACCCTCGAATTCATCGGGATATGGGAGCAAATCCACAACCCCGGTTTTAAAGGTCTCGAATTCGAGACCTTTAAGGCTCAAGCCGGGCTCAACAATTTTTCCCTCACCCCGAGGAAGTGGATCGAAGCCACTGGAGCCATCGGCTTCCAGTCCCGCGCCGGGCGTTATGGCGGCGGAACCTACGCCCAATATGCGGGATCATGCCTCCATCGAGCATTTGCTCGTGCTGGCCAACATCGAGGGCATGAACGCCGAGTTCATCCACATGGGCCTGCCGCAGGGCGAACGGCTCAAGCGGCTGAATCAAATCGCCATCCGCCAGATGCAGACCCTCACCGCGCATCCGACGGCACGTCAGCTTGGCCCCCCGCAGGAGAAAAAGGTATGAGCGCCGAACGCCGCGCCCCCCTTTCCGCCGCCTTGTCCGGCCGTAGCAACGGAGTTGCCAAGTCGGACCGCGTGGAGGGCCACCTCAAGAAGATGGGATGCTCGCCATGACCAAGCCGAAGAAAATCCAGATCCGCAACAGCACCGCCGAGTTCCTCGTCTTCACCTCGCAGGCCGGGGAAAACGGCATCGAAGTCCGCATCGAGGACGAAACCGTCTGGCTCACGCAGAAACTCATGGCCGCGCTGTTTGAGGTAACCATACCCACGATCAACGAGCACCTGAAAAACATCCTCTCCGAAGGCGAAATTCAGGAAAACTCAGTTATTCGGAAATTCCGAACAACTGCCACCGACGGCAAAAGCTACCTCACCGCCTGCTACAACCTCGACGCCATCATTGCCGTCGGCTTCCGCGTCAATTCCACCCGCGCCACCCAGTTTCGGCAATGGGCCATCGGCATTTTGCGCGATTTCGCCATTCGCGGCTACGTGCTCGACAAAGAGCGGCTCAAGAACGGCGCGTTCTTCAACCAGGCCTATTTTGAAAACCTGCTCGCCGAGATCCGCGAGATCCGCGCCAGCGAGCGCCGGTTCTACCAGAAGATCACCGACATCTATGCCACGGCGATGGACTACAGCGCGGAGGCGGCCACCACGCAGACCTTCTTTGCCACGGTGCAGAACAAGCTCCATTTCGCCATCCACGGCCACACCGCCGCCGAGCTGATCGTGAAACGGGCGGACAGCGCGAAGGAGAAAATGGGCCTCACCACCTGGCGCAACGCCCCCAAGGGCAAAATCCTCAAGCCCGATGTCATCGTCGCCAAAAACTACCTCACGGAAAAGGAACTCAAGTCCCTCGACCGTTTCGTGACCATGTATCTCGACTATGCCGAGGATCAGGCCGAGCGCGGCATCCCGATGACGATGGCGGATTGGGCGAAGAAACTCGACGCCTTCCTCCAGTTCAACGAGCGCGACCTCCTCGACCACCCCGGCAAAGTCACCGCCGAAATCGCCAGGGCTTTTGCCGAAAGTGAATTTGAGAAATACCGCATCGTGCAGGACCGGCTCTTTGAGTCCGACTTCGACCGCGCGATCAAACAACTGCCCAAGCAAGGAGGCACGCCATGAGTCCCCGCCCTTTTGTCCGCCGTAGTCCTCGGGGCTTCGTCTTCGGCGAAAGCGGATGTAAAACCATGCCCCCGCACCGGCCGACTCCTGGGAAAACCGGCACTCCATGAAACCCGGCTACAAACAGACCGACGTGGGCGTGATCCCGGAGGAGTGGGAGGTGAAGCCATTCACTCAGGTCACGGATTTGATCACCTGTGGAATAGCGGCCACGCCGGATTACGTATCTGAAAGCCGAGGGTATCCGTTTCTTTCAAGCACCAACGTCAAAGAGGGGCGAATCGTGTGGTCAGGCTACAAGCACATCAGTGCGGATCTTCATCGCCAGCTTTACCGTAACAACCCGCCGAAAAAAGGAGACATTCTTTATTCCCGCGTTGGAACGTTCGGAGAAGCCGCCGTTGTCGACGTGGATTTCGAGTTCTCGGTTTATGTGTCGCTGACACTCATCAAGCCCGGGAAGCCGCTCGACAGTTTCTTCTTGATGCAGTTGCTGAACAGCGAGCCCTACAAAAGGCGGGCGAAGGACCAAATCTATCTTGGTGGTGGGGTCGGCAATTTGAACGTGGACGTAGTCCGTCGCTACCCAATTGTCGTTCCAACCCTATCCGAACAACGCGCCATCGCGGGAGCGTTGAGCGATGTGGATGCGCTGATCGGCGCGCTGGACCAGCTCATCGCCAAGAAGCGCGACCTCAAACAGGCCGCCATGCAGCAGTTCCTTACCGGCCACCACCGCCTCCCCCGCTTCCACGGCGAGTGGGTGGTGAAACGACTGGGAGATGTCGGCGTGTTCTCGAAAGGCAGCGGCATCAAGAAGGACGAAGTCGTCGCTGACGGATTGCCCTGCGTTCGTTACGGTGAAATCTACACGCACCACAACGACCACCTACGAGCCTTCAACTCCTTCATCACTCCAACCACAGCCAAGCAAAGCCAACGCATTGAGAAAGGCGATTTACTCTTCGCTGGTTCAGGCGAGACGTCCGAAGAAATTGGAAAGTGCATTGCCTTCCTCGGTGATGAAGAAGCCTATGCTGGCGGGGACATCGTGATCTTCAAACCGGTTGACCAAGACTCGAAGTATTTCGGTTACCTCATGAATCATTCGAGTATCGCGAGCCAGAAAGCGCGACTAGGCCAAGGCGACGCCGTGGTTCATATCAGCGCCAGAAATCTCGCGCGACTGGAACTCCATCTTCCGCCGCTCCCTGAACAAACCGCCATCGCCGAGGTGCTGGCGGACATGGACGCGGAGCTGGCGGCGCTGGAGCAGCGCCGCGACAAGACCCGCGCGCTCAAGCAGGGCATGATGCAGGAATTGCTGACCGGGAGGACCCGTCTCGTCTGAAGTCCACCGTTTAACCGGCAATCAGACGCTCTCTTAACCGGCAATTGGACGCTTGCCTAACCGGCAATTGGACGGTCGGCGATCCGCGCTTTCTAGCCGTGCCTTCGGCGAGATTTTGGGAAATGTAAGTGCGCCGTTCGATGGCCGGAAACGGCGCCTGATTCCAACCTGATCCCCATGCCCGAGAACCAACACATCGAATGGAAGGAGACATGGCGGGACGAATTCCTGAAGTGGATCTGCGGCTTCGCCAATGCCGAGGGCGGGGTGCTGGTGGTCGGCCGCAACGACGCCGGCCAGCCCATCGGCGTGAAGGACGCGGCGATCGACTACACGCCGGGCGACGTATCCCTCGAATTCCCCTTTTCTCCCGCCTACGTGCAGGCCGTGGCTGGAGCGGAGTCCGGCGACAAACGAACGGGGACTACCCCAATCAACCCACTCGGGCCGCGGCCAGAGTCAGGCCGGAGTCAGGCCGGAGTCGGGCCGGAGTCGAACTCGCTCCCCCTGCCTGGGCGTGTGCTCATGCTGCTCGCGTCCAGCGCACAATCTAGTGCGGGCCTGACCAAAACCCTCGGGCATAGTGAAGTATCTGGTGCGCTACGGCGGGCCATCAAATCGCTGCTAGCGGACGGACTGATCGCCTACACCCTGCCCGAAAAACCCAACAGCCGCCTCCAGCGGTATCGGTTGACCGACGCGGGCAAAACGAAGCTGGCCCAAATCACCGCCACGCCTGCGGCTTCCGAATGAGCACCGTCGGCCAGATCGAAAAGAAGACCCAGCAGCGGGTGGTGAAATTATTCCGCGCCACGCTGGGTTATGATTACCTCGGCGACTGGACCGACCGTGAGGGCAACCGCAACGTCGAGCCGAAATTTCTGCGCGCCTTTCTCAAGGACAAACAGGGCTACGACGACACACTGATCACGCGGGCATTGCATCTCCTCGACAAGGCCGCCGGCGACACCAGCAAGAGCCTCTACGACCGGAACAAGGCGGTCTACGAGTTGCTCCGCTACGGCGTGAAGGTGAAGCCGGACGCGGGAGAGAACACGCAGACGGTGTGGCTCATCGACTGGAAGCATCCGGAAAAAAACCACTTCGCCATCGCCGAGGAAGTCACGGTGCCGGCCCCGGACCCCAAGGCCCATGAGAAACGCCCGGATGTGGTGATCTTCGTCAACGGCATCGCGCTCGGCGTGCTGGAATTGAAACGCTCCACGGTGTCCGTCGCCGCCGGCATCCGCCAGAATCTCGACAATCAGAAAAAGATCTTCATCGAGCCCTTCTTCTCCACGATGCAACTCGTGCTGGCGGGCAACGACACAGAGGGCTTGCGCTATGGCAGCATCCAGACGCCAGAGAAGTATTATCTGAACTGGAAGGAGCCCGGCCTCGAGGAGAACCTGCTCGACCGGCAGTTGATCCAGATGTGCGGCAAGGCCCGGTTGCTGGAGATGATTCACGACTTCGTGGTGTTCGACGCCGGCACGAAAAAGCTCTGTCGCCACAGCCAGTATTTCGCCGTGCGCGCCTCGCAGGACCATGTGAGGCGGCGCGAGGGTGGCATCATTTGGAACACGCAGGGCTCCGGCAAAAGCCTGATCATGGTCTGGCTGGCCAAATGGATTCGGGAGAACGTGAAGAACTCACGGGTGATGATCATCACCGACCGCACCGAGCTCGACGATCAGATCGAAAAGGTGTTCCTCGGCGTCAACGAGGGCATCTACCGCACCAAAAGCGGAGCCGACCTGATCACGCAGCTCAACGACGGGAAGAAATGGCTGCTGTGTTCATTGGTCCACAAGTTTGGCGGCAAGGAAGACGGCGAGGAGGTCGGGGACATTCCCGCCTACATCGAGGAGGTCAGGCGGGCCCTGCCACCGGGGTTCCATGCCAAGGGTGATCTGTATGTCTTCGTCGATGAGTGCCACCGCACGCAATCGGGCGAGTTGAACAAGGCCATGAAGGCCATCTTGCCGAACGCGATGTTTGTTGGTTTCACGGGCACGCCACTGCTCAAGGCGGACAAGCAGAAGAGCATCGAGGTCTTCGGCCCCTATATCCACACCTACAAATTTGACGAGGCGGTGAAGGACGGCGTGGTGCTCGACTTGCGCTACGAGGCCCGGGACATCGATCAGAACATCACTTCGCAGGCGAAGATCGACCAATGGTTCGAGGCCAAGACGAAGGGGCTGACCGACCTCGCCAAGGCGCAGCTCAAGCAAAAGTGGGGCACGATGCAGAAGGTGCTGAGCTGTCAGGACCGGCTGGAAAAGATCGTGGCCGACATCCTGATGGACATGGAAACCCGCGACCGGCTGAAGAGCGGTCACGGCAACGCGCTGCTGGTGTCGGGCAGCATCTACGAGGCGTGCAAATTCCACGAGCTGTTCTCGAAGTCCGGCCTGCAGGGCCGGTGCGCCATCGTCACCTCTTACACGCCGGCAACGGCGGACATCAAGGGCGAGGAGAGCGGCGAGGGCGTCACGGACAGGCAGGAGAAATACGAAGTTTATCGGGAGATGCTGGCCGAATGGTTCAACGAGCCGCCCGAGACCGCGGTCAACAAGGTGGAGGAATTTGAAAGGGCGGTGAAGAAGAAGTTCATCGACGAGCCGGGCCAGATGAAGCTGCTGATCGTCGTGGACAAGTTGCTCACGGGTTTCGACGCGCCCCCGGCCACCTACCTCTACATCGACAAACAGATGAGGGACCACGGTCTGTTCCAGGCGATCTGCCGCGTGAACCGCCTGGATGGCGACGACAAGGAGTTTGGCTACATCATCGATTACAAGGATCTCTTCAAGAGCCTCGAGGGCGCGATGCACGACTACACTTGCGAGGCACTGGACGGCTTCGACAAGGAGGACGTCGCCGGGCTGCTGGAGGATCGGTTGGAGAAAGCGGCCGAACGGTTGGAGGAGGCCCGGGAGGCAGCGCGGGCGATCTGCGAACCCGTCGAGGCGCCGCACGACACCGCGGCCTACTTGCGCCATTTCTGCTGCAAGGATTCCGGCAACGCGGAGCAGCTCAAGGCCAACGAGCAAAACCGGCTGGCGCTCTACCGGCACGTCGCCGCCCTCGTGCGGGCCTACGCGAACCTGGCGAACGAATTGCCGGAGGCCGGTTACGCCGCCGCCGAGATCGCGGCCCTGAAGGTCGAGGTCGACCGCTACGAAAAAGTGCGCGAAGAGGTGAAGCTGGCCAGCGGCGACTACATCGACCTCAAGATGTATGAGCCGGCGATGCGCCACCTGCTCGACACCTACATCCGGGCGGAAGAGAGCGTGAAGATTTCCGCCTTCGACGACCTGTCGCTCATCCAACTCATCGTGGAGCGCGGCGCGAATGCGGTGAATGAGCTGCCTGCCGGCATCCGGAAAAACAAGGAGGCCGTGGCCGAGACCATCGAAAACAACGTCCGCCGGCTCATCATCGACGAGACGCCGATCAACCCGAAGTATTTCGAGCGGATGTCGGAGCTACTGGATGCCCTGATCGCGCAGCGCAAGCAGGAGGCCCTCGACTACCAGGAGTATTTGAGGAAGGTCGTCGCGCTGACGAAGCAGGTGAAGAGCGGGCCCGGAGGAGCGGCGTATCCGGCCTCGCTCGATTCGCAGGCGAAGCGCGCGCTCTACGACAATTTGGACAAAAACGAGGCGCTGGCTGTGGCGGTGGACACAGCGGTGCGCGCCCACCGGCAGGACGACTGGCGTGGGAATGCCTTCAAAATCAAAAAGGTCAGGAACGCGATCAAGGGAGTGATCGAAGAATTTGAGTCGAAGAAAGAAATCATGGGCGACGCTGGAAAGGCGGGCGCGGGGGCGGAGGTGGCCGGCACCTACGGGGGGCAAAGCCCGACAGATTTCGTCGCCGACCAAGTGCTCGAACTGGTGAAGAACCAGCATGAATACTGAACACCGCCAGATTGTGGTGGGCGGTGTGCAGGTGCAGATCGTCCGCAAGGCGATCAAGAATCTGCACCTCGGCGTTTACCCGCCGCAGGGTCGCGTGCGCGTGGCGGTGCCGCTGGCCGTCACCGATGAGGCGGTGCATCTCGCGGTCGTCGGAAAGCTCGGCTGGATCAAGCGCCAGCAGGCCCGATTCAAAGACCAGCCGCGGCAATCCGAACGCGAGATGGTCAGCGGGGAGAGCCATTATTTTCTGGGGCGTCGCTACAGGTTGCGTGTGATTCCACATGATGGGATGGCCCGAGTGCGTCTGCGCAACAAGTCGACACTCGAAATTCAGGTGCGACCAGAGACGAGCGTCCGACAGCGCGACTTGGTGTTGCAGCAGTGGTATCGCAAGCAACTCAAAGGGCGCCTGCCGGCGTTACTGGAAAAGTGGCAACGACTCTTGGGTGTCCGGGTCGCCGACTGGGGCATCAAGAAAATGAAAACCCGGTGGGGCACCTGCAACGTCGAGGCACGCCGCATTTGGCTGAATCTCGAGCTGGCGAAGAAGCCGGTGCAGTGCCTCGAATACATCCTTGTCCACGAGCTCACGCATCTCATCGAGCGGCATCACAACGACCGCTTCGTCTCGCTCATGAACAAGCACCTTCCCCAGTGGAGACTTCGCCGCCAGGAACTAAACTCGGCGCCGCTGGCGCACGAGACATGGGCCTATTAGACTGCTCCGCAAGGGACAATCCGAGGAAGTCATCGAGCACGCTGAGCGCTATGGCGTCATCGGCTCCTAAAAAGCTGATCCCGCCGCGGCCGCCGGCCGACTTCCAATCCATCGATCTCGATACGGTCGCCGCGCCGAAACCGGACTGGTTCCGGCTGTCCGGGTCGACGTTTCGGTCGCCCCTGTTCTTTTCCCGGAAGGGAAGCTGATTGAGTGGGACGGACTCTATCCCCTGCTTGCCAGCACCGGGAGCCGGGTGTGGGCTTTGCCGTCCCGCCCGCCGGCGAAGACGTGGCGTTAACGCTGGGCGACGATATCTCTCTGTCGCCATCAAGAGCCGGCTGAGGCGTATTCGATCATGCCGATTGCCGGGGCCCGGCGATGGTCATCGCTATTCGACGAACAGGGACCATGCTCTGTGCATGCAAGAACGTATTGATGAACTGGAGACCCAATTGGTTGCGGCAAACGCAAGCATCGCCACGCTCACCGCGACCAACGTGGAACTCACCCGCAGCCTTTCCGACGCCGAATCGCTGGCAAAAAGAATGAAGCGCAGTGCCCGGCGCGACGAGAGTTCCCTCAAGGATCAGCTCAACGCCGCGCAAAACCGGCGCTGACAAGGCACGGGTTCAGCCGCAATCAGGGCGTGGCGTAGGCGACCGCGGCCGTCGCACTGCCCACGCGCGTCGTCGAGCGCGCCGAGCTGGCGCGCCCGATGGACGCTCCCCGGATCAATGCTGCTGGAAGACGGAGGTGGCAGCTGGGGCGTACGGTCGCGCCGCGATGCGTACGTTTGAACCGGCGTAAGGACGCGAGACTGCGCCTCGATGGGCGGCAATCTCCTCGGCCGTGGCCAGCTGGTACGTGATTTTGCCCTCCGCCACCTCGCGCAACGCGATGTCCTCCGGTAGCAGTTTCTCGAGCGACTCGATCAGGGCGCGATTCCCGCGCTTCAGCTGTTTGACGCGGTGCGAAACCACGTTCACCAGAATGTTCGGATCGTCGATGATCTTGAGCGCCGCCTGAAGGTAATCGTCCCTCATGGCTGGAGGGCGCATGAGCCCCATGTCGCGATGGCAATTGTGAGGCGAAGGGTGATTTTCATTAATGGGTTTTCGGTGAGTGGGTCACTCTAGTTTCTGAATCGATATAAAGACATGTATATCGCAGCCCTTGGCGTCCGCATGGGCAAAGCGCTGTCCGGCCATGCGATTGGAACTATCTGGCCGGAGCGAAACTCTTCGCCGGGCCTGTGCTTTCCCCGATCGCGCAGGTGCGGTGAAGGATTTCCTCGTGATGAACTCCCGGCCGGCGCTCAGCTTTGTGAACGGTTCGCAAGGCGGCATTGAAACAACGTCCGGATGATTACCTCACTGGTCAGCCCGTGCGGGTCCGTATTCGACCCAACACGAAGGCTGGTCTCGCGAGCAGGCGTGGATCACAAACTGACCCATCATGCTCGAACCCGAGACGGCCGCCCGTGTTGCGCTTGCCCTGATTATTGTCGGTGTGGCTTGCATCGGGATCCCGCACCGGCTTCGCGCGGATCGCGCGGGCGGGCGCGTCTCCCCGCGGTCCGACCCGAAATGGTTTTGGATTTTGATGGGCATCGTGGGACCGCCGCTCGTGCTGGTTTGCGTGGCGTTCATGATTCAACCGCGGTGGGTGGATTTCGCGCGGATCAATGCGCCGCCTTCCCTGCGACTGCTTGGGATTCCGGTCGCCGCCGCCGGTGTGGCGGTGTTTGCGTGGATGTTTCTCCACCTGGGCTTGAACGTGACGTCGACCTCTTCTCCGCGCGCGAACGCGACGCTCGTCACCACTGGCCCTTATCGATGGGTCCGGCACCCGATGTATTCCGCGGCGTTCATCCTCGGCCTGGCAGCGACGCTGCTCACCAGCAACGCCGTCGTGATGATTGCGGGCGCATGCATGTATGCGCTGCTCGTCGCGCGGAGTCGGATCGAAGAGCAGCGCCTGGTGGAAAAGTTCGGCGAAGCCTATCGCGCCTACCAGCGCCGCACCGGCCGATTCATCCCGCGCATCCCGCGCGATTCGTGACGAGGGAATTTTTTCGAACCCTACGTCGTCTGAAACTCGCCGCTCCGGGCTTTTTCGAGCGCAAGCCCCGCAACGTCGATCCGCGAGAGGTCGCAGGGGCCAAGGCCGGCCTGCTCCGCCATGACGAGGTGATTGTCGCCGGGCCCGAACGGCGCCACGCCGCGCGGAGCCCGCACATTCGGGAATCCCATCACGAAGGTGCCGACGGTATCGGTCGCAACCGGATTCAGTCCGCAGATCACGACGCCGGGTCGTGCGATCTTCTGCGTCTTGCCGCGCACCCACGGACCCTCGGCGTAGTTCAATGTCGTAATGCCGTCGATGATTCCCAGGTGAATCGGCCGTGCGGAGCAAAGGTCGATGATGACCCGGGGCACGCGGTAGCCGCCGTCATTTGGCTGGTAGAACTCCGCGCGCGCGCCGGGCGGATCGTACGCCAGCTGGTTTTCGCGCGTGTCCCAGCCCTTCAGGTTGTGAATCCGGCCGCGGCCTTTCGTCGCCAGCTCCGACGGCGCCTCGTCCCCGTAGAGCGCATTCGGCGTCGCGCCGAAAATGTTCTTCATCGTCAGCGTGATGCCCGTGGTGGCGTGGGTCTTAAGTTTGCACAGCGAGACGAAGACATCGGTGTCGCTGTAGGCGTGGTTGAGTTCGAACGACTCGAAAAGGTGGCCGCCGGACGGGACCTTGAACGTGGTGTAAGCGCGGCCGCGGCCGAGATTGCGCGTGTCCTCGGCCTCGACGCGGCCGAGCGCCATCAACGCGTTCACATCGAACCCCGCATTGGCGAGGGTCTTTTCCAGCGGCTGGAGCAGCGTTGTCGATTCGATCAGCCGAACCCGGCGCGCGCCGGCGGAAAAAAACGCGGCCGTCATCGCCATGACCGTCGCCGGGTGCGTCATATATGATTCGCCGACCGGTCGGCCGAGCGTCGGTCGGAAATTCGAACCCGTGAGGTTGATTTTCACCGTGACGGTTTTATCGCGCACGAGATGGCCGATGCCGCCAATCAGATCGAAGGCGCGGTCGAGCGCGGCCTTCACCTCCACGCCGTAGCCGCGGCAAGGGACGATTGCGACGCGGGTGTTGCGTGTGGCAGTTGACTGTGCCGGAAGCCGCGAAGCAAGGGCAGCGCTGGCGAGGGCGCCGGCGCCAAGCCGGATGAAATTCCGGCGGTCAAGCGAGCCAGCCTTGTTTTTCATGCCGCGAACATGGCCATTCCGGTGTGCGGCGCGACATCTTTAGAGAGTTGCCGATCCTTAAATGTTTGGTTGTGGCCCGAGAGAGCCGCGGCGCCCCCGTCGCGGGCGGAAGCACAACGTTTTGCAGTCGAACGCGGCGAGGGCGCCGCGTCTCCAATGACCGATCATTGGTACGAGTTTGACTGCATCGTTCCGGCTCACGAGGGGACTTCGGAGCGCTTCGGTTTGGCGCCCCCTGTCGAGCCAGAACAATTCAGTTCAACCGCGAATAGACTCCAACTCGCGCGAATGAGAGGGCGTCTTTGGGGAGCATGGAAACGATCGATCAAACGGTGACCATGGTTTCACTTCGGCATTTCTCCCGTTCCTCTGAAATTTGCGTCCATTCGCGTCTATTCGCGGTTGAACTGAATTTTTCCGGTTCGAGAGCGGATTGCTCGCGGTTGCATCCAACCGCCTCCGCCGTTCGTCTTTTCCCCAATGCTGTCTCACCTTCGCCCTCTTGCCGGACTCCGCTTCGTGAGTTTCGTCACCGCTGCGGTCTGCACCTTCGCCCTTTCCGCTCGTGCCGCCCAGCCGGCGAAACCGAACATCCTCTTCATCGCGGTCGACGACTTGAACCACTGGGTTGGACACCTCGGCCGCAATCCACAGACCAGGACGCCAAACATCGACCGCCTGGCGCGGATGGGGGTGGCCTTCAACAACGCCTACTGTGCGGTGCCGGCCTGCGAACCGGCGCGTGGCGCGCTGATGGGCGGACGCCGGCCGTGGACAACAGGGCTTTATTATAACGGCGACAAGTGGAAGAACATCCTGCCCGAGGGGCAGGGACTTACGGCCCAGTTCCTCAAGGCCGGCTATCGTGTTTCCGGCGCGGGCAAGATCTATCACGGGGACCAGTATTTTCCGTCCGAGTGGACTGAATACATGGACTCGAAGGGCTTGTCGGCCGCCGGTCGCGGTGTCGACAAGAACGATGGTTTTCACGCGCCGATGAAGCATGACCTCAAGGACGAGGACATCATGGACTGGCAGACGGTGAACTATTGCATCGACCGTCTGAGCCGGAAGGCAGAGCAGCCGTTCTTCGTCGCGTGCGGGCTGCACAAGCCGCATCTGCCGTTCACCGTGCCGCGGAAATATTACGACCTGTTTCCCCTCGAGACGATTCAGCTTCCCCCGTACAAAAAGGACGACCTCGCGGACATTCCGCCGGCGGGCGTGAAGATGGCGAAGCCAACCGGCGATCACGCGCAGTTCGTCCGTGACGGCAACTGGAAGAACGCGATCCAATCGTATCTCGCCACCGTCGCCTATACCGACATGAACGTCGGCCGGCTGCTGGACGCGTTCGAGAAGAGCCCGAACCGCGACAACACGATCATCGTCTTCTGGGGCGACCACGGATGGTCATTCGGCGAAAAGGACCACTGGCGGAAATTCGCGTTGTGGGAGGAACCGACGCGCGCGCCGTTCATCGTGGTCGCGCCCGGGGTGACGAAAGGGGGCGGCATCTCCACGCGCCCGGTGGATTTCATGTCCATTTATCCGACGCTCTGTGAACTCGCCGGCCTTCCGGTGCCGAAGCATGTCGAGGGCGACAGCATTCTCCCGCTGTTGCGCAATCCGAAGGCGGCATGGGATCGGCCGGCAATCACCACGCACGGCTACCAAAACCACGCCGTTCGCACCGAGCAGTGGCGCTATATTCGTTACGCCGATGGCGGCGAGGAACTCTACGACGAGACCAAGGATCCATACGAGTGGACCAACCTCGCCGGCAAACCCGAGTATGCCGCGACAAAGGCACAACTCGCGAAATGGCTGCCAACCAAGAACGCGCCGCACAAAGGCGCGGGCAAAGCCGATGAAGGCGACGAGCCGGCATCGGCGAAGAAGAAGGTGAAAAAGAAAACCGCGCGCTGAGCGCCCGGCCGGACACCGCGTAGTTCCTTGAGCGGATTTCACATCGTGGTCACGCCTGCCACGTGCAGGTCGCGCCGACTTCTCGGCGCATGATTTTTTTCCGGCTGGGAACGGATGCGGCGAGAAATGGCAACCCCAACGACGGCATGAAAGGACGGCTCGGAATCGATTTGTTCCAGGTGAACAGCCGGCGGGCAGGTGCCTCGCAGTTGCCCCAGTTGATGCTGAAAAAAAGCGTCAGTGTCGGACCAATCCACGACATCAAGACCCTGCGCCAGATGTTACAGGAGGAAATCGGCCCGCGGATGGACTAAGCCGGAACAATTCAACCGCGAATAGACGCCAATTCACGCGAATGGAGAAGGTGTCTTTGGGGGAGTATGGAAACGATCAACCAAACGGTGACGATGATTTCAGTTGGGCAATCCTCCGCTTCCTCCTCTGGAATTTGCGTCCATTCGCGTTCATTCGCGGTTGTCCTCTGAATCGATACGGCCAATCACCCGCCTCCTGCCAACTCAGCGCGACGCGCCTCCGGCGAGCCGCTCCATTCGCGGCTCGATCACGACGCGAAACCCGACGTTGTAGACTTTCTGATACGATGGATAGCTCCAGCGGTAGGCGGAGCGGGAATACTTCGGCCGATCCCGCCACGACCCGCCTCGAACGACCTTTTCGCCATCGGGCGTGATCCGGTCGCGTCCGTCGGCGACTTGATACGGGTACGGCTTGTATGTTGTACGCGTCCACTCGGCGGCGTTGCCATGCATGTCGTGCAGCCCCCACGCATTGGGCTGGTACCGCCCGACCTCGGACGTGACGAGTGAGCCATCGTCGAATCGGCCGTCGCGCGGCACGAGATCCGGCGCCTTCGGCCGCCAGCCTTCGTCCGCAATCCGCCGCATGTTCACATCGGCGAGATTGGCGAAGCGCGAGAAGTCCGCGTCGAGATTGCCATAGTGCAGCGGACTGCCGCTGCCGGCGCGGCAGGCGTACTCCCACTGCGCTTCCGTCGGCAGCGAAACCGGCTCGCCGATCTTTCGCGTCAGCCAGCGGCTGAACTCCATCGCCTTTTGCCATGACACGCGGATCACGGGCTGGCGCGGACCATCGAGCCGCCAGCCAAGATACTCTTCGCTGAAGATCCACGAGCTGCGATGTTCGAACCGGCTTTCGTGCGTCGGATCGAAGCGCGCATATTGTTCGTTCGTCACCTCGTGCTTCGCCATCCAGAATGCGCGGTCAATGCGGACCGCGGCCAGCGGCCGCTCATCGCTCTCACCACTCGGATCGCCCATCACGAACTGGCCCGCCGGGATCCGAACGAGTTCGATGGTGACTCCACCGCCGAGATCCACCGTTCGCGTGATCGGGCCCACTTCCAGTTGAACCTGGCGTGCCTGCGCCGGAGGCAGCGGCCAGTTTCGCGCCCTGGCGGTTTCGCGGACCGCAGCGGGCAGCGGCTTTGGCATCACCGGCTGCACCGCGACGGGCGCCGGCAGCGGCACCTCCTCGCAATCCTCCACCAGCCCGCCGTAAAGCTGACGCAATGCCACGCGACGTTCGCGCTGGTTGCCAGGAATCCGCGTGACCTCGCTCCACGAACCGTGCGAGGGCGCGTTCAAATCGATCCAGGTGATCAGCCGGTCCCACGCCTCGGCGTCGAGCTGAACGTTGTAATGCCCTTTCCGCAGAATCCGGATCAGTTCCGAGGTGTCGGCATGAAACTCCTTCGGCGGCAGCAGGTGCAGATCGCTCTCGAGCCCGCCGACACGGATGAACTGCCGGAGCGCGAGGTACGACGGTTCGAACACACCGCCGTATTTGCCGAGCAGCTGTTCCTTGGATGAGCCCCTGATCGTCCGGCCGTCGATGTTGCCCTTGTTATATACGACATACGCACCTTGATCGCGCCGGAGATCCAGCGGAGTGGGATGTTCCGGCCGCTTCCCGCCGTCGTGGCAGCCGACGCAATACTTGTCCAGCACCGGCTGGACCTCGCGCGCAAAGCTGAAACCGCGCACCGGCCCGTACCACGGCTTGATCTCCGAGGGCGCACGCTCCAGCGCGAGCGCCTGCCGCGTCGTGGGCGGCGACACGTTGCCCTGTTCATGGCAGCCGACGCAGGAGACGTTCTCGCCGGGCTGCGCCGTCATCCAGCTGCGCATGAGCGCGATGGCCTTGCCCTCGGCGTCGAGGGGCTGCAACGAAATCGGCGTCTTCGCCGGGATGTGGAAAAACGCCGAGCCGTCCGCTTCCACCGGCACGGTGCCCAGCACGCGTTTGACCTCCCAGGGGCCGTCGGCGCCGACGCGGTGATCGATGCCGGCGAGTTTCTGGTAACCGAAATGATAGGTGAACAGCCGCAGGTTTTTGACCGTGCCGCGCGGCACGTCCTTTAAGCCCGGGCCACTATATATATCCTGCAGGTAAACCAGGGCGTCCTTGCGCTCAGGCTGGAGCTTTTCCGGGATCACCGGCGGCAACGGCCGCGGGCGCAGCGGCATCGGCTCCAGCAGCGCGAAGTTCTCCTCCTCGCGCAGCAGCACCCGGTTGTCGAACACGTCGACGAGATAAATGCCCCAGAGCGAGTCCGGTTCGGGTTTGCACGCGACGATGAAATATTTGTCGTTGAGCGGCCACGGATGGAGGTATTTCGGCCAGCTGTGCTCGGTGAGTTTGTCCTCGATCTTCGGCTCGACCTTTTTCCCGCGGCCGGGAATTCGCTGCACGACCCCCTCGGTTTCCTGCAGCCCCCGGGCGGTGTCGAGCACGACGAGCTCACCGACGCGCCCCTCGTGATGACCCGTGATGACGCTGACCACCTTGGTCGGCTGATCCGGAATCGGCCGGGTGTAGAAGAACGCATTCGGCCAGTACGAGTTCGCGCCATAGAACGACATCTGGCGCGTGCCGTCGGGATTCATCGTCATCAGCAGCCGGTTCCAGACGTGCGGTGTGTCCGTGTAATCCCAACGCAGATACAGCACGCGGCCGTCATTCATCACTGCCGGCGTGTAGTTGTGGTCCTGCTCGAACGTGAGCTGGCGGATGTTCCGGCCGTCGCGGTCCATTTTGTACATCATGGCCACGATCACACCGGCGTTGCATGGCACGCCCTGGAGCGGCGCGGTGGACAGGAAGATGATGTCGCCGCTCGGCAGCAGGGTCGGATCGAAGTTGTGGACGTCGGGATGATCGCTTGGCGTCAGCTGGCGGAATCCCGTACCATCCGCGCGGATTTCACAAACCTGCCAGTTCTTGTTCCGGTCTGGCATCGAGAACAGCAGCCGGCCGGCGTCCCAGCTCAACTCGATATCCGCGACTAATCCCGTCCGGCCCGGGTTATACAGCGTCGTCAGTCCGCCGTCCGGCCGCCGGGGCGACATCACTGCGATCTCGTTGCTCCATTTGTCCACGTTCGGCATCGTGCCGTGGTTCCATGAACTCTGGCGCGGCACGCCGAGAAACTCGCCGAGGCCGTGGGCATTGCCATGCGACCGCCGCGGATCGCCCAGCGGCTTGCGCTTCACCACGAGCAGTCGCTCGAAATCGAGCAGCGGGTTGGCCAGCAACGCTTCGTTTTTCAGCGCCTCGAGCCGCGACTGGAGTTTCGCCACGGTTTCGAAAGCCGGCAGGTTGTCCGGCTTCAAATGCGCGAGCGCGGCCCGAAGGGCGGCTTCGTCCTCGGTCAGCCGCGCGCGAAAACGCGCCGGGTATTTTTGCGGAAACGTCCGCTCCAAATCCTCCAGCGCGAGCCGCAGTGCCTCGAAATCGAATCCCCGCGCCTCTCCCACCGCCAACGCCACCTGGCGCGACCGATAATATAAATCCCGCACCCGCGCCACTTCCGCCTCGTTGTTGACGCTCGCGGCGAGATCGATCGCGCTGGTTTCCAGTGGCGGCATGCGGTGACATGCCTTGGCGTAGCGCGCTGCGAGGACGCCCCAATCGTCGGATTTCCAATCGAACTCGAAAATCCGATCCTCGCGTTCCCAGTTGATCTGTAATCGCGACGCGCCATCCGGGAAGTCGCGTGCGGCCAATTCCAGGAGCCGTTTGCGCGCGGCGGTGCGCGAGCCGGCGACACTGAAGCGAACGCTCCCGTTGTTTCCGGCCCAGTCATCGACGCCAATCCACGCTTCGAACCGCTCATACGCGCCGTTGAGCGGAACGTGCACGACGCTGTCGGCCTGCACATTGATCCCGCGGTCGAACTGCCGGCCCGCCAGCCGCATTTTCTGATAAAGCCCCGAACGCAACGTCATGTCCTCCTCGATTCGGCCCGCGAGCGCGTCGAGCCCCTTCACCGTGGCCAGGGGGGTGATCTTGCCGCCCTTGCCGATCAACTTCGCATCCGCCCAGTCGGCGACGGCCCATTTCGCGTCGGGTACACCCGTGGCGAAAAGAAAAAGTTCCTGCGCGCGGGAAACGTCGACGCTCACGCGCTGCGGGGTCTGGCCGCCGCGAAACGTCTCGCTCTCCACCGGTGCGAATCCATCGGCCAGCTCCGCTTTCGCGAGCGCCTGAAGCGACGCGATCATCGTCTGCTGCCAGGTGGCTTTTTTCACGTAGTGCGCCGGATCCGAGGTGGATGCACCCGGACTTACCGTCGGCCAGAGCAAACTCGCGATCGCGATGCCAGTGGCGAACCGCCGCGCCCCTCCGCCACGCGCGCTCTTAGCTTCAGTCAGTGTCGCGCCGGCGATTGCCCGGGTGGCATGCCGGCAGGTCAAAGCGTCAGGAAAACCGGACTCGTATGGCATGGGTTCGTTTTGCATGGGGTAATCGGGACGGATGCAGATTTATTCCGTGCCGGACGTTTGTTCAGCAGGTGCGGCGCGGGCGGGATGCGTCACGCCAGCATGCGAATCCGAACGGGATTGGGGTCGGTTCCTGCCGTCACGTTTCCAGCGGGCGCGAGTTTAATCATGCCGGTTGCATCGGGGCTGTGCATTTTTTGGCAAATACTGGGCGATCGCGTGGACCCCCTTGCCCCGCGCAGTGCGCCGCGACAACTTCGCCGCAGTTTGTTACCCCTGCCGCCCTCGGGCCCAACCTGCCGCTTCGGCCGGAGCGTTCATCGCGGCGACCAGGAATCTTTCAACTGACCGTTGCTCCAAACCTGAACGTGCCGCGCCGGGCCCGTATCGCCGACGCGGACCAATTGGTTCCCGGAACTCGCCCATCGTCCAATGAAGCCCACCGCACGTATCCTGCTCTTCATCGCCGCGCTTCCGGGCCTTGCGTGCGCGGCCGCGGAGGCGACCGGCACACCCCAAAGCAAATCCTGGCTCTCGCCGAGCGCGCTGGTCGTGTCGGCGGATGGACACCATTTATATGTAGCATGTGCGACCGCGAACCGCGTCGCGTTCTTTGATCTGCAGTCCCGGACGATTTCGCGCACCATCAGCGTGCCGGCGTCGCCGTTGGGGCTTGCGCTCACTCCCGATGGGCGGACGCTTTACGTCACGTGCGCGGCGCCGGAGAGCACGGTGTCTGTCGTCGATACGGCGTCCGCCGCGAGCGTCGCCAGCATTCCTGCGGGCCACACTGCGATGGCACCGGTGCTGAGCCCCGATGGCCGGACGCTCTATGTCTGCAACCGGTTCAATAACGAGGTGGCGTTCATCGATCTGGCGGCGCGCAAAACCACGCGACGGGTGAAGCTGCCACGCGAGCCGATTTCCGCCGCCATCACGCGCGATGGAAAATTCCTGCTCGTCGCGAATCATCTGCCGGCCGGCCCGGCTCACGCCGACGTCGTCGCGGCGTCAGTGAGCATCGTGGACACCGCGCGCGGAAGGGTGAGCAGGGAAATTGCCCTGCCGAATGGCAGCGGACTGTTGCGTGACCTGCGCCTTTCCCCGGATGGCCGGCATGCCATCGTGGTGCACCAGCTGGCGCGTTTCCATCTGCCCACCTCGCAGATCGAGCGTGGTTGGATCAACACGAACGCCGTGAGCCTGATCGATACCGGCGCCATGCGGCTGATCAACACGGTCCTGCTCGATAATCTCGACGCCGGTGCCGCGAACCCCTGGGGCGTGGCTTGGAGCAGCGACGGCCGGAGTTTCACCGTCACCCACGCCGGCACGCACGAGTTGAGCGTGATCGATTTTCCGGCGCTGCTGGCGAAACTCGCCCGGCTTGCCGTGGCACCGACGACCGCCGTCCCTGGTGGATATGTGGGCACTGGTACGGCGGCCGACGTGCCGAATGACCTTTCGTTCATCACCGGGCTGCGGCGGCGGATCAAGACCGGGCCGGCTGACCTCGGTCCGCGCGCCGTGGCACTGGTGGGCGCCAAGGCGTATCTCGCGAATTACTTTTCGGATACGTTGACCGAGATCGATCTCGCGGCGGCCACGCCGCATCCCATCTCGATTCCGCTCCAGCCGGCGGTGGCGATGAGCGGTGCACGCCGCGGCGAGTTCCTGTTCAACGACGCCAGCATATGTTTTCAAGGCTGGCAGAGCTGCGCGAGCTGCCATTCGTCCGATGCGCGGGTCGACGCCCTGAACTGGGACAATCTCAACGACGGCATCGGCAATCAGAAAAACACCAAGAGCCTCCTGCATGCGGATCTGACGCCGCCTTCCATGTGGCTGGGCGTACGCGCCAGTGCCGAGGTCTCCGTGCGCGCGGGAATTCGGAACAGCCTGTTCACCGTCCAACCGGAAGAGGTGGCCGTCGCGCTCGACGAGTATCTCCAGTCGCTCGACCCGATTCCGAGCCCGCATCTGGCCCAAGGGAAACTGTCGGACGCTGCGCAACGCGGCGAGAAGGTGTTCTTCGGGCCCGTGGCCGGTTGCGCCGAGTGCCACCTGCCGCCGCTGTTCACGGACCTCAAGCGCCACGGCGTGGGAACCGGCGGCAAGTACGACGCGCGCGCGGACGAGTTCGACACGCCGTCACTGGTCGAGGTCTGGCGTTCGGGCCCATATCTCCACGACGGTTCGGCCGCCACCATGCGCGACGTGTTCACCTCGCGTAATCGCGCCGAAAAGCACGGCAAGACCGCACCGCTCACGCCGCAGCAACTGGACGACTTGGTGGAGTACGTGTTGTCGCTGTGACGAGTGACCAGTGACCAGTGACGAGTGACGAGTGACGAGTGACGAGTGACGGATTCTGCCGGGTAGCGGAATGTGTGATCATTTCGCAATTAAGGAAACGATTGTCGATCGGCGTTGATCATGTCCGTCCTGGGAGCGCGGGCCTCCGGCCCGCAATGGCATAACCCGGCGCTGCTGCTGCGAAAGCCTGATGGCTTCGCGATACGAGGACTCGAATCTCTTCAACGCGACAGGCATAGGCGAAACCCGCACCGAAGCGCGCGCATTTAGTTCGCGCCGGCTGAATAACTCCGCCTTGGTGTCGCACCATTTCCCCGTTCTTTAATTCGTCCCGGCTTCTCGAATGCCGCGCGCCAAGGTGGCCAATTCTCTTCGCGCCGCTGGCGGTTGCCCTGCTGCTGACCGGTGGCTCGGTCGCTCGCGGTCAAGGATTGTCGCTCGCGCCGGCACCAAACTACCAGCTCAGCGCGCCAGGCGTGGTGCAGCTCACCGCGACCATCAACAACGGCCGCACGACTACGACGGGCGCGCTGCGATTGGAGCTCTGGGCGTTCGAGCGGCCGTTCGATCTCACCCCGCCGGCGCAGGCCGGTTATCGGCTTGCCACGCTCAACGTGGCGGCGCTCGCCGCCGGCGCGGCGGTGAACTTGACGAACCAACTGGCGGCATTCAGTCCGCCCGCATCGGGCACTTGGAACGCCACGTTTCTGGTGACGGAGGAAACGGCCGGAACCTTTGTCGTGCGGGCCAGTTTCAATTTCGCCGCTCCGCTGGCGGTGGCCGGCATCATGGCGTCGTACGCGCCGGTCCCGGCACCCATTGGTGCCGCGAATATTCCCGCATCGCTGGATAATCTGCTGGTGGATGGGACCGCGGTTTACTGGCGGGCCGCCGATAGTGGAAGCATCGGCACGGTGGGACTAACTCCGGGCAGCGCGCCGCGCGTCCTGACGAACTTCGGAGGTGGGTTGCTCAATCCCTTCACGATAGTGCAGGACAATCTCTACCTGTACGTCATGCACGGCGTGATCAATGGCACGGTGATTCGCGTCAGCAAGACAACGGGAGCGCAGGCCGTCCTCGCGTCGCCCGGCCCGCCGGGAGCGACTCCGCGAGCGATGGCGATCGGAATCCAGCGCACCGGCGGAAAGCTCTATTTTGCGGCGTGGTCCGACTTGGAACCGGGAGGCGGTTTCATCCCCTTGCTCATGTCCAGTTTGTCCACCCAAGGCGGCGCGATCACCAACTATGGCGCCGTGGGCACGCCATTAAATCGAACAGCGCCTGCGAATAACACTTCGCCCGTCTCGTTCACCGCCGATTTGACCCATGTCTATTGGATCGATGCGTGGGATCGCTCGGTTCGCCACATGCCGCTAGCCGGTGGCCCGAGTGCGCCCGACTTTCCGGTCACCGCTGATGCCGGGTTTCTGACGACGTTCACGACCGGACCCGCCGGCAGCGCTTTATTCTGGCTCGAGGGACCGCCCAATGCCCGCGTGCTGAAACGCCGCCTGGCAGGGTCCGTGATCGTCGTGGCCAACAATGTCCAGAGCGCGAACTATGCCGTCGATGGTGAGCGCGTGTATTTCGTTTCCGGCGCGACGCAGCAGCTCTCCGCCGTCTCCATCAATGGCGGTCCGGTGACGGCGCTGTTGTCGGCGCTCGACACCGGGATCGTTGGTGAGATCGCGACCGACGGGAATTCCATCTACTGGGTGTCCATGGGTCTGAACCTGAACACGAATATCAAGCGCCTCGTGCTCGGGGTCCGCGATGTGCCGCTGGTAGTGCAGCCGCCGATCAATCAGAACGTCGCGCCCGGCGCTGCGAACCTGGAATTCACCGCGCTCGCCGCCAGCGGCGGGCTGAGTTACGTGTGGAAGCGCAACGGCGTCGCGCTCATTCCGGCCACGACAAATCGCGCCGGGCTCGAATCGGGGGCCGGCGATCCGCCGCGCGCGGCCAGCGCCGTCTCCAGCACGGCCAATTCCGCGACGCTCACGCTGAGCAACATCACCGCCGCAGATGCGGGCTTCTATTCCTGTGTCATCACCAACCGGGCCGGCTCCGTTGAGACCGATGCCGCGATCCTCACCGTCGATACCGGCGGCCCGAGCCGGATCATCAACGTTTCCACCCGCGGACTCGTCCAGGCCGGCGCCGCGCTGACGCCGGGCTTCGTGATGCGCGGGTCCGGCAGCAAGCAACTGCTCATCCGCGCGATCGGTCCCACCCTGTCGGCCTTCGGGCTCGACGCGCTGAGCGACACCACCATGGAGGTGTTGAACCAGCAGACCGGCGCGAGCGTCGTGACGAACGACGACTGGGGCGGCAGCACGACGGTCGCGAATTCCTTTGCGGCGGTTGGCGCGTTTCCGCTGGGCGTGGCCTCCAGGGACGCGGCGGTCGTCTCCAATGTGGCGGTGAACGCCAACGGCTACTCGGTTCGAATCATGGCCGCGGGTGCGGCGGATTCCGGACTCGCGCTCGCCGAGGTATACGATGCGGATGCGCTCACTTCGCCCGCGAAACTCATCAACGTTTCGACCCTGGGCTTTGCGGGTACCGGAGCAAACGCGCTCACTCCTGGTTTCGTGATCGGAGGCAGCGCCGCGAAGCAGGTGCTCATTCGCGCCATTGGTCCGGGGCTGGCGGCCTTCAATATCGGCGGTGCGCTGGCCGATCCGCAGCTCTCGGTCATCCCGCTGGGGATGAACATCGTCGTTGCGCGCAACGACGACTGGGCGGGGACGGCGGAACTCAAGGCGGCGTTCGGCACCGCCGGAGCGTTCCAGATTTCGGATACGGGCAAGGATGCGGCGCTGGTCGTGCGGCTTCCGCCGGGCGGATATTCCGTCGTCGTCACCGGCGCGGGCGGCACGACCGGCCCCGTGTTGGTCGAAGTGTACGATCTCGATCCGTAGATGGGAGTGAGAGTGAAAGTGGCGGGTGATGAGTGATGGGATTTGCCGCGGTAGCGGAAGGCGTGATCATTTCGCAAGGATCGAACGATCGTCGATTGGCGGTGGTTCCGTTCTGGGAGCGCGGCCCCCGGCTCACGGCGCAGAGCGAGCCTTAGATCTTTTCGGCGCGCAGCCCGGCCGCCTTCGCCAGGGCCAACTGGCGCCCATCGCAGGTGAGAAACCGAGTGGCGCGGATGGTGATCGCCGCGGCCACATGCAGCAAATCCAGCGCTCGCACGCCGAGCTGCATGGCATGCCTGCCGCTAAGCGCTTCCGTCAACTCACGCCGGGGCCTCCACGCCACCTTCGATCACCATGGCCGTAAGACCGAACCAGATTGGTTGTCGTGTTCGCCGCTGATTTGGAGGCCGCTCGCGACCGGGTGGTCAAAGCAGGCGGGAAGATCGCGCGGAACATCATCTCGTTTCCCGGCGGCCGGCGTTTCGAGTACCTCGATCCGGCGGGCAACCGGCTCGGTGTCTGGTCGGATCGTCCGGTGACGAGTGACGAGTGACGAGTGACGAGGGTCCGCCAATTGCATCGCGGCGCGAAATGCCGAAACCCGAAACCCAGAACCCAGAACCCAGAACCCAGAACCCCGCCGCCGCGGGACGACAATAAGCGCAGTACGTGCGGCAAGAAGTGCGCGGGAAACTCAATCGCTTCGGCCGCCGCCGCCGGGCAACCTGCCTGCGCCCCAAAACGGCGACCCGGCATGAAAAACATTCCTGTGTTGCACGTCTGCGAGAACAGCATCGCTGCCGCGCACGAACGTGCCCTCGTCGCGCTCTACGAACACGGCGCGCAATTTCGCACGCAGTATGACAAGCCCGGCGATCCGCCGAGTCTCGATTGCACCATGAACCTCACCGTGCTCGATCCGCTCGCCGAGCCGATGATTCACAAGGCGTTTCCCGGTGGCATCGAGGAACTGCGCGAATACGTGATGGAGGTCGGCGGCGCCAAGGACCACTGGGTGAAAAACCTGAACGACGCTGCGGACACGCGTTGGGAATACACCTATCACGGCCGTCTCGCGGGTTACGGCACGTGGCAGGAGCGGCGCAACGGGGAGCGGATCCGCGCCGGCGGGTTCAACATCAACCAGATTGAAGCTGTGATCACCAAACTGGTGAATCAGCCGTTCACGCGGCAGGCGCAGATGATCACCTGGATGCCCAACATCGATCTTGATTGCTACGATCCGCCGTGCCTGCAGTCGGTCTGGTATCGGCTGATGGAGGACGAGGGAGCGTGGTGGTTGAACTGCAACATCCGGTTTCGCAGCAACGATGCGTGGGGCGCGAGTTTCATGAACTTGTTTGGGTTTGTGATGTTCAACCGTGATGTCGTCGCGGCCGAAATCGCGCGGCGGGCGGGCCGGCCGGTGAAGCTCGGCCGGCTCAACTGGCAGGCCGATTCCTATCACATTTACGGCAAGGACATCGCCGACGCGAAGGCGCGGCTGTTCGATCGCATCCCGCGCAGCACGCTGGCCGAGCGCACATACGAGTTTTCCGATCCGATGATTCAGGAAATGTACAATGAGGCCGAGGCCGCCATCCGCGAGAAGATCGCGGAATACGATCGGGCGCATTGATACCGGCCGGGCCCACTTTCGTTCGCGACCACCCCTCCAGACCCAGTTCGTCAATTGTTCCGCACGCGGTCGGCGAATTCCGAAAAATGCAACAGAGACCTCTTGGCAATTCAGGCCGGTCGGCCTCCATCGTTGGTCTCGGCGCGTGGGTGCTTGGCGGCGGACAAATCTGGGGGCAGGACACGGACGACACGGAGTCGGTCCGCACCATCCACGCGGCGCTCGACCTTGGCATCAATCTCATCGACACGGCGCCGTCCTACGGCTGGGGACGCAGCGAACGGGTCGTGGGTCGTGCGCTCAAAGGCCGGCGCGAGCAGGCCATCCTCGCCACCAAGTGCGGCCTGTGGTGGGAAGACGCGCGGGGCAGCTTCTTCGCCGATTTCGACGGCAAGAAAATGAACCGCAGCCTTCGTCCCGACACGATTCGGATCGAAATCGAGAACAGCCTCCGGCGGCTCGGCACCGACAATATAGATCTTTACCAGACGCACTGGCCGAGCATGCCGCCTGACCATACGCCGATCGCGGACACGATGGCCGTGCTGCTCAAGCTCAGGCAGGAGGGCAAAATCCGTGCGATCGGCGTCTGCAACGTGTCGGTCGGCGAGTTGCAGGAGAACGTCCGCACCGGCGCGGTCGTCAGCAATCAGTTCCGATACTCGATGCTTCACCGCGAGGCGGAGCAGGAGATTCTGCCCGCGTGTGCGCAATTGGGCATGGCTACGCTCACCTATATGTCGCTCGAACAAGGTCTGCTTGCCGGCAAGATCGGCATGGACCGCGTGTTTCAGCCCACCGAGTTCCGGAGCAATACCTGGTGGAACGACTGGCTGATTCCGGTGAACCGCCGGCGCGTGCTCGACCTGCTGGCATCATGGCAGGACCTCACGGACAAATACGCCTGCACGGTTGCGCAACTGGTCATTGCCTGGACGGCCGCCCAGCTTGGCGTCACGCACGTCCTCGTCGGCGGGCGCAACCTCGCGCAAGTCACCGAAAATGCGAAGGCCGGCTCATTATCCCTCTCCGCCGCTGACGCGAAGCGTATCCGACAGGATGTGACCGCACTGGGCGAACCCCAAAAAACATGAATGCACGACTCGATACCCGCCGAACGGGAATGCTTCTGACTGCCGTGTGCCTGGCCATGACCGCCGCCGCCGTGCCGGCCTCCACCGGCCAGCTTTGGTCGGAACGCGTCGAGGCAGACTGGTTGCTGGCGGAGAAAGCGGCGGCCCAAGGGGGCGTTTCCGAGCAGGTCACCACGAGGAACGATGCCGTGGGCGGCTGCGACGGAATCAAGACGGGCGAGTGGGGCTTTCACACGGGTGAAAACAACGGTCCGTGGTGGCAGGTGGATCTCGGCGCGGCCCGCGAGCTCGGGCGCGTCGTGGTTTGGAATCGCATGAGTGCCGTCGCCCGCGCGGCGCGGATCAACGTGCAGCTTTCCGGCGACGGCCAGCAGTTCCGCGTCGTTTACCAGCACGATGGCACTGCATTTGGCGGCGTCGGCGACAACAAGCCGCTGGTGGTC
>JAUSID010000063.1 GCA_030648295.1 Opitutaceae bacterium | reverse complement strand
TGGCCGGTTGACCGGGAACGCACGGCACCTCACTGATCCCGCGAACAAGGTCTACTTTGCCACGATGGAGGAGGGCTTCTATGAAGTGGACGTTCACACCCTGGCGGTGACGGAGCTTTTCCGGGACACCCATCTCGAAGGCGGGGCGAAGGCCGGGCTGCCGGGCGATCACGGCAAGGGGCTCTACTCCGGCCAGGGGCGTCTCGTGTACGCCAACAACGGCGAGAAAACGCCGGAGGCACGCGAACATCCGGACATCGCCAGCGGCGCGCTGGCGGAATGGAACAGCGCCAAATGGCAGGTGGTGCGGCGGAACCAGTTCACCGAGGTCATGGGGCCGGGCGGACTCTACGGAAATCAAAACCCATCGACCGATCCGCTCTGGAGTATCGGTTGGGATCACCGTTCGCTGATCCTGATGCTACTCGACGGTGGTCAGTGGCACTCGTATCGGCTGCCGAAAGCGAGCCACGCCTATGACGGAGCGCACGGCTGGAACACGGAGTGGCCGCGGATCCGCGACGTGGGCGAAAACGATCTGCTGATGACCATGCACGGCGCGTTCTGGCGATTCCCGCGATCGTTTCGCAGCGGCAACTCCGCCGGCATCGCACCGCGATCCAATTACCTCAAGGTGATTGGCGACTTCGCACGCTGGGGCGATCGAGTCGTTTTGGGCTGCGACGACACGGCGAAGAATGAGTTTTTGAACAAGCGCCGCGCGAAGGGGAAACTCGCGCCGCCCGGTGAGTCGCAATCAAACCTGTGGTTCGTCGAGCCCGGGCGACTCGATCGGCTGGGATCGGCGATCGGCCGCGGCGCCGTCTGGCTCGACGACGCCGTCAAGAAGGATGTGCCTTCCGAGCCATTTCTCTTTGGCGGATTCGATCAACGGATGCTGCACCTCGTGCATGACGCGAATGGGCCGGTAACCTTCACGCTCGAAGTGGACCGGGCGGGGACCAACAAGTGGACCGGGCTCCGCCGGGTCGAGGTGCCCGCGTCGGGCTATGCGTGGACGATTTTTCCGCCGGAGGAAAAGGGCGCCTGGATCCGGATCCGGACTTCGCGCGATTGCGATCGCGTGACCGCGTTTTTCTCGGCGCGCAATGCCGACCGGCGCGAGCCGCGGCCGGAGTCGGGTTTTGATGGACTGATCCGCGACAACCCGATGGCTGGGAGCGGCGGTCTGCTGCACGCGCGGGGCGATGCCCGGCGCACCTTGGAGTTTGCGGCCACCCGATTCGTCGCGGGAAAGATGCAGTCGCCGGCTTATTACGAAATGGGACGTGACATGCGGCTGCGCCGGACCGACGAGGCGGCACCACTTGCCTGGATGCAGGCGAACGTGGCGATTCCACGCGACACGATTGGATTCGACCAGGCATCGGTGATCTACGCCGACGAACAGGGACGGCGGTTTCGGTTGCCGAAGGGCCGGCCCGATTTCGATGTGAATGGTCCGGTCGGGGTGGAGCGGACGATGCGCGAGGTCTGCACGGAACGCGACCTGTTCAATTGTGCCGGGACATTCTTCGAAGTTCCGGCGGAAAACGCCGGCGGGATTGCCAAGGTGCGTCCTATCGCCACGCATCAATATCGCATCCAGGATTTCGCGAGCTGGTCCGGGCTGCTCGTCCTCTCGGGCGTGACGGCCGATGCGCCCGCGGCCAACCGCCACATCATCCGGTCGGACGACGGTGAGGTCGCGGTCTGGGTGGGCGCGGTCGACGATCTCTGGAGCCTGGGCAAGGCGGTGGGGGAGGGTGGGCCGTGGAAGGACAGCATCATCAAGGCCGGACAGCCGTCCGATCCGTATTTGATGACCGGTTACGATCGCAAGAATCTGACGCTTGCCCATACATCGCCCCAACCCGTGAAGATGCGGCTGGAGGTCGACATTACCGGCACGGACAAATGGGTGACGTATGCGGAGCTGGAGGTGCCTGCCGGCCGGCCGCTTGAACACCCTTTTCCCGATGGGTATCAGGCGTACTGGTTTCGGATTACATCGGACAGCAACACGACGGCCACGGCATGGCTGAGGTACGACTAGACTCCTTGAACTCCCAAACTCGTTGTGAACAAATCAAGTTTTCGAAAATTCCTAAACTGTCATTCTGAGGGCCGCCGAAGAATCCAGTGGCGCGTCCGGCTGCGAGCGTCGGGCTGGATTCTTCGCCAAGCCTCAGAATGACAAACCGGGGATTGTGTCGGGTCTGAGGCTGCGCCTCGCTAGAAAACACTATGAATTCATGATGACAGTATCGCCGGCATCCATTGCGGAACGCGTGAGCGGCGTTTTGTCGCAGTGCGCAGCGCTCACGCGTTCCGCCCGGCGGCCGAGTGCCGCGCTGTCCGCGCTGCTGGGAGGCCTGGTTCTCGCGGGGCCGCTCTCGGGCGTGGCTGCACCAGGCCGGCCCAACGTTTTGTTCATCCTGACGGACGACCAGCGCTTTGATTCGGTGGGCGCCAACGGCAACCCGCATATTCATACTCCGAATCTCGACCGGCTGGCGGCTCGCAGTGTGCGGTTCACGAATGCAAACGTGGTGATGTCGCTGTGCAGTCCGTCCCGCGCCGCCATTCTCACCGGTCGCTACGGGAGCAGCAACGGCGTGACCAGCCTCGGCGCGGCGTTACGCCCGGGTGAAACGACGTTCGCCCAGCACCTGAAGTCCGCCGGTTATCGCACCGGCATGGTGGGAAAGTGGCACATCGGCGGCGAGCCCGAGGCGGTCGGGTTCGACTTCTCGTGTTTCTTTCGGAGCAACGGCACCTACTTCGGCCGCCCGGTGCGAGACCAGGGCAAGGACGTGCGGCCAGCGCAGCACGTTGACGAGTATTGCGTCGATCGCTCCATCGCTTTCCTCGAGGACGCCGCCCGTCGGACCGGGCCCTTCCTGCTCTGGCATGCGACGCAGTTGCCACACATGGACAATCGCAACGCGTGGCCCTCGCCGGAGGAATTCCGTGCGCTCTATGATCCGAAAAAACTGCCGCTGCCATCCACCATCAAAGGTGACCTGACGGGCAAGCCACCGTATCTCGCTGGGGTTCGGAATCGCACGCAGGCCGACAAGTACGGGTATGATGATCCCGCCGTCGTGCGCGGACATGTTCGGGATTACTACGCCGTCGTGACGCAGCTGGACGGCATGATCGGACGTTTGCTGGATGCGCTCGAGCGGCTTGGGCTGCGGGACAACACGTGGATTGTGTTTATGAGCGACAACGGCTGGCTGCTCGGCGAGCAGCGGATGACAAGCAAGGTGCTCGCCTACGCCGATTCGATCCGCGTGCCGTTGATGATCGCAGGACCGGGATTGAAACCGCGGGTGGAGCCTGGCCTTGCGCTTAACATCGACATCACCCCGACGCTGCTCGAACTTGCCGCGCTTCCAGCGTCGAAGACGATGCACGGCCGCAGTCTCGTCCCTTTGTTGCGGGACGCGAATTCCGCCTGGCGTGACGCCTTCGTGTATGAATGCCTCGACAGCTACGGCGGTACGCGTCCGATGCTCGGCGCGATGAATGCCGAATGGAGTCTCATCCAAACGTGGGAAACGCGTGCGGACGTCGGCACCGCGGCGCCACCATTCGTCGAGCTTTACCACCGGCGCACCGATCCCGCGGAACAGCGCAATGTCGCGGTGGAGCCGGCAAATGCCGCCATCCGCGAGCAGCTCCAGCGCGAAATCCGAGACCACCTCGCGCAGATTTTATCCGCGCCGGCGGGCGCCCGGTGACTCGTTGGCCCCACCATATGCCCACCCTCATTTCGATCGTTATGCGCAGCCTGACCGTCCCAATGTCATCCTTCGGCGTTGGCCTGATCGCGCTCGCCCTGTTCGCGCTGCCGACCTCCGGCCACGCGGCGAGTGCGGTCGCGGCCCGCGTCCAGGTCGATGCCGGCTTTCCCGGCGGGAACATCATCCTCGAGCGGATTGAAGGCGACAATGTGTACCTCAACCCGGATCTGCGTGAGACAGCGGGAAAGTGGTTCTATTGGTGTTTCCGTGTGCGGGGTGCGGGCGGCCGCACGATGACGTTCAAGTTCACCGCCGCGAATCCGGTGGGCATGCGCGGCCCGGCCGTCAGCATGGACGGTGGCCTCAGTTGGAAATGGCTTGGCATGGATCACGCCACCATCTCGAGCTTCTCGTTCACGTTCCCGGCCGGCGCGACGGAAGTTCTGTTCTCGGTCGGCATGACCTACACGGAACAGAATCTCCGGTCGTTTATCGCGCGCACCGGCCGTCGACCCGACTTCGTTGTCGATACCCTCGGCCGCAGCGAGCACGGCCGCAGCGTGGAACTGCTCCGCGTGGGCCACGGGGGCGCCAGTCCACGCCATCGCGTCGCGATCACGGCCCGTCATCACGCCTGTGAAATGATGGCGAGCTACGTTCTCGAAGGCATCGTCGAGGGCATCCTGGCCGACAACCGCACCGGCCAGTGGCTGCGGGAGAACGTCGCGTTCCTCCTGGTGCCTTTCATGGACAAGGACGGCGTCGAGGAGGGATTGCAGGGAAAGAACCGCCTGCCCCACGACCCGGGCCGCGATTATGTGGGACCGAGCCATTATCCGAATGTGGCCGCGTTGAAGAAGCTGCTGCCGGAGTGGTCCGGCGGAAAGCTCCGGATCGCGCTGGATTTGCACTGCCCCGCGCTGCGCGGCAAGAATGCCGATCGCCTTCACTTCGTCGGCGGTCCCGTGCCGGAGATTTGGACACGGGTCGGCCGCTTCGGCGACGTCCTGGCCCGCGGCCAGGCGGGTCCGCTGGTATTCAACGCCGAAGACAATGTCCCGCACGGCACGTCGTGGAATACGTTGAGTGAGCCAAAATCATTCAACCTGTGGGCTGCCCAGCTGCCGGGCATCAGTTTTTCCACTACGCTCGAAATTCCCTACGCCGATGTGAGGGGCCGCGAGGTGAACGCGGAGACCGCGCGGGCTTTGGGCCATGACCTGGCCGCTGCCATCCGGCAGTACCTGGCGAGCGAGTTCCCGCCATGAACCGGAGAACACCCGCGCGCCCCGCCGACCCCGGAGTTCCTCGCGCGTCCCAATTTCGTCCGCGGGTGCCGGCACCCGCCGCCCGGTGCTCATTGCCGTAAAACCAGCCTCGACCTCGATCACACCACGACCTCACCCCAATGGTAACTGCATCTCCGATTCTCGGTGTTTGTCTTCACTGGCTCGGCGGGCTCGCCGCCGGTTCGTTCTACGTGCCGTTCCGGGGCGTGAAACGCTGGTCGTGGGAGACGTACTGGCTCGTCGGCGGACTGTTCAGCTGGTTGCTGATGCCCTGGTTGCTGGCCCTGACGATGACCAACGACTTGTTCGGCGTGCTCGCGCAGACCTCCACGCGCACGCTTTTCCTCACGTGGATGTTTGGCCTGTTATGGGGCGTGGGCGCGACGACGTTCGGGCTGACGATGCGCTATCTGGGGATGTCGCTCGGCATGGGGGTGGTGCTGGGGTTCTGCGCGGCGTTCGGCACTCTGATTCCGCCGCTGGTGCTCGGGCAGCTTCCGGCGGTTGCCGCCACCACGCCGGGGCGCGTGGTCCTGGCGGGCGTGGGGGTCTGCCTGGCGGGTATCGCGGTGACGGCGCTCGCCGGCCTGAACAAGGAGCGCGAACTTCCGACCGAGGCGAAGCAGGCGACGATCAAGGAATTCAACTTCACGCGGGGGATGATCGCGGCGGTTGCCTCGGGGGTGTTGAGCGCCGCGTTCGCGTATGGGCTTGCCGCCGCCGAACCGATCGCGGTGCTTTCGGCCGCCGCCGGCACGCCCGCCCTCTGGGTCGGGCTGCCGAAGCTCGTCGTGGTCCTGGTGGGCGGCTTCACCAGCAATGCGCTGTGGTGCGTGGTCCTGCACTTTCAGCGACGGACGGGCCGCGAGTATCTGGCCGCCACGGACCGGGCGGGAGCCCGCGTTCCGCTGGGGCCGAATTATCTCTTCTGCGCGGCCGCGGGCATCACCTGGTACCTGCAGTTCTTCTTTTACACCATGGGCGAAACGCAGATGGGGCGGTTTCGGTTCTCCTCCTGGACGCTGCACATGGCGAGTATCATCATCTTCAGTACGCTGTGGGGCGTGGCGCTGCACGAGTGGCGCGGTACCAGCCGCCGCACGCATGGGCTGGTCGCCGGTGGCATCGCCGTGCTCGTGGTCGCCACGCTGATCGTCGGCTACGGCAACTATCTGGCCGTCCAAAGCGCGCCCCCATGAGTCCAGCGCCGCGGCGCCTCAGGCCGATTCAACCACGAATATTTCACGAAACGATGTTCCGAACCGTATTCTTGTCTGTCAACGCGCCGGCTGGCTGGCTGTGGTGTCAGCGATTTGTCGGCGCGTTGATGCTTCGTCAGCGGCGATTCCACTTCACTGGCCGGAAATGACCACGCTCCTCAGAGGCAACTTCCCCATCCTGGCGACCACCTGGGCCGGTGACGGCTGCTTCGATCCAACGAGCCAGGCGCGATTGATCGACTGGCTGATTGACAGCGGCGTCCATGGGCTGGTCATGGCCGCCAACGCCAGCGAGGGCCATGCCCAGTCCGACGCGGAGAAGGCGGAGATCCTCGAATTCTCGATGAAGCGCGTCGCCGGTCGCGTACCGGTGATCGTCACGGTCACGCACTTCGCGGTCGAGGTTGCGACCGAAAAAGCCCGGAAGGCGGAGGCGATGGGCGCGGCCGGCGTGATGTCCATGCCCCAGTTTTTCGGCAACTGGGGCTCTGACCTGCCGGCGGCATTCGCGTATTATTGCACCCTCGCGGCCTCGGTGAAAATTCCGGTGATGGTGCAGGACCACCCCGTGTCGGGCGTGGCGATGAACGCGGAATTCCTCACCCGGCTGGCGCGGGAAATCGAAAACGTTTCCTACTTCAAGTTGGAGTTCACCCAGAGCCCGTTCAAGATGGCGCGCGTGCTGGCGCAGGCGGGCGCGGCGGTGAGGGGCATGTTCGGCGGGGAGAGCGGGATTTATTTCCTCGAGGAATACGAGCGCGGCGGCCGCGGCACGATGCCGGCGTGTTACCTGCCGCGCGTGTTTTCCGAGACGTTCCGGTTGCTCGAAGCCGGCGCGACGAAGGAGGCGCACGCGTTTTTCACTCCCTACGTGCCGCTGCTGAATTTCGAGCTGCGGATGGCGAATCGCAATTTGTGGAAATGCATCCTCAAGCACCTGGGCGTGATCGCCTCCGATCGCGTGCGCGGCCCGATGCCGGCGTACTGGGATGCGGCGACGCAGCGGCAGTGCCTCGATCACGTGGCCCGGGTTGATCCCTCGACGTTTGGCGTGCCGGTGAAGTCACGGCTCAAATCGCCCGCGAAACCAGCGCGCAAGAGTGCGCGCGCTGCGGCCGGCCAATGACGCGGGTCAGCGGAGCCATGGCGCACTCCGCCGAAACGCGCGCCGCGGCGCAACGCGAGTTCTGGACGCGCGTGCTTCCGCTGGCGCTGGCCGTGTGGGCCTTCGGGATTGCCGCGAGCTACCTTCAGCACGGTTTTCTCATCGGCGGCGAACGCGGCGTGCCGCTCGCGGGCCCCGACTGCCATGCCGCGCTCTGGCATTTGCTCCTGCTGGGTTTCGTGGCGGGCTACACGATGGCGCTCGTTGGTGGGGCGACGGGACTCGTCGCGCTGCCCTACAGCATGTCGGTGCTTGGCTTCGTCACCACGAACGTCAGCCCAACGGTGCAGTGGGAGACATTCCTCAACCCGTTCGGCGCGCTCATCGGGTTTCGCCGCAGCGGCCAGTTGAACGGGAACTTCGCGCTTCCGCTGTGTGTCGGTGCCGCGCTGGGCGCGTTGATCGGTCCGTTCATCCGGGTGCAGTGGCTGCCTGATCCCGTGCCCTTCAAGGCGGCCGTGGGTGTCGCGCTGATGTTTGTCGGTGTGCAGATGCTCTACGGCGTTTTCCAACCGCGCCGTGCCGCCGCGGCGGCCGGTGTGATCGCCCACTTCGTGGCCGAACCCACGCGTACGCGCACTGTATCGAAAAGCTGGAGTCACCTCACCATTGCCTACGGCGATGGCGATCGGCGGATGTCCGTGCCGGGGCTGGTGCTGCTGGGGGCGGGCGTGGGCGTGATTGGCACGATGCTTGGCGTCGGCGGCGGATTCCTGCTCGTTCCCATCCTCGCGGAATTCTACCGGCTCCCGATGCGCGTCATT
>JAUSID010000056.1 GCA_030648295.1 Opitutaceae bacterium | reverse complement strand
AATGACGGTTCCTTCCAGTTCCCGGGTGAGACTTCGCGCGCGGTGGTGATGAAAGTCCCGGGCGTTGAGCAACGCGATGAAGTAAAAGCTGTCTCCGAAAACCCGCTTCATGCCCGGCCGCGTCGCGGCGTGCCATACAGGGCCAGGCAGAAGGGGTCAGGCCTTGCTGTTTGCGGTGACGCCCCTCGCCGACTGTCGTCCTGTACCCGATGCCGCAGATTCACTTCACAGTTAAGCGTCAAGCGTTGCCCCGCGTACCAGTTCACCGACACAGCAACTGCTGACCGCATAAATCGTAAGCGCAGATTAGCGTTCCACCTCTCAGCCCTACTCGATTGGCGGTTCGGCTCCCCGCCGGCCATCCCAACATCGAAGAACTTCCACTGTCTTGATATCGCGCCGTATCCGGTAAAAAACCTTATAGTGCCTTCCCACGATATAGCGGCGGAGCATCGGCCGCTGGCGCACGCGCGGATGGCGTTCGGGGAAGAAAGCCAGAGCCTCGCTTCTTCTGACAATCACCTCGCCCAATCGGCGCGCCGCCCCTGGGTTTTCTGCCGCAATCGTACGGACGATCCGCTCCAGATCATTCAAAAACGAGTCCTTGAACTCTACCTTGTAGTCCAATCGCGGATCCGGGCTCGAACCTCATCTCCAAAGGCACTGCGACTGCCGGGACGATTCGCCCCGCGAACTGCATCGTCCAGGGCAGCCAACAGTTCCGGATCCTCCTCGTCACACGTGTTGAACGCGGGATCCAACCCTTCTCTTTCGACGAACGTGGCCCATGAGCTCATCGCCAGCCGCCGAAGGTCTCCTGCACTCATGTGCTTCAGCTCAGCTTCAATTTGGCCGATACTCATGCAACAACGCTACTGGGTGGGAAAAAACCGTCAAGGCCGGGAGGCAATTGATGACGACCAAGGCCAGGCAGAAGGGGTCGGGCCTTGGTCCTTGGTCCCGCTACGGCTTCGCCCGTTGGAATCGGAGGCGGTTAAGCGGTGAGACGGTGCAAGGCGGCTGTCAGCGCATCAGCCGTTTGAATCCCGCTTGCGTGAAATGATGGTCCCCCGTGAGGGCCTCTTCGATGTGATGATCCCGCATCACCCCGAATGAAATGCAGTCAGTAAGCGACCAATCCTTGTCGAGCCGGGCGGCAAACAACTCGGCACCGCGCATGAAAAGCACATCCGGGGCAATCAGAAGGGGTCAGGCCTTGCTGTTTGCTGTTGACGCTTATCATTTCGTCGCCAGCGTGACCCTGTCATGGCTCGCAAGCTGCGTCTCGAGTACGAAGGAGCAGTCTACCACATCATCAACCGTGGGAACTATCGCGCGGCGATCTTTCGGGACGACGGAGCAAAACTGGCGTTTCTGGCCTGTCTGGACGAGGCGTGCACGAAGGCGCGGTGGCAGGTACACGCGTGGTGCATCATGTCGAACCACTACCACCTGGCGCTGGAAACGCCGACGGCGAATCTGGTCGCCGGGATGCAGTGGCTCCAAGGCACATTCGCGACCCGGTTCAACCGCTACCGCCACGAATGCGGACACCTGTTTCAGGGCCGTTACAAGAGCATCGTCGTCGACCCGGGCGCGGCGCTCGGACCCTTGTGCCACTATATTCATTTGAATCCCGTGCGGGCCGGACTGACGACCGTCGATCGACTGGGTGAATGGGCCTGGTCCAGCTTTCGCTGGCTGCTGCATCCGAAGGAGCGCACGGGCTGGCTCCGGACGGAGGCGAGCCTCGGCCACGCGGGAGGATTGGCAGACACGGACGCAGGCCGCCGCAAGTACGCGGAATATCTCGCCTGGCTGTCGGCGGAAACCACGGAGAAGAAGCGGCTGGGGTTCGAACGGATGGCCAGGGGATGGGTGCTCGGCACGCGCGCCTTCAAGCAGGAACTCATCGCCCAGCATCGCGAAGCCGCCACCTCGCTGGAGCGCGGCGAACTCGACTTGGCGGAGGCCCGGCTGGCGCAGCTCGACGAGCGGTTCGCGAAATTGCTCGCCGCCGCCGGGAAAACCCCGAGCGACGTGGCGCGCGATCCGAAGTCGGCGGAGTGGAAGGTGGCCATGGCCGCGGAAATGAAGAGAACGACGACGGCTACGAACCAGTGGCTGGCGCAGGCGCTAGCGATGGGCAGCCCCTTCACTGTCAGCCGGTTGGCAGGCGGCTACGCCGGTCGGTGGTCAGTGGTCGGTAGTCGGTAGTCGGTTGCCGGTTGCCGGTCGCGATGGGGGCGGAAAGACGGGGCAGATCTGGGTTAGTTCTCACCTTTCACACCAGATGGTCACTCCGGTTCCTCGCTGCCAGCTGTCATCAACAGTCTGAATCCTGCTTGGGTGAAATGATGATCACCGCTCAGCACCTCGTCGATGCCTTCGCTACGCATCACTTCCATCGAAATACAATCGGTAAGCGACTACTCCTTGTCCAACCGCGCCGCAAAAAGCCTCGCGCCGCGCTCGTAGAGGGTATCGGAATCCTTCAGCACGAGCACCCTGCTTTGGGTGGCAAGTCCTGTCATGAATATGGCGAAGCTCTTCCTCGAACCAAACCCGCTCAATGCGTTCCCAACTTCAGCCAGTACCCAACGGGTGGTTACAATCGTTACACCCTGCAACTCCTGGGTGATCTCCCGTGCCCGAGCGTGACAAAAATCATGCGCGTTCAGCAGAGCGATGAAATAGAAACTATCGCCGAATGCACGGGTCATATTTCTCCACGCCGAGGCCTACCATAGAGGTAGTGATCGTGGTTCACAGCCAAGTCAGGTGGCAGGCCCTCAGCCGTGCCGGCCACCCGGAGAAGGAAATCGTCGCCAGGCGACGAGCCGCGGTTCTCCAGCACTTCCTCAACCTTGTTCTTTATCAATGTCAGCTCGGCCGGGGTCAGACGCGGTAGTTCGGCAATGATCTCGCTTGCACTCATGGTTCGAAATGTTTCTCCAATGCGCGGAATCGTCAACCAGAGAACAGCATACGCGCACCAAGGCCAGCTCGTGGCCGGGCCGAAGGGGTCAAACCCTAATTGCTGTGGGCACAGCCGGAACACGTGAGATTTCGACTCTTGACTGATTTCCAGCGCGGGCCCGGTTGCGAACCGCTGAGCCGCGCAGTCTTCTCAATCGCATTATTCACGGCTTCGCCCCGTCACTTCCTCTCGGAGCAACCGCGCAACAAATGTATATGGGGCAGACGGAAGGGGTCATGTTTTGGGGTTTGGGGTCTGCGCTGATGTCGGTATTCTGACTGCAGACTGCAGACGGCAGACGGCAGAGGACAGACGACAGACGGCGGACGCCGGAGGGATACTCAGGGTCATTATCGCCCCCACGCACTCAGGAACTCAATGCGGTTCCGCATTTCCTCGCTGGTGAGCTCATTGATCAGCCGCAGGAGACGGCGCATCTGCTCTCCCACCGCCAAGTCTTGGCGGGAGAGAACTATTCCGTAATGAGACTTGCCTTCTCGCAACCATCCCGTGTGCAAACGATAGAAGTCGCCACGATTGAATGAGTAAATCGTCCGCTGATTCAAAGCAGCCCACTGCAATTGCTCCTCGTCCGTTCTATATAGCGTTCCCACTTCCAACGGGGTAACAAGATCCGCCCCTCGAACGCGCAGTTCACGCACCAAGGAGTGTCGAGCGGAATCTTCGTCGAAGTACAGGCGAACTCTCATGCCGCGCCGGTCTGCGCGTGCCGATGTTCCCGCTCGATCCGATCGGATTCGGTTTCCTCAGCGGTCATTTGCGCTTCCATGCCCTCACGATTGGCATGAAAATACGCCAGCGCGGCATAAACTTGGGCCAGAGTCAGATGGGGGTATTCGCCGGCAATTTCTTCCGGTGACATACCGAGCCTGTACCAACGCACGATGGTCCGAACCGCAACCCCCGTTCCCGCGAGATGCGGCGTACCACCCTTGATGCCGGGGGTCTGCGTAATCAGGCTGCCAATTTCCACCGTCGTGGTCTCGTTCATGATTTTCAGATTGTTTCCGCAACATTCATGGGGATGCGGTGGACCTCGTTTCAAACTTGCACCGTTTTACAGGGAGTCGCAAGCGGCGTTCCCAACCGACAACCGACCACTGCTTCACCGAATCTGGGACCAGCCGTGAGGCTTTCGCGACCGAGTTTCGGCGAAACCCGCCAGAGGCGGGCAAGCGTTTACCCGCCTTCGGCGGGCTCACGCGTTCCGCTGGGGAGGCCGAAGGGGTCAGGCCTTGCTGTTTGCTATTGACGCTCCTCACCGACTGTCGTCCTGTACGCCTATGGCACGAAAATTGCGCCTGGAGTACGCCGGAGCGGTTTACCACATCATTAATCGCGGCAACTATCGCGCGGCCATCTTCCGCGACGAGGGCGCCAAATTGGCATTCCTCGCGTGTCTGGACGAAGCGTGCGGGCCGATCCGAAGGGGTCAAACCCTAATGTCTGTGATCGGGTGGACCACGCGATTCCATCAGCAGCACGAATCCCGCCTGCGCGAAGTGATGATCGCCCGTGAGCACTTCTTTCAATCCTTCGCTACGCATTGCCTCGAAT
>JAUSID010000053.1 GCA_030648295.1 Opitutaceae bacterium | reverse complement strand
TCCGCATTGCCCTTTTCGAAGCTTGCTCGGTGTTCATTCATATTATGGCCTGCGCGCTTCCTGACCCCCTGACGGGGCCTTTTCCCGGAGTGCTTGAACGGCTTTGTTGCCTCCACCGTTCCTCCAGGCGGTACCGGGTGGAGCGACCTTTCCCGGGAGGGCTTGTTCTAACTTCCCCACTGAAGTCCCATGGCTTTTCACGGCGCACTGAAAAATGCGGGCTAGCCGCACGAATTTTCGTCGATTTCGGGCCGCTTTGATCGCGTCGCCACCTCGCCTGGCGGGGACGCTTCTCGTTAACCGGCCTTGGAGATGCGGCGATTTCGATTAGCAGTCCTCCGACCGGTGGAATCTTCATCCCGGATTCCGCAAAAGGTGTCTTGCGCCGCCAGCCTGCGACGATTGCCTTGCGGCCGACTATATGAGTTCTGCTGCTGTTCCCCGCTCGTTGTCGCCGGCCCGCCGGCTGATGACTGCCTTTGCCCAATGGATTGATTCCGATTACACGCCGGGCGATCCCGACAAGGTTCGCAATGCTCCTGACAAGGTGGACTGGATGCGCTGCATCCCGTTCATCATCCTGCACGCGGGCTGCTTTGGCGTCCTCTGGGTTGGATTCAGCCCGGTGGCGGCATGGACGGCGGTGGCGCTTTATGTCGTCCGGATGTTCGCGGTCACCGGAATCTACCATCGTTATTTTTCGCACAAGACCTACAGCACATCACGCCTCGGCCAGTTCCTGCTGGCCCTCTGGGGTGCGACAGCGGTGCAGCGTGGTGCCCTGTGGTGGGCTTACCATCACCGGCATCATCATCAGCACAGCGACGAGCCCGAGGACGCCCACTCGCCGCACGTGCATGGGTTCTGGTGGTCCCACATCGGCTGGATCACGAGCCGGCGGAATTTTCCGACGGATTACTCAAAGATAAAGGATCTGTCGAAGTATCCGGAGCTGGTCTGGCTGAACCGGTTCGACACCGCGGTACCGCTGGTTTTTGCGATTGCGCTCTGGGTTCTCGGCGCGCTCCTGGAAAAATACGCCCCAGGTTTGGGCACGAACGGATGGCAGATGCTCGTGTGGGGCTTCTTTGTCAGCACGACCGCGCTGTTTCACGGCACCTCGTGCATCAACTCGATGGCGCACCTGATGGGCAAACGCCGTTTCAAGACCAACGATGATTCCCGCAACAGTTTTATCCTTGCCATCATCTGCCTTGGCGAGGGCTGGCACAACAATCACCACCGTTACCAGTCATCCACGCGCAACGGATTCTACTGGTGGGAAATCGACCTCACCTATTACGGGCTGAAGTTCCTCTCGTGGACCGGGCTGATCTGGGGGCTGAAGCCCGTGCCGCAGTCCGTCCTCGAGGAGGCGGAACGCGAAGAACACCTCGCCAGCATCGCCGCGGCCCAACGCGCCGTGCACGCGCATCCGGAATTCTCTTCACTCAAGAAGGTCGTGCCCGCCGCCGCCGCCATTGCGGTCGCCACCGCCACGGCCGCCCAGACGACGCTGCCAAAACGGACGGAGCGCCCGCCGCTGCACAAGAACGTCCCGCAGCAGGCCGGCCAGACCGACACGACGTCACCGCGCGTGATGTAATCGATCGCAACGCGGATTTCGTCTCCTGGGAGCGCGGGCGTCTCGCCCGCATGGATCACGTGGCTGCGGCTTCCAGCCGCAGATGTTTCCAAGGTACATTCGATTCAATCTGCGGCAGAGCTTGCCCTGAGCCTGTCGAAGGGATGCCGCAGCCACTGCCGAACCCGCGGATCGTCGGTCGAAGAGTCGCCCATGGAGAGCAGATCGAAACGCACATCACGGCCGGGACGGCCGTGCCACTCTCGGAAATCCGAAATCCGCGATCCGAAATCCGAAATAAGAAAAGGATGTCACCCCAAGCGCGAGCACTCACCTGCTCGTCCAGCTTCGAGACCATGAGCACATCATTCACTCGGGATGACAAAGGGTTGTTCACGGCGGCCAAGTTCAGGTTGGCGCGAGGGTGAAGAAAAACGTGGCGCCCTGATCCACCGTGGATTCGGCCCAGACGCTGCCGCCATGCCGCTGCACGATCTTCTGCACGATGGCGAGCCCGATGCCGGTGCCGTCGAACTCCTCGCGGCGGTGCAGCCGTTCGAACACGCCGAACAGGCGGCTGTAATATTTCATGTTAAAGCCAACGCCGTTGTCCTTAACGTAATACACCGGGGGCGACCGGTCGGTCAGGCAGCCGATCTCGACCTCGGCCTTTTCGCGGCCGGCGGTGAACTTCACCGCGTTCGAGATCAGGTTCACGAAAATCTGCAACACCATCGCCGGATCGCCCTTTGCCGGCGGCAACGCGCCCACGCGGATGTCGATGATCCGCTTGTTGTCCACCTGCACGGTCGCGATCGCCTCGCGCACGACCGCGGTCATGACGATCTTCTCCTGCTTCACGTCCTTTCGCGCCACGCGGAAGAACGCGAGGAAGTCGTCCATCAGCTGCGTCATCCGGCCGCTGTTGCGCTGGACGGTGCGGACCATCTTCGCCGCCTCGGACGAGAGCTCGCCCGCCTCCCCGCCAATCAGCATCTCGGAATACGCGGTGATCGAGCGCAGCGGCGTCCGCAGGTCATGGGCCAGTGAATACGAGAACGATTCGAGCTCCTGGTTAAGCAGTTGCAGGCTCAGCGTGCGCTGCTCGAGATCGCCGTTCAGCCGCCGGATTTCGTTTTCGCGTTCACGCCGCTCGGTCATGTCGCGGGCGAAAATGTAGAGCAGCCCCTCCGCCGCGAAGGGCGCAATCGTCCAGCCGAGCCAGCGGTAGCTGCCGTCCTGGGCCCGGAAACGATTTTCGAAATACAGCGGCGTGTCCGCCTTCAGGATGTTTGCGATGATCTCGTTCGTCGCCGTCAGGTCATCCGGATGGATGAACTCCGTCAGGGGATGGCCGTGCAGCTGCTCCTCGCGATACCCGAGGGTTTTTTGCCAGGTGGGGTTGGTCTGGCTGAGCACGCCCTTGTAGTCCGAAATTGCCAGCAGCTCGATCGAGAGCCGGAAGAAATGATTGCGGCGGGTTTCCCACTCGAGCCGCGCATTGGTCTCGTCGAGCTTCCGCTGCATCCGCTCCTCTTCCGCGCGGCGCAGGGCCTCGGCCTGCCGGTGGATCTCGCGGTTCTTTTTCGCCAGCTCGACAAAGACCGACACCTTCGAACGCAGGACCTCCGGCGTCACCGGTGTGAACAGGTAATCGACCGCGCCGAGCGAGTAGCCGCGATAGACCTCGACTTCCGCCGTGCTGAACGAGGTGATGAAGATGATCGGGGTGTGCGCGCTCGATTTGCGCTGGCGAATCAGCGCCGCGGTCTCGAACCCGTCCATCACCGGCATGTTGATGTCGAGCAGGATGACGGCGAAGTCGCGCTGGAGCAAGAGCCGGAGCGCCTCGCTGCCCGAGTGGGCCTTCACCACGATCTGGCCGATGTCGCTGAGCGCCGCTTCCAGGGCGAGCAGCTTGTCCGGCACATCGTCCACCAGGAGGATTTCCACCGACTCGTCATCCATTTTTCGTTGAGCCATTGCCGGCACCGGGCCGACCCGGGGAAAAGGATCGTTGGATTCGGAATCCCCCGGCGGCAGGCCATTGCGCCTTCGCTCCGCCGACATCGACCGCGCCGCGCCGTCCTTCGCCGCTGCGGTGAGGTTGCGAGCGGCCTCGGATTCCGGCACGGGAGGACTCATCTCGAGATGGGTGGTCGGCATCGCGGGTTCAGCGGTGCAGCCAGATGCGGAGCAGCGAAAGGAGGTGCTCCGTGTCCACGGGCTTCGCGATGTAATCGGACGCGCCCGCCTCGATGCATTTCTCCTTGTCGCCCTTCATTGCCTTGGCCGTGAGCGCGAGGATTGGCAGCTCGCGGAACTTCTCGAGCGCACGGATGCGCCGCATGGTTTCGTAGCCATCCATGTCGGGCATCATGATGTCCATGAGGATGACATCGAACTGCTCGCCCGCCTCCAGGAGATTGAGGGCATCGAGGCCGTTCTCCACCGCCCGGATGCTCATGTCGTATCGCTCGAGGAACGACGTCATGGCAAAAATGTTTCGCATGTCGTCGTCCACGATCAGCGCCCGCTTGCTGGCGAGAATTTCGCCGTCCTTGTGCAGGTTTTCGACCAGCTTGCGCTTGTCCTCGGGCAGCTTGCCGACATTGCGATGGAGGAACAGCGCCGTCTCGTCGAAGAGCCGCTCCGGCGACTGCACGTCCTTGAGGATGACGGTCCGCGCGAGCCGCTTCATCTCCTCGACCTCGTGCTTGGGCAATTCCCGCCCCGTGTGCACCACGATGGGCAGCGTGCCGAACCCGGCGGCCTTCACTTCCTCGATGAACTTCGAACCGGTCATGTCGGGCAGGCCGAGGTCGAGCACGACGCAGTCGAAAGTCTGCTCCCGCAGCAGCGCGAGGCCCTCCTCGCCCGTCGCCACCGCATAGGTGTGAACGTCGGAATTGCCGATCAATTCGATCGTGCTCTGCCGTTGGATGTCGTTGTCCTCGACGAGCAGCAGATTCTTCACCGGCCGCTCCACAAAGTTCTTCAGCGCGATGAATGCATCGTTGAGCCCGTCGGCGGGCAGCGGTTTCGCAATCTGACTGAGCGCACCGTACTTGAGGCCGGTATCGTCGGTCTCGGCGGCGGAGACGATGATCACGGGTATGTGGCGGGTCAACGGGTCGTCCTTCAACCGGTACAGGACGCGACGGCCGTCGATGTCCGGCAGGATGATGTCCAGCGTGATCGCGCTGAAGCTGGTCTGGCGGGCGAGCTGCAGCGCGTCGCTGCCGCGCATCGCCACCACGCCCTTGAAGCCCTGCGCCCGGGCCACCTCGAGCAATTGGCCGGCGAATACAGGGTCGTCCTCGATGATGAGGACGGATTTGTCCTCCGGCCCGATGTTTTCCCGATCGTCGGGCAACTCGACCGGCGCGAAAACCGACGGCATGAGCTCGCGGTGCATGCGTTGCACCATGCCCGCCTGGCTCGGCAGCACATAGGTGGACAACTCCGCCCGTTCCGCCGGCCCGATCACCGTCGGGATGTAGAGCGTGAAACTGCTGCCCTCGCCCACCGAGCTGACGAGGTGGATTTCGCCGCCGAGCAACCGCGCGATTTCACGGCTGATCGACAGGCCGAGGCCGGTGCCGCCATATTTGCGGTTCGTCCCCGAGTCGGCCTGCTGGAACGCCTCGAAGATGATCTGCTGCTTGTCCGGCGCGATGCCGATGCCGGTGTCGCGCACGCGGAACGCGACCACGCCGGGGGCGCTGCTGAGCGTCGGATGATCGATGCTCCAGCCCGCGGTCGCCGGCTCGATTTCGAGCGTGACGCGGCCCTTTTCGGTGAACTTGAAGGCATTCGAGAGCAGATTCTTGAGGATCTGCTGGAGCCGCTTGGCGTCGGTCCGGACCGCGCGCGGCAGCCACGAGTCGAGCACGACCTCGTAATCGAGCTTCTTGTGCTCCGCAATCGGCAGGAACGTGCGTTCCACGTAGTCCTTCAGATCGCCCAGCTTGAGATCGCTGACCTCGACGGAAACGGTGCCCGACTCGATCTTGGCAAGGTCGAGAATGTCGTTGATCAACCGCAGCAGGTCCTGGCCCGAGGAGTGAATCGTCTTGGCGAACTCGGTCTGCTTGTTCGTGAGGTTGCCCTCCTTGTTCGCGCACAGCTGATCCGAGAGGATGAGCAGCGAATTGAGCGGCGTGCGCAGCTCGTGCGACATGTTGGCGAGGAACTCGGACTTGTACTTCGAGGTGAGCGCGAGCTGGGCGGCCTTGTCCTCGAGCGCCAGCCGGGCCTGCTCGACCTCCATGTTCTTCTTTTCCACCTCGACGTTCTGCTCGGCCAGCAGCCGCGCCTTGTCCTCGAGTTCGAGATTGGTCTTCTGCAGCTCTTCCTGCTGCGACTGCAGCTCGCTGGCGAGCGACTGGGACTGCTTCAGCAGATCCTCGGTGCGCATGTTCGCCTCGATCGTGTTCAACACGATGCCGATCGATTCGGTCAGCTGATCGAGGAAGATCAAGTGCGTCGGGCTGAACTGCTCGAACGACGCAAGCTCGATGACCGCCTTCACCTGGCCTTCGAACAACACCGGCAGTACGATCAGGTTGAGCGGCGTCGCCTGGCCGAGACCCGAGCTGATCTGCACGTAATCCGACGGCACCTTCGTCAGCAGGATGCGCTCCTTTTCGAGCGCGGCCTGGCCGACGAGCGTCTCGCCGAGCTTGAGGTCGAACGAGGTGTGCTTGCGCGCGCGGAACGCATACGACGCGAGCAGGTGGAGCCGCGGCTCCTCGCCCGACGTGATCATGGTGTAGAACACACCGTGCTGCGCACCGACGACCGGCGCCAGTTCCGACAGGATGAGTTTGCCGACGGTGAGGAGATCCTTCTGGCCCTGGAGCATCCGGGAGAACTTCGCCAGGTTGGTCTTCAGCCAGTCCTGCTCGTTGTTCTTGATCGTCGTGTCCTTCAGGTTGCGGATCATCTCGTTGATGTTGTCCTTCAGCGCCGCGACTTCGCCGGACGCCTCAACCTTGATGGACCGCGTAAGGTCACCCTTCGTCACCGCCGTCGCCACCTCGGCAATCGCGCGCACCTGGGTGGTGAGATTGGCGGCGAGCTGATTGACGTTGTCGGTAAGATCCTTCCACGTGCCGGACGCACCGGGCACCTTCGCCTGGCCGCCGAGCTTGCCGTCGACACCCACCTCGCGCGCCACCGTCGTCACCTGCTCGGCGAACGTGGCGAGCGTGTCGATCATGTTGTTGATCGTGTCGGCCAGCTCGGCGATTTCACCCTTCGCCTCGAACGAGAGTTTCCGCTTCAGGTCGCCGTTGGCCACCGCCGTAACGACTTTCGCGATACCGCGCACCTGCGACGTCAGGTTGGACGCCATGGAATTCACGTTGTCCGTGAGATCCTTCCACGTGCCCGACACCCCGCGCACGTCGGCCTGGCCGCCGAGCTTTCCTTCGGTACCGACCTCGCGCGCCACGCGGGTCACTTCCGACGCGAACGAGTTCAGCTGGTCGACCATCGTGTTGATGGTGTTCTTCAGCTCCAAAATTTCACCGCGCACGTCGACCGTGATCTTCTTCGACAAGTCACCGTTCGCCACCGCCGTCGTCACCGCTGCGATGTTACGCACCTGCGCCGTCAGGTTGCCGGCCATCGAGTTCACCGAGTCGGTCAGGTCCTTCCACGTGCCCGACACCCCGCGCACGTCGGCCTGACCACCGAGCTTTCCTTCCGTTCCCACTTCGCGCGCCACGCGCGTCACTTCCGAGGCGAACGAGTTCAGCTGCACCACCATCGTGTTGATGGTGTCCTTCAGCTCCAGAATTTCACCGCGGACGTCGACCGTGATCTTCTTCGAAAGGTCTCCGTTCGCGACGGCCGTCGTGACATCGGCGATGTTACGCACCTGCGCAGTCAGGTTGCCGGCCATCGAATTCACCGAGTCGGTCAAGTCCTTCCACGTACCGGCGACGCCTTTCACGACCGCCTGGCCGCCGAGCTTTCCTTCGGTTCCCACCTCGCGCGCCACACGCGTCACTTCGGCCGCGAACGACGAGAGCTGGTCGACCATCGTGTTGATGGTGTTCTTCAGCTCGAGGATTTCACCGCGCACGTCGACCGCGATCTTCTTGGACAAGTCGCCGTTCGCCACCGCCGTCGTCACCGCCGCGATGTTACGCACCTGCGCCGTCAAGTTGCCGGCCATCGAGTTCACCGAGTCGGTCAAATCCTTCCACGTGCCCGACACCCCGCGCACGTCGGCCTGGCCGCCGAGCTTGCCTTCCGTACCCACCTCGCGCGCCACCCGGGTCACTTCCGACGCGAACGAGTTCAGCTGGTCCACCATCGTGTTGACGGTGTTCTTCAGCTCGAGAATTTCACCTTTGACGTCGACCGTGATCTTCTTCGAAAGGTCGCCCGCGGCGACCGCCTTTGTGACGTCGGCGATGTTACGGACCTGCGCGGTCAAATTACCGGCCATGAAATTCACGTTGTCCGTGAGATCCTTCCACACGCCCGACACCCCGCGCACGTCGGCCTGGCCGCCGAGCTTTCCTTCGGTGCCGACCTCGCGCGCCACCCGCGTCACTTCCGCCGCGAACGATGAGAGCTGGTCCACCATCGTGTTGATGGTGTTCTTCAGTTCGAGAATTTCGCCCCGCACCTCGACCGTGATCTTTTTGGAAAGATCGCCCGCCGCCACCGCCGTCGTCACCGCCGCGATGTTACGCACCTGCGACGTCAAATTACCGGCCATGAAGTTCACGTTGTCCGTGAGATCCTTCCATGTGCCGGCGACGCCGCGCACGTCGGCCTGGCCGCCCAGCTTTCCTTCGGTGCCCACCTCGCGCGCCACGCGCGTCACTTCCGAGGCGAACGAGTTCAGCTGGTCGACCATCGTGTTGATGGTGTTCTTCAGCTCGAGAATCTCGCCGCGCACCTCGACCGTGATCTTCTTGGTCAAGTCGCCGGTCGCCACCGCGGTCGTCACCGCCGCGATGTTACGGACCTGCGCCGTAAGATTTCCCGCCATGAAATTCACGCTGTCGGTGAGATCCTTCCACGTGCCGGCCACCCCGGGCACCTGCGCCTGGCCGCCCAGTTTTCCCTCGGTGCCGACCTCGCGCGCCACGCGTGTCACTTCCGACGCGAACGACGAAAGCTGATCCACCATCGTATTCACCGTGCGCGCAATGCGCAGGAACTCGCCCTCGAGCGGCCGGCCCTGCATCTGGAGCGCGACACTCTGGGAAAGATCGCCTTTCGCCACCGCGCCGATCACGCGCGCCATCTCGGACGTCGGCTGCACCAGGTCGTCGATCAGCGAGTTGACCGACGTAATCGCTTCCTGCCATGCGCCGCTGACCTTGCCGATGCTCGCGCGCTGCGAAATCTGTCCCTGCTTGCCGACGCCCTGGCTGATCCGCTCGAGTTCCTCGACGAGACGCTGGTTGATTTCGACCAGTGCGTTGAACTCGTCGGCAATCTGGCCGTCCAAACCGGGATAACCGGAAGGCATGCGGACGGAGAAATCCCCCTTGCGCAGACTCGACAGCGCGTTGGCAAGTTGACGTTTATCGAGACGGGACGGCAGAGCGATGAACGAAACCATGGTAGGCGTCAGAGTTGCTGGGTTCTAAACTGGAGGAGAATCCGCGGACGCTGCTGAGGCCGCGCGGGCACGTCCAATCGGGCTGGGTGGAAAAATTGTGGATACGCGGAACAGAAGCCCGCGGTGCATGAGAAGAGCACATGCGCAGGGAGCGGGAAGGCATTTGTGTCTCGAAAACTCCGGGGGTTTTTGTGGGACTTTTGCCGAACCGGCATCGGGTTTTTCCCGATAAAGAGTTCTCACCCTCAGTTGAAGCCGCACCAATTGAGTTTAACCGCGAATGAACGCGAATGGACGCGAATTCCAGAGGAGGAGGGGGAGGATGGCCCAAGTGAAACCGTGGTCACCGTTTGGTTGATCGTTTCCATGCTCCCCAAGACACCCTCTCCATTCGCGTGAATTGGCGTCCATTCGCGGTTAATATCACTCTGTTAAGTCCCTCGTGAAAACGGCGATTTTCGAATGTCACGCATTACGTGACATTACCTCTGAGAATCGTCGGCATTTGGAGCCGAACTTAACGAAGTAATGTTAAACTGAATTGATCCGACAACTCAGCGCGCAAACAGCCCGCCATCGCCAGGCGTCGCCGCAAAATAATCGAATGTCGCTTCGGCGCCGGTTGGACCGGAAATGAATACTCCCACGCGCACGGCCCGATCCCAGGGCGGAAGAAAACTTCCGTCAGTCTCACCGGCGATTTCCGTCCACTGGCCGCCGGAATCCTGTACCGCAAAGCGAAACCGCTGGCCGTCGGTGCACGCGACGCGCAGTCGCAGCATCTGCACCGCCGCGGCCGTTGCTTTCGCCGCCACCGCGCGCTCGCCGCGGCGCTGATTCCAGACCTCGATTGTCGTGCCGTCGGTGACCAGCGCCAGTTGGTTGGCCGAGTCGCCATAAACGGAAAGTCCCGCAAACGCACCCTGACCGAGCTTCCGGATGTCGACCGAAGTCTCGGCCACGAACGATGGCACGGTGATCGATTGCACGGCCGCCGCGGGCGCCGCCCCCGCGCGCAAGGTCAGGAATCCCGCCTGCATCCGCGCGTCCGGCCGACGCGACACCGGCCATTGCCAGCCCGGTGCCAGTTGCCCGCCGCTGAATTCGTCGCGAATGGATGCGTTCATCTTTTGTTCGACATTCGACACCGGCGCTTTCGCGCGCGTGCTCGGCCCCTTGCCGCCATTGATCGAAGGCCAGCCGTCCGGCCCGAACACCACTTCGTCGAGCAACATCTCGCGGCCAGTGGCCACGAATCCTTTCGCCGCATACGCGTGATACAGGAGCCACGTGCGTCCCCCGGGACCGCCGACGAGGCTGCCGTGGCCCGGACATCGCCACGTTTCGTTGTCACCGAGCAGCGGATTGGCCGGACATTTTTCCCAGGGACCGAGCGGATCCTTCGCCCGCGCGATACCGAGCTTGTAGTTGCAGCCGCGGCCACAGCACGCGTTGCCGGAATAAAACAGGTAATACCATTCGCCTCGCCGCAGCACGAAAGGCCCCTCAATCACGGCGCCTTCCCACGACGCCGGATCGTTGCGCATGATTTCGCGGCGCTCGCCCACGAGCGCCAGCCCGTCGTCCCGCAGCCGCTGGATCCAGAGCGGTGTAGGTTGCTTCCGGCTGTTGCCGTCCTCTTTCCAGATCATCCACCGCACACCCTTCGCGTCGGTGAATGGCACGGCGTCAATCGAGCCCGCAGCCTGCGACACGAGTTCACCGTGATCGGTATAAGGCCCACCCGGATTCTTCGCCGTCGCCACCGCGACCGCGAGCCGGCCGTCGTGCCGGCGCGCCGTGTAGTAGATGAAAAACGTGCCGCGATCCTCGGCGATCTCCGGCGCCCAGAAACTTCCCTTGGCCCACGCCGGCGCCTCGTTGAAAACGTACCCCCGCACTTCCCAATTCACCAGGTCGCGCGAATGCAGCAGCGGAAAATGCGGCGCCCATTCGGAGGATGTCGCGGTCGCCCAGTACCCACCGCCGACTGCGATCACCGACGGATCGGGATAGTCGCCGGCCCGCACCGGATTCTGGAAAGTGCCGGTGTTCGCGGCGCCCACGACTGAGGCCAGGCAGGTGAACGCAACCAGGAGCAGGGAGGAACGTTTCATCGAGTTAATCGGATTCAATAATTCGGCCAGATCCCCGGCGTGACCAATTCGACCAGATGCCGGTCGGGGTCGCGAAAATAGACGCTGCGGCCGCCGCGCTCCCAGTGCGTCTCGCTTTCGATTTCGATCTGCCGTGATCGCAACCGCGCGCACCACGCCTCGTAATCCGGCTTGTCGATCGCGAACGCAATGTGCAGCGGACCGTGCCCATCGTGCGGCGGGATCATTCCGCCGGTCGGCACCGGCTGAGGCACGAGCGTGCCGCCGCGCTTGAAAATGAGCAGGACCCGGCCGGCGCCGGTATCGAACGCCTGGAACCGATCCCCATCGGTCTTCATCGGGACCAGCCCGAGAACCTCGCGATAAAAGTCCGTCGCACGCCCGAGATCGTCCGTATACAGGATCGTCTCGACGACGCCTCGAATCGGTGGAATCGGCGGCGGGTTCATGGCGCGGACGTCGATCGACGTCAGGCGCGCGGAAGAACGCAAAAACAAAAATCAGGAACGGCCGGGGGAAAGCCGCCCCTTGGCCACCAGCTCGTTGGTCAACGCCACCCGAAACGAGGATGGCATTTCCGAGAATGCCTGCACCACCACGCCGACGATATTCTCCTTCGTGACGAGGTCGTCGTCTTCCTCGTCGTTGTTCATGCCCTGCGCGATCCATCCCTTCGGAACGTCACCGGTAATTGGATGCGCCACCATCCGGCCGCTGCTGCTGACATACACCACGGTCATCCCCTTTTTCAGATCCCGGAACGCGATCGGCGCGACCACGATGGCGGTGCCGTGGGTGAAGAGCGGCTCCATGGATGCGCCCGCCCCAAAGAATGCCATGGCGCCCGGAATTCCGGCCGCGGCCTGCTCGGCCTGCTTCCATTGCCCGCCTCCCAGGACCAAAACGGATTCCGGCGTCTGCTGGAGAATCGCGGCGAGCAACCGTTCGGACTTGATCCGCGCGTGAACGGACGTCGCCGACAAGCACACCCCCGCAAAGATGGTGACGCGCACCAACTGGCGGAAAAAAACGGGAGAGAGCACCCACGACATGGCGCCAGACTACTCGTTGACAGTTTTTTCATTAATGCGGGCGCACACGGATACCGTCCTACGGAATCACGCTGGGGACTTTCCCCGGCCAAAATCGGGTGTTTGGAAGCCCTGCCTTGGGTTGTCCGCCGCTCGTCCCGCGCAGCCGTTGGTTTCGTCTGCGGATTTCCGGTTCAGGTTGCCGGTCCGCGCTCCGGGCGAAATAGGCGCCTGGATGAAACTAATTCAGCCCCAACCGTGCGACCGGGCATGCTGACGCGAAGGGCGGCCGTGAGTCGCCTCCCATGCGAAATCCACGCTTGTCGGTCGCGCAGAGAGTGTTTGCCTGCAGGACACCGGCGCGCGGCCCCAACGGTCGCTCCGGTCCCCCCTCGCCACCCCAAACCCCTGGACGTCGCCGACCGCCAACGGCGCGTCCCGATTTTCTCCATGAAGATCTACCGGCTTCGTGCCATCCCCACGTGTCTCGCCCTAATCCTCGTCCCCTTTTCCCACGCTCAGCTCACCACGGCTCCGTCGGAAACGGGAATCGTCGAAGGCCGCGTGTCGAACGCGGACACCGGTGAATATCTGGAACTCGTCCGGTTGACGGTCGCCGGCACGGAGCTGGAGACCTTCAGCGACACCAGCGGCCGGTACCGGCTCACGAACGTCCCGGCGGGCGCCGCCCAGATCAAGGCCTTCCGCACGGGGCTCGCCGAGCAGACAGTTTCGGTCCGGGTAGCCCCGGGCCAGCCGGTGGTGCAGGATTTCGGCCTGGCGGCGCCGCGTCGCCGGGCCCCGGGTGATGAGACGATAAAACTCGACCAGTTTGTCGTCGCCTCATCGAAGGAGATGGATAACGCCGCGCTCGCCATCAACACGCAGCGCTTCGCCGCCAACCAGCTGAACGTGATTGCGGCCGACGAATTCGGCGGCGCGGCGGAAAGCAAGGTGGGCGAGGTCCTGAAGTCGCTGCCCGGCATCTCGATGACGCTCGGCGGCGGCGGCGAACCGTACCAGGTCTCGCTCGACGGGGTGCCGGCGGAAAATGTCCCCGTCACCGTGGGCGGATTCGACCTGGCCTCGTCCGGCGCCGGCACGGGGCGGGCCACCGGGCTCCACCAGACGGCGATCAACACCATCTCGCGTATCGAGGTGTCTCATACGCCGACACCGGAAAGCAGCGGGTCCGCCCTGGCGGGCTCGGTCAATCTCGTACCGCTGAACGCCTTCGACCGCGCCAAGCCGCATTTCAGCGTCAGCGTCCTCGTCTCGATGCGCGACGAGGCCCGCAGCCTCGATCGGACGCCGGGCCCGCTGCAGCGGCCCACGCACAAGATTCGTCCCGGCTTCGAATTCACCGGCATCGTGCCCGTGAACAAGCGCTTCGGGTTTACCGTTTCCGCCAGCGCGTCGACCCTGTATCGCGTGCAGGACATGTCGCAGAGCACGTGGCGGGGCGCCGGGGCGGTGACGAACGGCAACACCCTGCCGGACACCACCCCCGACCGCCCTTACCTCAGCGATTACGCCATGCGCGATGGCGGCGCCATGGTCACCGCGGCTTCGTTCGGCACCACCCTGGACGTCCAGCTCGGGACCAACGACCAGGTTTCGCTCGGGCTGCAATGGGCGTTTTCCGACTTCGCTCTCACCCAGCGGGTGATGAATTTTTTCGTGAACCGCGTCGCGCCGGGAGATTTCACCCCCACCTCGACGCGGGGCTTCCGCGGCGCCGGCGAGGTTCGAATCAACAACACCGTCAACGGACTCGGTGGAAACCTCGTGATGCCAACCCTCGCCTACCGGCACAACGGCCCGATCTGGCAATGGGAGGCCGGCGCGGGTCACTCCAAGTCGCGCCGGTGGCGCAAGGACGCGACGAAGGGTAATTTCTTCAACTCGGTCGCGCGCCGGCAGAACGTGACCGTGTCGTTCGACGACATCTTCTACCTCCGGCCGAATCAAATCACCGTCACGGACGGGACCACGGGAGCGGCCGTCGATCCCTATCGGCTGGATAATTACGTCCTGACGACGGCGAGTACCAATGCATTCGAGACCGTCGATCTGCACCGGACCGCCTACGCCAACCTGCGGCGCAGCTTCTTCGGCCGCGTGCCGCTGACGCTCAAGGGCGGTCTGGATGTGCGCCAGCAGGTGCGCGACAACCGCACCACGAATCCGACGCTCACCTTGGTGGGGCCGGATCGGCTGCCCAACAGCGCGGACGATTATGCCCGGCAGGTGATCGACGCGGATTACTCCACCAAGACCGCGCCGTTCGGATTTCCGGCGATCGAGTGGACGAGCAATTTCCGGCTCTGGGACATCTACGAGACGAATCCCGGATATTTCACCGAGAATGCCGCCACGAGCTACACCCAGCAAGTGGCCCAGTCGCGGCACGCCGAGGAAATCATTTCGGCGGCATATCTTCGGGCGGACACGAAGCTGCTCCGCGGCCGGCTGAAGCTGGTGGGTGGCGTCAGGGCCGAACAGACAAACGTCGAGATGCAGGGCCGGCTCGTCGACCCGACGCGCAACTTTCAACGCGACTCCTCCGGCCGCGTGATCCCCGGCCCCACCGGCACGCCGCGGCTCATCACCACCGATCCGCTCGAAACCGTCCGCCTGACCAACGTCGACCGCGGATTGCGCGCGGAAAAGGAATACCTCCGCTGGTTCCCGAGCATCAATGCGAGCTACAATGTCACCGACAACCTGGTCGGTCGGGCCGGATATTACTGGTCGGTCGGGCGGCCGGATTTCAACCAGTATGGCGGCAGCGTCAACCTGCCGAACACGGAAAATCCGCCGGGCCCGAACAACCAGATCTCGATCAACAACGCCGGCATCAAGGCCTGGAGCGCCCAAACGGTAAAGGTCGCGCTGGAGTATTATTTCGAGCCCGTGGGCCTGATCTCGGTCAGTGCGTTCCAGCGCGATTTCAAAAACATGTTCGGCCAGACCGTCGTGACGGCCACGCCCGAGTTCCTCGGCCTGTATGGGCTGAACCCGGAGATTTACGGCGACTATGATGTGAGCACGCAGTACAACCTGCCTGGGACGGTGCGAGCGACGGGCGTCAGCGTGAACTACAAACAGGCGCTCACGTTTCTGCCCGATTGGGGCCGTGGCGTCCGCGTGTTCGCCAACGGCAGTGCGCAGCGCGTGACGGGAGACATCTCCGGCAGTTTCAACGGCTATATGCCGCGGGGCGCCAACTGGGGCGTCAGCCTTTCGCGCCCGAAGTACTCCTTGCGCGTAAATTGGAATTATACGGGTAAACGACGGCTCGGTCCGGTGGCGGCGGGCCGCGGCATCGAACCTGGAACATACAACTGGGCCGCCAAGCGACTCGTGGTCGACGTGAACGCGGAATACATCTTCTGGCGCCGCACTTCGGTTTTCGCCGCGCTGAACAACATCCTCAACGAACCCGTCGACAACAAAATCCATGGCCCGAGCACGCCGGACTACGCGCGGTTCCGGCAGCGGCAGAACTACGGCGCGTTGTGGACGTTTGGCGTGAAGAGCGTGTTCTGATCACCATTCCGTTGTCCCGTCTGGCCGCCGTCCTGGTGCGCCATTCTATTTCCGCGCCGCAACCGGCGGCAGGGCGTGGGAGGGCGGACGCGGTTTTCCGTCGTGCGTTCGCGGCTCCATGATTTCCACGCGGGTGCCATCGACATCGTAGAAGTTGATCTGCCGCTTGCCGTTGATTCCGACCTTCATCTCCGTCGGAGCCTTGTTCCCCGCCGGATATTTTCGCTGCGCCAGGAGCGCGCGTGACTGCTCGATATCCGGGACTTCGAGGCAGACGTGGTGCATCGTCCGCAGCCGATCGGTCGTCGGGTATTTTTCGTAGAGCATGAACTCCACGTAGTCCTCTCCGTCGGGCACCCGCAGGTTGATCCAGTTGAGCGTCGTTCCGCTCGCGCTGCCGCGCCACGTTTCCTGAAACCCCAGTAAATCGCCGTAGAACTTCAGCGATTTGTCCAGTTCGCCCACCATCACGCCCACATGGCTCATCCGCTGCGATACGCGCGTATCCGGCAGAAACCGGCCCTGCTCGCGGCGCGTCCACCCGTCCGGCATGTATTGCACAAACTCCACGCCGTTGCCGTTCGGATCCTTGATCGTGAAGTTCTTGTTGCCGATCCTCCCGAGCGGCACCGCCGGCGGCAGCCCGCGCACGCCTTTGGCACGAAGGTACGCGAGCATGGCATCCGCATCGTCGACCTCGACTGCGATGTGGTAGAGCCGGTCGGCGTCGGCGGCAACCTCGCTGCCCGGAAAAAGCTCCACGCTCTGCCGGTCGTTGATTTTGATCCACACGAGTTGCTCGCCGGGATTTTTCCGCGGAATTGAATACGGCGACTGGTAGCCGAGGAATCCCTCGTAGAATTCGCGCGCCTTCGCCATGTCGCTGACGAAGAATGCCGCGTGCGAAATCCCGAGGATTCGCGGTCGTGGCGGTGCCGCCCCGCCCGCCGCCGCAAGGCCGGTGGAAACGAGGATCGAGAAGATCGCGAGGGCGGGGTAGTTCATGCTAATATCGATCCGAATCGTTCATCTTTGCGACGATTTCAAACCACTGAATTTTACAGGAGCTCGCAGAGGAAGCAGAGGGAAGAATTCACTTCATGGATTTTCTCTGCGCTCTCTGCGACCTCCTGTAAGATGGCTTGGGTTTGGTTGCGGCCTCAGGCCGCGGTGTGAAGAATGGAGTCTTGCCGATGGCGGAGGGGCGTTTCGCCGTTCGCATCACCGACTGGCCACCGTTGATGGCGGCAGTTCGTTTTCGCGCATCAAATGCACGATTTCCTCCGGCCCCAGGATCCGATCCGCGATGAAGAACTCGTCGATTTCACCGCGGAACTTCTGCCGCTGCGGGCCGCTGGCTTTCACGCGACAGCCCAGCCACACGACATCCGCGAACGCGGGATCCTCCGCACCCGCCGGTCCCCGTGTCTGGCCGGGAATGATCCCGCTGCTCTCCAGCCGTCCGTCGACGTATTGCTTCACCTGCACGGGCGGGCCGTCGTTTTCGCCGGCTGCAAAACACACCGCGACGTGATGCCACTTGTCATCCCGCAACGAAGTCGCGCCGATGGCGCAGCCGCCCGCAAAATCCGTCCGCAACGCGCCCACCGGGCCTTCCGCCGGATCCCGATTCCAGTTAATGCCAACCGGGCGATGCGCCAGTTTCGGCGATTTCGGCACCCACGACGCCATGGAGTAGGCATCGGACAATGGCGCGTCCTTCGCCACCCGCACCCAAAACGCAATGGTGTGATGCGGCTCCGCAATTCCGGGAAAAATCGCCTCGGCATGGATGGAGCCGTCGAACCGGAGCGCCCGGCCGTGCCGGCCCTCCACCGCCCGCCCGGCCGCCGAAGTCTCGCCGTTCTGGATACGCATCGGGATCGCCGGGCCCGAAAGGCCTGCGCTGCCTGCCATCGCCCCGCCGCTGCCGGCGTCGTCGAATGACCAGTGCGCCGAGCGCACGGCGCGGCTGAATCGGTCCAGCCCCGGCGGAGCGGCGAAACGCGCAAATTTCTTCTCGCTGTCGGCGACAATCGACACGCCCGAGGGCTCGAACCGCCGCGACTCGTGTTGGCGGAGCAAAATCACCTCGGCATCGCCACGCCCGCGCGGCGCCGCCTCGACCTCTCCGTTCAACACCAGCACGTCGGCCGCGCCCCGGGCATCGGCGATCATGCTGAATTCGGTGCCCAAATCGACGACCTCGACCGCGGGATTCGACAGTCGAAAACCAAGCGCCTCGGGTGGCACGGTGACCGTGACGGCACCGTGCCGCAGCGTCGCGTCCCAGGCGGAATTAATCTCGAGCGAGGCGGCGCCCTCGACCACGACGCGCGCGCCGGAGTCGAACGTGATCTCGGCGTATCCGCGCGCCAGTTCGAACCGCTGTCCCTGGAAAACATTCGCACCGGCGCGCACGGGCTCAGCGCCCGACTTTGCCGTTGCGTTCTTCACGGCCGTGATCCGGCCGACGGCCGCGGGCTTTGCCGTTGCCGGTGTGTCGCTCCGTTCCCGCCCGGTGCGATAGACCAGCAAAACTCCCAACACCATTGCGGCCATCGCGGGCAACACCGCGGCCCACCGCCGCCCTGACACGGGTGCGCGGACTCGCTCCGGCGCATCGGCATGCATCTCGGCCGCGTAATTGAGCAGGCTCGCCGACTGGCCCAGGGCGCGCACATAGAAACGACGCGCGGCTTCCGATTCGCGCAACCACGCGGTGAGCCGCGCCCGCTGCGGCTCCGTGAGCGTGCCCTCCACCACGGCGCCGCAGAGTTCGTTCAGCTCGAGAATCTCGCGATCGGTGAGAGTCATGCGACCCCTCCCCCGGAATGCGCCAGTTCGTGGGTGACGCAGTCGTGGAGCAGTTTCCTCAGCCGGTTGAGCGCCTTGTACGCGGCGTCCATCGATCGGCCGCTGCGGCGCGCCGCCTCGGCCACACCGCTGCCCGGCTCGTAGCGGGTCAGCACGAGCTCACGATCGCGAGGCGCCAGCTTTTGCAGACAGGACGCGAGCGCCTCATGCCGTTCGTCGAGTTCCTCCCGCATCGTCGCCGCGGTATGCGCGACGGCCGCGAGCACGTCATCGTCGAACACCACCTTGGCGCGCGCGAATTTCTGCCGGGCGTATCGAATCCGCCACCACGCAATCTGGCAGGCCCACGCCACGAAATCGGTGCCGGGCGTGAACTCGTCGAATTTCTCGCAGATGACGACGCTCGTCTCCTGGAGCAAATCCTCCGCGTCATGCCGATCCGGCACGAGCGTGTAGATGTACGCGAAGATCTGCCGCTGATGGCGGGTCATCAGCGCCATGAGCCGCTTGCGGCTGTCGGTCTCGTGGGAGGAGCTCATGGGGATGGCATCGGAACGACCCTGGGATTTTCCACCTGTCTTTCTGAGCGGAGCGAAGAATCCATTTGGAGTTACGATAACGGTTTCAGGTTACCAATACCCTGCTGGATTCGTCGCTGGGCTGCTGATGAACGTCATTGTTTGTCATTCTGACCCTGAGTGGAGCGAAGGGGAAGAATCCAGCACCATGCCCGCAACCGCTCGCGCCATTGGATGCTTCGCTGCGCTCAGCATGACAAAAGGGAAAGTTCATCCGTGTGTCCCAGAATCCGCGCAGCGAATTACTGTGCGTCCCAATATGACAACCCAATTCTCATGACGGCCCTCAGTGATTAAGGGTATACGCCAAGTAAACCCCGCGGCTCGCCCCGAGCGATGCCCGTGGCGTGAGATACTCGCGATCCAGCAGGTTTTTCGCGCTCAGCCGCACCGAGTGGCGCGTCCGCCCCGCCGCCCGCCACGCATACGTCACCCCGGCATTCACGATCGTGTATGAGCCGGTGCGGACGTTCCGCCGCGCGTCTGTCTGCGTGCTGTCGGGGTAGCCACCACCGCTGAAACTCGCACCCGCGTTGAAGGAAAGGCCATCGAGCCCGCTGCCGCGGAAAGCATAACGCAGGACGAAGCTCGCCTGATCGTCGGCGACGCCCGCGGGCCGCCGGCCGACATCGGTCGTCGCGTTGCCGTTGTAGAGGATCCGCGCGTTGACCGAGCTGAAGGTGGCCTGGAGGGTCAGCGCGTCGGTTGCCCGCCACGAGCCTTCGAACTCGAACCCTTTCGAGCGCTGCGTGCCGGCGGCCACGACTTCGTTGACGCCCGTCACCGGATCACGACGCGTCGTCTTCACGCCGAAGCGATCGATGTAGAATCCCCCGACGGTGAAAAGCAGCCGGTCCTCGAGGAAGGAGCCCTTGAAACCATAATCCCATCCTTCCGAAGTCTCGTTCTCGAGGTGCGGCTCGCCGAGGCGCGCACTCTGGCCGGCCGGCGTGAACGATTCGCTGCGGCTGGAGTAGAACGCGAGGTGCGGCGTGAGCTTGTAATTCAGCCCCACGCTCGGCGACAGCGCGGTGTCCGTGTAACGCGAGACCAGCCCCGCCGTGCGCAGGCTGCCGGGATTCCCCCCGCCCGGATTGAACTGATCGCCGAAGGTGAAGTTGTACGTCACGCTGTCGCGCCGCACGCCGGCGAAGGCGATCAAACGGCCGTCGAGCGCCGTGACCTGCTGCCGCAGGAAGATGCCGTTGGTGTTCCAGCGTGTCTTGTCGTTGCGCGTGATGATGGCGAACGCGCTGTGCGGCGGGAGCGTGTAGTCGGGGTTGTCGAGGAACACGGCGTTGATCGAATACACGCGCGTGTTCACCTGCCGCTGCTGGCGATAGCGCCAGTTCTGCGAGTAGTCGAAAGTCAGCAGCGTCTTGTTCCGGAGCTTGCCGTTCGCGAGCGGATAGTCCGCCAGCACGTCGACCTGCGCGGCGCCGCCGTTCTCGTTCAACGGATCCCGCAGCGTGTTGCCGCGGCCAAAGCGGCGTTGCACCGGATCGAATTGATCGCTGCTACCCGTGTTGAAGTTGAAAGCCTGCCGCTTGTAGAAAAAGCCGCCGGCGCGCATCGACCACATCCGGCTGAATCGTTTTTCAAACGTGAGGTAGGCGGACGTCGACTCCCGATCCTGCTCGGAGTCGGGGCCGCCCTGGCTGAAATGGCCGAGGTCGGGCCGCAGGACCGACGAATAGGTGCGGGTGGCGAGATTGTATTCGTACGGCACGGTCGCCGTGTCGGTCACCGACTCGCGGTTGGACCACTCGAACTCGGCGAGCAGCGTCGCGCCGCCCTGGAACTGCGCGAGAATGGATTCGCCGATGAAGCGCTTCTTGGTCTTGGCGAAAGCGGTTTCCGAGTCGCTGTTCTCCGCCTGTGCGCTGAACAGCTGGGAGAATTTCACGCCGCCGACCGAGCCCAGCGGGGTGTTCACGTTCATCTCCCCGCGCATGAAATCGTTGCTGCCCGCCGTCAGCCGGAGCATCTGGTACGGCGTGTCCTTCGGCCGCTTGGAAACGTAATTGATCAGGCCGGCCGGCGAGGTGGCGCCGTAGATCGCGGCATTGGGCCCCTTGATGATCTCGATCCGATCGGTGTTGATTCGATCGTTCAGCCCGAGCCGGTAGAAGCCGTTGCGCAACGTGAACGTGCCGCCATAGCCGCGCAGCGTCGAGTTGCCCTGCGTGTCCACCGCGTCGAGCGCGGCGGTGTAAGTGAGATCGGCGCCGAGATCGAACAGATCGAAATCGTTCATGAATTCGCTCGTGATCACGCTGACCGCGAACGGCAGATCCTTGATCAGCGTCGCGACGCGCGTGCCGGTGACGCTCTCGGACGCGACGTAGCCATCGAGTGATTTTTCCGACACGACGAACTCGGATAGATTCACGGTCTCGTCGGTGCGGGGCGGGACCGTTGTCGAACGCTGGCCGAAAGCGGAAGCCACGAAAGCGACGCTGGTGGTCGCGACAGTGAACAGGACCCTGCGCAGGCGGTTGGTCATGGTGATTGGAATGGTCAGTCGTATTTCGCAAAGATCCCTGCCTTGGGGCCCGGCGCCGCGGCGGCAAATGCGGCGGCGGGAATCAGCGCAATGGCCATCGCGAGGGGTGGTATCCGGCTGAAGTAGGACATGTCCGAGAAATAGCAGCGCGGCGAAATTTTGGGACAATCCGCAGCGCCTAGCCCGCATTTTTCACCCTTGAAATGGTCTTCACCCGTGTCTGACCGCCAACATCCCAATGTTCCGGCGAGCGCCCCGCGTTCATGCGGGCTAAATGCAAAATGCGCCGGAGGCGCACAAGCCGCGGCGGTTTACCCGCCTTCGGCGGGTTTTGCCCTTAGCCGGGAAATCGTGGAGCGCGCGCCGGCGCACGGCACCAGCGAACACACTGTGCGTTCGCAGCGGAGCAGAGGGTGAAATTTCCCGGCTAGTCGCAGACTTTTCGAGTGTGGCACGGCCGTCCCGGCCGTGAAGGGGGTTTCGAAATGTTTTCCATGGGCGGGACGCTCCACCCGGACTGAATACTTCCAAGATCAAACGACCACTGCCACGCCGAGCGGGGACGATCAGGCATCCTACTTGGCTTCAGCGACCCAGATGTTGCGGAACTGCACCGGCTGGCCGTGCTCCTGAAGCATGAGTGGTCCCCTCGGCGCTTCGCCCAGCCGGCCGGCGGCGCCCTTGGGCGGATTGAGTTCCTGCCGGTCGTACAATGTGACGCCGTTCAGTCGCACCGTGGCGCGGGCAGGGGCGGACTTCCGACCGGTCGCATCGAAGCGCGGGGCGACGAAATCGATGTCGAGCGTCTGCCACTCGAGGGGCGGGCGCGAAGCGCGCACGCGCGGCTTCACGTCGGAACAGTTGTCCAGTCCGCCGCAGGGGTTCGCATCGAACCGGCCGTAGGTTTCGTTGATGTTCACCTCGTAACGGGTTTGCAGGTACACGCCGCTGTTGGTCGGCGCTCCGAGCGTGCGAAACTCGAGGTGGACGTGCGCGTCGCCGAATTGCCGATGCGAGATCAGCGATTCGGTGGCCGGAACAATCTCGGCCGCGCCGTCGACAATCTTCCAAGGCGCGGGCCCGGCTTCCTTCAGCCAGTCCTTGCCGCTCTTGGCCGCCCACGCGTCGAGGTTGCGGCCATCGAACAGCACGACTGCGCCCGGAGGCGGCTTCGCGCCCAGCGTCGGCAACGGTCGCGTGAGGTGCCGGAACACAATCGGGTTACTCCCCTGCCGCGCCGTGAACCGGCCGTCGCGAATCGTGCCGTTCCAGCCGCCGCCGCTGAGGGCGACCTCATCCGCCAATGCCGTGCCGTTCAGCACCGCGATCGGTTTTGCGTCCGGCTCATCGAACGCGTGCAGCAGGTTCGCCTGCCATCGGCCGTCGACGGTGAAAACCTGGGCCACGAAGCCGCCGCCCTGCCAGTCGCCGATCGCCGGATTTGGCTGCGCCGGCACGAAGCTTGCCGTTTCCGCCGCAAAGAGCGTGGCCACGCCGGGAATGAAGAACGCAACAGCGATGCGTGTCATCCTGAGCGAAGCGAAGGATCCAGCGGCGCGACCGGGTGCGTGCATCGGGCTGAATTCTTCGCTGGCGCTCAGAATGACCGAATCTCCCATTGGTTTGCCGCGGAGGATAACGTTCATCAGGCAGTGTCCGCCAGTGCGCGGCGGACCTCGGCCAGGAATTTCGGCACGACCGTGTGCGGGTCGTAGTCACCGCCGCCCCGGGGCGAAAGTGTCTCGATCGGCAGGTAGCCACGATAGCCCGACCGACGGACAATTCGCAGCAGCCGCTTCAAATCCGTCGGCACCTCGGCCTCCTTTTCCACGCCGAGGGGGCTCTGCTTGATCTGCCAGTTCACGGCATACGGCGCGGCCTGGGCGATCTCGGCATAGGGATCGGCCACCTTGAAGTATCCGGTGTCGACGATTGCGCCGCACCACGGTGAATCGATCCGCTGCAACAGGCTGATCAAGTCGGCGGCGGTCTTGATGAAGTCGCCGTGATTCTGGACGCCGATGATCACGCCGAACTTCGCGGCGTAGTCGGCGCAGGCCCGGATGTCGTCGGCGATCCATTTCTCCACGTCGGCGCGGCTCGCGCCGTTCGAAACGGTCTCCCACGTCTGCGCGCGCATCTGGGTGTCGGCGAAAACGCGCAGGACCGGCGCGCCCAGCTTCGCCGCCAGCTCCACGCCGCGTTTCACCCACTCGACGTCCCGGGCGCGGGCGACCTTGTCGGCGGTGGTGAAATTGTTGCCTGTGCCGGTGCCGCTGATCCCGAGGCCGAGTTCGAAGCACCGCTTCTTCACCTCGAAGACGAACGCGTCGGGCGGCGGCTGGCGCTCACGGTAGCCGGGGAAATAATACGCCGTGATGTCGATCCCGTCGAAGCCCTGCCGCGCGCAGAATTCGGCGAGTTCGAGCAGGCTCATGCCCGGGCCGCGCTCCTGGAGCCGATCGTTCAGCAATTTCGCGAAGGAATACGCGTTGAGCGAAATCCTCAGGCTGGGCCCGCCGACACGCTTCGGCGGTGCGATCGCGGCACTCGCGCGGCTCGCACCGGCCGTGGCGACGACCGGGAACAACGCCGCGGTTTTCAGGAAATTGCGACGGGAAGAATAATCAGCCATGGGAGCGCATGGAGTGGTGGCCCAAACGATAATAGCAGCGGAGAACCGGATTGGGACAGCCCGCGGATTTCTCACCTTAAATTACGGTCCTGACCAAGCCGGAACAATTCAGTTCAACCGCGAATGGACGCCAATTCACGCGAATGGAGAAGACGTTTTGGGGGAGCATGGAAACGATCAACCAAACGGTGACCATGGTTTCCCTTGGGCAATCCTCCCCCTCCTCGCATGGAATTGGCGTCCATTCGCGTTCATTCGCGGTTGTCCACTGAATCCATACGGCTAAGCCGCGAGCGTTGTTGTCTCAAAGGCACCCGGCCGCGCTATTACCTGACCGGACTCTCCGACATGCTGCGACGCGCCCTGATATTCCTCCTGCTCTCCACGTTCGGTCTCGACGCGGCGGCCAGCGATTTTCGGCACCCGGGCGTGCTGCTCAATCGCGCGCAGCTTGATCTGATCAAGCAGCGCGTGGCGGGCGGCATCGAGCCGCAGAAAACGGCGTTCGCCGCCATGCTCGCGAGCCCATACGCGGCCCTGACTTATAAGCCGACCCCGCGCGCCACCGTGGAATGCGGTTCTTATTCGCGACCCGATCTGGGCTGCAAGGACGAACGCCGCGACAGTGCCGCGGCTTACTCCCAAGCGCTGGCCTGGTACGTAATGGGCAAGCCGGAGTATGCGCGCAACGCGATCGAGATCATGAACGCGTGGGCCCGCACGCTGACGGGCGGGCATACCAACAACAACGGGCCGATTCAGGCGGCGTGGACCGCCTCGGTGTGGCCGCGGGCAGCGGAAATCATCCGGCATACCTTTGATGGCTGGGCGGCCGACGACAGCGCGCGTTTCGAAAAAATGCTCCGGGAGCAATACGTCCCGTCGATCATCGGCGGCTCGTCCGAGAACGGGAACAAGGAACTCGCGATGAGCGAAGCGCTGATCAACATCGGCGTGTTCAACGAGGACCGCGCGCTTTTCGATGCCGGCGTGAAGATGTGGCGCGGCCGTGCGCCCGCGTACATTTACCTGAGCCGCGATGGACCGACGCCCGTCCTCCCGCCGAATGGCGAGATGCCGTATTGGAGCAACAAGGGAATTTCCACGCCGTTCGTCGATGGACTGCTGCAGGAATCGATGCGCGACGCCCATCACGCCAACATGGGATTCGCCTCGATGGTCAACGCGGCTGAAACCGCGCGCCAGCAGGGCCTCGATCTCTATGCCGAGCAGGGCGCACGCATCATCGCCGCAATGGAATTTCAGGCGCAGTTCCTGCCGCCGAACGGTGCGAAGCCACCGCCGAACCTCGAGTTTTCCCTCCAGCCGACGTGGGAGATCGCGTTCAATCATTTCCACCACCGGCTCCACATTGCGCTGCCGAAAATGGCAAAGATGCTGCCAACGAATCGGCCCACCGGCGCGGACATGAATCACATCGTCTGGGAAACGCTGACCCACGGCGACATCGGCGCGGTTGGGCTGCCGTAGCCCTTGGGAGCGCGGGCGTCCCGCCCGCAATGTGCCGGGGCGGGCCGGAGGCCCGCGCTCCCAGGCAGAGCCCGGTGCGCTACTAGCGCGCGAGATCGTAGAGCGCGTATCCGGCAAACAAGTTCGGCATCGTGCGGCACGGCGTCCGCCAGTTGCCGGCGAGATGCACGCGGCGCGCGATCTGGATTCCCTCGACCGCGCAAAAATGCTCGAAATCCGCGATCGCCACCGGATTCGCCGGACGACTCTCGAACCATTCCGTGGTGTAGACCTCGTTCCGGATTTTCCGGCCGCGCAGCAGCATGTTCACGCGGTTTTTCCAGAACGCGTGATTGACGAAACCGACCGTCAGCGCCCGCCCGACGCGCAACGCCTCCAGGATCACCCCGCGCGGATCCGCCAGCTCCTGCACGGTGCGCGAGCAGATGACGCGATCGAAATGCTTGTCGGGAAATGCGCGCATGAAGGTGGTCATGTCGCCCTGATAGGCGGAAAGTCCCCGCCGCACGCACGAGGTGATCTTCACCAGTTCGAGATCCACGCCGGCCGCCGAGACGTGTTTCGTCTGCACGAGGTAATCGAGCAGCGCGCCCGCGCCGCAGCCGAGGTCGAGTACGCGCGTGTTCGGCTCGACCCAGTCCCCGATGATCTGCATGTCGACCGTCCGCTTCTCCACCAGCTTGGAGCCGTTCGTCTTCATGCGCGGGAAAACAGCGCCGGGAAAACGCGACGGGCCAGCGGGGGATTGCCGGGGGTGAGGATCATGGCGCGGGGCCGGATGGCTCGCGGTTTCAGATGCTGTAGTCGAAGACATACGGCTGGTCACGCTCGAGGAATCCCCGGATCAGCGTGTACAGTTCGTCGGACTCGAGCAGGAACGAGTCATGCCCGAGATCGGTCGCGAGTTCGGCGTAACTCGCGCGCTTGCCCGCTCGCAGCAGCGCGAGCGTGAGCGCACGATTCTGTTCGGGTGGAAACAGCCAGTCGCTGGTGAACCCGACCACCAGCGTGTCCGCCTCCACGTGGGAAAAGGCCCCTTCGAGCGAACCATACGCGTGGGCGAGATCGAATTGATCGAGGGCGCGCGTGATGTACAGGTACGAGTTCGCGTCGAACCGGTTGATGAAACTCTGGCCCTGATATCGCAGGTAGCCCTCGACCTCGAATTGCGGTTCGAAGGTGTACGCATCGGCATGCGCGCTGTTCTTTTTTCGCCGGCCGAATTTCCGATCCATGCTCGCATCGGAAACGTAGGTGATGTGCGCCATCATCCGGGCAATCGCGAGGCCGACGCGCGGGCCGCTGTCACGTGGATAATCGCCATGATTCCACGCTGGATCCTGCATGATGGCCTGCCGGCCGACCTCGTTGAATGCGATCGCCTGGGCGCTTTCGCGCGCCGTCGTCGCCATCGCGACCACGCGGCGGACAAACCGCGGATACTCGATGCCGAAAAGAAGCGCCAGCATGCCACCCATCGATCCGCCAATCACCGCCTGCAACTCGACCACGCCGAGATGATCGAGCAGCAGTTTTTGGGAGCGCACCATGTCGCGGATGGTCACGAAGGGAAACATCACGCCGTAGGGCCGCCCCGTCTCCGGGTTGGTTGAGGACGGGCCGGTCGATCCCTGGCAGCCGCCGAGAACATTCGCGCAGACGACGAAGAACCGCCCCGTGTCGACGGCCTTGCCGGGGCCGATCAGATTGTTCCACCAGCCCGGCTTGCGATCGTCGGGTGAGTGCCAGCCCGCGCAGTGGTGATCGCCGCTCAGCGCGTGACAAATTAGGACGACATTGTCCCGCGTCGCGCTCAGCGTGCCATAGGTTTCATAACGCAGGGTGAAACCGGGGATGACCTGCCCGCTCTTGAAGGTGAACGGCTGGCTGTAAACGAAGTCACGCGGCGTGACGAGGCCAACGTCGCCTGGCGCAAGATGGCGCGGCGAAGTCTGCGTGGCTGGCTCGACTTCGATGTCATCGGTCATCGAGTGCGCCAGCAAACTAGAGTCGGCCGGGTGAGGCAAGGGCAGCCGGAGGTTATGACGCGGCTGTCCGGTGGGGGCGGCAGACAGACGTCAGAGGTCAGACGTCAGAGGTCAGAGGTCAGAAAACCAGAGGTCGAAGTCGAGTCCGTGGAGCTGGTTTCAAGATTTCAAAATCGGCGCGTAGGAGAATGTCTTGGACTAACGACCACGCGCTGGTGAGAACATTTCGCCGTGGCCAACGCCTGCATACTTGCGATCAAAGCGATTCCCAATGCGCCGCGAAATGAGGTCGTCGGCTGGCTGGGCGATGCGCTCAAGGTGAAGGTCCACGCGCCGCCGCTCGACGGTCGCGCGAACGACGAATTGTGCGAGTTCCTGGCCGGGGAATTTGGCGTGCCGCGTCGCGCCGTCACGCTGTTGCGAGGCGACACCTCCCGGCAGAAGGTGGTACGAATCGACGGCCTCACCCTCGCCGAAGTGCAGGCGCGATTTCCGCGATAATTCCGGAAGAACGCAAGATACGTAAGACGCGTAAGAACGCGAGACAAGCGAGACACCGGCAAACCGCACGTCTCGCGTTCTCCGCTATCTCGCGTTCTTCCGCTATCTCGCGTTCTTCCGCGTTTTCCAAGTCTCGCGTTCTTCCCGTCTTTCAGTGTCTCCGTGTTTCTTCTTTCTGCCGTTTCTTCTTTTTGCCGTTTCCGCGTCTCGCGTTCTTCCGCGTCTTCCGCGTCTCGCGTTCTTCCCATCTCGCGTTCTTCCCATCTCGCGTTCTTCTCAAATCGCTGGCCCTTCGACGAAGACTCGTCACACTGCGGCACAACCAATCACGCGCATGAAACTTCGCATATTCTGGGCGGTGATTGCGGCGGTGACAGCGGTCGCATTTTATTTTTGGAGCCGGCAACCGGCGCCGGTACCCACCCCGAAGTCGCAGCGCAACGTGGAGAGAGCGCGCGAACGCGGCATCGAGCGGCCGGCGCCCGCCGTGCCTTTCGTCGTGGCGAAACCGCCCTCGGTCGAGCTTCCGCGCGTCGTCATACCGCCACCGACGCGGCTCGCGCCCGAGATGGTCGTTCCGATTCAGGACCGCGCCACCATCGATTTTTCCATTGGTGCACCGGTCGTGCGCAGTGGCGGTTCGGATACGGAAGTGTTGGAGCGCGCCCTGCGCGAGATGGAGGCGGCGACGAAGAACATAACCTTCCCGCCGCCGAAGAAAGAGTCGCCGCCCGCGAAGCAGTAGCGATCGCGTTCCGAGGGTCCGTCACAACGCGGCCGGGGCGAACGCGCCGACCGCGAGAGTTGGCACGCGAGTTCATCGCGGATTTTTTCGCGATTTGCGCCGGCGGTGGGGAGCGACGGCGGAGGTTGCCGCAGGTCTGGTTGGGCCAAGCGGCTGCGGCATCGGTGGGAAATGCGGTGCGCTGTGATCTGGTTTGAAGTGGCTGCGGCATCCTTGCCGCAGATCGGGTCGGGATCAGGAAGAGATCGCCGGTGGGTCGCCGTCTTCAGCGTCGTCACCTCCGCTGCTACGAAAGGCCGATGGAAAATCCGAACCATCTGCGGCTGGAAGCCGCAGCCACTGCCGCCGCACGGTTGCAGCGGATCCCGAGCCCGCTAGGGTGCGGCGATGAAACGACTCGTGTGGCTCGCAGTGTACTTCGGTTCACTCGTCCTCTCGCGCGCGGCGGAATGGCTTCCCGTGGAGAAACAGGTCGCCGAAGCCGTTGCGCCGGACCAGACGAGTGTCGTGCATTTCTGGGCCCCATGGTGCCCGAACTGCAACGCGGAGCTCTCGAACGAAACCTGGGCGAAGTTCATTTCCGCCAACCCCAACGTGAAATTTATTTTCGTGACCGTGTGGAGTCGCGACCAGGGCGACGGTCGTGCGTTGCTCGCCAAAAACGGGATCGCGAAGCAAAAAAATTTCCGACTGGTGATGCATCCTAACACGTCGACGCGGGTGGATGAGAAGGCGACGTCATTCATGGGCCTACCACTCACGTGGATTCCCGCGACGTGGGTTTTTCGCTCCGGCAAGCTGCGCTACGCGCTGAACTACGGCGAACTGCGATTCCCCGTTCTCCAGCAGCTGCTGAAGGACACGGAGGAAAACTGGGACCGTTAGGTAGGTTTTCGCTGCTGAGGTTTTCGCTGCTGCGAAAACCTAGATGAACTCCCTCGTGACCCGCGCATTGGCAAATCGCGGAGTGTTTTGATCCTAGGTTTTCGCCGCAGCGAAAACGTCGGCTCGCTGGCGCTCGCCGCTACGAGCAGAAGCATCTTCGTCTGTATCCTAGGTTTTCGCAGCAGCGAAAACCTGCGAAAACCTCAGCCTTGTCAGCCGCCGCGTTATCTGAGCGACTTCAGCCCTTCGCGTTCACCAGCTCATGTCCGCCATCAATCGTTTCCTGCTCGAGAACAATCTTCGTATCGCGACCAACCCGTGCGTGAGTCCCGACTTCTGTCTCGACTGGCCGGCGTTGCGCGCGGAACTCGCGACCGGCAAGGCGCTGAAGCTCTACCCCAAGAGCCGGTTTGAAACCAAGGCCGGCGGCTGGACGCTGCTGGAAAATGCCGCGGGCGACTGCGCCTGGCGGCTCGAAGGCAGGACCGACGCGCTGGCCGACGGCGCGGCGCTGCCCGACGGCGCGATGGCATTTCCCGCCACGTTCGCGAATCTTCTCCGGCTCAAGAACCTCGTGCAGGAGCATAATCCGCGCAGCACGATCTTCCCCACCGCGACGGAAAAACTCGGCCAGACCACGCTGGGCATTGGCGCGCGGTTCACCACGCTGCACTGGCCCGCGGTCGACTGGGCGATGAGCGCCCTGAGCATCGGCGTCACGGCGAACCAGAATTCGATTCCACGCGAGCTCGTCTTCGATGTGGACGTGATGCTCGCCGGCCAGCTCGACACCGTGCCGTTCCCCTTCATCGGCACGAACGTGCCCGAAGGCCACCAGGGGCAGAGCGTCGAGGGCATGAGCCACGGCTGCGTGCTGACGAAACTGAAGACCGGCTTCCACCGGCGCGGCATCGCGTGGAGCTTCAACGCCGATCACCAGCCGATCGGCGGCAAGTTCGATCACCGCGAGGACGCGCTCGTCAAGGGCTGCCTGCTGGCGAGCTATATCACATTCGATCTGTCGCCGGAGCTCGCACAAACGAAGGTGCCGGACGACGCCACGGCGTGGGTCCGCACCAACGTCCCGGCGGCACTGGTGGACAAGGTGAAGACACGCGTCGGCTCCGCGGGGCTCGCATTGAACGAAAACGATTACGCGCGGCTGCTCGCCTACGTGTGGCCGGCGCTGCAAAAAATGAAGCGGCGCGACGAGAAATACGCCGCCGCGCGGGCGGGCCATTTCACCACCGATGCCGGTCGCGGGTATTTGCGCGAGCTGTCAATCGACGAGCTGCCCGGGCTGACGACGCCGGAGACGACGGCAATCATGCTGGCGCTATGCGAAGCGCTGGGGATGAAGATCCACTTCGTCGCGCCGGCCTTCGGTTTCCAGAAGAACATGCCGTATCTCGACAACGCGGCCCTGCGCGCGCTGATCGAGAAGCAGTGGGGCGTGTGCCGGCAGTTCGGCGCGAGCATCGGATTTCATTCGGGCTCGGGAAAATCGGCGGAGAACTACCAGGTCATGGGCGAGGTAACGGGCAGCCGGCTGGAAATCAAGACGAGCGGACGCTACACCTACGAGATGGGCCGGGCGCTGTTCGCCTCAAAGAATCCCGCGGATCAAGCGCTGTGGCGCGACTGGTACAAGTTCACCATCGAGCTCGCGCAAAGCGGTGCGTTCAGCGTCGACCTGACGGAGCAGAAAATGGCCCGCGTGTTCATCACCGACGCGCTCGGCAAAGCCGGGCGGGACGTGAACGTGTTTGCGAATCCAACGGTGACGCGGCTGGCGCTGGAGTCATTGCCGCCGAGCCCGGACCACATGTTCTGGTTCGAATACAATTTCCTGTACGTGCTGGCCGGCAACGGCAGCGCGGTTAAGACGGCGCTCGGTGATCATACGCCGGCGGGATACCGGCAGCGGGCGCGGTTCTATTCCATCAGCGACGAAGGCCGGCTGAACTTTTCCCGAAACATCGCGAGCTACATCATCTTCCTCGCGGAAAACACGCGCCTCGCTCCGGCCGCCACCTGTGCCGCCGCGCGCAAGCTGCTCGAGCGTTACACGTCGCTGGCCGAAATGCTGAACGACGTTTCGAAATAAAATGCGGTGGCCCCAAAATGCCCCTTGTAGCGGAACGCGTGAGCGTTTCGCCGAATCAGGTTCCGAAAAACGAAACGCTTACGCGTTCCGCTACACGGATCGGCATCAATGCTCTCCAGCGCAGGTTTTACGGTGACACGCCCCGTCCGCTTCCACCGCCCTCCCCTCTCATGGCCACACGCAACTTCATCCACGACGATTTCCTGCTCACCACGAGGCAGGCGCGCGATCTCTATCATCGTTACGCGGCGGGCGAACCGATTTTCGACTATCACTGCCACCTGCCGCCGGATCTGATTGCGCGCAACCACCAGTTTGCCGACCTGGCCGAACTCTGGCTCGGCGGTGATCACTACAAATGGCGTGCGATGCGCGCGAACGGGGTGCCGGAGCGATTCGTCACCGGCGACGCGACCCCGCGCGAGAAGTTCCAGGCCTGGGCCGAGACCGTACCGCACACGCTGCGGAATCCGCTCTACCAGTGGACACACCTGGAGCTGAAGACGTACTTTGGCGTGACCGGGCTGCTCGACGGCAAGTCGGCGGAGAAAATCTGGCACCAGGCCAACGCGAAATTGCCGAAGCTACGCGTGCACGATCTCCTCAACAATTCACACGTCGCGGCCGTGTGCACGACGGACGATCCGGCGGACTCGCTTCAGCACCACGAGGCGATCCGCCGCAATCCCGGCAAACTGAAGGCTCGCGTGTATCCGGCATTCCGGCCGGACAAGGCGCTGGGCGTCACGAATGCCGCCGCATTCAACCCGTGGGTCGACAAACTGGCGGGCGCAGCCGGCGGGGCGAACGGGATCAAGTCGTTCGACGATCTGCTGAGCGCGCTAAAGAAACGACACGACGATTTTCACGCCGCCGGCTGCCGCGTGTCCGATCATGGACTCGACCGCGCACTGTCGGAGCCGTGCACGCACGCGCAGGCGCGGATGGTGTTCGACGCGGTGCGCGGCGGTCGCGCGGCGTCCGCGGAGGAGGCGGCGCGGTTTGGCTCGTATCTGATGCTCGAATTCGGCCGCTGGGACGCGGCGCGCGGCTGGACGAAGCAGCTCCACCTCGGCGCGCTGCGCAACAACAACACCCGGCTGTTGACGAAGCTGGGGCCCGACACGGGGTTCGACTCGATCGGCGACTTCCCGCAGGCGTCGGCGCTTTCGCGGTATCTCAATGCCCTCGACTCGACCGACCAGCTGCCGCGGACGATCATCTACAACAACAATCCGCGGGATAATTACGCGTTCGCCGCGATGACGGGCAATTTCCAGGACGGTTCGATTCCCGGCAAAGTGCAGTTCGGCAGCGGCTGGTGGTTCCTCGACCAGAAGGAAGGCATGGAGTGGCAGTTGAACGCGCTGTCGAACATCGGGCTGCTCTCGCGCTTCGTCGGCATGATCACGGATTCGCGCAGCTTCGTCAGTTATCCGCGGCACGAATACTTCCGGCGCACGCTGTGCAACCTGCTCGGTCAGGACATGGCGCGTGGCGAGATGCCGAACGATCTGAAAACAGTCGGCGCGATGGTGAAGAACATCTGCTTCGCGAACGCCCGCGATTTCTTCCGGCTCGAACTCGCGCCGGAATATTCGGGGAAGAAGAAATGAAGGAATTTCAGCTCTCATTTCCCGGTAGCGGGTGTAGAAGCGACGCGTCCAGTTTTCCATGCCTGCGAACGCCTTCATCGGAAAAACGGCCCAGCCAACCGACGCCGAGCTATCCGTTGCCCTCGGTCCGGCCAGAACCACGTGGGATCAACTGCTGTCGGGCCTCGCCCAGATGTACGGGGTGAACGTGCACGAATGGAAATGCCACTCACCGAAATGGGGCTGGACGTTACGCGTCAAGCGGAAGGACCGAACCATCGTGTGGCTCTCTCCAAGTGAGGACTGCTTCAACGTGCTCTTTATTCTCGGCGACAAGGCGATGCTCGCGGCGAGGAAAACTCCGCTGCCTCGTAGAATCGTTCATGCCTTGGAAATCGCGCCGAAATACCCGGATGGAACGGGAGTCCGGCTTGTCGTTAGATCGCCACGGGACGTCGGGACCTTGAAGAAGCTCGCCGCGATCAAGCTGGCAAATTGAGCACCTGGTCATCCGACCATCTGTCCTCTGCCCCTCCGCCCCTCCGCCCCTCCGCGCCTCCGCGCCTCCGCCCTCAGAAACCCAGTGCCTTCGGCAGCGCGAGCGAAAGCGCGGGCCAGTAGGTGACGGCCATCAGCACCACAAACATCGCAAAGAAAAATGGCAGCAGGGGCCGCCACACTTTCGCGATGGTCGTTTCCGCGACGCTGCAACCGACGAACAGACAGTTGCCGACCGGCGGCGTGCACAGCCCGATGCAGAGGTTGAAAATGAGCACCAGGCCGAAGTGAAGCGGAGTCATGCCGAACTTCATCACCACGGGCAGCAGGATCGGCGTGAAGATCAACACGGCGGGCGTCATGTCCATGAACGTACCGACGACGAGCAGCAGCACGTTGATGATGAGCAGCAGCAGGACCTTGTCATGCGTGAGGGCGAGCAGCATCTCGGTGATGGTCTGCGGAATGTTGGCGGACGACATCACCCACGACATGCCCATGGAGGTGCCCACCAGCAGCAGCACGATCGCCGTCGTGGCGGCGGAATCGGTGAACAGCCGCGCCAACTCGCTCCACCTGATTTCGCGATAAATCAAAACCGAGAGGACAAATGTATAGGCGACCGCGATCGCGCTTGCCTCCGTGGGCGTGAACCACCCGAGAATGATTCCGCCCATCACGATGGCGATGAGCAGCAGGCTCGGCACCGCCGCCAGGAAAATTCGCACGCCCTCGCCCATCGCCACTTTCTCGCCCACCGGGTACTTTCGCCGTTTCGCAATCACGCCGGCCACGAGCATCAACGCCAGGCCGAGCAGGATTCCCGGGACGTAACCCGCGAGGAAGAGGGCTGCGATCGACACGCCGCCGCTTGCGAGCGAATACACCACCATGATGTTGCTCGGTGGAATCAGCAGCCCGATCGGCGCCGACGTGATGTTGACCGCGGCACAGAACTCGCGGTTGTAGCCTTCGCGTTTCATCAGCGGCGTCATCACGCCGCCAATCGCCGCCGCCGCCGCGACCGCCGAACCGGAGATGGAGCCAAACAGCATGCTGCCGAGAATGTTCACGTAGGCGAGCCCACCGGGCAGCCGGCCCACAATCACTTTCGCCAAATCAATCAACCGCCGCGCAATGCCGCCGCGGTTCATCAGTTGCCCCGACAGGATGAAGAACGGAATCGCCAGCAGCGCAAAACTGTCGAGCCCGGTGGCCATCCGCTGGGCCACGACCGTCACCGCCGCGGCGGGGTCGAGCGACATCAGCAGCGCCGCCACCGCCGCGGTGCCGATGACAAACGAGATCGGCACGCCCGCCAGCAACAGCACCACGAAGACCACGCCAAGGATGAGCGCTTCGTTCATGTCAGTTCAGCCCTGAGGGTGGGTGCGCCGCATCGTTGTGACCACGGGCCGCCTCGCGCAATGCGAGGATGCTATAGAATGCGATGAACACGCCGGCCAGCGGCACCGCGAGATAGATGTATCCAAGTTTCACCTCCAAGGCAGCCGACTGCTGGCCGAGCTTCAGCTGAATCCAGACCAGCCGGCCGCCGCCGCCGACGAGCACGGCCAGCGCGAACAACAGCACCATCGAATGGATGAACAACTCGGAGGCCCGTTTCCGTGCTCCGTGCAACCGCGCAGTGACGAGATCGAGTGCGAGGTGCGCCTTCTTGCCGCTGGCATAGGCCGACCCCAATAGACCGACCCAGATCATCATGTAACGGGCGGCTTCCTCGGTAAAGCTGGACGGATGCCGGAGGACAAAGCGGGTGAAGACCTGCCACAGCACGTTGATGACCATCACGGCCATCAGCAGGCAGATGGACCAGCCGAGCAGCCCGTCGATTACCTCACGGAGTCGTTTCATATCGAGACGTCGAGCGACGCGGCTGGAACGTAGCGGAACGCGTGAGCGTTTCGTCCGGAGCGGCGAAAGCCTCACGGCTTCCGCTACAAGCGATCTCAGACCCTTGGTCCCTTGGCCCCTTAGCCTCTTTGTCCCTTAGTCCCTTAGTCCCTTGGTCCCTTAGTCCCTTGGTCCTTTTGTCCCTTATCATGATTTCACCTCCGCAATCCGCCGGGCCAGCGGCCCGACAATGGGATCCTTCTTCACGTTTTCATGGAGTTCGGCGACTTTCGCCGCGAATGCGGCCTTGTCGGGCCGGATGATTTCCACCCCGTCCTTCTCGACCGCGGCGAGGGATGTCGCGGTCGACTCCTCCCAGAGCTCCCACTGGTGCGCGGCGGATTCATCCGCCGCCTCCTGCAGCCATTGCTGCTGCGGTGGCGTCAGGCTCGCCCAGAAATGCGTGCTGACGAGCACCACGTCCGGCACCGTCGTATGCTCGTCGAGCGAATAAAACCGGCAGACCTCGTAGTGCTTCGCGAGGTGGAAGCTGGGCGGATTGTTCTCCGCGCCATCCACGACGCCCTGCTGCAGCGCGGTGTAGAGTTCGCCCCACGAAATTGGCGTTGCGGACGCACCGAACGCGCGGATGAGCGCGAAAGCCATCGGGCTTTCCTGCACGCGAATCTTGAGCCCCTTCAAATCCTCGGGCGTGCGGACGGGCCGCTTCGTGTAGAAGCTCCGGCTGCCAGACTCGTAGTAACACAGCCCCCGCATGAATTTCGACTGCGGCGAAGCTAGAATCTCCCGGCCAATGTCCCCCTGCAGCACCGCGAGCTTGTGGGGTTTGTCGCGAAAAAGATACGGCAGCCCGAAGACCTTGAACTCGGCCGCGAAGCCCTCGAGCACGCTGGCCGACACCTTCGTCATCGCGAGTCCGCCGAGCTGCACGAGTTCGAGACATTCGCGTTCGCTGCCGAGCTGCCCGCTCGAGTAGACGTCCACCCGCATCGTGCCGCCGGATTTTTCGGCGAGCCGGCCGCCCATGAAGAGCATGCCCTTGTGCACGCTGTGCTGCTGGTCGAGCCCGTGCGCGAGCTTGATCACCTTCACATCACGACGGGCGCCGCAACCACCACCAAGCAGCCCGAGCGAAAGACAGCCGCCGGCGGTAGCGGTGAGACGGAGAAAATCGCGACGGCTGCCTTGCGGAGTTGGCGGGCAACAGTGCGATGGGCGGGGATTCATGCGTTTCGGCGAAGGTGCGAATCGGTTTTACCGGCGCACGCAGCACGATGCGACGACCTCAGCCGCGGTGTCGAGCGCAAGGAAGCGGGGAACTCAGCGCGGGCCTCTCGCCCGCGGTTTGGAAGTGGCACGGGCATCCTGCCCGGCAGCCTGCCCGCGTTCGCGAGTAACACGGGCGTCTCCCAGCATTCTGCCCGTGGTCGCGCGTGGCCGGGGCGTCCCGCCCGTGATTTCCGAGTGGCACGGGCATCCGGCCCGTGAAATGCACAACGGCCGCGCCCTTTATGGGAAACCCATGCCACGCCAATCGAGCTCGACCGTCCGCGCAGCGGACACTTAGCGAGGCGCCAATCACGACTGCGTTCCTTCCTTTCACCACGATCCGCCTAAAACGGCGCCTCGCTTTTTGACGTTGATCGCGGTGGCGCGTTTGCGGTCTTGTTGGCGTTCCGATGCGCTCAGCCATCACGGTGTCGCTGGTCCCCGAAACCAAAGGTGGACCTTTTGTCTTCTCCAACGGGCTCGCTGACGCATTCGCGCAGGCGGCGGCGCTTGGCTTCGATGCAGTCGAGGTGTTTCCGCCCGGCGCCGATGCGCCCGAGCTGGCCACCCTGCCGGAGCTCACGCAGCGCCACGGTCTTCGCGTCGCCGCCGTCGGCACGGGCGCGGGCTGGGTCGTGCACAAGCTCACGCTCTCGCATCGCTCGGCGGAGTCGCGTCAGAGGGCGCGCCAGTTTGTGCGCATCATCATCGATCTCGGTGCGCGGTTCGGCGCACCGGCGATTATCGGCTCGATGCAGGGCCGGTGGGAAAACGAGGTGAGCCGCGACCAGGCGCTCGGCTGGCTCGCGGAGTCGCTCGAGGAACTCGGCGAACACGCTGCCAGCCGCGGCGTGCCGCTGCTCTACGAGCCGCTGAATCGTTACGAGACCAATCTCCTCAACCGGCTCGGCGACACCGCCGCCTGGCTGCGAACCCTGCGCACGCGCAACATCCGGATTCTCGGCGACCTTTTCCACATGAACATCGACGAGGCGAATTCGGCCGCGGCCATCCGCGAGGCCGGTCCGATGCTCGGGCATGTTCATTTCGCCGATTCGAACCGCCGCGCGATCGGCATGGGCCAGACCGCCATCGCGCCCATCATCGCTGCGCTGCGCGAGATCAAATACGCTGGCTATCTCTCGGCGGAAATACTCCCGCTGCCGGACCCGGCTGCCGCCGCCCGGCAGACGATGGACGCATTCCGGCGGAACGTCGCGCATGAATAGCGAAACTCATTGTGAACAGTTCAAGTTTCATGAAGGGGCAACCACGGATCACACGGACGACCACGGATGAACCAATTCGCGATCCGTCGTCATCCGTGAAATCCGTGGTTGAATTGCTCTGAGGCGGCGACTCGCTGGTTTTTCACGTCATGCTCAAGACCACACTCATTCACCCCGAAATCCTCCGCGTCGTCGCCCGCGCCGGCCACCACGCGAAGATCCTGATCGCCGACGGGAATTACCCCGCCTCAACCAAGCGCGGGCCCAATGCCGAGCTGATCTCGCTCAACCTGAGCCCCGGTGTCGTCACGGTCGTCCAGGTCCTTCGCGCACTGCTCAGCGCCGTGCCGGTGGATCAGGTGAACACGATGGGGATTCCCCCCGACGATCCGTATGCGCAAAAGGGCGAGCCGCCGGTGTGGAACGAATATCGCGCGGCGCTCGCCGCGGCCGGCACGAAACTGAAACTCGAGCCCGTTCTAAAGTGGGATTTCTACAAACACGTCGAAAGCCCCGACCACGTGCTGACAATCCAAACCGCCGATCAGGCCTTGTGGGCCAACGTCCTGCTGACCGTGGGATGCCGGACGGGCGGCTAAAAGTGACAGGTGACGAGTGGCAAGTTTTCGACCCAGGACAACCCAACACAACCTACGCTCTGCAATCTTTAACTCGCGCCGCCGACCATTCCTCCTGTCCGCTGAGATTCGCGTTCATTCGTGTTCATTCGCGGTTGGCCTGGTCGGGGCTTAGGAATTCAAAATTCTCTCCATGCAAACCCGCCGCCTTGGCCAGACTGATCTCCAGCTTCCGATTCTAAGTTTTGGCGCCAGCTCGCTCGGCGCTGAATTTCGCAGCGTGACATTCGAGGAAGCCGTGAAAAGCGTCCGCGTGGCGCTCGACTGCGGACTCAACTTCATCGACACCTCGCCGTTTTACGGCCGCGGCATGAGCGAAGTCCTGCTCGGGATCGCGCTGCGCGGCGTGCCCCGCGAGAGCTACACGCTTTGCACAAAGCTCGGGCGTTACGATCTCAAGCACTTCGACTTCTCGGCGAAGCGGGTCGCCGAAAGTGTCGACGTCTCCCTGCACCGACTCGGCACCGATCACCTCGACATCATTCTCTGCCACGACATCGAGTTCGTCCCGATGCAGCAGATCGTCGACGAGACAATTCCCGCGCTCCGCAAAATCCAGCAGTCGGGCAAGGTCCGCTACATCGGGTTCAGCGGCTACCCGATGAAGATTTTCCGGTTCATCCTCGATCAGACGAAGGTCGACTGCGTGCTGAGCTACAACCAATACACGCTGCAAAACACGCGGTTTGCCGACGAAATTGTCCCGTATCTCACGGCCAGGGGCGTCGGCGTCATGAGCGCCGGGCCGTTCAGCGCGCGGCTGCTCACGAACGCACCGCTGCCGGCGTGGTTGAAGGAGCCGGAGAAGGTGAAGGCGGCGGCGCGAAAAGCGGCGGCGCACTGCGCGGGCAAGGGCGTCGACATCGCGAAACTGGCGCTCCAGTTCTCGCTCGAGCATCCGGACATCACGACCACGGTCGCGGGCAGCGCGAACCCGGACAACATTCGCAAGTGGGCACAGTGGGCGGCGGAGCCGATCGATCGGCAGTTGCTCGCCGAGGTGCAGGCGATCTTCGCCCCGGTGAAAAACCTCGGGCACCTCGAGGGGCTGCCGGAAAACAATTAGCGACGCGCCGCGATGCAGGTGCACGCAGACACTCCGGGTAGCAGCCGAGGTAACGAGGCTGGTGAACCCGGTGCGATGTGCACGCGCCAGCCTCCTCACGTCGGCTGCTACACCCGGTTGGCGTGCTTCGGCCGATAATCGCCCATGTGCGATTTCCGCCGCTATTCCGCAGTGCTGCTCGTCGCGCTGCTTCTCGCCACGTCGCCGGCCCAGGCAAAAACGTTCGACGTCGTCATCTATGGTGGCACGCCGGCCGGCATCGCCGCCGGAATCACGGCGGCGCGGGGCGGGGCGTCCGTCGTGGTGATTGAACCGACACGCTGGATTGGCGGCATGGTAACGGGCGGGCTCACGCGGACCGATGTCGGCAACGAGAAGGTCATCGGCGGATTCGCCCGCGAATTCTTCGCCCGCGCGGCCGCGAGCAAGCCGGGCACGCCCATGTGGTTCGCCGAACCGCACGTGAACCTCGCGACGTTTCGGGCCATGCTCGCCGAGGCGAAAGTCCACGTGGTCACCGGCCAGCGACTCGCCACCGTGGTCCGCGACCGCAACCGGATCGTTCGCTGCACGACCGAGGACGGGACGGAATACACCGGCTCCGTCTTCATCGACGCGACCTACGAGGGCGATCTGATGCCGAGGGCCGGCGTGAGCTGCGTCGTCGGCCGCGAAGGTCGCGACACCTACGGCGAATCGCTCGCGGGATTCCTCCCGATGCCGGTCCGGCCGCAGACGCCGGAAATAATGGGCAGCGAGTGTTCGTGCCTCGGCGGCAAGGGCCCGCACTACGTGCACGGCACGCCGGCGAAAATTTCCGCGCGCGACGATGCGGGGCGACTGATTTCCGGGGTGAATGAAGCACGCGCCCCGGCCGGCGGCGCCGACGGACTCACGCAGGCATATAACTTTCGCCTCGTCGTCACGCGCAACCCGGCCAACCGCGTCCCGTTTCCCAAGCCGGCACGATACGATCCCACGCGCTACGAACTGCTCCTGCGACTCATCCGCGAGTTTCCCGGCGTGCGCTTTGGCCGGTTGTTTCATCTCGGCGACGTCGCCAATGGAAAATTCGATCTCAATGCCCAGGGACTCTTCTCCACGGATTATCCCGGCGGCAATGTCTCGTATCCCGATGGCGATTACGCGACGCGTGACCAGATTTGGCGGGACCACGTCGATTACATCCAGGGCATGCTCTGGTTTGTCGGCCACGACGAGCGCGTCCCCGCGCGGCTGCGCGACGAAACCAATGCGTGGGGGTTGTGCCGCGACGAATTCGTCGACAACGGCCACTGGCCGTACGCGCTCTACGTGCGCGAGGCGCGGCGAATGGTGGGCGCGGCGGTGCTCACCCAGCAGGACCTGCAAAAGGCGACCCCAAAGCCCGACTCGATCGGCATGGGCTCGTTCGTGATCGACTGCCACATCGTCCAGCGGGTGGTCACAGCCGACGGTTCCGTGACGGACGAAGGCTCGTTCGAGGATGCGCGGGTGCGGCCGTATCAGATTCCGTACCGCTGTATCACGCCGCGCCGCGCCGAGTGCGCAAACCTCCTCGTGCCCGTCTGCGCGTCCGCCTCGCACATCGCCTACTGTTCACTTCGCATGGAGCCGCAATACATGGCGCTCGGACATGCCAGCGGCGTCGCGGCGTTGCTCGCGCTCGCAGGCCACGTGCCGGTCCAGGAGGTTGACGTCGCAGCGCTGCAGGCGAAACTGCGGGAGCAGAAGGCCGTACTGGAATTCGCCGTGCCCGGTACCTCCGTGACCACGCTTGCTGGGATCGTCATCGATGACGAGGCCGCGGAATACAGGGGCAGCTGGGTCGCAAGCGGCTACGGCACGCCGATCGAACTCGGCAGCCGGCATGACGGCAACTCGGGCAAGGGAGAAAAGGCCGCGCGCTTCACCGTCGCTTTGCCACAAACCGGCCGTTACGAGGTGCGATTCGCCTACACCGCGGCGCCGAATCGCGCCAGCGCCGTACCCGTCACGATCGAGCATGCGGACGGCATCGCGTCCGTCCGCGTGAACGAAAAGCTCGCGCCGCCGCTCGGGCAGCACTTCGTCTCCGTTGGCATATTTCGCTTTACCGCGGAAAAGCCGGCCGTGGTCGGCGTCGACAACGCCGGCACCGACGGATTCGTTTCCGTCGATGCGGTCCAGTTTCTCGGTCCGCTCCCGAATCCCTCTTTACCATGAAAGCCATCCAACTTGAAAAACCGCAGTCGTTTCGTCCGCTCGACATCGCCGAGCCGAAGGCACCGGGCCCGGGCGAGGCGCTGCTGCGCATCCACCGCATCGGTATTTGCGGGACGGATTACGGCGGGTTCATGGGCAAGATGCCCTTTTACTCGTATCCGCGGATTCCCGGGCACGAACTGGGGGTCGAGGTGATCGCCGTCGGCGAGGGCGTGACCAACGTGCAGCCGGGCGACCGCTGCTCGGTCGAACCGTACCTGAACTGCCAGCGCTGCTACGCGTGCCGGCGCGGGTTGACCAATTGCTGCGAGACGAACCAGACGCTCGGGGTAATGTGCGATGGCGGCATGTGCGAGCGCATGCTCCTCCCCGCGCGAAAACTCCACGTTTCGCGGAAGCTCAGCTACGAGCAGCTCGCGCTGGTCGAGACGCTCGCGATTGGCTGCCACGCGGTCGATCGCGGCGGCGTCCAGCCGGGGCACCATGTCCTTGTGATCGGCGCCGGTCCGATTGGGCTTTCGGCGATCGAATTCGTCAAGGTCGCGGGCGCGACCTGCATCGTGCTCGACATCAATGAGGGTCGGCTGGCGTTCTGCCGCGACCAGCTGCACGTGGATCACACGATCGTCGCGCGGGGCGACGGCTCCGAATTGAAGCGGCTCGAGGAGGTCACGCGCGGTCAGCTGGCCGACGTGGTCATCGATGCGACCGGTCACGACAAATCGATGAGCCAGGCGCTCGCCTACTGTGCGTTCGGCGGCAGGCTCGTCTACGTGGGAATCACGCAGCAGGAGCTGACCTTCCCCCACGCGCCCATCATGCACCGTCGCGAGCTCACCGTCATGGGCTCGCGGAACGCGCTGTCGCGGGATTTCGCGCGGATCATCAAGCTGATCGAGGACGGCAAGATCGACACGAAGCCGTGGATCACGCACCGCGCCGGGTTCGACGACATGATTGCGCAGTTCCCCGGCTGGCTGAAACCCGAGACCGGCGTAATCAAGGCGATGGTCGCGGTGGAGTGAGCGCCGGAGGCGTTTGAGCAACACACCCACGTCTCGCCGCATCCTTCCAACGCGAGAGAAAGAGAAAGTTTACCCGCCTTTGGCGGCGCCGTAGGCGACCAGGGATTAAGAGAACGAGAAAGATGAAATGCCCAAAACCTCGCTCGCGAGGGGTGTCGCGAAGCGACGGGGTGGGTTTCCTCAGATACCGCGCGGCACCAAACCATTCAACAGGAGGCAACAGAGGGAACGGAGCGGGCACGACGGAAACCTTGTCCTCTCCGTTTCCTCCGTTTGCTCCTGTAAAATTCCGGGGTTGGAATCGTTGCAAACATGCTCGGCATTTCGCCTCCAATCCGTTTCAACGTTCTTCCCCAACCACCATGAGATTCGGCATCAACACATTCCTGTTCACGTCCCCATTCACGACCGAGAGCACGAAGCTCTTCGGCACCTTCAAGCGCTGGGGCTTCGACACCGTCGAGATTCCCATCGAGGACCCGTCGCATATCGATCCCGCCAAGGTGCGGGCGGCGGCGGAAAAAGCCGGGCTCGCCATCGGCAGCATTTGCGCGGCCATGGGCCCGGGCCGTGATTTCCGCGGGACGGACGCGGAGCAGAAGACGGCGATGGATTACTGCACCGCGCTGGTTGATCAGGCGGTCGAGCTCGGCTGCCCGCGGCTGATCGGTCCGGTGTATTCGGTCGTCGGCAAGGCCGACGCGGTCGAGCCGGCGCAGCAGAAGGTCGAGTGGGACCTCGTGGTCAAAAACCTGAAGGTGCTCGCGAAACACGCGGAGGCGAAAGGCGTCACGATTTGCATCGAGCCGCTGAACCGGTTCGAAACGGACTTCCTCAACACCTGCGACCAGGGATTGAAACTGCTGAAGGCGGTCGGCTCGCCCGCCGTGAAGCTCCACCTCGACACGTTCCACATGAACATCGAGCAGAAGGATCAAGCCGCCGCGATCCGGAAGGCCGGTCGCAACCTCGGTCATTTCCACGCCTGCGGCAGCGACCGCGGCACGCCCGGCGGCGACCACATTGACTGGAAATCGATCGCGAAGGCGCTGAAGTCCGTCGGCTACAAGGGCGACGTCGTCATCGAGTCGTTCACGACCGACGTGAAGGTCATCGCGCGCGCCGCCGCCATCTGGCGGAAGATCGAGCCGAACCGGAACGACATCGCGGTGAAGGGCCTCAAGTTCCTGAAGAAGACGTTGCGGTAGACACGAATCGGAGCCTGGGAGCGCGGGCGTCCTGCCCGCCGAAGCCTTCGGCGAAGGCGGGTCTCGCCCGCAATGGGTTCGTTCGAGGGAGTTTTCATTGCGGGCAAGATGCCCGCGCTCCCAGGAATCAGATTTTGAACCGGTAAACGTGCACCTCGAACGGCGCGAACCAGTCGGTGAACACGCCCGCCTTCGCCTCGACCTTGCGGGGTGACTCGTAAAGCACCTCGCCCACTCCGGCCGATGCGGGCAACCCGGTGAACTGCGCGTTCACCGCTTCGCCTTCGCGTTTGCAAGCGAGCACGAACAGTTCGCCGTTCACCTCGCGCGCGCACAATTCGATTCCCGCAGATTGCGTCGTGATTGGGAGTTTCGAATCCGCGGAAACGAGCGCCGGATACAGCGGACTGTGGGTACCGATCTCCTCGATGACCGGACGCAGCACACGCCGCCAGAACGTCCAGTTCCAGCCGAACTTCCTGTCTGCCTCTGAGAGCGATGACTCGAGCCCGCCGCCGAAGTACAACAGGCCGCGCGCACCGTTGATGATGGCGTGATAGGTCATGAACCGCTCCTCCGGAAAGGTCGGAAACCGCAGCGTTTTTCCGGGCTTGATGACGCCGCTCCAGGCGATTTGGAGCACCATCCACACGGGCTGTTTGCGTTCCGACACCTCGATCATCATTCGCGTGTAATCGCCGACCATGCTGATGTGCTTGTTCGGCAGCAGCGAATTCGCGCCCGGCGGATAACCGATCGGATAGATATCCAGCCCGAGGATATCACCGGTGACATTGTACCGCTTCAGCGAACTCACTGTGCCGCGTGGCGCGTGGATGATGACGAGCGGATGATGAGGATCCTCAGCCGCCACGATTTCGCGCGCGCGGATCAGCGGCGGCAAAGGCCGCTTGCCCCATTCCGGTTCGTCATCGCCTTTCCACGCACCGAGCCCGGGATGATCCTTGAACCGGCGCACGAGTTCGCGGAGCTGCGCCTCCTTCGCGTCGGAATCGACCATGCTGCGCTCGCGCAAAAACGGCATGCAGTAGAGCCCGTACTTCGCGGCGGCATCGAGGTACTTTTGCTCGCGTTGGAAGATCGCCTCATTCCAGTCGCCGCCCTGCGCGCCCGTACGCATGAAGGTCGCACCCGCCGCGGCAAGTTCCTCGATCCCGTTTCGTCCGTCGGGCGTCACGGCGTCCGGAAGCGGCGGCATCGTGAACCCAATGGGGAAGATTTTCCGGCCGTCGATCTCGAGCACGAGATCACGGTTGATCTTCGCATCCGAGGCCGCGACGGCCGGGCTGGCGACAACCGCGAAAATGAAAAACCAAATCGGCGCGCGGAGTACGGTCATGCCGATCATGTCACGGCGTTTCCCGTCGCATGGCCAGTTCAGACGTCGCGCTACGCGCGCGGTTCTGGGTTCTGAGCTTCGGGTTTTGCGTTGGTGCGATTATCCGACCGTCTGGCCATCCGACCATCTGATTGCACCGACGACCGACCACTGATTCACCGACCCACCGCTCCGCGGCGCATCGGTCGAAAATACGTGCCACTGCACTTGAAGGCGAAGCGGTGCGCGTAGCGCGACGCCTTGCACTGGCCGGCTGCGACGGTCATCCATGCAGAAGCGCCCTCCCTGGCATGTTAGAATCGCTGCTCGACCTGTTACAGGAATCATCCCTCTCCCTCTGGGGTCCGTTCCTCCTGCTGCTGCTTTGCGGCGTGGGGCTGCCGCTGCCCGAGGACATCGTACTCGTCGTGGCCGGCATGCTGGCGCAGGACGACGGGCGTTCCTGGATCGCGACGGCCGTGCTCATGTACATCGGCGTGCTCGCCGGCGATTCGATCATATTTCTGCTGGGCCGGCACTACGGCGCGCGGCTGCTGGCGTGGGAGGGAACGCACAATCTGTTTCCACCGAAGAAGCAGGCTCGCGTGCAGCGGCTCTTCGACCGGCACGGGTCCTACGTGCTCCTGATCGCGCGGTTTCTGCCCGGGCTGCGGGCGCCGGTCTTCAGCACCGCGGGCGCGATGCAAGTCGGGTATCTCAAGTTTCTCACCTACGACGGCGCGGCGGCACTCGTCAGCGCACCAGTGTTCGTGTGGTTCGGTCACTGGCTGTGGCTCAAGTTTGACGATGATATCCAGAATCTGAATGCGGCGCTTTCACGGACGGAATGGTACACGGTGTGGGTTGCGGCCGGCCTGTTGCTGGTCGCCCTGATGGTGTGGCGGCTGCGTCCGCGGAACCGGCCGCCGAATCCGCCCTCGTAGGTGCTCATGATATCGCGCGGCGCAAAACCGAAGCCCGAAACAAAACGACGGGGTCAGGTTGCTAATCTTTCACTCAACTGTTTAAAAATCTCCGCCGCCGGCGAGGTTGGTTGCCGCGCGACGGCACCGACGACCTGGCTCACGCGGGTGGCGCTGCCCATTTTCAATCGCTCCGCGAGCCAGCCGTTGGGCGCGTCGGTCTCCTGTTTCATCCATGCGG
>JAUSID010000050.1 GCA_030648295.1 Opitutaceae bacterium | reverse complement strand
GGAGTGCTTGAACGGCTTTGTTGCCTCCACCGTCCCTCCAGGCGGTACCGGGTGGAGCGACCTTTCCCGGGAGGGCTTGTTCTAACTTCCCCACTGAAGTCCCATGGCTTTTCACGGCGCACTGAAAAATGCGGGCTAGCGACGCGCCGATCGGACCATCGAAGGTGGAGTCTGAACGGATCCCTTGATGGGCGCGTCGCTTGGTGTCCGCTGCGCGGACGACAACAAAGGAGGGCCGGGCAAATCTTCAGTTCCGGCCGACGCCGGTGGCGTGCGATTCAATGCCGGCGAGTTCCGGCGCTTCCTCGTTCGCCGCCGCATCGCCGCGGGTGATCTGGCCGTAATCGAGCCGGATCAGCCGATCAGCACAGCGGAAATAGCGATCATCGTGCGTAATCACGAGCACCGCCTTGCCGCGCGACCGCAGCTCCGGGAGGAGTTTCGTGTAGAACACGTCCTTGAACAACGGATCCTGGTCGGACGCCCACTCGTCGAAGAGATAAAAAGGCCGGTCCTCGAGATAAGCGCAGAGCAGGGCGAGGCGCTTGCGCTGCCCCTGCGACAGCTGCGTGGTGGAAAATACACCGCCGGCGATCGACACCTTGTGATCGAGGTGCAGCCGCTCGAGGTAATCCCGCGCGCGGCCGTCGGCGCCGGCGGGGTTCGTGCTGACAATCCGGTCGAACAGAAAATAATCCGCGAACACGGTCGAAAAATTCTGCCGGTAGGCATCGCGATTGCGGTCGTCGACCGTGCGGCCGTTCAACCGGATTTCCCCGCCCGCGGGCGGATACAAGCCCGTGATGACCTTCGCCAGGGTGGATTTGCCGCTGCCGTTGCCGCCGACGAGGAACACCAGTTCGCCCGGCCGGAACGTCAGGTTCACCGGGCCCAGGACGAAATTGTCATCCTCCCGCTCGCGGTAATAGTGATGTGTCACATTGAGGAGCTGGAGCGACTGAAACGGCTCCGCCGCGGCTTCGGCCGCGATGACGCTGGCGCGGGCGTCGCTCTCGGCGTGCGTGGAGAGCGCGAGTCCCAACTCCTCGACCTTGTGCAGCGAGACATTGGCGCGGCTGAAAACCGAGAGGCTGCCGAGCAATCCGGCGAGCGGCCCCATCAGATACAGCGTGGCGATGATATAGCCCGTCAGCGTCTGCGGGCTGATGTTCTCCATCCGCGGCAGCAGAAAGAGAAGCAGTCCGATCAGAACGAGGAAGAGCAGCTGGTTCCAATTCTGCGCGAGGATGAAACGAACCTCGGCAGCGACGTTGTGCTTCTGGCAGACGGCGGTCGCGGGCGAAACGTCATCGGCCATGAACGACTCGCGGCGTCCGCGATGAACCTTCAGCTCCTTGATGCCATCGGTCAGCGCGCGGAAATGACGGAAGAGCCGGTCCTGTCCCTCTCGGGCGGCGATCAGATGGCCGAACCCGCTCCTAATCATCAGCCGGTAGCTGATGGCGCCGATGACGGCGAAGGCGGCCACGGCGAGAAGGACGGGAAGCGACAACCAGGCGAGATAAACCGCGCCGCCCAGCAGCACGGCGAAGTTAACCGCGAAGATCGGGATGCTCAGCGTCGCCTGCGTGATTTCCAGAATATCCTCGGTCAGCGCGACCATCAGTTTCGGCGTACCGAGTTCCTCGAGCTGGCGCAGCGGAACGGCGAGGATCTTGCGCATGAGATCGAGCCGCAGCCGCGCGGTTGTGGCCTGCGAAAAATGCGAGAGCGTCAGCTGCGCGATCGTGCTGGTGAGAATCCGGCCGAGCCCGAGGGCGGCGAAACCGAAAACCAGCGCCAGGCCCGGACTCCCCTGGTGATTCAACGCCGAGTTGATCATGGCGATGAGGCCGGCATTGCACGCGCCGCTGAGCAGCGCCGCGATGGAGGTCCAGATCACCATGGCCGGCGAATAACGAACGAGAAAACGCAGGAGGGTCATGGAAGCAGTGAAAAGGCGGGGAGCGGCGCCGCCGGACATCCGGACGCCAAGGTGTTGGAACACAAAACCCCGCCGCAGAATAGCGATCGGTTCCGGTCCGCGAAAGGGGGTGTTCACTCCACGATTACGGGGCGTACCAATAATCCCACGACGCGGTCGAAGCCTGCGCCGCCCCCGGGTTCTTTCTCTTAATCTTTATCTTTCTCTCGAGGCCCTGACATCGGGAGAAAGAGAAAGAGGAAAGATTAAGATCTCGAACGGCATCCGGGTTAGACCCCACCACCCCCCGGCAGCCTTCGCGGTCGGGTAAGCAGATGCTACTCACTGCTCTCACGCCGGCCCGCGCCCGTTTGTCCCGTCTGCAGCCGCCGGCATCGCCCGTTGGTCCGTTCTTCGCCGCGCCCGCGGCTCCCGCCGCGGCCACGCGCGGCTGGCCGATCGCGATTCTGGGCGTGCCCTTCGATCCCGTGACGATTGCGAGCGCAGTCGAACGCATCGAGGCGATGATCGAATCCGGGCAGCCGAATTATGTGGTCACGCCGAATGTCGATTTCCTGGTGCGATCGAAGCGCGATCCCGCCCTGCATCAGATTCTGGTGCATGCGGACCTGGTACTTTGTGATGGCAAGCCGCTCGTGTGGGCATCGCAGTGGCTGGGCAACGCCCTGCCCGGCCGTGTCGCCGGATCGGATCTCGCGCCGGTGCTGTTCCAGCGGGCCGCGGAGCGCGGCTGGAAAATCTTTCTGCTCGGCGGTGCGCCGGGGGTCGGGGCCGAGGCGGCCCGCCGGATCGCGGCGGCCCATCCTTCGCTCCCGGCCGTCGCCCACTATTCGCCGCCGCTGCGGCCGCTGGCCGAAATGAACCACGACGAGATCATCGGGCAACTGCGCGCCGCCAAGCCCGACATCGTGCTCGTGTGCTTCGGCTGCCCGAAACAGGAGAAGTGGATCTTCCGAAATTACCGCACCGTGGGGGCGCCGGTGATGATCGGCGCCGGCGGCACGGTTGATTTTCTCGCCGGCCGGCTCCGGCGCGCGCCGATGTGGATGCGGCGCACGGGCACCGAGAGCATGTTCCGGCTCTGGCAGGAACCACGCCGGCTGTTCAAGCGCTATGCGGATGACCTTTTTCGATTCGTACCCGCGCTGCTGGGACAACTCTGGCACCTGCCCGCCCGCGGGACGCGGAAAAATTCGCCCCGCAGCGTCTCGACATCCGCCCCAACGTCATACGGCATCCGGGTGGAGGCAGGCGGACAGCTTCATCGCGACGTCCTGCAGGGCGCGCCGGCATTCTGGGCCCACACCATGGAGCAGCCGGGCCATTGCCTGCTCGATCTGACAAAGGTGAAATCGATCGACAGCACCGGGCTGGCCTTTCTCGCGCACTGGCAGCGGCGGCTCGCCCAGGTGCAGCGCAACCTCATTCTCCTTCAGCCGAGCGCAGCGGTGCGCGCCGCGCTGAAGCGCATGGGCCTGACCGGAGAATTCGTCATCTCCGAAGGCCCGCGAATCGTCCCGATTTCGATCGTCCGCGGCGAAAACGCCGCCCCGAACGGCAAAAATTGAAGATTGGGCTTTCCACCTCTGTCATCCAGCGGGGGCATTCCGGCGTCGGCCAGTATGTGCTGTCGCTCGTGCACGCGCTGCGGCCGGCCGCCGCGGAGCATGAATTCACGCTCTTCGTCCTCGAAAACGATCTGCCGCTGTTCGACTTCGCCGCCGACACGATGCGGATCAAACCGGTCGCCGAGCGCCACCGGCCGCCGGCACGGAACATTCTCTGGCATCAATCCGTCCTCCCGGCGCTCGTGCGACGCGCGGGGCTCGATGTGCTCCACATTCCGAGTTACCGGCGGATGCTCTGGCCCCGGCCGTGCGCGCTCGTCGCCACCATTCACGATCTGGCACCTTTCCGCCTCGCCGGAAAATACGACTGGGCGCGGATGTTCTACGGCCGCGTCGTCGCCCGGCGGCTCGCGCACCGGCAGGATGAAATCGTCGCCGTGAGCCAGTTGACCGCCCGCGACGTCGAAAGGTTTTTCCACGTTGCGCCCTCGCGCGTGACCACGGTGCCGAACGGACTCGATCACGAGCGGTTCAAGCCCGGCTCACCGCACCTCGCCCGCACCACCCTTTGTGCCGCGCGCGGCATCACCGCTCCGTTCTTCCTCTACGTCGCGCGGCTGGAGCATCCGGCGAAGAATCACGGGCGGCTCATCGCGGCCTTCAATGCCTTCAAGGCGGCCACCGGGTCGTCCTGGCAGCTCGTGCTGGCCGGCAGCGACTGGCACGGGTCCGGCGTGGTCCACGGGTTGGTCGACGCGTCACCGTTCAAGCGCGACATTCACCGGCTTGGTTTCGTGCCGTCCCCGCAGCTGCCGGACTGGTATCGCGCGGCCGATGTATTCGTTTTCCCATCACTCTTCGAGGGCTTCGGCCTGCCGCCGATCGAGGCCATGGCCTGCGGCTGCCCCGTTCTTTCCTCCACCCGCGGGGCGCTGGCCGAGACGGTCGGCGATGCGACCGGCCGGCTCGAGCCGGACGACGTCGCGCAAATTCAGGTTCAGCTCACCCGCGCCGCCGCCAATCGCGGCTGGCGTGAACACCTGCGCGCCGCCGGGCTGGCCCGCGCGCGCGACTTCAACTGGCAGGCCACGGCGGCGGCGACCCTCGATGTCTACGGTCGCGCCATCGCCAGTCGGGCCCGCGCCTCCGAGCGCAACCTGGCAGCTCAACCCGCGGCCGCCGGCCTGTATCGCGCATGAAAACCGAGACGCTGGAGATTTTGCCCATCAAGACGGCGCCACGTCCGACTTCGATCCAGGACGCTGCTCCCAGCGCGGCCGCTGCACCGCCACGCGCCCCGGCCGCGCTGCGCATCCTGCTCGTGGAGGACAGCCCGCCCGACGTCGCGATGATCAAACACATCCTGGGCAAGGCGGGCCCCGAAATGTCGGTCATTCAGGTCGACACGCGGGAAGCATTTGAGAACGAGCTCAACCAGCGTCCTCCGGACCTGATCCTTTCGGATTATGCGCTGCCCGCGTTCGACGGCGGCCGCGCGCTGGAAATCGCGCAGCAACTCGCGCCCCAGGTGCCGTTCATCTTCGTCACCGGCACGCTCGGCGAGGAGGTGGCGATCGACATGCTGAAACAGGGCGCCACCGATTACGTTTTGAAAAACCGACTGACCCGGCTCGCGCCCGCCGTCAGCCGCGCGTTGTCCGAAAACGCGGAGAAGCGCGAGCGGAAGCGCGCCGAGGAGAACCTGCGGCGCTCGCATGATCGACTCCGGGCCCTCAGCGGCCACCTCCAGTTCGTGCGCGAGGAGGAGAGGACCCGACTCGCCCGCGAGGTGCATGATGAGCTCGGCCAGGCATTGACCGGCCTGAAGCTGGATCTGGCGTGGCTTTCCGGCCAGCGCGCCGGCGCCCGCGGGGTGAAGCGGAAGCTCAAGACCATGTCGGGCCAGATCGATGCGACGATTCACGTCGTGCGCCGGATTTCCACCGAGATGCGGCCAGGCGTGCTCGACAGCCTTGGCCTCGCCCCCGCGATCGAGTGGCAGGCGGCGGAGTTCCAGGATCGAACCCAGATCCGATGCGAGATGAAAATCGAACTGACCGAGATGATCTGGGAGCGGGAGTTCAGCACCGCCTGTTTTCGGATTTTTCAGGAAACCCTCACCAACATCATCCGCCATGCGAAAGCGACGCGGGTCGAAGTCCGGCTCGCGCGCGACGGGGAGCAGATGGTGCTGACCGTCCAGGATAACGGACGCGGCATCACCGAAAAGGAGGTCGGCCACGCCCATTCGATTGGTCTGATCGGAATGAAAGAGCGCGCGGCGCAGCTGGGGGGCGAGGTTACGTTCCGCGGTCTTCCCGGACAGGGCACGACGGTGACGCTCCGGGCGCCGTTCCCCGTGGCCATGGCCCTCGAGCGAGGTTCCGCATGAGAATCCTGATTGCAGACGACCACGCGGTGGTGCGGCAGGGCCTCAAGCAGATTCTCGCCGCGGCGTTCAAGCGCGCCTCGTTCGGCGAGGCGGCGACTGCGCAGGAGACCCTTGACCTCGTGTGGAAGCAGAGCTGGGACGTAGTGATTCTCGATTTGACCATGCCGGGCCGCAGCGGCCTCCAGGTGCTCACGGAGATCAAGCGCAGCTATCCCAAGCTGCCGGTGCTGATCCTCAGCATTCACCCGGAGGACCAGTTTGCCGTGCGGCTGCTGAAGGCCGGTGCCGCCGGCTACATGACCAAGGAGACCGCGCCGGAGGAACTCGTCGGCGCCGTGCGCAAGGCGATCGCCGGCGGGCGCTACATCAGCCCCGGACTCGCCGACAAGATGGCCTCGCTCCTCACCAACGACACGCCCGGCGCCCCGCACGAAAGCCTCTCCGATCGCGAATTTCTCATCCTCAACCTGATCGCGTCGGGCAAATCCGTCAGCGAGATCGCCCGCGAGCTGTCGCTGAGCGTGAAGACGGTGAGCACGTATCGCGGACGCGTGCTCGAGAAGATGAACCTGACCAACAACGCGCAGCTCGTGCATTACGCGTTCCAAAACCGGCTCGTGCGGGAACGTCCGCAGGACTTGAGCGAGGCTGCCGCGGTCGCCCGGACAACGCTCTGCCCCAGCCGTTCGCGCCGGGTGATGGTCGCAGGCCCGCACCGTCCCCGCACACCCAATCCTTTCGGTTCCTCATGAATTCAACTTCCACCCAACAAGCCCAGCCCGCGCCGTTCGACGTGTGGGCCGTTCTCGATTTCTGGCTGCGCCGGTGGCGCTGGCTGGCCGGCTGGACGATCGCCCTCGCGATCGGCGGCGCCTTTCTCGCGCGCACGGTCTGGGATCGCTCGTACACCTCGGGCGCCCAGTTGATTCATTACGAGCCCTCCACTGTCGACGACACCTATCATCCGCGCGCCCTCGCGACGCCGAGCCTCATCCTGATGCTGCAGTCACCGGGGTTTTTCTCCGACGTCGGTTCCCGTCTCCAGCCGCCGCTTTCCGCCGAGGAACTGATGCGCCGGCTTGAAATCACGCTCGACCGAAACAACGACGTCGCGGCCGTCACCGCCGTGGGAGCATCCGCGGAGGAATCGGTCGATCTCGTCCAGCGTTTTTGCGATGCCGCGATCGCCTACACCCAGGCGATGCAGCGCGAGGAAGCGAACGTCGCCGGCGAAAGTGTTTCCCGCCAGCTCGCGCAGGTCGAAAACGAGATTGCCGCCGCGCGGGCCGCGGTTCCCGCGGCCAGCCTCGCCAACGTCGCCGCGCTCGCGGCCGCCCCGGAAGGTCCGACCACTCTCCCGAGTGATCTGCCCCAGCGGACGCAAGCCGCGCGCGCTCAACTCGACGAACTGCTCGTGCGCTTCACCGACAAGTACCCCGCGGTGCGCGAACAGCGCGCACGGCTCACCGCCTTGGAGGACGCCCAGCAGCGCGCCGCGGTGGCGGCCGCCGCGAATTCATCAGGCGCGGCCCGCGCCACCGCACCGGCAGTGTCACCCGTCCTCTACGGTCGCGTCACGCCCGAGGAGGTCGCGATGGGCGAGCGGTTCCGCAGCCTCGAGAGCAACCGGGCGATATTGATCGGCCGCCAGCGCGCGATCCAGCCGTTCCGCGACAATCCGCCGGGTTACTTCCGCGTGCTCCTTTCCGCCGCGGCCAACCCCACGATCGAGCACCAACACCGGATGGAGTTCGTGCTCTTCACCTGTCTCGGCGCGCTCCTCGGCCTCTTCGGCTCCGCGGGCCAGATTCTTCTCGGGGAATTCCTCGACAACCGGATCAAGACGCGCGCGGACGTCCGCCGTGTCACGGGACTCCCGCTGCTGGCGACGCTCGGCGATCTCGCCCGGCTGGAGCCGGTGGATCGCGATCAGTGGGCGTTCCGCGCGTGGACGACCCTCCAGAGCCGGCTCAGCATTTCACCGAATCACGGCATGGTGTGCGGCATCACCTCGGCCCACCGCGGCGACGGCCGCTCGACCTGGATCGATTTGCTCTCGCGCGCCGCCGGCAACTGCGGGTTTCGCGTGCTGACGATCACGGCCCAGCCCTCGCCCGAAATTGCCGCCGAACTCGAACGACGCGATCGGCGGCCGGCACCGGCGCCGGCTCCGGCCGCAGCGGCCGCGAGCATGGCCCTCACCGCCAACGTGCTTTCCACCCCGGGCCAGATCGTCGAGCAGCTCTCCGGCGCCGATTGTCCGCCGCGGGTCGACATTCCCCTGCCCGGCTGGGTGTGGAACCTGGAGCGCCGCAAGCAATGGCATTCGGCGCTCGCGGCCTGGCGGGCCATCGAGCACGTCGTCATCTTCGTGGAGCTCCCGCCCGCCTCGGTCGCCGAGACCGTGCTGCTGGCGGAAAACGTCCCGAATCTCGTGTGGCTCGTCGACAGCAACCGTTCCGACGCGGCGGAGACGCACCGTGATTTGGAGACGCTGCGCGACGCCCGCTGCAATCTCGTCGGCGCCGTGCTTAACCGCGAACGCGCCGCGCCGGTACGCGGCCGCTTCAGCCGCTGGCTCGGCAACGGTGCCGTCGCACTCGGGCTGATCGGTTTTGCCCTGACCGCGCCGGATTCTCTTGCGGCGGACGCGACCTCCGCTCCCGCCGGCGAGCCGTCCGCCGCCCCGGTCGCATTCTCAGTGGTCGATCCGGCTGCGCGCGCCGACTGGCAGAAACGGCTCACGCTGGGGCCCGGCGATGTGCTCGGGTTTCATCTCTTCGGCTCGCCGGAGCTCACGCGCGAGGATGTGCCCGTCGGGCCCGATGGACGCATCTCGTACCTCGAGGCGGAAAACATCGTCGCCACCGGGTTGACGGTGGACGAACTCCGCCAGCGCGTGAACGAGGCGCTGGGCGAATTCCGCCGCGCCCCGCAGGCTTACATCACCCCGCGCTCGTACGTGAGCAAACGATACTACGTGCTGGGCACGGTCGTGCAGAAGGGAATCTTTCCATTCGACCGGCCGATCACGATCATCGAGGCGGTCGCGCGCGCGCGCGGCTTCGAGACCGGCGTTTCCCGCGGCAACCTGGTCGAGACGACCGATTTTTCCCGCAGCTTCATCGATCGCGGAGGCCGGAAGCTGCCGGTGGATTTCGAAAAACTGTTCGTCCACGGCGATCTTTCGCAGAACGTTGCGCTGGAACCCGGCGATTACCTTAATTTTCCCGCCGCCGCTTCCGGCACCATTCACGTGCTCGGTGAGGTCCGCGGTCCCGGCGAGGTCGCCTTCGATTCCGACACCAGCGTCCTGTCCGCGATTGCGAGCCGCGGCGGCTTCACCGAACGCGCGTGGAAAAAACACGTGCTGGTCCTGCGCAACTCGCAGGAGCGGCCCGAGGCGTTCAAGGTCGACGCGCACGCCGCGCTCGTCGGCAAGGCCGCCAATTTCGCCCTGCAGCCCGGCGATATCGTTTACGTCAGCAACCGGCCCTGGATCCGCGCCGAGGAACTCGTCGACCGCGCCACCTCCGCATTCGTCGAGGCCGCCGTCCTCACATGGACCGGCATTCATATCGGGCTCGGTGGCAGTGGTCCCGTCATCGTCCGATGAAAACTTCTTCCAGAACTCCGCTGGTGATGGCGCTCGCCGCCGTCGCATTTTCTTTCACGGGCTGCGAAAGCTATCCGGTGCCTGGCGCGCGCGGCGGACCTCCGATCCCGCCCGTCGCAGCGTTTGCCGTGACGCAAGCCGCACCCACGCAGCCGCTCGATGCGGCGTTGCTCCGGCCGGCCGACACGCTGTTCCGGCTCGGACCCGGCGATCAGATTGATATCGAAGTGATGGGCGATCCGTCCACGCGCGCCAGTGTAACGGTCGGGCCGGATGGGAAAATCTATTACTACATGCTGCCCGGCCTGGATGTGTGGGGGCTCACGCTGCCCGAAGTCCGCACGCGTCTCGGCAGCGAGTTGAAAACATTCATCCGGGAGAAACCGGTCGTTTCGCTCACGCTGCGAGTGGTCGCGAGCCAGCGCGTGTGGGTGCTCGGGCGCGTTAACAGCCCCGGCATTTATACGCTCAGCCGGCCCACGACGCTCCTCGACGCCGTGGCCCAGGCGGGCGGACTCTCGTCCTCGGCGGGATTCGCCGCCCTCGCGGCCAGCCTCGGCGTGAGCAGCCCGTACAGCCACACCACGGAAGCCGCGGACCTCTCGCGCAGCTTCATCATCCGTCGCGGCCGCGTGCTGCCGGTCGACTTCCAGCAACTGCTGCGCGAGGGCGCACGCTCGCAAAATGTCTACCTGGAGCCGGATGACTTCATCTTCCTGCCGTCGACGCGCACGCCGCAGGTTCACATTCTCGGCGCCGTCATCCAGCCGCATTCGGAGCGAATGTCAGGCGCGCTCACGGTCGTCCAGGCCATCGCGCTCTCCGGCGGCAGCGATCGCGAGGCCTATCTTTCCAACGTGGCGATCCTGCGCGGTTCGCTTGCGCATCCGCAGATCGCGATCGTCGCGGTCGACCAAATCCTGCGCGGTCAGGCCGCCGATGTGCGGCTCGAACCCGGCGACATCGTCTACGTTCCCTTCGCGCCGCAGCGCGTGCTGACGCGTTACGTGAACCTGATCCTCGATACGTTTGCGCGGACCGTCGGAGTAAACGCCGGCGTGCGGGCCGTGTTCGGCGACGCCGCCCCGGTCACGATTGGCGTCAACATCTCGCCGTAGGCCGCACTCTTCACCGTGTTTCCGCCGTTCAGTGCCTTGGTGTGTTCGTCCATGACCTCGGCCACCGTATCTCTGCCGTTCGTGCGGCCTAAGCCGTAACAATTCAGTTGAAAGGTGGCGCGGCCTGCCCGTTCGACCAGCTCAGGGTCCCGAGCCTGTCGAGGGACTCCCCAGGCCGCTTTTTTCGAGTGAACAGTCGACAAGCGCGTTGGGGAGCCTTTCGACAAGCTCAAGGCCATTATTTCAATAAAGCAATTGGCCCTGAGCCCGTCGAATGGGCA
>JAUSID010000049.1 GCA_030648295.1 Opitutaceae bacterium | reverse complement strand
TGCCCATTCGACGGGCTCAGGGCCAATTGCTTTATTGAAATAATGGCCTTGAGCTTGTCGAAAGGCTCCCCAACGCGCTTGTCGACTGTTCACTCGAAAAAAGCGGCCTGGGGAGTCCCTCGACAGGCTCGGGACCCTGAGTTCGTCGAACGGGCAGGCCGCGCCACCTTTCAACTGAATTGTTACGGCTTACCCCGATCCCCGGAATTCCGTCAGCATCGCATTGCCTCGGTTCTGCTGCCGGTGTTCATGCTGATCGGTTCCGCCCTTCCGGCGATCGCCCAGACTCACTCCACGCTGCCGGCGGGCCATCAATTGAAGGCAAGCATCGCCGGCCGCGTCTTCAACCAGTCGACGGCGCGCTATGTCAATAATGCCCATGTCGCAGTCAAGGGCACCACGCTGCAGACCTTTACCGACCAGACCGGCGCCTACGTGTTAGACGGAGTCGAACCCGGCGCCGTAACCGTCGTGGTTTCGTTCACGAACACCCCATCAACCGAGGCGACTCTGATTCTCGCCGCGAACCAGCGGGCCGCGCTCGATCTCATCCTCGCGGCCACTGGCGCCGACGGTAGCGTCGTGCGACTCGACGAGTTTCGCGTCAACGCGGCCCGTGAAGTCGATGCGGAATCGATCTCCGCCCATGAGCAGCGGTATTCGCGCAATCTCAAGAGTGTCACGTCGACCGATTCCCTCGGTGAAATCACGCAGAACAACATCGGTGAGTTCGTCAAATACCTGCCTGGCGTCGGCATCGAATATCAGGGCAGCGACATCATCCGCGTCACTGTGCGCGGGCTCGATTCCGCCCAGACCGAGGTGACGTCGGACGGTCTCGCCGAGGCCTCCGTGTTTGCGGACGAGCGCGAGAACACCCGCGCGCCACGGCTGACGCAGTCGAGCACCGTCGGCATCGCCCGGATCGAAGTGCGCAAGGTGCCGCTGCCGTCCGACAGCGCCAACGCCGTGGGCGGCTCGATCAACATGGTCCGGCGGACCGCCTTCGAATACGCCCGGCGGGAAATCAACACGAAACTCTCCTTCAACACGAACAGCTACGACCTGACGCTCGGCAAAACCGGAGGCCCGGGCGACGAGCGCACGCGGAAAGTCCGGCCCAGCTTTGACCTCAGCATTGTCGATCCAGTGAACAAGAATCTCGGATACACCATGGGCTTGGGATACAGCGACGTGATGATGCCGTGGCACTACGCGGTGCCCAGGTACAACTACGGGACGGCGGCCAGTCTGGCCAATCCTCAGCCCGGCCGGCCGAGCATCTACAATCCGGCGATGGATGCTTCGCTGCTGCACCAATCCTACTCCCGCCGCGAACGCATCCCCCTGAGCCTGCGCGTCGACTGGCGCCCGGTGCCGGCCCTCACGCTCACGCCGTTCGCCTCGTATACGCGGCTCAACTCCCTGCATCGTGCCGACGTCCGGTTTCAGCTCACCACCGGCGCCACCCTATACAACGACAGCGCCCAGGTGCTCGGCACACCTGGCGCCGGCGCCGCGACCTACGTCAATCAGCTCGAGTCCTGGCGCGACGAGTATGCCACCAACACCAATGCCGGGCTCATTGCGAAATGGCGCCAGGGGTCGTGGCAGGTGGAAGGAGCCGCCAACGCCTCCCGCTCCATCTCGGAATTCAAGGACACTGAAAACGGCTTCTTTTCCTCGCCCTCCGACCAGGAGGGCCGCAACCCCAGTATCACCAACCTGACGGTGAACTTCCTCGACCTCAACTGGCGCCAGCCGGGACGTTATGAAGTTCTCGACCGCAATGGCGTGCCCGTCGATTGGAGCAGCGCCGCCAACTACTCGCTCCGCGCCGCGACCTCGCGCCCCCGACTGATTCAGGGCGACGTGGAGACGGCCTACCTCAAGGTCAAGCGGGACTTCGAGACGCACATTCCCTTCGGACTCGAACTCGGCGCAAACTACAAACGCGAGAAACGCGACCGCAAGAGGATGGACCTCAACAACTGGACATTTCTCGGCGCCGACGGCGTGCCCAACTCGGCGGACGACCGCGCCGGCGTAATCGCGGCCGACCACTACGCCAAGGCACCCGACGCCGAATATGGTTATCCGGCGGTTGAGCACCTGAGCATGACGAAGTACTACAACCTCTTCAAAGCGCACCCGGAGTATTTTCGCTACGAGGACGCGATCTCCTACCGTCGGAGCGCCGAAAACGTGAACAAGCTCACCGAGACGGTGAAGGCAATCTACGTCATGGGCGACACACGGCTTTTCGCCAACCGCGTCAGTCTCGTTGGAGGGGTGCGGTATGAACGCTCCGAGGGCGAGGGACGCGGACTCCTTCAGACCCCAACCGCGGTCTTTCAGCGCAATCCGGACGGCTCGTTTGTCCTCGTGAATGGGCAGCGCGTGCGCAAGCCCGAGGCCGGCGCCGCCGGCAGCCTGGCCGATGCCAGGATGATTTATCATCGCAATGGCGCCACGGGGCGTGGGATGCGGGATGGTTACTTTCCGAGCCTGCATGCCTCCTGGAACGTGACCGACAACTTTGCCTTCAAGGCCGCCTACGCCAGCACGCAAGCCCGGCCGGATTTCAATACCAGCCTGCTCCCATCCACCACGGTGAGCGCGAACAACAATACCGACCCGGCGCTCGGCTCGCTCGGCACCGTCACCATCCGCAATCCCAACCTGAAGCCGTGGCTGGCCGATAACTACGACGGCCGGCTCGAATACTATCTGAAGAATGGATACGTGGCCGTCGGGTACTACCGGAAATTCATCCGCGATTTCGTTGTTACCCGCCTGGAGTTGCTCGAGACGCTGGACGAAGCCGCGGCGGTGGGCCTGGAACCCGATTATGTGGGCTGGTCCGCCCGAACGGGGTTTAATGCCGGCAACGCGATCCTTTCCGGCTGGGAATTCGAGACCCGGCACTCGCTGGATTCCGTGCTGCCGAAGTGGGCTCGCGGATTCAGCCTGCGGGGTTCGCTCAATCTCGCCGACCCGGATGGACAAAAGGGCGGTTGGGGCTCCATGCACCGCCAGAAGGCCTCCGCGATGCTGAACTACCAGAGCGCGAAACTGCGGGTTGGCTTTGGCTGGAACTTCGAGGGTCGCATTGACGGCGCCGTCACCACGCTGGGCGGCGAACCCGGCCAGCTGTATGTCGAGGAGCGCAGCCTGTTCGACGCCACGCTGGAATACCGCCTGGCCAAACGGGTATCCCTGTTCGCCTCCGGCACGAACATCTTCAACGCGGCCCGCACCAATTCCCGCGAAACCGCCCATCTGCCGCACTGGGCGCGACTGCAACTCGAAGCGACCTTCGGCGCCAATTACACCTTGGGGGTGAAGGCGTCATTCTAGGCCGCAGGTTTCCCAAGCGCAGCCAAGGCCGCAACCAACCCCTGCCTCCAAACCTGAGACACAGAGGTCACGGAGGAGACACGGAGGTCACGGAGCAAGGCAGTTATTGATATGCGGCGGCTCGACTCTGTGTCCTCTTGTCCGGCCTCTGTGGCCTCTGTGACCCAAGGATTGGGTACTCAAAATCGTCGCGAACATGAACGATCCGGATCGATATCAGCCTAGACCGGCTCCGCGCCGTTCCATCCACGGCGGCTGTTCCCCTCGTTACTACCGCGCACCACTCTCCGATCGCTCATGAAACCCCATTTTCTTCTCCTTGCGTTCCTTTTCGCCGCCCAATGTCTGGCCCAGTCGGGCGGCCCCCCGACCGATACGCTCGACTTCACCGGCCGGCTGAGCGCGATCGCGCCGCAAAATATATTCCGCGATCCCGGCTACTACGTCTGGTGCGGCACGGGCATCCGTGGTGAGGACGGAAAGTACTATCTGTTCTACTCGCGCTGGAAAGCCGGTTCCGAAGGCCGCGCACCCGGCGACGAGACGCTTTTCAAGGACATGGCGGGCTGGATAAAATACTGCGAGATCGCTGTGGCCGTGTCGGACGCGCCCACGGGCCCCTACCAATCACTCGGTGCCGTGCTCAGAGGCACGGGCAATCCCGCGCGCTGGGACCAGTTCAACGCCCACAACCCGCATGTGAAGCGCTTCAACGGGCGGGTCTACCTCTACTTCATCGCGACGCGACCGGTCGAACATCCCACTCGCTGGATGACCTACGCCAACGGTCAGCGCATCGGCGTCGCCAGCGCCTCCTCCGTCCGCGATTTGATCGCGGGCCGTTTCACCCGCTCCGCCGAACCCCTCATCGCGCCGGACAACAAGAACAATTTCGCTCGCGCGGTGAACCCCGGCGTAACCCAGGGTCGAGACGGCCGCTATCTGATGATGTTCAAGGCGGTGAGCGCACCCACCGGTGGTCACATGTCGCACTGGGTCGCCACGGCGGACAAACCCGACGGCCCGTTTTCGCTGATCGGACCTGCGCTGACCGAGGCGCGTTTCAACGCCGAAGATCCCTATTTCTGGTATGACCGCGCGCGCGATCGTTACTACGCGATCGTGAAAGATATGTCGCGCAAGGAGCGGGTGCTCTCACCCCAATGGGGCGCGCTCGCCCTCGTCACCTCCGAGAAAGGGTGGGGTGACTGGCAGCTCGCCGCCCACCCGCTTGTTTCGTTGCGCGAATACACCGATACGGCCGGCCAGAAACACTCGCTTGGGAATCTCGAACGACCGCAGCTGCTCTTCGACGATGCCGGCAACCCGATCTGCCTGCTGGCGGCCGCGAGCAAGCCGGACCGTTCCACTCCCACTTTCAACGTGCAGTTCGCGATTCACTCCAACGCGCCGCGCGAGAATTCCGGGCGACCCGCGAAACGAAAATGATCATCGATTCGACTCCGCGCTCGTCAGCTGAAACGGACCTAACCCGAACCGGCCCATGAGCAACCTCGACTGGAGCATCATCGCGCTCTACCTGCTCGGCGTGGTGGGCCTCGGGGTGGCGGCGGGCTTTCTCCGGCGCCAGGGCGAACGCGGCGGCGAGGGCGGCCACTATTTCCTCGCCGGCAATACGCTGGGCTGGCCGGTGATCGGCCTGGCAATGTTCGCGGCGAACATCTCGACGGTGCACCTCGTGAGCCTAGCCGAGGCGGCCTACAAGTTCGGCCTTGTCTTTGGCAACTTCGAATGGATGGCCGGCTTCACGCTCGTCCTGCTCTCGCTGTTCTTTGCGCCGCTGTACCTCCGTTCCCGCGTGGCCACCCTGCCGGATTTTCTCGAGCGCCGCTTCAACCGCGGCTGCCGGGATGTGCTCTCGGTCGTGTCGTTGTTTTCCGCGATCGTCATCCACATGGGCGTGGCGCTTTACACCGCCGCATGGGTGCTGCGTGGCATCCTCGGCCTCCCGCCGGGCGCGACTTTGCTCGGGGTGGATGCGCTGATGCTCTTCATTGCCGTGCTCGGCGTCCTCACCGGCGTGTACACGATGTTCGGCGGCCTTCTCGCCGTGGTGTGGACGGAAAGCGTGCAGACCGTGCTGCTGCTGGTCGGCGCCGTTGTCGTTACCGTGGTCGGCTACCTTAAGGTCGGCGGCTGGTCCGCGCTCGCCACGACACTGGCCAGTCATCCGCATCCGCTCGCCGCCGTGCCCGGCAGCAACGTCACGTGGGGCACCGCCAACTTCCTGAGCATGGCCCGCGACGCGAGCGACCCATCGGGACTCGCCTGGTATTCGATCCTGCTCGGTTACCCGGTGCTCGGCATCTGGTATTGGTGCTGCGACCAGACCATTGTGCAGCGCGTGCTCGCGGCGAAGGACGAGAGGAACGCCCGGCTGGGGCCACTCTTCTGCGCCTTCCTGAAGATTCTTCCGGTGTTCTTTTTTGTTCTGCCCGGCGTGATCTGTGTCGCGCTCGTGCAACAGGGAGCCTTCGGCGGCGCCGCGCCCCAGAACGCGGCCGACACGTACACCTTTCTCATCACGCATCTGCTGCCCGTCGGCCTCAAGGGTCTCGTCGCCGCGGCCATGCTCGCGGCCGCCATGCAAACCTGCTCGGCCGCGCTCAACTCGACCGCGACGCTGGTCGCCTACGATCTTTTCAAGCGCCATCAACCCGGCATCAGCGACCACGCGCTGGTGCGTATCGGCAAGGTCACTACCATGGTCGGCACCGTGCTCGCCATCGTCTGTTCGCCGCTGTTCGGCCACTACACGACGATCTTCGAGGGCATCAACAAGCTGATCTCCTACGTCGCCCCGCCGATCACGGCCGTGTTCCTGCTCGGCGTGTTTTGGCGGCGCGCCTCCGGGAAATCCGCGTTCATCACCCTCGTTGCCGGGATGGGACTGGGTGGCGTCACGTTCGTGCTCGACTGGTTCAACCTCTACCGTGGCGACTTCATGCTCATCGCGTTTCTGCTGCTCGTCGCCTGCATCGTCATCATGGTGGCGTCGACGTTTCTGTTCCCGGAGCCGCTCAAGAACGAAGCTCGCCCACTCGTCTGGGAGGACTGGCGTGAACCGCTCCGCGGCGAAGCCGGCGGCCGCGGCCTCGGCAACTATCGCATTCTCACCATCGTGGTCCTCGCCGTGTTCGCCGCGCTCTACGTGATCTTTCGATGACCCGCCCCGGCCCAATGAAATCCAAACTCCTCTTCGCCTTTCTGTGGCTGGTGCTGCTCTCCGCCTGCGCACCGCCGAAGCCCCCGCAACGCTTCGCCTGGGTCACCGGCCTCAGGCCGGAAAAGGCCGCCTACTACCGCCAGCTCCACGCCAACCCCTGGCCCGCCGTCAACCGCATGATCAAAGCGTGTCACATCCAGAATTTCTCGATCCATGAGCGCGAGATCGAGGGCAGGATCTATCTCTTCGCCTATCTTGAATATACCGGCACCGACTTCGCCGCGGACATGAAGAAAATGGCGGCCGATCCGGAGACGCAGCGCTGGTGGAAGGAGACCGACCCCTGCCAGAGTCCGCTGCCCGACGCCGCCGCGGCGAAGAAGATTTGGGCCGACACCAGGGAGCTCTACCACCTGCCGTAACCGAACTCCCGTGACATCTCGCCTGCACCCCAAGATCGCGCTGGTCACCGGCGGCGCCGCCGGCATCGGCGCCGCCATCGTGCGCCGCTTCGTGGCCGAGGGCGCCCGCGTGCTCGTGGGCGACCGCGACCAGCCGCGCGGCGCCGCATTGTGCGCCGAGTTGGGTGACGCCACGTGCTTTCATGGACTCGATGTCGCCGACGCCGAGTCCTTCGCCGGCGCGATCGCCACGGCCGTGGCGCGCTGGGGCCGGCTCGACATTCTCGTCAACAACGCGGGCATCGCGCTGCCCGCCGCCACCGTGCAGGACACCTCGCTGGAGCAGTTCGAGGAGTTGGTGAACGTCAATCTCCGCAGCGTCTTCCTCGGCTGCAAGCTGGCGTACCCTCACCTCAAGGCATCGCACGGCTGCGTGCTCAACGTCTCCAGCATGGCGGGCGTCACCGGCCAGGAACGTCACGCCATCTACGGCGCGACGAAGGGTGCGATCAACGCCCTCACCAAGTGCACCGCTGTCGACTGGGGCCGCGAGGGCATCCGCATCAACGCCCTCTGCCCGGCCGGCGTATGGACCGACACCCTCCGCCAGTGGATCAAGGTCCAGCCGGACCCCACGGGCATCGACGCATACCTCAACCGCATTCACGCGCTCGGCTACTGCCCGGAGCCCGACGAGCTTGCCACCGTCGCCGCCTTTCTGTGCAGCAGCGAGGCAAAGTTTCTCACCGGCTACGTCATGCCGGTAAGCGGCGGCAGCGAGTGCGGCTACAACGTGCACGCACCGACGCGACTCGCCGATCCGCACTCCTGATTTGGGCCCACGATGTCAGTCATCATTCGCACCTCGATCCGCGATGCCCGGTTCCCGCTCGGTTCCGGTCACGGCAGCGATGCGATTCACCAGGACCCCGTGTATTCCTATGCCGCCACGCTGCTGCGCGACGACGGCGGACGCACCGGTAGCGGACTCGCGTTCACTCTGGGCGAGGGCAACCAGCTCGTGTGCGCCGCGGCCGAGTTCTACGCCCGCCAGCTGGTCGGGCAGGACATCGAGGAGATCATGGCCGGCTTTGGCGGCCGGCAGAAGGCGATGGCCGACGCGCACCAATTCCGCTGGCTCGGCCCGCACAAGGGCGTCGTGCAACTCGCCCTGGCCTCCGTGACAAACGCCTGCTGGGACCTGTGGGCCAAGTCGCGGAGCGTGCCACTGTGGCGGCTCTTGCTCGACCTCTCGCCGGAGCAGCTTGTCGCCACCCTCGATCTTTCCTACCTCGAGGACGAACTCACCCGGGAACAGGCGCTCGCGCTCTTGCGCGACTTCCTTCCCACTCGCGCCGAGCGCGAAGACGTGCTCGCCGCCGGCTATCCCGGCTACGACACGTCGGTCGGCTGGTTCAACTATCCGGACGATCAGGTGCGCGAAAACTGCCGGCGTGCCGTGGCCGCCGGTTTCGCCGCGATGAAACTGAAGGTTGGCTCGCCCGATTCCGAGCGCGATATCCGCCGGGCGCACCTCGTCCGCGAGGTCGCCGGCAGCCACGTCCGCGTGATGCTCGACGCCAACCAGCAATGGACCCTGCCGCAGGCGCTCGCCATCTGCCCCCGACTTCGCGCCATTGACCCATTTTGGATCGAAGAGCCGACCCACCCGGACGACGTGCTCGGTCATCGGACGCTCGCCGCTGCCATCGCGCCGGTCCGGCTCGCGCTGGGCGAACACGTGCCCAATCGCGTTGTATTCAAGAATTACCTTCAAGCGAAGTGCGCCGGATTCATGCAGGTGGACGCCGTGCGCGTCGGTGGCGTGAGCGAGTTCCTCGCTGTCAGCCTGCTGTGCCGCAAGTTCGGCGTGCCGGTGGTGCCGCATGTCGGCGACATGGGCCAGCTCCACCAGCACCTCGTCCTTTTCAACCGCATCGCGCTGGGAGACGACATCGTCTTCCTCGAACACATTCCCCACTTGCGGGAGTATTTCGTGCATCCCGCCATCGTGCAGGGCGGTGTCTACCAAACGCCAGCCGAGCCCGGCAGCAGCTGTGATCTGAAGGAGTACCTGCCTTGAGCCTGATGCCGCCTGAACCGCCCGGCGTCGTCGCCGCATCGCGCGCCCCGTCGGCATCCGCGGCCGACTTTTCATGACGTCCCGCGAACGCATTCTCGCCGCGATCGAACACCGCCAACCCGACCGCGTGCCAGTCGACCTCGGCGCCACGCCAAGCTCCGGCATTTCTGCGATCGCATACGGCAACCTGAAACGCCACCTTGGCCTCGGGGACGACCACACGCGCATCTATGATGTCGTGCAGCAACTGGCCCAGCCCGAGGACGTCATACTCGACCGCTTCGGCGTCGACGCCATCGACCTCGGCCGCGCCTTCAACACGGACGACGCCGGCTGGTACGATATGCGGATGGGCGACGGTCAGCCGGCCCAGTACCCGGCTTGGTTTCACCCGGAGCGCCAGCTCGACGGCTCCTTCCGCGCGCGTTCGCCCGACGGCGCCGAGATCGCTCACATGCCGGCCGGCAGCACCTATTTTGATCAGACGTTCTTTCCTTATCTCGACGAGTACCCGCCGGACTTTCGCCATCTCGACGACGACATGCGCAAAATTCCCTGGGCGGCGCTCGTGCATAGCCCGTGGGACCATGCTGGCGACCCAGCCTTCTGGGATACGCTGCGCGAGAAGGCGCTCGCGTTGCGCCAATCCTCGGATCGGGCGCTGATGATCGTCGTCGGCTGCAATCTGTTCGAGTGGGGCACGTTTCTGCGCCGCATCGACGGCTTCCTCTGCGATCTGGCGGCCGAACCTGGGAAAGTGGAGGCCCTGCTCGATGCGTTGATGCAACGCCACCAGGCGATGTTGGAAAACGTGTGCCGCGCCGTGGGCGACATCGCCGACATCTGCCGCTTCGGCGATGACCTCGGCACCAACGGCGGACCCTTCATGTCGCCGGCCATGTATCGGCGGTTTTTCCAGCCGCGCCACGCGCAGCTCTGCGCCTATGTTCATCGCCACAGCCGCATGAAGACGTTTTTACATTCGTGCGGCTCGATCCGCGCGCTCCTGCCCGACTTGATTGCGGCCGGCTTCGAGGTGATCAACCCGGTACAAACCAATTGCCGCGACATGGAACCCGAGCGATTGACGAAGGAATTCGGCCGCGACGTCTGCTTTTGGGGCGGAGGTTGCGACACGCGACATGTGCTGCCACGCGGCTCGCCCGCTGACGTAAAGCGGCACGTGCACGAGCGGCTCGAGATCTTCGCACCGGGTGGCGGCTTCGTCTTCAACCCGGTACACAACATTCTGCCCGACGTGCCGCCCCGGAACATCGTCGCCATGTTCGAAGCCGTGGCTGAATTCAATGGCGCCCGTTGAGCGGTGACGTTTCCACGGACGTTCCCCAAGCCCGTACGATTCCATTGAACCTCGCTCTGCGAATGGACGCAATTGAACGCTAATTTCAGAGGACGTGTAAGGAATCACGTCGTCACGATTGCAGCTCTCCATTCCGTGAATCGTTCAGAGTTTTTGGCCCGGCTTGGTTTTCATTCGCGCCCATTCGCGGTTTCATTGCATAGTTCCGGCTAAGCCGGAAGTATTCAGTCCGGGTGGAGCGGCTTGCTCCCCAAGCCGCTTTTTTCGACTGAACGGTTCAAGCGCGCTGAGGAGCAGCGCGCTCCACCTTTCAGTGGATTCGAATTCCCAGCGAGGACGCACTTCGACTGCATCGTTACGGCTAAGCCGTAGTTATTCAGTCAACCGCGAATGGACGCCAATGAACGCCAATGGAAACAAGGCGTAACAAGTGACGCTAACGACTCACTGATTGAGCGCTGGTCGCGGTCGCCTTCTCTGCTTTGCCCACTCTGAGATTCGCGTCCATTTGCGTCCATTCGCGGTTGTCCGCTGAATTGATCCGGCTAAGACAGCCTCGCCATGCCGTCGTTTCCCATCGTCGACACTCACGTCCATCTCTGGAACCTCGAACGGCTCCGCTACCCGTGGCTCGAGGCGGTGCCGTCGCTAAATCGCAGCCATCTCATCGAGGACTACCATCAGGCGTGTGGGTCTGTGGCGGTGGCGAAAATCATTTTTGTGCAATGCGAGTGCGAGCCTGCGCAGTCTCAGCACGAGGTGGATTGGGTGACGGAGCTCGAGCGCGTTCATTCGCAGATCCGTGGCATCGTGGCCGCGGCGCCGCTCGAAACCGGCAACGCCGCTGAGCCCGCCCTCGCGCGACTCGCCGCCAATCCACTGGTCAAGGGTGTCCGCCGGCTCATCCAATCCGAACCCGACATCGATTTCTGTCTCCGGCCAGACTTTGTGCGCGGGGTGTCGCTGCTATCCCGATACAACCTCGGTTTCGACCTCTGCATTCACCACCCACAGCTCGCCCGCGCCACCGAGCTTGTGCGCCGCTGCCCGGACGTGCGCTTTATCCTGGATCATATCGGCAAGCCGGACATCAAGGCCGGGCTCCTCGAGCCGTGGCGAACACAGCTGCGCGCTCTCGCGGCGCTGCCCAACGTGTGGTGCAAGGTCTCCGGGCTCGTGACCGAAGCCGACCACCAAAAGTGGACGCGGGCGGACTTGCAGCCCTATGTCGATCACGTGCTGGCGTGCTTTGGTTTCGATCGCGTGATGTTCGGTAGCGACTGGCCGGTGGCGGCGCAGGCGGCCGATTATCTGTGCTGGGTGAGCACCCTCGATCAAGCGCTGCAAGGCAGTTCGCCCGACGAATTGCGGCGCCTTTACGTGCGGAACGCCGAGGCGTGCTATCGGATCTGACGGCCGCGAGCCGAATGCAATCGCATCCCGCGGCGCGGGTCGGTCGGGCGTGTCGCGTATGTTCGCGCTTGCGTGAGGTTGGGCAAATTCAGTTACCTTTGCCCGACCCCAAAAAAAGCCGTCGCGAGTGATTTTGCGTTCGGCTGCCACAACCCCTGTTGCGCCATGAAGTGCTGCCCCCCTCGCCCTGCCTTGTCGTCTTCGCTCACCCGTCGTGCGGGTGTCGCTCCAACCGTTGGCCTGCTGATAGCCCTTCTGGTTTGGCTGGCCGCTCCGCCGCTGCGCGCCGCCGAGACCGGCGTGATCTCGGGCACGATCAGCAATGCGGCGACGGGCAATCTCCTGGAGGGCGCCCGGGTGAACGTGCCGCGGCTCGGCCGCGCCGCCTTTGCCGATGAGACCGGCCGCTACGTGCTGACGGGCCTGCCGCCCGGCACGCATGAGGTCGAGGTCTCCTATATCGGGCTCGATCCGGTCCGCGCGGAGGTCGTGGTCGCGAGCGGCGGCCGGGCGGAGCGCAACTTCGATTTGACCACCGGTATCTACAAGCTGGATGCGTTCAAGGTCACCGGCGAGCGCGAGGGCGATGCCGCCGCCCTCACGTCGCAGCGCAATGCGGAAAACCTGAAGAACGTCGTGGCCATGGATTCGTTCGGCAACCTGCCCAACATGAGCGCGGGCGAGGTGGTGATGCGGTTGCCCGGCGTCGCGGGCAGCCCGACGGACGAGGGCCTGGCCTACGGGTTCAACATGCGCGGCATGGACCGGGCGCTCAACACCGTGACGGTCGACGGCGGCTTGATGCCGAGTCTCGGCACCAACCGCGCCTTCGAGTTGCAGAGCATCACCGGCACGATGTTCGAGGCGCTGGAGCTGATCAAAGGCCACACGCCGGACAAGGGCGCCGATTCCCTCGGCGGCACGATCAACCTCAAAACGCGCTCCCCGCTGAGCATGCGGGAGAAGCGCCGCACGACCTACAGTTTCACGACGCGCTGGGCGCCGCCGTTTCTCGAACAGATCCCCATCCGCGAACAGCACCGCGCGCATCCGCTCGCCACCGTGGCGTACCAGGAGGTGTTCGATACTTTCGGTGGCCAGCGCAACCTCGCCATCGCGCTGAACGCATTCTACAGCGAGAACGCCGTGGGCGGCACGAGCACGACGTTCGATTACCAGAACACGGTGAATCCGGCGGCGTATATCTGGGACTTCCGGATGTGGGACAATTTCAACAACCGGAAGCAGGCGAGCCTCAATCTGCGGACCGATTACCGGTGGTCACCGACGACGCGCTTCTCCGTGGCGCTGCTCGGCAACAATAATTCCGAGCGGTTCCGCCGGCGCATGGAGGTGCGGGCGTTCACCGGCAGCGCGACCACGACTCCCAACGCGACCACCACCGGCGTGGTGCCTGGGTTGTTCAGCGACCGGATCACCGTGGTGCGCCCGGTGCCGGCGGCCAACATCGACGTCTACATCGACGGCCCGCGCAATTACTACGTCCGCACGCGGCGGATTGATTTCAGTGGCGAGCACGAATACCGCAACTGGCAGATCGACTACACCGCGGGCGTCGGCTACACCCACCTGAACAACGGCGACGGCACCGCCGGCACGCTCAGGATGCGGCTCGCGGGTGCGGGCTGGATCATCGATCGCACGCACTCGGATCTCTTCCCGAGTTTTGTCCAGAACGGCGGGCCTGATTTCCTGAATCCCGACAACTACCGGCCGACAAGCAACGGTCTGACCAACGTCAACAACCAGAACGACCAGGGCCTGCGCCAGGCTCGGTTCAACGCACGCTATCAGGTGCCCATCACCGCGCCGCTCTTTATCAAGACCGGCGTCTCCTGGCGCGAGCAGGTGCTCGATATCTGGGGCAAGGACAACCACCGCTGGAGCTACATCGGCACCGGCCCGCTGGCGGCGGATCCGGACATGCCGACCTACCACGCCCGCGAGACCGGCCTGACCATGCCGCGGTGGTATTCGAATATGTTCATGGACAAACGCCAGCCGCGCGATCCCGCGCTCTGGCGCGAGGATCGCTACTATCACGAGACGCAGAAATTCACCGGTACACGCGGGCTCACGGAAACCGCGCAGGCCGCCTATATCATGGCGCAGGGACGGCTCGGGCGCGAGGGACGGCTCGGGCGGACCGGCTATCTCGGTGGTGTCCGCATTGAGGATACGACAGTCGACAGCTGGGGCTGGGTGCGGGCGCGATCGTTGAGCACGACGGCGCAGCAGACGGCGGATCCGGCGGGCACGGCCCAGCGCGACTACGCGAACAATTACCGCGAAGTCAGCGGGAGCTACCGGAAGGCGTTTCCCAGCATCCACGCGTATCACGATCTCACGCCCAACCTGAAGGCGCGGCTGAGTTATTCGACGAGCTTCGGCCGCGCCGGCCTCAGTAATTTTCTGCCGTCCGAAAGCCCCGACGAGACCAACCAGCGCGTGACCGTCAACAACCCCGGTCTGCAGCCGCAGACGGCGCGGAGCTGGGATGCCTCGGTGGAATATTACTTCGAGCCGGTCGGACAGCTCTCCGTGGGTTGGTTCCACAAGGAGATTCGCGACTTCATCATTTCCAACCAGGAGATCCGCACCATTCCCGGCGGACCGGACAACGGCTACGACGGCGAGTATGAGGGCTGGACCGAGCGCAGTTCGCTGAACGCCGGCACGGCGATTGCCCAAGGCTGGGAATTCAGCTATCGGCAGCAGTTCAACTTTCTGCCGGGCGTGTTGAAGGGGCTCGCCGGATCTTTCAATTACACGTGGATCGACACCCACGGCATGTACGCCGGCACGACTTACCTGACCCGCCGCGAAGTGCAGGGCTTCATTCCGCATGCCGCCAACGCGTCGCTCTCGTGGCGTCACCGGAATTTCAGCGCGCGGGTGCTGTACAACTTCACCGGCGAATACATCTCCTCCTTCAACGCGGCGAGCCCGGCGCTGCGGCTTTACCGGATGTCGTACAAATCCGTGAACGCGGGTGTGTCCTATCAATTCCGCCCGACGCTCGGCGTGAGCCTCGATGTCGCGAATATGTTCAACGAACCGCAGGTGTTCTACCGCGGTTACAAGGATCGCACGCAGCGGACGCTGATCAATTTCGTGACCCTGTCCGCCGGCATCAACGGCCGGTTCTGAATGCCGAAATCGTATTTCGCCGGGGGACGTTCGCAAGCCGCAGTTTTGGCCAGAGTTGGCTCGTCCGATGCGTGTCAGGACTTTTTCTTCTTCTGCTCACGTAGGAGTGCAGCGAGCACCATCTGGGCATGACGGGCGATCATTGGGTCATCGCTCCCGGCGAGAAAACGGAGTTTCGCTTCGTCTGGCATCGGCGACTTGCTGAGTGCGGAAACAATCCAGTTCTTGCCTGACGTCAAAAATGAGCCACCCGCAGCCGCGGGTTTGGCTCTGACGACTTGGTCCCCATTTCTTTCGCCATAATCACGACGTCTTCGCCAAAATACCGCGTCCGTTCAAGGACCGACCATCCGAGACGGGCGTAATACTGTTCAGTGCTGAACGTGTAGAGTTAAACGCGGCTTGTGTTCAGCGTTCGTCGCGATAACGCGCCAAGGTTTCGCTCAGCAATCCGGGCGCCCGGCCGACGTAAAGGACCGCAAGAAATAACACTGTCGCCTCCGTCCACTCGTAATAGACGAGATACGGGAACTTCTTGCAGCGAAAGCAACGAAACCCGTGTGGGCCGGGCGCATGGTTCACGATTCCCGAAAGCACCACCTTGACGCCGGCCTTGACCTCCGCCTTGAACCGGTCGGTTAGCGGCAACCCGATCTCCTGATAATGCCTGATGGCAACGTCGAAAGTCGCCTTGAACTCAGGGTGGTAAACCGCCCTCACAGCGACTCGCCGAACACCTCTTCGCTCGTCAGACCCTTCACCTTGCCCGACCGCAATTCCTCGGCCCGCCGTCGCAGTTCGTCCACCAGCGCACCCGGCCAAAGATTCGCACCGTCACCCTCCACACTGTCGAACAAAAGCAGCGCAAGCTGGGCACGCTCGGAGGCCGGTAAATCAAGCGCCTGGGTGGCGAGGGCGGTGTGCTGCAGATGCGACATGGGATCGAGTTTTTGGGCGCGAAGGCCGAGCAGAAAGTCTTTGCGGGAAAGTAGCCGCCTCCCGACTGAAAACAAGGCGGATGTCCCTTCGCAAGGTTTTGCACAACAAAATCCGTTGGCGGGCCGGACCTCCCTGGTTTCTGCTCAAGGCTTCTCCCGGCCAGGCCGGCGGGAAATATTTTTCGCATCGGAAAGCCACCCGTTATTACCGGGCCCGTTCAACAAGGGTCGTGTTGCGGCTGCGCACAACACAACCTTCTGGGTTCGCCTTTTTCATTTCTTCTGTGCGATCTGCTGCTCCAGATCGGCGATCTTCGCGAGTTGTTCCTTCACTCGCGGATGCGTGTTCGTGTATCGCTTTCCGTCGCATCTCAGTCAGTTCTGCTTTTGTTACGGTTAATTGTCGAATGAGCTCAGGCAGTTTCGAGTCTACATGCTTCACGCGAGATGGCTTCAGGGGAAGTCTGATGGTCGTATCCCCGTTCCGAACCGAAAGGACTTCGGACTTCCGGTCAAAAGCGATCAGCGTATATCCCCTGAAACTTTGGCCAATCGCCAGCCAACCAGACGAACGCGCATCTTCCGTATCGGTGAGCACAAACGTCGATTGCTCTTCAGTCTGCATGTAACTGGAAAACTCGATCGCCGCGCGACTGACGCCGGCATCGAGCGCGAGCAGAACAATTGTGGCAGCGATTCTGATTTTCATGGGGCGTTTTCTCCTTTGCCCAACAGTGTTATTGGGACCAACCGCGTTTTATGCCCGGGATCTTGGAAACGTGGTATTCCACGGGCTTGCTGAACTGGCAGGGCGAATTTTTTGTTGGGACATGCCGAGGTCTCCTTGTCCTGCGCGGTTCCGAATTTCGGTGAAGGATAACGCCACGGGCAGCCGGGTCAAAGTTGAACTCATCGACGCACCCGACCCTGGGGTGAACGACGCTATCGGCCGCGCGTGAATGGGGCCGATCCGAAGTACATCAAGGAACGACGCTCACGGAAATATTCGATCGGCTGCGGCGGTGGCTCGTCCGCCGCGTGGTGTATGTCCGTAGCGCGATCCATTCATTCCGGATCGGTCCTGCTGCTCGCATCCGCCGCGAACCCGGGTGAAATGCCGCTCTCGCGTGAAGACGCGATCCGGTGGGTGAGAAATTTCGATCAATCGCATCGGGCCAAGTTGAGAGAGCGACCAGCGTGCCGTGTCTCCCGCGTCTCGCGTTCTTCCACGTCTTTCGGGTCTTTTGCGTCTTCGGAGTCATTGTGTCACACTTCGAGTTCTTGCGGCAAAGGAGACTGGCCGCCGTGGAGCCGCCGGGAACCTGCCGGGTAGATGGAGTGGACCAAGAGTGAACCAAGCCCGGACCAAGGTTGGGCGTTTGCGGAGGCGCTCAGGACGGTATTAGCTGGCGATGTGTGACGTTTCGACAACCCGGTCGCACTCGCAGAAGCGACCGGGGGCGGTCGCGCTCCCAGCGCCACTAGTTCGGGCTGAAACATCGTGAGGGCGATCGCAGCGTGATCATCGATCGGCCGCCAGCGTCTCCAGCCACGTCCGGGAGCGCTTCGTGGTCGTCGAGAGCTTGAGCGAGTCCTGTCAATCAGCATCGTCGGGGGTCCACCAGCGGGAACCGGCAATCGCGATCACGGCCGACCGGTCAGCAGGCTGCCGACGAAACCGGACTCCCGGTCTCCAACCCGGGCGCGACACGCTCTGCTGCCGCGTATCGGAGTCTCATTCGCCGCGCACGTGATGCGCAGGATTCAGCAGGAGAGCCCGCCAAATCAACGGCCCCCTGATTTTCGCCGCGGCCGACGATTGGGCGAACGCTGCTGACACTTTTCAATTATGCTGCGAAACTCTGTCACCGAGCCGACTGTTTTTGCCACTCATGGGTGCCAATGAATGCAACCAAATTTACATCGGGACCGACGGTGGACGACGCGGAACTCGTCCAAGAGACTCTCGATGGGAACCGAGACGCCTACCGACAAATTGTCGCTCGATATCAGTCGTTGATTTGCTCGGTGGCCTATAGCGGCACGGGAAGTGTCAGTCGTAGTGAAGACATCGCCCAGGAAACATTCGTCACCGCGTGGAAACGCCTCTGCGACCTGCGCGATCGGGCGAGCCTGCGTTCATGGTTGTGCGGTATCGCCCGCAATCTGGTCAGCAATTCACGACGCCGCGCGATCCGCGAACCCTTAGAAATCGCCGAGCCGCTTGATCCGGCACACGAGGTCGCCTCACTCGAGCGCTCTCCGCCCGAGCAGGTCATGCGCCAGGAAGAGGAAGCGATTCTTTGGCGCGCCGTGGGATCCATTCCCGAGAATTACCGCGAACCCCTGATCCTCTATTATCGCGAGCATCGCTCCGTCGAGCAGGTGGCCAACAAGCTCGGACTGACGGAAGACGCGACAAAGCAGCGACTCCTTCGTGGGCGCGCGCTTCTTCAGGATCAAGTGCTGGCCTTCATTGAAGGCTCGCTTGAACGCACGCGACCGGGCGTTGGGTTCACGACTGCCGTCATGTCGGCGCTGCCAATTCTGGCACCGTCGCTCGCCGCTACAGTCGGCGTTTCTACGGCGAAGGGATCCTCGGCGGCAAAGGCCGGTTCAGCCGGGGCCGGGGCCGGATTCACCGCGGCGATCCTCGGGTTCGTGGCTTTGCTGGGTGGGTATGTGGGCTGGCAGATGAGCGCCTCGGACATCCAGTCGGAAACGGAGCGCGACTGGTCAGCGCGCTTTTGGCGCTTCGCTGTCGTTGGCATAGCGGCGTTCATTATTCCGATATTCATATTATTACTCGTCTGGGGCCGTTCTCACGACTGGCTGCGCGGAACCCTCTCCTTTTACTTGGTTGGCGCCTATATTTTCGTAGGAGTGCCGCTCGCAATCTGGGCGTGGGAAAACCATAAGAGAATCCACGGCCGATCGGCAGAGCCGCAATCCGTCCGTCGGTCCATGAAACTTATTGGCGCGTCGCTTGGCTTCACCGTTCTCGCCATTTTTGGCTTTCTGCGCTTCGGATTTCCGAGCGGGTACTGGACCGATTTATGGCTGGAGATTTGTTTCTATCTCGCGGTGATGGCGCTCGCGGTTTGGGTTTGGGACTGCTCCCAACGCCATCGCCGCATGCCAGAACCGTCGGGCGAAATAGCTCGGAAGCCACGAAAACCGCCCTCTCTTCTATGGGTCGCAGCGGCGACACTCTGCATGGCGGCGCTCCTGGTGGTCTCAGTCGGTGGGGGCTGGCGGACACGTGTTCCGACAAAAGTCCCGCGCGAGATAATCGCGCAGCATCCCGGCGCGAAGATTGAAGTGTGGGAATACGAAAACGGCACGCGAAGCATATCTATTTTCGTCACCGTGGACGGAAAGGTGACGCGATATGTGTCACGCATCGATGATGCGACTCTAGCGTCCCTCAATAGAGACGGCGTGTCGTATAAGACCCTGCGCCAGGGTCGCGATTCTGAAGTCTTAGGAGCGCCCGGCAGGCTGTTGTTTGTCGTATCGTTGTTCGCGGTGGTTGCCGGGATCGTGATCCTGGTGAGAGGGCTGCAAAAGCGCCGCGGCGTGCGTCAAACAGTTTAAGCTCGGCGCGGACGGCAGCCGTTTTTCAAACCGCCGGTCGATCCGGCAATGGCTCCGCCATGCCCATTTCTTTTCCATGAAATCAAGCCCAGTTCGAAATTCCTGCCAATGTAGCGTCACGCGCCGTAGGTGGCTTTTGGTTGTAATGGCGTTCCTCACGGCAGCCTTGAGCGCGACGATACAAGAGGTCGTCGGCGCTCAGAATACTCCGGCGCGGGTCACGGCGAACGACCCCGATAGTCTTGTTCCCTTCGACGCGACGCGACGAGTCGCGATTGGAATGACGCGTGATGAAGTAATCTTGTCCATGCTAGGTTGTCCCGATGACAAGCTGGGCAACGATCTCTGGTTCTATTGGAATTTCAGAGTGTAGGGCCGGCCACCCGATGAAAATTACATGGCCGTGGTTGTCCTCTTTGCTGCAGATCGAGTGAAGCTCATCCGGCTTACCGACGCTTCAGCGACAAAGCGCTTAATCGAGCACAACAGGCTGATGCAAAGAATCGGCCCGCAACAGTAGTCAAAAGTCCGGGCACGTGACGACTATGTGAGCGCATTCCCAGTGCCGCATCCTCACGCGATACTGACTGTGCCCACCGGACCGGCCCCTCAAGCGGATCTTCCGGAGACTACCGACGGCCGCGACTTGCCAGCGACGCCTGACGAACGCTGGAGCGCGATCACGGTCCGCCGCTGCTGCGTGACGCCTTCCGCCCCTCTTGGACGGCGCGGTGCAGCGGGTTTCGCGCCGCGTCGCGTCTCAACCTCGTAATTAGCGCTTCGAATTCCTCGGCTTGCGTCGGTGCTAAAAGAGGTCGGGTTCGCTGTAGAATCTCGTCCCAGCGGTTGTGTTCCGGCGCAATTTTCGCGCGGTAGTTCACATCCTGCAAAATCGCGAAAAGCTGCGTGCCCTGCTCGACCGAAAGCGGTGCCGAGCCGAGACTCAGATTGCGCACCAGCTCAGTGACCACGCCGCGACTCTCGGCGGTTTGATCAAAGGCTTCCAGTCGCGCGTTACCGCTCTCGCCGAGCAATGACGTCAACTCAGTCTTGAACCGCATGTCTTCATCTCGACGGAGGGTCGCAATCGCCGGATCGACAAGAACCTGAACACGACGGCCATCGAGCGTGATCGCCTCCCGCGTCTTAGCCGTAGCGGAATCAATCCGGACAGCCGTCTCGGCCGCCATAATGTCACGCCGTCGGCCTTCATGCTCGATCAGCAGCGCTTCAAACTTCGCAGTTTGCGCCGGAGTGAGCCCGAGCGCCCGATAAAATGCCGCGTATTTCTGCGGCAGCCCGGTCTTGAGCGTCTCCAATGCGCGCGCGTGCAATTCAGGATTGCTACGTGGGCTGCCAGCCGCCCGTGCACTCGCCGGCCCCGCCACGTTCGCCACAGAACGTGGGCGGGCACGCGATTGGTCGATCGTTGCCTCCAATTCCGCGCGTTGGCTTTGTGACGCAGCAATTTCGCCTTCCAGGCGCAGCGCCGTTTTCGCAAGTGCGGCCCGCCGCTGCACCAATGCCGCGATCTCGCTGTCGAACTGCTGAGTCGTGCGATGCGAGTGCCACGCAACTATCGCGCCGATCACGGCGCAAAACGCCGCCAAGATTGCGATCGTGTTTTTCGTTTTCATCAGCCGGGTGGCCGCGCCATCGCCTGGCGTTGCGCCATCTCCTCTCGCTTCTGTGCCTCATAGCGGGCCCGACCTGCTTTCAGTGCCGAGAGTTGAGCGGATGAAAACGAGTTGACCAGTTGCCGATCCACTGCCGTCCAATTGACGGGCCGCAGGTCATAAATAGCGAGTTTGGCTTCAGGTATCGGACTGCCGACCATGATCTCGGCGCGGCGCGCGCCTTGATACAGCACGGCATTCGTTAACGCGACGGTTTGCGCCGGTGTGAGCGGCTCGCCGAACTCATAGGCGGCAAGTGCCGCGTTTTGGGTTAGCTCGTAAACGGGGATGCGAGCATAGGCTTCCTGGAACTCGGCGAACCGCGGCTCGCCCAATGCGTCGCGCAAGACCCGACCCATCGTTTCGACGCTCTGTCGGGAGTGCTCCGGGCTGCCTCCCGGCCCGTAGGAATAGCCGCTGCTGGTCACGCGAAACGTCCACGGCACGGCCGCGGCGACTTTTCCCTCCAGTTCGGCGCGCTCGGCCGGAGTGAGGTTCATCCCGCGCAATGCGCGGCCCCAGTTCTGCTCGAACATTCGTTGCCGGATGTGCTCGATCGCCTCCTGCATTTCCGGGTGCGTAGCGAGAAAAAGCTTTCCCGCTTCGATTGGATCCGTAATTGCGTCGCGGTTGTTCGCCACGGCTGCAGCACGCGTTACTCCCATTTCACCGCGGAGCTTCGCCGTCTCCAGGGTTTCGCGCGCCACGCGTTGCTCGAGCGCATGCACCCGGGCTGTGATATTCCGGGCCGCTTCGCGCGCGATCGAGACTTTCTCTTGCGCGGTGCTCTCCCATTTTGCTTCGAAAAATGCAACGCCGAGCGCGGTCACTGCCGCAAGCACTGCTACTGAAGTCGAAAAATTTGAAATACTCATGACCCCAAAAATTGCTGCGGCGGTTCCCCCGGCGGCCGTTGCACCAGAAAGCGCCGTCAAGGTGATCGTGCCGGCGAGTCCGAACGGCGCGGCGATTATGGGCTGATTCGTGAGCGCGATCCCCAACGCCGCAGCCGTCGAGCCGATCCCACGTTTCGCGAGCAGCGCGTGCAACTTGTTCAGCGCGCGGTCCACCCGCATCCGCGCGGCGTCCTCGGTCAATGCGAGCGCCGCTCCAATCTCCGCGAACGGTCGCTGCTCGAAGTAGCGCAGCAGGACCGCCTCACGATCGAGATCATTCAATTCATGAATGACTTCGTCGATCAACGGGAGCAGTCGCTCCCATTCGGAGGCTGCCGGCTCGACGCTGAGAACTGCATTCATCGTGTGGGCCTCCTGCTCGTGTCGTATGCGACGTTGCTCGGCGCGACGCGCCTTTGCCGCGGCAAACCGCGTGCTCGTATGGAGCCAACTCGCCAGCACCGGTCGGCGCCAGAGCGCGGCAGCCTTGCGCGCAAGATCGGTGAACACCGACTGCGCGACATCCTCAGCGCGGTGGGGATCGCCAACCTGGCGCAGGGCGGCACAGTAGACGAGATTGAGGTGTCGCCGCACAAGCTCGGCGAACGCCTCCTCTGATTTCTCCTCGGAGTAACGGCGGAGCAGTTCGGCATCACCGATCATGGTTTCATCTACCTACACCCAGCCGGTAGGAAACCGAACAAAGAACCGTCTTGAGGTGACAGCAAACCGACGTTGGCGTCATGGCAAACCGGCTGACTAATCGTGGCGGCCATCCAGCTCCAAGAGCTGAAACGAGCGTCGTCCTACCGGTCGTTTGACGACCAACTTGAAATAACCGGACAACATACCTACTCGCTTATTCGTCGGTATCGTCGCCACGTCCTGACCGTCAATTGACACGATCTCATCGCCGACTTGTGCACCGCCCACTAGCATCTTGAACATGTCCGACCTCATCGGAACGTGGCAAATCAACAACCTGTCGCCGCTGGGTCCCCTCTGATTCATGATTCCGAAGCGCTTGAGGCGCGTCGCAGGGACCTTCATTACTGGCATCACGACTTCCGGCTCTTGCGGGTTCGGAGACTTTCCATCTTCTGCCGCGACGGACGCCTGCAAAATTGCAATCGCGGCGGCGAGCAAGAAACTGCGCGAGATCATGCGACCGAGTTGGAGAATTCGGGATGACATGTATATCCGGTCTTCGTTCCTGTTTTCGCAAGAGATGAGTTTGGTATTTCCATAGCTCGAGCGGTTCGCACTGTAGGTTCTGCTTCGCGCCGCCCAATCACGCAACCGTGGTTTCATCGAGAGATTGGGGATCCGCGATTCATCGGCCTCGCCCTAATGCACTGCACCGGAGATCCGGTCACTACATTCACCCCGCGGCGCCCGGCTCGTGTGGCTTCGCCTCACGTTTCGTGGAAGAGGCAGGAGTGAGCGCGTCAGTTCTTCGGAAGAGCTGGTTTCAAAGTCCGCAATTGCGATGAAAATTTTGCCAACCAGGTGTATTGATCAGGGAGCCGACCGGGGTCGAGAAATATTGCCATAGTCATGAATGGTGGCACCCCTGCACCGAACTCACGTGAATCCCTCACGATGTAATCTCCACGCTGAGTCGCTTGTCGGGTAAACGTCAGTGTCCGCTTCTCGGCCCCATATGAGTGCAGCGCCTTTGAAAGGTCGTTCGCTGCAAGAGTCATAAGGGCATTGAACCGCTCCGATCCAAGCGTTTGCTCGAAACTGGTGGTCACAGAATCATAAATATCCGCTCCGCCGTCGAAAGGAGCCACCGAAATCACAACCGAGTCAGAGTCGGAATGAACGAGTGAAGCATTATTTTCGGCATAGTTATTTATTGCAGCGAGTGCCTTGGTTATTGTCTTTTGAAGCGCGTCAGTTTCTCCGTCACTCAATTCGAGAAGACTTATAATACCCCGAGTGAGCTGCCCGTTTTGGCTTAGGATCGGCAGACTGATTGTTGCCATCTTCTCGTTGCGCATTTCAGCGAGCAACTTCATGCGTTCAACCGCTGAGCCAACTGTCGGATTTGAGCGGGAAGGATACACCGGACTATTCCCTCCCACATCTATTGGCCCCGCTGTCGCAGCTGCGGCCGTTATTTTCTCCTCTAAACGTGAGACTTCGTGACGGAGGCGTTGGACTTCCGCTGACTTCTCGGAAATTTGAGATTTTTGCAACGCCAGCGCGTTTTGCCCTTTCTTCAACGCAAGCCAATACGATCCAGACGACGCAAGCGCAATTACGACTGCGATCGAAAACCGGCGACCAAAGGCGTTCATTTAGCGATTCGAATAATAGGCACGATGTGGATAGATGACTCGAAGAGAGCTTCGATTAGTGAAATATTGTTGGCCGAACTTCCATGATGAGTCGTGACTACGGCCGGCGCGGCTCCTGCGCAGCAGGAGCCGTGACAGCCGTGGGCGCTGGTGCTGGTGCCTCGTTGGGTCCTTTCCCGTCGACGACTTTCTTCGGTGTAAACGTGAACGAGAACTTCTTGGCCGTCACCATCCCCTTGTTCATGTCGACTACCGCAGCATTAGCCTCGAGCGTTCCCGTCGCGGTTTCCAGCGCGAGATCACCAACAACCATCTTTTGTTCCAAATCGGATACCATGACGCCAGTAGGTGATGAGATCACCTCATCATTCGCGAAGCGCAGCTTTGCGTCATCGCTGTACACGACTGCGTCTCGCTCGAGCGTGTATGAGCCCCCAGCAAGCAATGGCAGGGATGGCTTCGCGACCGTGCGCGAAAGGGACAAAGCCGACGGTTCAGCCGAGGTCGCATATCGCCGCTCCAACTGTGCCAACCTCGACAACACCTCCAGCAGTTTCGATTCCGAATCGGATAATCTGCGCTGAGCATCGGCCAATTCACTCCTGAGCGTCGTTAACGACGGAACTGCCGGTGTCGGATTCGCAATTCGAACGGCAACGGCGAGCGCGGCGACAGAAAACACTAATGAGAGTAGGGGGAAAAGTTTCATTTGTCGGCGAATGTTGGAGATGAGCCGCGATTACGTGGCGGAAGATAGTGTTGGCGTTGGCTCCTTGTCGGCTGATTGCGAGGTCGGCTTTGTCACATGCAATACCACTTTCCATGCACTCGCTTCATCATGATGACATCCCGGACCACACTCGAATCGGGCCGGACGAACTGGAGGCGGAGCACCATGTGGTCGACGCCGAACGCCTCGTGACCGACGACTTGAACACGATCAAATGATCTCACGGAATTGATGCGATCCTCGGCCCTTTTTCGAATCACGGCCTCGGGCTGTCGTGTCCAATTACCCGTCAGATCCGCCACGACTTCCTGCTGACCGCCGGCCAAGGCCCAAAGGAATGTTTCGAGTGCACCAACGGCCGTGGCTCGCTGTCGGTCTCGTAAATGATCAGTGGCGACTAACTCGCCGGAGAATAAATCGGGCGGTTCGATTTCCTTCGGTTCGGTGAGCTTGCTGTCCGGCTGACCGGCTATAGGTGGCGGGAACCCTACTGTATTTCCGATACGCTGCGTTGGGGCGTCCAACGTTGCGACCGATTGAGCGGAAGGGGACAAATGAGCCGATGGAGCGGGCTGCGCCGGATTCGATCGCTCGGTGGGGAACGACAGCCACACCGCCAACACAATGAATCCAACAAGAATGATAATGGTGGATGCTCTACTCACGGCTTCGGCAAACACTCTTATTGGCACCAACCCCACTTAGCCCGGTTATTTCATAGCCAGACGAACCAAGGCATGGGTCACAGAGGACACAGAGCTCGGACACAGAGGCAGCAGGAGGCCACAAGGTGTTTGGA
>JAUSID010000046.1 GCA_030648295.1 Opitutaceae bacterium | reverse complement strand
GAGCTATATCAGTCCCTGGATTCTGAAATACTCCGACACCGTGTGGGCCAATGGCGTGGACTGCGTGGTCGGCGTCAATCCCGCGCCGGATTATCGGGAATCCCACACCAACGCGCGGGAGTTCGTGATCTTCCAGTCGCTCGATCAGGTGTGGCTGCCGCAGGATGCCGTGCACTACTTCGACATTGTGCACGTGGATGCCCGCGAGGGTTTCCCCAACCACGCCGCAATGGCATTCGGCCGCGGCCGTTTCTTCCATTCGACCTACATCAACCCGAAGCTGATGACCGCGGACGACTGGCGGATCTACGCCGGTCTCCTGAAGTGGGCGCGCCGCAACGCCGACCTGCTGCGCCACACGACCGTGGTCCCTTCGCGCGTGGAATTGGGCGAGCCCTACATGTACGCGCACTGGCTCGGCCGGCGCGGCATCGTGGTCGTGCGGAATCCCTCCAATGAAAACCGCCGCTTCGTTCTCGATCTCGGGACGGCTGGCGCGCCCGGTGATCTCACCGGCGGTATCTGCTACACCCAGTATCCCTATCGGAAGGGAATCGCGACGGATGTCACCGGCCGCTCGCAGCTGCCGCTGGAGCTGGCGCCGTGGGAACTCCTGTTTCTGGAAATTGTCCCGCGCTCGGAATTGCAGGAAACCGTGGTCGTCGGCGGGCGTTGGTATCGGAGCGGCGAGCGAACCATTTCGATCGCTCCGGACGCCGGCGTGGAAAGCGTGCGCGTAATCGAGCCGCGCGCTGAGGATCGAACTGTCAGGGTGGCTGCGCCCCGGCGCCCTGCTCCCGCGGGGGAACTCGTCTCGTGTGCCGTGACACCACTTCCGGAATCCGAGTGGCTGACCGCGAAACCGAGGACCGTCGCAGTGTTTCCCTTTCGGTATCCGGCAGAGCTGGACGGAAAATCGGTGGAGGTCCTGAAGGAGTCAGGCTGGAAGGACGTGAAATGGAAACCGGTCCCGAGCGTGAGGTTCGAGCTCAAGTGTTCGGTGTCAATTCCGCCGCAGGCCACGCCAGGCCAGGTGCTCCTGTTGGTGGAGTATCCAGGCCGTGAGCACCGGCCGAGTCGCTGCGCGGCCGAGATCGATGGCATCCCGCTCAGGGTCGAGGATCGTCGTTCCGACGAACATATCGGGTTCTTCAACTGGACCGGGAATCTCCGCGCCGCCGAAAGCGAGTGGACCTGGTATATCGGCAACGTGCCGCCCGGATCGCACCGGATCAAATTCAGCGGCGCGGCCGGTCATCCCAACCCGCGACTCGCCTTGTGGGTGTGGGCGGACCACCAGTTGGCGGACGAACAGCAGATCACTTCTTCGTTTTGCAGTGATCCGGCCATGCCGCCCTACCGTGAGCGGATCGAGCGTCACGGCACCTGTATCATGCGCCCGGCCGCGCTCCGTGGCTGACCGGATTCGGTGCCGCCGCGCCGCTCCCGTGCCGCACATCACCGTTGTTGGCGTCACGAGTTCAGGATGAGCTTGCTGGCAGCGGTTTTTGTCAGCGCGCGCGACCCACGGCGTATAATAGCGTGCGAACACATCGACGAAGCGTTGCGTTGACGCTTCTTGCTCCTGCGCTTCTTTCACCAGACGGATGATCCGCGCGAGCGTCGTGTCGCCGCCTTTGGCAGCAGAAACCATCCCCCGGCAAACATCGCTGCTGCGGCGATGTTGATCATCACGATCCGCGTCGGCGCGTCCGTCCAGTCGCGCGCAACGACGGCGGGTTCGTCGGCTCTGTGCGTCTGCGCATCCTCAAGTTCGCCGTAGGGCCCTGTTAGATTCTGCTCGCTTCATCTGCAGTTCGATCAAGCAAGGAAAGAGGTAAGACCTGAGGTTTTCTGCGCGTTTCGGTCGGGTCAGACGCTTTGCCGATCGCGAGGGTGAGGCGCGTGCGCGGGTGCTGGATTCTGATGGATTCAAAACGTCAACACCCGATCGGAATCCCGAACCAACTCATAGAGGTCTTTCAGCGTTGAAAGCGGACATAGCTCCGAGCCAGCCGACGAGCGCAGCTTCAGGCAGGTGCCGCAGGCGAGGAACTGGCCGCCAGCAGCGAGCACCGCCTGCGCCTGCTCTCGCACGTTGAATCGCGCGTCGTCGATTTGATCGAGTTCCACGCCCTTACCCATGAGGAAGACTTTCACGGTGTCGCCCTGCTTGAGACTGTAGTTGGCAAGGCGAAGCGCGTTGAACACGGTTTCAGGTTCGGTGTGCGAGAGGACGATGCCGAATTTCATAGGAGAGAGGAAATCAGAAGCTGAATGGCGATAGGCGGCGTATTGTCACCTGCTCGGCGAGCGCGTCCGAATGCTTGGGCTTCTGTCGCACGTTGGAACGGTCCGATGTTAAAATCCGCAACTTGTCCCCTGCGATCTTTCAACTCCGAGAAGTTCGGTGAGCATCAATAGCTGATCTGAAGCTGGGTAGTCGCCCGGTTGTATGCCTTGGCATTGCGTGGCTTCACCGAAGTCCAGTCGAACGTCACCTTGGCTTTGTGCTCCGGCCCGAGGGGATACCAGTTCAGGCCAGCGGCAGTCTCGTGATCGTCGTTCGTTCCGGAAACCACATTGCGGTCCAGGTCAAACTTCTCGTAGCGGACGAAGGGTTGGAACCGATGGGATCGCCACGCCCACGGCAGCAACACGCCAGCCGTGGCAAAATAGTAATTGCCCGTGTAACGGGTGTGGTCCTGCGCGATCCGGGCAACGGCGCACTCGACGGTCAACGCGCTGCCATTTGCCACCGGCAGGTTCAAGAACCCGTCCAAGGTCCAGCCTCGGTGATCGATGCCGCCGATAAAATTGTCGAGTCGGTCGAAGCCGCCACCCAGGCTCAGGACCCGTTTCTTCGTGAGATAGGTCCCGGCATTGAACCAATCCGATTCAGGATCGAAAAAATTCCAGGCGAACCGGCCGGCGACACGCACGGCTCCCGTGCGTCCGGACGTATCCGCACGATCCATGACCGCGGCCCGATATTGGGCCTTCCCGCCAAAAAAGTTCCCCCAGAGCGCGATTCCGTCGTCCCGGCCGACGCGGCGGCCCGGAACCATGCCTCCTTGCTGAAACTGGGCGACATCCATGGTGAGCAGGGTGAACGTCGATTCGGTGCCATAGGCCCGCAGAAACGGGACATACATTCGTCCGAGCTGCGCTTTGAACCCATCCGCGAAAGTCCACGACACCCATCCATCCCGCAAGGCCATCCCCGAACCCAGTCCCAAGGACGGCGTGTCGACCCCTTCCTGCCCCAAACGGTCGCCCGCGACATGCGCGAAGTAGCCCAAGGCGGGAGTGACCTTGCCACCGAAGTAGAGGTAGAGCCGGCGGGCGGAGAAGTCTATTTTGTCCGAACCGTCAGCCGCCCCGTGGTCTGTCCACTGCGCCCAGGTTTGCACGCGCAGGCCGACATTTACGACGGCACCGTCACTGATTTTGATCTCAGCCGCTTGCACTGCTCCCATCGCCGTCAGTGCGGCGACACCGAAAATGGCCAGCCTCTCCAAATGGTGCACGATGTTCATGTTTTTATGGGCGGCCTTGGGACGAGACGATGCTCATGCCGCGATTTGTCCAAAGGGTGGACGGATTTGAATGCGACCACAGGAGGCGGCAGCGTCATGCCGCCAGTGGATGTCGTGGAAGAAACCGCCTGGTCGGACACGGTTTCCGGTTCCGTTTGCGAGAGGACGAGGCCGAGTTTCATGAGAATAAATCAGAAGCTGTAGCGCGCAGACAGGTAGGCGTTGTCGTTGCGGCCGAGCTGGCCGAAGAACGTCTGCGCCGATCCGCCAAAAATGTTGCCGCCGAGTGTCGCGGTGAGGCGGTCGTTGAACTGGTAGCTGATTTCGGGATTCACGAGAAAATCGCGCGCGCCGGGGCTGTAGAACGCGAAGGATGAGAGCTTGAGCGTCTGGTAACGCAGCAGCCGCGTCAGCCGCAGGCCGACGAGGTCGCGCAACTCGCGGCTCGCGGGAAAGCCAGGCGGCAGGGTGCGCCGGTAGGCGGCGTGGTCCTGCATCCATTCGCCGTAGTATTCGATCGAGGCCGTGAAGTCCGCCGCGAGCTGTCGCTGGTAGACGATGAGGAAACGGAACTGCGAGTTTTCGATCGCAGGGTCGTCGCCGCGTGGATCGTCGCGCGAATCGTAATAGCCGATCTCGGCGCTCCACACACCGCCAAGGCCGCTGCGGCGTGCGGTTGCGCCAATCACGCCAAGCCGCGGGAAGAACCGAATCGCGCGCGTCGGCGCGGCCGAATGGTCGGGCGCAAATGTGCCGGCGCGCCAGAAACCGCGATAAGCATAAACTGTCAGTTCCGTCTCGGCCAACGTGCCATGCAGCCGCAGCGCAGCTTCGGTGTTGCTGAACCGCGCCGCTGGTTCGTCCGTCTCCCGTGGCAGCGCTGGAAACGGGTCGAACTGAAAGAATCGCACGCGCGACGGCAGGTTGTCGGGCGTGAAGAAGCCCGCCGGCACGACGACCAGCTCCGCCGAAAACGAGTCGGACTGATAGTTGACATCCAGCGCATCGATGCCGCGTTTCAGGTATTCGAGCGGCCGGCCGGAGAAGAACGCGGCGTAGTCCTTCGGGAACACGTCGTTGATGAACACAAGATCGCCGACGCCCCAGGTGACGATCTGCCGCCCCACGCGCACGTCCCATGCGTCGCGTGCGTAGTCGAAATAACCTTCGCGCAGGGTCGCGCCAGCGCGCTTGTCCACCGCGTCGTGGAAAACCTCGGGCCTCGCGAGCACGGCCCAAGTGCCGTCGCTGGAGCGGGCTTCGAGCTTCAGTTGCAGCCGCTCTTCGCCGAGGACGAAGCCGTCGTCGCCGAGGCCACCGCGTCCAGGCGACGCGGCGAAGTCCGACCGCGCGGCGTAGTTGAGCTGCACGAAGCCATGCACGCCGCCGGTCCAGCCGCGCGCCGGGCTGCCTGCGATGGCGGCACGGCTGGTTGGTGTGACCGCCCCGGCGAAAAACGCGGCGCAGCCCGCGAAGATTATTGACCGGAGATCCATGGCGCCGGCGGGCGCCGCAACGAGCGCTCGGTGAAAACCTCGTCGGTCAGACCGACGCGGTAGCGGACCTCGCGGAACACGACTTCGGTGCGATGACCGCTTTTGACGTTCTTCATCGTGCGTTTCACGACCGTGGGAACGCCGTCTGCGTCGCGCACCTCATCGGCGGTGAAGACGCGGGAAAGCTGTTTCTGCGCGTCGTAGTATTCCTCTTTCAGTGGCAAAAACGTCGTGCGGTCGATCCAGGCCAGCTTGCGTGTGAACCCGGCGCGCCCCTTCGGGACGCTTTCAATGACGTGGCACGGTTTTCCGTCGAGCGACTCCTCGCGCAACAACCGCCGCGTATCCGCTGCCAGCGGTCGGCCCGAGAGGTCCTCATAGCTAAAGTCGGAGCCGACGAAGCTCGATTCGGCATCGCGCGCAGCGATGCGCTGTACGAGATTCAGCGCCGGGACAAACAGCCAGCGATCGGCGTCGCGCCCCGGTTCCTTCGACACGAGAAACGCTGTGCCGCGCACGTCCGTCGGACTGTGGAAAAACAGGAAGTATTTCTGCCGGCCCTCCGCGCCGGCCGCGCTCGGCGTGGACGCGGCGCCGGCATTGCGGCGGAGCATCGTCATGTCGCGCACGCGTTGCCGCCCACCGGCGGCGATGAGCGTCATGACGACGCGCGCCGACATGTCATCGCCCGCGTAGTAAAAGGCTTGCTGAGATTTCGCGGCGAGGTCGTCGGCCGAGAGCGGCTGGGCGCACAAGTGCGGCGCAGCGGCTCCGGCCGCCAAAGCGAAAAGGGTGACGATCGTTTTCATGGGATCTTTCTTTCGTTCAGTAGAACCGCAGCAGCGGCGTGACCACGAGGATGGCGACGGCCAGCCAGAAGCAGATTTTGCAGAAAAACTTCCGCTTTGCGCGCCAGGCCCAGAACTCGTCGAGCAGCTCCTTCGGCGGTTGCTCATCAGGTTTGATCCGCGCAAACAGCGCCTGCACTTTCGGATCAATCTTCAGCATTCCATACAACACAATGCTGAAGCCTCCGCATACCAGCGCGGTCTTGACCGTGAACGCGACGAGGGCGAGCGAACTGGTTTCCCGCCAGTGACCGTGGAAGGCGTAGTAGATCACGGGGAACGCAAATCCCGTGACGATGAGCACCACGATGAACGCGAAGCACAGCCGCGGCTGCACGCTCAGGATGCGTTCGATGGACTGATCGTAGCCGTAGATGATCGCCCGGCCGTGCTTGCCGCGTTCGTTGACCATCCGCAGTTGATAGAATGGCGCTGCCGCGCACGCCACCGCCGCCAGGATATGCAGGACCAAATTGATCGCATAGAGGATGTTTTCCATGAGGGCCTCCTTCAGTTTGGCAGTGGTTTCTCCTGTCTTCGCTTGGGCGCCAGCGGCAGCCAGCGGCCAAAAACGGTGACGAGGGCCGGCAAAAACAGCAGCGTTGCCAGCGAACTCAGAATCATGATCGCCGCCATGAACGCGCCGACTGTGATGTAAGGCGTCAGGCTCGCGAAGAGCATCACGAAGAATCCGGCCGCGAACAGGACAGCGTTGCGGATGATGCCGCGCCCGGGCCTGCCTGCCGTCCACAAGAGGGCGTCGACCACCACTTCCGAAGGTGCGTCGCCCACCTGCCGGAACGCGCCCGCCTCGGCCATTCGCGCGCGGAACCGGCTGACAAAGTGAATCGCAAAATCGATCGCCATGCCCAGCGACAAGGTGCTGAGCACCGAGATCGGCATGTCGAAGTCCTTCCCCACCAGTCCGACCGTTCCGTAAATGAGCGCCACGGTGAACAGCAGCGGCACAAAACTTACGATGCCCCACCGCAGAGAGCGGTATTCAAACACCAGCAGCACCAACACGAGGACCAGCGAAGACAAAAATCCGCTCAACATCCCCCAGAGCACCTCGTCGTTCCACACGAGGTTGAAGTTCGCGATGCCCGCCGGTTCGACTCGCGCCCCCGGCAACGGATGCGCGCGGGCGAAAGCTTCTGCTCGGGCGATGGCCCGGCGCATCACGTCTGCGTCCCAGCTCTTGAACTGGAGGATGATGTTGGCCGCCTGAAACGGATAATCCACCAGGTTGTCGAGGTCGCGCGGCTTGACCGCCATGGTGAACACGAACAACTGCTGCGCGACGACTTCGGCCGAATCCGGGATCGTGTCGAACTGCGCCTGATCCCCGTGCAACACGCGGTTGATCCGCTTGACCACATCCGCCACCGAAACGGTCTTGCCCACCAGCGGGTCGCTTTCGAGATCGCGTTGCAACGCCTCAATCCAGCGCAGCGTCGCAGGCTGCTTCACGAAGTCCGCCTCGGCGCCGCGCACCACGAGGTAACCCGTGGACGTGCCGCCGAGCTTTTCGTTCATCACGCGGTCCGCCTCGCGAATCTCACTGCCGGCGCGAAACCAGGAGACCAGGTTGTTGTTGATCCGAATCCGGCTCATTCCGGCGCCCGCCAGCACGAGCAGCCCGAGCCCCACGAGCAAAACGGAGCGACTGTGCCGCACGCCCAGCCGGCCCAGCGCAAGCAGCCAGCGCGAAGCCGAATCGCTGCTGCCGGTCTGCGGCGCGGCCAATGCCAGCACGCGACGCTCGCTCATCAGCATCAGCACCGCCGGAACCACGGTGAAGCTCATCAGCAGAACCGCGAGCGTACCGACGCCGACGAAAATCCCAAACACCTTGACGGGCACGATCGGTCCGGTCGCCAGCGAGACGAATGCCGCCGCCGTCGTCAGATCCGAAAGCAACACCGGTCGTCCGACCACCCGCATGGTCTCCACGACTGCGGTGCGCTTGTCCCGCGACTCTGCGAAACGGAAACAAAACTCGTTGAAGATATGGACCGTGTCCGTGCTGATCGCCATCAGGAACACCGGAATCATCGAACTCATGATGTGGACCGTGTAACCGCCACCGATCATCGCGCCCATCGCCCACACGATGCTCAGCATGGCCACTCCCATGTTCGCGACGATCAGCGTCACGCTGCGGAACATCAGCCACAGGATGATGCACATCACCAGGCCGGCGATGGGTGAGAACACGCCCATTTGCCGAAACATCTGCGCCCCGAAGGTATCTCGCGCGACCGGGTCGCCGGCGACATAAAATCGCTCCGGCCCGCGATACGTCGCCAGAATTTCGCGAATCCGGTCCGCGATTTCCTTTCCGTTGGCGGTCGACTCGATGGGAACGTAAATCGCCGTCGTGGTCGCATCGGCCGAGATGAACCGACCCACCACGAGCGGATTTACGAACAGCGCCTTGCGCAGCGCGGCAATCTCCGCGTCGTTTGCCGGCACATCAGACAACAAGGGATGCACGCCCAGTACCGCGCCGTTCACGCTCACTTCGTCCACCGTGCGCAGCCCCAACACGTCGCGCGTGATGACTCCAGGAAGCGCTTGAATCCGATCGGTGATCTCGGCGACCCGCCGCAACGATTCCGGATTGAGCAAGCCACGTTCGTTGACGACGCCGACCACAATCGTATCGGGATGCAGGCTGAACTGGCGCTCGACCTCGTCGTTGAAGACGCGGACAGGCGACGTATCCGGCAGCATGTGCTTCGGATCCGTGTCGATCCGCGCCTTCGGGATCTGCCAGGCGAAAAACGCGGTCACCACCAGCGTCGCCGCGATCACGGTCTTGGGAAATCGGACGGAGATATCTATCAGCCAGTTGCGCATGGGATGGTTTCCTCAGCCGGAGGCGGCGGTGGCGGTTTCGACCGGCAGGCCCGCCGCACGCCACTCGGGATATCCGTCCTCGAGTCGCCGAATCTTGAAACCACGAGCCCGCAGCGCCGCAACCGCTTCAAACGACAGCACGCAGTAGGGGCCGCGGCAATACGCGACGATTTCGTGCTTGGGATCGAGCTCGGCGAGCCGCGTCTCAAGCTCACGGAGGGGGATGTTCACGGCCCCCGGCAAGTGCCCGAGGGCAAACTCATCGGCGGGCCGCACGTCTAGCACGGTCACGAGATCCGCTTTGGCGCGGTCGAGCAGATCCGCGCGCGAAACAGGTTCGAGGCCGTCGCGATTTTGAAAGTAACCGCGGACAACGCGCTCGACTTCGGCGAGGTTGCGCTCAGCGAGGCGCCGAAGGACAGTGAGCAGTTCCACCACGGCGCCGTCGGCCAGACGATAGAAGATGAATTTCCCGTCGCGTCGCGTCGCGAGCAGACCGGCGCGGCGCATGTGCTGCAAATGTTGGGACGCGTTAGCGACGGACGTTCCGGTTCGGTCTGCGAGCACGTCCACGTTCCGTTCCCCTTGGGCAAGCTGCTCCAATAGTTCCAGCCGAAGTGGGTGCGCGACGGCCTTCGCGACGAGGGCAAATTGGGCAAAGATCGCCTGTTTGGGTCTTTCTATTTCGGCCTTGGCTGGTAACTTCATCATTCAATAGGTTGATTGAACGATTGGTTGACACCAACTACCACGTCAAGGAGTTTTCCAATCGGAATGCCCACACATCCCAACCGCACTCGCATCCGCGATGTCCGCTGCTTCTTGACGCAGAGCCGTGGCACTCTGCTCCGGTCGAAGTACGGGCTGCAACATGTCGGCCGACGCGGCTGGTCGGACTCGTCCGAACCCTTATCACCACCGGTTCGATGAACACCCACTCCGTTCTCCCCAAGGTTATCCTCGGATTCGTCATCGCGGCCCTGTCGGTCGGATTGATCTTCATGCGTGATCAGTTCGATCCGGTGCTAATCGAGAGAACAATCCGTGAACTCGGTCCATTGGCGCCCGTTGTCTTCGTGGCGTTGTATGCGCTGGCGACCGTTCTCTTTGTTCCCGGCGCGATCTTCGGTCTGGCCGGTGGCGCGCTCTTCGGGCCGTGGTGGGGAACGGTTGTCAACATTTCCGGGGCGACAATGGGCGCGACGCTCGCATTTCTCACGGCCCGCTATCTCGCCTCCAATTGGGTCCGCCAAAAGGCGGGCGGGCGCGTCGAGCGATTGATGGCCGGAGTGGAGGCCGAGGGCTGGCGCTTCGTCGCTTTCGTGCGTCTTGTTCCGTTTTTTCCGTTCAACCTCCTCAACTATGCGCTGGGACTGACTCGCATTCCGCTGACCCACTACGTTGTCGCGTCGCTCGTCTGCATGCTTCCCGGCACACTGGCGTTTACCTGGCTGGGACACGCTGGCCGGGAAGCTCTCGCCGGCGATGCGACCGCCGTTCGCTACGGATTGATGGCGCTCGCGATCCTCGCGGCGGTCGCATTCCTGCCTCGACTGGTCCGCCGTGTCCGCCGCACCGATGCGACTCCTTGGATCGAACCGGGCGAGCTTGCGGCTCACCTAAACGATGGCGCCGACAACCTGGTCGTCGTCGATGTGCGCGGGCCGGACGAATTCACCGGCGCACTCGGGCACATCGGCAACGCGCGCAACTTGCCGGTTGATGAACTTCCCCACCGAATGGGTGAACTCGAAGCGCTCCGGAACAAAATGGTCGTTCTCGTGTGCCATACCGACAAGCGCTCAGCAAAGACGGCGGCGCTGCTCCGTGGCACGGGATTCCCCAATGTCCGGGTGCTGCGCGGCGGCATGGTTCGGTGGAACCAGTCAAACGAATCAACATGAATCCCATCTACCTCGACTATAACGCGAGCACGCCCATCGACGCGGTGGTGGCCTCCGTCATGTGCCCGCTCCTGGATGACGCATTCGGCAATCCCTCGAGCGGCCATTGGGCGAGTGTGCCCGCAAAGGCTGCATTGGAAAACGCCCGCGGCCAGATCGCGGCCCTGCTCGGCTGTGCTGCCGGCGAAGTGGTCTTCACGAGCGGCGGCAGCGAAGCCAACAACCTCGCGCTGAAGGGCGCATTCTTCGCCCGTCGGCACAAGGGGGAGCACATCATCACGACCCAGGTCGAGCACCCGGCCATCTTTCGCCCGTGCCAGTTTCTCGAAAAATTTGGCGCGACCGTGACCTATCTCCCCGTGGACGGAACCGGGCGCGTCGATCCCGACGCGGTGCGCCACGCCCTCACGCCGCGCACAATCCTGGTGAGCGTGATGCACGCGAACAATGAAGTGGGCACGATCCAGCCCGTCGAAGACATCGCCGTGATCGCACGCGAGCACGGGATCCTGTTCCACACCGACGCGGCGCAATCGGTCGGGAAGATACCAACCCACGTCGATACCCTCGGCGTCGATTTGCTGACGATAGCGGGTCACAAGCTTTACGCGCCAAAAGGCGTTGGCGCGCTGTATGTGCGCCGCGGCGTCGAGCTCGAATCGCTGATCCATGGCGCAGGCCACGAACAGGGGCGGCGCGCCGGCACCGAGAGCGCATTGCTCACCGCTGGTCTCGGAGCCGCGTGCACTCTGGCGCAGGACCTCGCTCCCATGTCGCGCGTCCGCACGCTGCGCGACCGCTTCTGGCAATCCCTTCGCGAGCGTTTCGGCGAGGGCGTGGTGTTGAACGGCCATCCCGAGCTCCGACTTCCCAATACTCTCAACGTTTCCTTCGTGGGCAGGATTGGGGCGGAGATTCTCCAACGCATGGACAATGTCGCCGCCTCGACCGGCTCCGCGTGTCACGCCGGCCGGATGGAACTGTCGCCGGTGTTGAAGGCGATGGGCGTGCCGCCCGAAGCCGGGCTCGGCGCGATCCGCTTCAGTCTCGGCCGCGCGACCACATCGGCAGAGATCGATGCCGTGGCTGAGCGCCTGAGCGACATCCTCTCGTCGCACGGGTCACGCCCCCCGCGCGTTCCCCGTCCGACCGCGGCATGAGCGCAGCCGACCAAAGTTTCATCACCCTGGTGCAGCAAAGCCGCTACGCCATGGCTGCCGTGGCGTTGGCGACGCTCTGGACCATCGAGTCCGTGGTGCCGATGTTCGTGGGACGCGAACACCGGCTCTCGCACATTGCGGCCAACTTCGGTCTCGCCGCGATCAACGCTGCCGTTTCCGCCGCGTTTGCGTTCGCCATCCTCTTCGTGACCGAGTGGGCGCAGGTGCACCATTTCGGCCTGCTGAATCTCGTCCCACTGCCGGAGTGGCTGCAATGGGTAACCGCCATCGTGCTCTTCGATTGCTGGCAATACTGGTGGCATCGCCTGAATCATCGCGTGCCGCTCTTCTGGCGCTTTCATTCCGTCCACCACGCCGACGCCGAACTCGACGCCAGTTCCGGGGTGCGCTTTCACACGGGCGAAATCCTCTTCTCGTTTCTCGCCCGACTCGTAGTGCTTCCGCTGATCGGCCTCACGATTCCGCAGCTTCTCGTTTACGAAGCCCTCTCGCTGCCGATCGTTCTTTTCCACCACAGCAATGTTCGCCTGCCCGGTCGCGTGGATCGCCGCCTCCGCTGGCTCATCGTGACGCCGTGGATGCATTACGTTCATCACTCGCGCTGGCAGCCGGAAACGGATTCGAACTACGCCAGTTTTCTTTCCGTGTGGGATCGAATTTTCGGCTCTCTCCGTCTGCGCGAAAACCCGCAGGAAATCGCATTGGGGCTCGACCGCTGGCAGGAGCATGAATGGCGCCGGCTGCCCGGCATGCTCGCCGCGCCGTTTCGGAAACTTTCGTCGCGCGACCGGCAGGAGCCACCACGTGCGAAACCGGTTGGCGATCGACCGCAGCACGGCGTTTAGTTGTGCGCACCCCATTCCTCCCCTTGCCCCCCTCGAACCCTTCCTTCCAAAACGAATTGAGCCGGCACGGGCTGCCGCTGCGCCGCACCCGACCGCGGGTGCTTCAGGTCAACGTCGGCAAGCTGTGCAACCTGACGTGTGTGCACTGCCACGTGAACGCCAGTCCCGGCCGCAAGGAGATCATGCGCCGCGACACCATCGATCGCGTTCTTGCCTGGCAGAAGCGCGCGCGGCTGCCGGTCGTCGATCTCACCGGCGGCGCGCCGGAAATGATTCCGGATTTCCGCTATTTCGTTCAACAACTCCGCGCGCTCGACGCCGCCGCAACCATCATCGATCGCTGCAACCTCACGATTCTGTTGGAGTCCGTCCACGAAGACTTGCCCGAGTTTCTCGCCGCCCATCGCGTGGACATCGTGGCCTCGATGCCATGCTACACGCCGGAAAACGTGAATGCCCAGCGCGGTGAAGGCGTCTTCGATGCGAGCATCGCCGCGCTGCAGCGGCTGAATGCGATCGGCTACGGCATCGATCCGGCGCTGCCGCTGCACCTGGTGCATAACCCGAACGGAGCATTCCTGCCTGGACCGCAGGACGTGCTGGAGGCCGATTACAAACGCGAGCTGCGCGCGCATTTTGGGATCGAGTTCAACCAGCTCTACACCATGACCAACCTGCCGATTGCGCGTTTCGCGTCTTGGCTCCAGCGTGGCGGCAAATACGACGACTACCTGGCGCTGCTGGTGGCCGCGTTCAATCCGAGGACCGTCGACGGGCTGATGTGTCGCGATACCATCAGCGTGAGCTGGCTGGGCGAAGTGTTCGATTGCGATTTCAACCAGATGCTGCATCTCGCCGTCACCGACGGCGCCGGCCACCCGGTCCATCTTTGGGACATCGATCCTGAAACGCTGGAGGGCCGGCCGATTCGCACAGGAGCGCACTGCTTCGGCTGCACCGCCGGTGCGGGCTCGAGTTGCGGCGGTGCCCTCGAGGAAAATCTCGCGCCAGCCGCATCCTGACGCGGAACCGCTCGGTAAATGACCCCCGCTCCCGCCGCGCCGCCGGTGTTGCTCGCGATGCTGAAACTCCCGCGCGCGGGTCTCGTGAAGACGCGGCTCGCCCGCGCAATTGGCGCCGAGCCCGCCGCCACGCTTTTCCGCGTGCTCGCCGAGCGCCAGATGGCAGCGATTCCGTCCTCGTGGCGCAGCGAGGTACACTTTGCACCAGCGGAAGCCGTGGCGGAAATGCAGTCGTGGCTTGGGCTGCGGCACGCCTACTACGCCCAATCGGAAGGAGACCTTGGGCATCGATTGACCACCGCCGCAGCCGGCGCATTCGAACGCGGCGCCGGCGCGGTGATCATTGTTGGCGGCGACTGCCCCGACCTCGATGAGATATGCCTCCACGAAACAGCATCGCTGCTCCGGCGGACGGATGTTGTGCTCGGGCCGGCGATTGACGGCGGTTATTACTTGATTGGCCTCACGCGGCCGAGTCCGCAGCTCTTCGTGGAGATTCCGTGGAGTTCACCGCACGTGCTGGAATCAACGTTGGAGCGCATCACAGCGGCGGGATTGAAACATGCGATGCTGGCGCCGAAGGAGGACATCGATGACCTCGCGAGCCTGCGGCGCGTTTTCCCCTCTGTGAACGAAGCACGGCAGGATTGGAGCCAGCTCACGCTACCGCCAGCTCGCGCGAAGGGCGCTTGAGCTGCCCTGAACGACATGAACCTGCGCGACCCGAAGTATTTTCCAACCATCTCGGTGATTGTCCCCACGCTTAACGAGGCGGGAATCCTGCCGGCCTGTCTCGCTTCCATTCGCGCTAACGTCAGTGCGCTCGAGACGATCGTGGCTGATGGCGGCAGCAACGACGAGACGCGGACCATCGCAGAGGCCGCCGGCGCGATTGTGCTTTCGGCGCCACGCGGGCGGGGGCCGCAGTGTCGCGCCGGCGCGCAGCGCGCCACGGCCCAGTGGCTGCTGTTCCTACACGCCGACACATTCCTTCCACCCGAAGCATCGGCGGCCATTGCGCGTTTTACCCGCGATCCTGCCGCCCAGATTGCGACGTTTCGATTCCGCTTCACCGACGGCGGATTTTGGCTCAACGCCTGGACCCGCCTGGTGTTTTTCGACAGCGTGTTCACGCGGTTCGGTGATCAGGGGATATTGGTGCGCCGGTCGTTCTACGAAACCATCGGCGGATTTCCCGCGTGGCCTCTGTTCGAAGACGTGGCCCTCTTTCAGCGCGCCCGGCCGCGGACCTTTATCCACTGGTTGCCGGCGTATGTCACGACGTCGGCCCGGCGTTTCCGCCAGCACGGACTGCTGCGCCAAAAGTGGTTGAACGTCCAACTTCTGGTTCGCTACCTCGCCGGCGCATCGCCGGAGGAATTGGCGACGCGCTACAACTCCGGGCGAGACGTGTCTCGCGAGCGTCGGGACGATAAGCCGGCCGGCCCATAGTTCGAATCGAACTCCCGTTTCAGCGTTTCAGTCGTAGGCTTGGGTCGGCACTTGAGTCACTTTCACTGCGGATCGCAGGGAAATCCTCACGAGTTCGGAACTGCTGGTGTCCTCAAAATTGGCGGGTCGTTTCCGCCATCCGGCCTGCGCAACAGTCGCAACGCATTCGCCACGACGAGCAAGGTCGCACCGGTATCGGCTAGTATTGCCAGCCAGAGGCTCGCGAACCCCGCAAGCGTCAGGGCGAGAAACACCAGTTTAAGTCCGAGCGAAAACACGATGTTGAAGCGGATGATTGCCAGCGTGCGGCGGCCGAGCCGGACCGTTTCGGTTATCTTCGCGAGGTCGTCTTTCATCAGCGCAATGTCCGCGGTCTCAATCGCGGCGTCGGTGCCCGCCACGCCCATCGCAATGCCAACCGTCGCGGTCGCCATCGCGGGTGCATCGTTCACGCCGTCACCGACCATGCCGACGACCTCATACTTCTCGCGGAGCGCTTTCACGGCGGCCACCTTGTGTTCCGGCAGCAGATCGCCATGGGCTTCGTCGATCCCGACCTGCTTCGAAATGAAATCGACGGTGCGCTGATTGTCGCCACTCAACATCACGACCGCTTCCACTCCGGCCCGGTGCAGCGCCCGCACCGCGTCGGCAGCGTTGGCGCGCAGCGAATCGCCGACGCCGATGATCCCCAGCACCTCGCCTTTGCAGTCGTCGTGCGGCCGGTGGCCGACGACGACGACGGACTGCCCGCGGCTTTCGATGGCCGCGAGCCGTCGCTCGATCTCCTCCGAGCATATGCCGAGTTCGTGGGTGAAACGATGATTCCCCACGAAGTAGGCATGCCCATCGATGACGCCTTGGGCGCCGCGACCGCTGTGGTTTTGATAATCCAGCGCCCGCGGAAAATTGATGCCCCGCTCTTCCGCGTAACGCACGACCGCCGCGGCGAGCGGGTGCGAGGAATGGGTGTCCACGGCCGCGGCGATCCGGAGAATTTCTTCTTCCGACTTCGGTGCAATCGCATCCACTCCTTGCACCGTCGGCTTGCCCTCCGTAATCGTCCCGGTCTTGTCGACCGCGAGCGCGCGCAGCCGCGCAATGGACTCCAAATGCGCGCCGCTCTTCACCAGCACACCGCGCCGGGCCATCGCGGTAAGGCCGGCGACAATGCTCACGGGCGTCGAAATCACCAGCGCGCACGGGCACGCGATGATCAAGAGCACGCAGGCGCGATAGAGCCATTGCGACCACTCTCCGCCCATGAACAGTGGCGGGACGAGAAACATCAGGAGCGCCACCAACGTGATCGCCGGCGTGTAGTAGCGCGCGAAGACATCGACGAAGCGCTGTGTCGGCGCTTTCTGTTCCTGCGCTTCCTTCACGAGCCGGATGATTTTCGCGAGCGTGGTGTCACCCACCGGTTTCGTGACGCGAATCTCCAGCGAACCTTCGCCGTTTATTGTTCCCGCAAAAACGGTGTCGCCCGGCTTTCTATCCACCGGCACGGATTCGCCGGTAATGGGCGCTTGATTCACGGCGGATTCGCCTGAGGCGATTTCGCCGTCGAGCGGAATGCTCATGCCGGATTTCACCGCGACCATTTCGCCGACTTGCACTTCCTCGACCGGAACTTCGACGAATCGGCCTTCGCGATGCACCGAGGCGATTTTAGGCGCGATTTCCAGCAACGCCTCGACCGCGCGGCGCGCGCGGCGGTCCGCCCAACCTTCCAGCCATTCGGCAACGCCGAAGAGAAACACCACCGCCGCAGCCTCCACCCACTCGCCAATGGCGGAGGCCCCAATCGCGGCGATGACGACGAGGAGATTTATATCCGGCCGGAACCGCAGCAACGCCTTCCATGCTTTCGGCACCAGAAACCATCCGCCACAAACAATCGCCAGGAACGCGAGCCCAGCCGCTCCCCGGTCGCCGAGCATATTTTTCCAATCCGCGAGAAGCGCACAGGCGACCAGAAATCCCGACAGCACCAAGCTTGCAGTTTCAATGCTACGGTAGCCATGCGTGTGCCCCTCGTGCTCACCCTCATTATGGTCGTGCCCGGCATGAGGGTCTGCGCTGTCGGGACTGCCTGTCCTAGGGCCCGTCTCGTCTGGTCCGTGCGCAGGACCTTCATGCCATCTGGGCGGGCTGGCTGTGGAGGGGTTCTCGTTCGCCTTCATGGGTGATTTGGGGGAAATATTGGCATCGGGGAGCGACTAGGGTTTTCGTGCGGCGCGATAATGGCGCATGCGCAGCCAAAAGCGGACGCCCTCGACGGTGGTGCCGACAAACACCGCCGCGAACGTTGTGCCAGCCATGATCAACATCTTCGGCTTGCCCATGGCGATTTCGACGCCTGCTCCGCTGAGCCAACCCACCAGAATCCCCACAATGACTCCGGTAAATCCGAACTCCGGCTTAGCGGGAAGGTGTGCACGCTCGCGTTTCGAAATATTTGATGAAGTGGGTCGCATTGTTTCTGTCGTGCTGTTGTTCGGAAGCGCGAGAACGGCTCCGGTCGGGCGCTGTTGGAAAATCGACATTATTTAGCGGAGAAGCCCGGAGGGCGGTTCACGGGTATTTGACCGTGTAGATTTCCGCCGGCTCGGCCTTGCCGGCAAAGAGACTTAGAGTGATGAGGAAATTATGCGGCGGTTTCACGGTGGCGGGCGTCACCAACGTCTCTCCCTCGCGGTTCAGCGGAGCACGCGTGTCGTTTTTCGCAGCATAGTTGAAACGGGCGAGCCCGCGCTCGACCTCCGGAGAAACGGGTTTCTTCTCCCCGTCGAAAAATGAATTGGTCTTCGATTTCCGTGGTCAACCGTTCAATGGCGTCCACCGCGATGACCACTGCGGTGGTGCCCGCCGAAACCACCAAACCGGCCGAATCCCGGCGTTGCGCGGAACGGGCGATAGCCGTAGCCGCGGATCGGCGCGGCACGATAAACCCGTCGGGCGCTCGCCGTCTCCAACGGGCCCGCCAGCAGGAGATAATTGACCACGCGGTCGCTTACACCCGCCGCCCGCAGCCCGTCGAAAGCTTCCGTGTTCAACCGGTAGCTCGTTTTCATCGAGCGGAGATAGGCGAGCGTCGTGTCATCCGGCACTCGATGGCGGGCCAAATCCTGAATGTCGGCAAAGGTGAGCGAAGAGCCGCGTTGCATTTTCTCGACGACTGATTGGGGCGCGCCTGAAGAGGCGGCGATGTCCGCATTGGCGCGCTGCGCCGGGGTTGCGGCGAAGACTGTCGCGCCGGACACAAGCAGGGCGGTGAACAGGATGGCGCGTGAGGTTTTCATAGTGATATCTGTTGGGCCGCTCCCGGGAGGGAACTGGCGATTTAGTGCGACGTTATCATGGTAAAAAATGCGACACCGCTTCATCGGTGGAGTGCGGTTTCATTGCGGGCTGGCAGCGCACGCAACTCGCGTATCGCCAGCGCCATGTCGGGCGCGTGAAAGAGCGCGGTGCCACTCACAAGCACGTCGGCGCCGGCGAGGAGTCCCATCGCCGCGGTCTCGTGGTTCACGCCACCGTCGATTTCGATGTGGAACGCAAGCCCGGTGGCCGCGCGCCGCACGAAGGCGGCCTCGATTTTCTCGACAGTCTCTGGAATGAAAGCCTGTCCGCCGAAACCCGGATGCACGGTCATGATCAACAGCAGGTCGATATCGGCGAAAAACGGCTCGGCATGGGCCAGCGGCGTCTCGGGATTGATCGCGAGGCCCACTTTGCAGCCCCGCTCCCGGATGCCGTGCAAGAGGTGGCGCAGATCGGGTTGGCCGTGCTCGCCCTCGACGTGCACGGTGATCCGGTTCGCACCTGCCTCCGCGAACGCATCCACGCAAGCGCCCGGAAATGCGACCATGAGTTGCACGTCGAACGGCAATCCCGTGTGCGGCCGAAGCGACTTCACCACTGCCGGACCGAACGAGATGTTCGGCACGAAATTCCCGTCCATGATGTCGAGATGCAGCCAATCGGCGCCGCTATATTCCGCGCACTGCACTTCTTCGCGGAGGCGCGAAAAATCGGCCGCGAGCAATGAAGGGGCGATAGGTCGTTCAAACATGGCGGCGGATTGAGTCACGGGCCCGGGCTGCTCAGGGAAACTTGAAATTATAGACCTCGGCGGCTTCGATGGACTCGTCGTCGCCAGACAAAAGTGTGAGCGTCACCAGGAAATTATGCGGCGGGCGGACGTTGCCGGGCGATACGAGCGCCTCGCCTTCGCGATTCAGGACCGTGCGCTTGATGTCCGACTTGGAGGCGTAGCGAAAACGCGCCGCCGCGCGCGGCACATCGGGCGGGACGGGCTTCTTTTCGGCGTCGAAGAATTTCACGATCATTCGCGCGCCGGATATCTCCACGTTCAACCAGCCGCCTTTCCCTCGTGGCAGATTCTTCCCGTCCTTTGGCAGCTCGTGTTCCTTTTTTTCGGAGCCGGACTTTGACTTCCCCGGCGTGGTGTTCTTCAACGGCGGTTCGGCCGCAAATAGCGCGGCAAGAAACGCGGATGAAATGACGAAGGTGAGGAGGGCTTTTATTTTCATGAGGGTCCTGGGTTTTGGGACATGCAAGGGATGTTTTTATCGGCGGGAAGAGCTGGCAGCGGAGCGCCGCCAGCTCCGTTTCGCCTCGCGTGTTCGCGAACGCCCGGCCGCACCGGAGAAGGACGAGATGGGGTTTCATGGCCCGTTGATCATTTTTCGAACACGATGACGAACATACCGAGCAAGCAGAGCAGCCCGCCCAAGACACCGCTCTCGTAGCGTTCGAGCCAGCGCAGTTTCAATTTCTCAAGCCCGAGCAATGTCAGCCAGGTGAAGACCACCATGCCGGCGATGGTCGCGACTGAAAGGACCACTGTGAGCAACGCGAACCCGCTCCACCCATAACGCACACCCGAGACATAAACCGGAATGAAACCTTCGCAGGGCGAAAACGTGAGCAGCGTGAACAAGCTGACCATCGCGGCCCAATCGGATTTTGCCGGAGCAGCCGGCTGGGACGAAGCCGCGGGCTCGTGATCGTGCGTCCCATGATGATGAACTTCGACAAATGAGATCCGGTGCTCGTGAGTGTGGCCATCGTGCCGGAGTTCGACGAACACCGTGAACTCGTGCGGCTCGGGAATTTCCTCGTTGGACTCCAGGTAGTCCGGAGCGGCCTTGAATGAGAACGCCTGCCGCGACGCATCCGGTCGCAACGTGCTCAGGCCGATTAGCTCAAGCGCGGGCGGAGATGCTTCGCGACCGTCCCCATCGGTGAAATACAGCCGGAAGCGCGGCGGGACGCCGGTCTCGAAAACGCTCAATTCGATCCGCCCATGTCCTGTGTCCACGAGCGGGCCGCCGTGCGGCCCGTGTTCGTGCTCATCGCCCTTTCCGGGTTCGGAGTGGTGATGCCCGCCAAACATGTGACTGTGGCCGTGGGCGCGACCGGAAAATTGACGATAGACGTAGAAAAACCCGAACAGCAGCAGCGTCCCGCCGGCGATCCGGGGAAACCACGCACCCACTTGGTCGCTGATGGCGAATCCGAGCCACGCCACGATGAACCCCAGCGCAGCAGTGAAGAGGACGTGGCCCGAACCACACACGGCTGTGACGAGGAGCGTCCTGCCCCGGCTCCATTTCTGCACCCGGCCGGCGAGCACGAACGGCAGCCAGTGCGTCGGGATCGCCGCGTGAAGGAAGGCGATCGTGAAGCCCGTCACGGCAATCGTGGTGAGGACGGGAGAATTCATGGTTCAGGGTTTTGGCTTTTCTGAACGCCACGAAACCTCGGTCGCCACGCGTTGCCCAAGTTCGGTCTTGTAATAGATCCTGACCGGTCCGGTCGCAGGTAACTGTTCGACCGTCGCCTTAATGCCATCCTGCCTCAGTCGCGTGCGACCCTCCTTGATTAGAAAGCTGGAGGGCAGTTCGGACTTCGTCGGAGCGACGGTGAGTATCCGAGTTTGCGGATCGAAATGCTGAACGATGCCGTCGACGCGATGTTGCAGCTGTGGCATCGCCAGCGCGGTCGCGCCCGAAAACGCGATAGCCGCGACGAGCAATGAACAAAAGCACTTCATCACCGATGCCCTCCGCGATGTCCGCCATGACCACGCCCATTCCGGATTCCGCGGCCAAACCCGAAGCCGCGACCAAACCCGAATCCACGACCGCCGCCATAGCCGCGAAATGGCGCACGCTGATAATAGCTGTTGCCGTAGTAATAACCGGGGCGGGCCGGCCGGTAATCCCCGGCCGTGGCGCAGCCGGAGAGCGCCGCTGCGGCGGCGATGAGTGCGAATGCGAGCAGAATGCGCGTTTTCATAGGTGCTCCCTGGTTAATCGGGTCGCCGCAGTGCGCGCCGCGGCGGCCCGGATCGAACTAACTGTTCATGTGAGTTCCGTTGTTGCGGGCGGCTCCGGCAGATGCGCCTCTACCGGCATGTGGTCCTTTCGTTCGACGACGGCTTTCATTGGGATTGGCCTCCGGATTTCTGGAGATCGGTGTTGGGATCGCTGGAGAACCACTTGTAGAGGGCGGGAATGACGAGCAGAGTCAGCGCCGTGGAGGTGACCAGTCCGCCGATGACGACCGTGGCCAGCGGGCGCTGAACTTCGCTGCCGGTGCCGTGCGACAAAGCCATCGGCACCAGACCCAGTCCGGCGGCGGAGGCCGTCATCAGCACGGGCCGCAGCCGCAGGCATGCGCCGCGAATACAGGTATCGAGCATGGGCACGCCATCCTGCAGCAGTTGATTCAGACAGGTGACCAGCACCATGCCGTTGGCCAGCGCGATGCCGAAGAGTGCGATAAAACCGACGGACGCGGGCACGGACAGGTTCTGGCCGGTCAGCCACAAGCCCGCGACGCCGCCGACGAGCGCGAGCGGGATGTTGAGCAGAATCAGGAGCGAGTTCCGCAGGGAGTTGAACGTGCTGTAGAGCAGCAGGAATACAATCAACAGCGTGAGCGGAATCACCAACGCCAGGCGTTTGTTGGCCTCTTGCTGCAGTTCAAACTGGCCGCCCCATTTCACGAGATAACCCGACGGCAGTTTGACGCGTCGCGCGAGCGCGCGCTGGCCATCGGCCACGAAGGAGCCGATGTCACGCCCACGGACGTTGCACTGCACGGTGATGAACCGCTGGTTGTCCTCGCGCGTGATCTGGCGCGGGCCGACGATTTCTTGCAGGGAGGCGAGTTCATCCAGCGGGACTTTGAGGCCGCTTGGTGCGGCGATGAGCAGGTCGGCGATCTGCTCGGGCGTGCTCCGTCCCTCCGCAGCAAACCGGAGGTAGATGTCGAACCGGCGGATGCCCTCGAAAATCTGTCCGGCTTTGTCGCCGCCGATGGCGATGCGAATGGTTTCCTGCACGTCATCCACGTTGATGCCGTAGCGGGCGAGCGCCTCGCGATTGACGCGGATGAGCAATTGCGGCGTGCCAGTGACTTGATCCATCTGCACATCGGCCGCGCCCGGGATATCGCGGACGACGGCCTCGATGGCCGCCGCTTTCTGCTTCAACACCTCCATGTCCGGGCCGAACAGTTTGACGGCGAGAGCGGCCTTGGTGCCGGTGAGCAGTTCGTCCACGGCGGCGGCGATCGGCTGCGTGAGGCCGAATTGCACGCCGGGAAAGTCCTCCAGCGATTCGCCCATCTTCGCGAGCAACTCGTCGAGCGTTGCGGCGGATGTCCACTCTTTCACTGGCTTGATGGCCACAAACGCTTCTCCGCTGTTCACCGGGTCGGCGTGCGCGCCGACTTCGCCCCGGCCGACGCGCGTGACCACGCGGGTCACTTCCGGGAAACGCGCCATGAGACGGCGCTCGAACCGGAGCATGGTGTCGCGGGCTTCTTCGATCGAAATGGACGGGGCCATCGTGGCGCGGATGAGGAGGTCGCCTTCATTGAGCCGCGGGACAAACTCCGAGCCCAGTCGCGTGAAGAGAGCCGCCCCAGCAGCCAGCAGGAGCACCGCCAGCACGATCGCGATCGCCGGGGCCTTGACGAAGAGGGAGACGACGGGCCGGTAAACCGCGAGCAGCCCGCGCAGCACGATGAACTCCTTGTGCCCGGCGCCCTCGTCCGGCCCCGTCTTCGGCTGCCGCATTAGCAGACTGCTCAACACCGGCGCCAGGCAGACGGCGAAAATCAACGAGCCAAACATCGCGAAGGCCATCGTTTGCGCCAGCGGCCGGAACATCTTGCCTTCGACGCCCTGGAGCGTGAGCAGCGGCAGGAACACAATGACGATGATGAGCAGCGAGAAAGCGATGGGCCGCGCGACCTCCCCGCAGGCGCGGGCAACGATGTGGAGGCGTGGCTCGCCACGGCCGCCTTGGCGCAGCATCCGGTCCACGTTTTCGACCATCACCACGCTCCCGTCCACCAACAGCCCCAGCGCGATCGCCAGCCCGCCCAGCGACATCAGGTTGGCCGAGATGTTGAAATATTTCATCAGACAAAACGCGAAGGCCAGGGAGAAGGGAATGGCCGCAAGCACGACGATGCTCGGGCGCAACCCGCCCATCATGACCAGCAGGATAATCACCACGAGCACGACCGCCTCGGTCAGCGCCTTGGTGACGGTCTGCACGCATTTCGCGACGAGCGTCGCCTGGTCGTAGTAAGCGCTCACGGTCACGCCTGCGGGAAGCGTCTGATTGATTTCCGCCAGCCGCGCCTTGACCGCGCCGATGACCTCGGAGGTGTTCGTGCCGATCAGCTTGAGAATCATTCCGACGGTGGCCTCGCCCTTGCCATCGGCGGTGGCGAGACCGGCGCGAATTTCCCCGCCCGTCACCACGTCGGCCACCTGGCTGAGGAACACCGGCACGCCGTCCGCCGTCTTGAGCACCGTGCGCTCGAGGTCGGAGATGTTCTCCGCCAGCCCGACGGAGCGGATGAGGTATTGCTCGCTGTTTTTTACGAGGTATTGCGCGCCCGCGTTCTTGTTGTTGGCCTCCACGGCGCGTTTGACTTCCGGCAGCGACAATCCGTAGCGCAAGAGATCGTCGGGCCGCACGCGCACCTGGAATTGTTTCACTTCGCCGCCGAGCGACAGCACTTCGGTGACGCCCTTGACGGTCTGGACGTTGAATTTCACCAGCCAGTCCTGGATTTCGCGCATTTCCTGCGGCGAGCGTTTCCCGGTGGTGTCCTCGAGCAGGTAGAAAAGAATCTGTCCCATGCCCGTGCTGATGGGGCCCATGATCGGATCCCCGAAGCCCTGTGGAATGCTCTCGCGCGCTTCCTGGAGGCGCTCGTTCACGAGCTGGCGCGCGAGGTAGATGTCCATGTCGTCGTCGAAATACAGATTGACGACCGACAGACCGAAGTTGGAGACGGACCGAATCTGATCGAGCTTCGGCAGGCCGTTCATGGCGACTTCGACCGGGTAGGTGACATATTTTTCTACCTCCTCGGGCGCGAGGCCCTGCGTCTCGACAAAAACCTGGACGAGCACTGGCGAGACATCGGGAAACGCATCCACGGCCAGCTTGCGATAGCTGTAAGCTCCGGCGGCCACCACGAGTGCGCCCAAGGCGAGGATCAGCAGCCGGCTTTTCAGGCACGCTTGGATCAGTTGGTTCATAGCGTGGCCCTCAGTGCTCGTCGCCCAAGGTGCCCTTGAGCAATTCGGCCTTGAGCGTAAACGCTCCCTTCGCCGCAAACGTTTCTCCCGGCGACAACCCGTCGAGCACTTCGGCGGAAGTCGAGTCCTTCTGACCCAGTCTCACCGCCCGCGGCACAAACCCGTCCTTCGTATTCACGAAGACCGACTCGCGATCCTCGATCGCCTGCACCGCTGTGAGCGGGATGACCAGGGGACGCTCCTTGACGTCGATCACAAGGCGGCCGGTGACGAACATCCCGGGAAGCCAGTTGCGATCGGGCGCGGGCAGCACCACCCGCGCCAATGCCGTGCGCGTGGCTTCGTTCATGGACGGTCCCAGATAGGCAATTTTTGCGGTCGCCGTCCCCAGCCCGTGCGGAGCGATGATGGTGACCTGCTGGCCGGGTTGCACCAGGCCGATGTCCTTCTGGTAAATGCTGAAATCCACCCAGACGCTGGACAGGTCCGCGACGATGAAAGCCTCCGTGTTCCCCTCCAGCATTTCACCCAGCGTGATGTGTTGCTGGATCACGGTGCCGCCGATGAGCGACTTGAGATCATAACTCTGGAGGCTCTCGTTGCTTTCCACGCGGGCCATCACCTCTCCGGCTTGCACCACGTCGCCCAGTTGGTGGCGGATCTCTTTCACGATTCCGCCAAACCGCGGCACGATGTGCCCCACGCGAACCTCGTTGAGCTTCACCTCGCCCGGAAGCTGCACCTCGCGTCGCAACTGACCCGGACCAGCGACGGCCGTTTCCACGCCGAACTCCCGCAGCGCTTCCTCGCTCAACCGAACGATTTCGGTCTTGTGGCCCTCGCCGGGCGGCTTCGCGGCCGCATTCGCGGCGCGATGGGGTTCGGTGGCGCTTTGCGCTGCGCCGGCGGCAGGGGCGCCTGCTCCAGAACGGAAAAAATATACCGCGACTCCGACCGCCACCACCAGGATGACGGCGACGAAGATGAGTTTCGTTTTCATAGGCTGTAAGCGGATTCAACGATCAGGACACGAGGCGACAGGCTCAGGGTTGGTTGGCATCGGGACTCAGCCGTTCGCCGATCAGCCGCTCGATGGCGATGACGGCCGTGTGATAACCTCGCAGCGCCCGGAAATACTGCTCCTGCGCGCCAAAATACGTGCGCTGCGCATCCAAGACCTCGAGGTAGCTGAGCCGCCCGTCCCGGTAATATTGGCTGAGCGTCTGAAACGTCTCCTGGGCGCCGGGCAGAATTTTGGTCTTGAGCGCTTCCACCTCGGCGGCGGCGGCGGCGAGTTGCTGCCAGGCCTGCGCGAGTTCCGTTTTCACGCGCAACTCCGCCGCGCGTTGCTCTTCCGTGGCCTTCGCCACCCGATACCCAGCCTCTCGGATGGCCCCTTGGTTCCGATGGTGCAGCGGCCATGGGATCGAGACACCCACCAGGAGCGAATCGTTATTGGGGCCGCTGGCTCCGGCCAGGTCGGGCAGCCGCCGGTAGCCGCCCACGATGGAGAGATCGGGAGTCGCCCTTGATTTTTCCACTCGGAGGGCGGCCTCCCGCTGCAGCAGCTCCGTGGCCCAGCGTGCCAGTTCCGGGTTCTGCGCGAGCCGGGCCAGCAACTGTTCCTGTGGCGGAATCGGTTCCAGGTTCTCCAGGTTTCCCTCGACGCGCTCGAAACCCGCCTGCGTTGTGCCCCAGTTGGAGGCGAGCCGCTGCCGCGCGGCGCTCAGCGCCCGCTGCGTCTGGTCCCGCTCCAACTGCGCCGAGGCCAGGGCCACGTCCGCCTTCGTCTTCTCCACGACGAACGTCTTCGCCGCCGCCACCCGCTCGGCGACTGTCCGGGCGACATTCTCTGCAAGTCGCACCGATTCATCGGCCAGCTCCAAGTGCCGCTGCAGGGTCAGCACTTCCACGAACGCCTCCGCCGTCCGGGCCAGCACCTCGATGCGCCGCGTCTCGTAATCCCAGCCCGCGAGATCGCGCGCCAATTCCGCCTCCTTCATCCGCTCCACGCGCTTGCCGCCCAACTCGACGAGCTGGCTCAGTTGCAGCGTCGTTTGCGCCTCGCGCGCCGCGCGAAAATCGCCAGTGCCGAGGATGTTTTCCACGCCCAGTCCGACTTCCGGATTCGGCCGCAACCCGGCCTGCAACATCCGTGCCTCGCCGATCCGCACATCCCATGAAAACGCCGCCAGTTCGGGATTGCGCGCCAGCGCCAGCGCGAGCGCCTGTCGCAGGCCGAGCATCGCGCCCGGCTCCTCGATGGCGGGCGCCGGCGATGCGGCCGCCGTCTCGCGCGGCGGACGGAACGTCGCCAGTTCCCGGCCCAGCGGGCGCGCCTCCACCCAGCGTTCAGCGATCGGCGCCGGGCTGGTGGCACAGCCGCCCGCAGCGAGCAGCAGGGCTGCTCCTCCCAGCGATACCATGACCGATCGGACGCAGTGCCGTGTGGTGCGCGTTACCATGTCACACCGCCTTTTCTCCCGACTCGTGGTTGCTGATGCGCAAGGCGGACTCCAGTGGCAGAATGAAGACTTTCCCATCGCCCCGGTTGCCGGTGTGCGCGGCGGTCGCAATCGCCGATTGGACCGTGGCCGCGAGAGCATCGGGCACCATGACCTCGACGCGCACGCGCGGCAGGGTGCCCGTGACGATTTCGCGCCTTCCCTCGTCGGACTGGCCCTTCCGGCCTCGTCCGAAACCGCGCACGTCGCTGAACGAGCCGCCGCTCAGGCCGGCGATTTCGTGCAACGCCGTGAGCACGTCGTCCTCCTTCGACGGGCGAATGTATCCGATGACTACTTTCATGGCATTACTCTTTCTTTTTGTCGTGCTCGTGTTCTTTCCCCGCGTCGTCGCACACGCAGGCATACTCGGCCCGCTTGCACTCGTCGCAGACTTCGTCGTGGAACTGCACCCGATATACCTTCGGGCGCGCGCTGGCGGTCTCGCGGACTTGAAGCACCACAGTGTAGTCGTCGCCCTTCGGCAGTGGGAAGTTCGAGACGAGCGCGCCGCCTTTCGCGGAAAACTCGAGGCCCACCTTGCCGGTCTTTGCCTCTGCCACGCCGGTGACGACCTGGCCGGTGAGGGGGATGGGTTTCAGACTTGTGTCGTAGAACGTGATCGTGACGGTGCGGTTCTTCTCGACGAAGAACTCGGCGTGCGGCGCGTCGGTGGTTAGGATCTTGCCGCCCTTCGGGCCGGCAAGGGGCTTGGCGGCAAACGCCACGGCGCAGGCCGCGAGCGTGAACGAAACGAGGAGGAGCTGACGGAGGTTTGTTTTCATGGGTATCGAAATGAAGCGCGACGGCGGGTGCGATTAGGTTTCGACCACGTCGCCGGCGCGATGGGCCATGCGGTAGATCGCCGGTAGCACGACCAGCGTAAGCAGGGTTGAGCTGATGATACCACCGATGACGACGGTCGCCAAAGGCCGCTGCACCTCCGCCCCGGCGCCGGTGGCGATCGCCATCGGCACGAAGCCGAGGCTGGCTACGAGCGCGGTCATGAGCACGGGACGCAAGCGCGTGAGGCAGCCTTCCTCGACGGCGAGGTCGAGGGATTTTCCTTCGGCGCGCAACGAGGCAATGAACGAGATCATCACGAGACCGTTGAGCACCGCGACACCGGAGAGCGCGATGAACCCGATGCCCGCAGAGATTGAGAGCGGGATGTCGCGCAGCCAGAGCGCGGCGATGCCGCCAGTGAGCGCGAGCGGCACACCGGTGAATACGAGCAACGCATCCCGCGCGTTGCCGAAGCTCATGAAGAGCAACCCGAAGATCAGCAGGAGTGCGACCGGCACCACGACTTGCAAGCGCTTCGTCGCGGAGATGAGCTGCTCAAACGTGCCGCCGTATTCCAACCAATAACCGGCGGGCACCTGCACGGAATCGCGCACGCGTTGCTGCGCCTCGGCCACGAAGCCGCCGAGGTCGCGACCGCGCACGTTGGCGGTGACCACCACGCGGCGCTTGCCGTTCTCACGGCTGATTTGATTCGGACCGGGGGCGATTTCGATCTTCGCCACTTCGCGCAACGGCACGAACGCCATCATTCCGCGGTCGGCCGCCCCGGCGCGTTTCGGCCGCAACATCGCGGGCAACACCCGGGCCTCGTCCTCGTCGATCGCGGGCAGCGGCACGGCGAGATTGCCGAGCGCGTCGATGTCGGTGCGCAGTTTTTCCGGCAGCCGCACCACGAGATCGAATCGACGGTCTCCTTCGAAGACCTGCCCGGAAGTCGTTCCTCCAAGCGCAGTGGAAACCACGGCCTGCACCTCTTCCACGGCGAGGCCGTAGCGCGCGATGGCTTCGCGGTCGAGATGCACGGTCAGCAGCGGCAGGCCGGTCGTCTGCTCGATCTTCACGTCGGCCGCGCCGGGCACGGTTTTGAGCACGGCCTCAATTTGCGCGGCGGTGGCGTTCATTGTGTTCAGGTCGTCGCCGTAAACTTTCACCGCGACATCCGAACGCACACCGGAGATGAGCTCGTTGAAACGCATCTGAATCGGCTGCGTATATTCGTAGTTGTTGCCCGGAATCTTCGCCGTCGCCGCTTCCATCGCCGCCACGAGGTCGGCCTTGGAGCGGGTCGGGTCCGGCCACTGATCGCGCGGTTTCAACATCACGAACGTGTCGGCCACACTGGGCGGCATCGGATCGGTGGCGACCTCCGCGGTGCCGAGTTTAGCGAAGACTTTGTCCACCTCGGGAAAGGAGCGCACGGTGTTCTCCACCTCCACCTGCATCTTGACGGCCTGGGTGAGGCTCGTGCCGGGAATGCGTAGCGCGTGCAACGCGATGTCGCCCTCGTCCAGGCTCGGAATGAATTCCGTGCCCATTTTCGAGGCGACGAGGCCAGCGAGCGCGATGAGGACGATGGCGGCAAGCGCAGCCGCCGGGCGCACCGACATTGCGAACCGGAGGATCGGCAGATAGAGAGCCTTGGCGCCGCGGATGACGAAGTTGTCCTTTTCGGAAACCTTGCCGGTGACGAAAATCGCCACCGCCGCCGGCACGAACGTCAGCGAGAAGATCATCGCACCGATGAGCGCGGTCACGACGGTGAACGCCATCGGGTGAAACATTTTCCCTTCCACGCCGGTGAGCGCGAAGATCGGCACGTAAACCACCGTGATGATGAACACGCCGAAGATCGACGGCTTGATGACTTCAGCCGTCGCGGTCGCAGCGAGCGAGAACCGCTCCGGTTTCAAGAGGAGCCGGCCAAGCCGGTGCTGTTCATGGCCAAAGCGCCGGAGGCAGTTCTCGATAATGATGACGGCACCATCGACGATCAGACCGAAGTCGAGCGCACCAAGGCTCATCAGGTTGCCCGACACTTTATTGGTCACCATGCCCGTAATGGTGAAAAGCATCGCGAGCGGAATGACGGCGGCGGTGATGAACGCTGCGCGGATGTTACCGAGCAGCAGGAAGAGAATCGCGATCACCAGGAGCGCGCCCTCGACGAGGTTCTTTTGCACCGTGGCGATGGTGCGGTCCACGAGCGACGTGCGGTCGTAGACCGCCTTCGCGACCACGCCGTGCGGCAGGCTGCGGTTCACCTCGACGAGTTTTTTGGCGACGCGTTGCGACACCTCGCGGGAGTTCTCTCCGATCAGCATGAAGACGGTGCCGAGCACGACTTCCTTCCCGTTTTCCGTCGCGGCTCCAGTGCGCAATTCCTCGCCGAGAATCACGTCGGCGACATCGCGCACGCGCACGGGCCGGCCGGCGCGGCGGGCAACCACGATGTTTTCGATTTCGGGAATGCCGCTCACCTGACCGGGAACGCGGATAAGATACTGTTCGCCGAAGCGCTCGATGTAGCCCGCGCCCACATTGGCGTTGTTGCGGGTGAGCGCGTCCATGACATCGCGCAACGTGAGACTGTAGCCGAGCAGGTCATCGGGGCGGGGGTTCACGTGAAACTGCTTCACGAAGCCACCGATGGTGTTGACCTCGGTGACGCCTTGCAGATTGCGGAGCTGCGGGCGCACAACCCAGTCCTGGATTTCGCGGAGATCGGTCGGCGTGTAAGCCTGACCGTCGGATTTCTTCGCGCCCGTTTTCGGCTCGACGGTGAACATGAAGATCTCGCCAAGGCCGGTGGAGATCGGTCCCATCGAGGGCTCCAATCCCGGCGGCAACTGCGATTTCACTTCCTGTATCCGCTCGTTGATGAGCTGGCGGGCGAAGTAGATGTTGGTGCCGTCTTTGAAAACCACCGTTACCTGCGACAATCCGTAGCGCGAGAGCGAGCGCGTGTAATCGAGCATCGGCAGCCCAGCCATCGCGGTCTCGACCGGGTAGGTGACCCGCTGCTCCGCTTCGAGCGGGGAGAAACCCGGTGCCTCCGTGTTGATTTGCACCTGCACGTTGGTGATATCAGGCACCGCGTCGATGGGCAGTCGCTGGTAGTTGAACACGCCGAGCGCGCACATCCCAAGCGTGGCCGTGAGAACGAGCCAGCGCTGGCGAATGGCGAAGAGGATGATTTTTTCGAGCATGATGGAGGATTCCTAAACGGCTTGCCCGGCGGTCTCGCCGGTGCGGATACGGATGACGCGTGTGGCATCCTTGACCACGATGATGCCGTCGCCGGTATTTCCGGTCCGGGCATGCGCGGCAATCGCGACGACCACCGCGTCGGCGAGCGCATCGTCGCAGGCGATGAGCAGCAGAACTTTCTTGTGAAAATTGATGTTGTGCTCCGTCAGGAGGAAGGCTCCCCCGGCGCCGCGACCGCGGCCTTGTCCGTGCACGTTGTCGAAAACGGTCAGGCCGGGAAAATGCGGCAACGCGTGCAGCGCCTCGACGACGTGGGAGAGCGTGTGCGGTTGGATGATGGCGGTGATCTCTTTCATAATCGTGTGCTCCGTGGTTTAGTGGTCGTGCGACGCGCCGGACTTCCCGATGTCGGCCTTGATGAGAAAACTGTTCTCGGTCACGTAACGTTCGCCGGCCTTCAGGCCCTTGAGCACTTCGACATAGCCGCCGCTGCGCCGGCCGAGCTCCAGCGGGCGCGCCTGGTAAACGTCGCCGTGTTGTGAAAAAACCACGGTGAAGTCGAAGAGCGTCTGCAGCGCCGAGGTTTTCACCGCTACCGGCACCGTCGCTTCGGCCAGCGTAACCTCTGCCTTCACAAACAACCCGGCGTGCCAGCGGTGATCGGCGTTCGACAAGACAACGCGCGCCACGAGCGACTGCGCTTCGGGCGAGCCGGTGGGGGCAATCCACGCGATGGTTCCTTTTGCCGGTTCGCCGCCATCGTCCGCCTCGATCAAGACGGCCTGACCGATCTTCACCCGGCCATGATCGCGTTTTGGGACGTTGAGATCGACCCACACATCGTCCAGGTCCGCGATCGTGTAGAGCGTAGCCGCGTCGGTGACGGTTTCGCCGGCATTGACATCGCGATCCACGATGACGCCGGCGATGGGCGCTTTGACTTCGAGCCGGACGAGCGACTGGTTGGTCTCGAGCACGGCGACAACCTCATCGGCCGCGACCGTATCGCCGATGGCCTTGCGGGCCTCGCGCACGATGCCAGGGAAACGAGGCACCGCGCGGGCAATCTTGTTGGCGTTGAGTTTCAACTGTCCGTAAACGGAAAGTGTTTCGGTCATCGGGGCCGGCCCGGCCGCCTCGACGACCACGCCCGCGCGCTGCGCGGCGTCGGCCGCGATCGTTGACTGCATTTCCGGCGCCTTGAATTCCCAGAGGTGGGAACGGCCCGCGTGCTCCGCAAAAATGGAATAGTCGAACGAGTGCGGCTCCTCGACTTCGCCGCTGCCGCGCGCGTAGTCGCCCTCGGGCTTGAAGGTGAAGTGATCGGTCGCGCCACCGGGGCGCTTGAGATTCACTTCGAGTTTTACGGCGCTGGCCGGGACGGGCTTGCCGGCTTTGGTAAACCACGCGCGAAATTCGGGCGGGACGCCTTGTTCGAAGATGGCAAGTTCCACCGCGAAGTCGCCATCGGCGAGGAGCCGGCCACCATGCGGGCCTTTTTCGCCCTCCTCGGCGTGCTCGTCGTGGCCACCGTGGCCGTGGTCATCGTGACCGCCGGCGGCCGCCGCGGAAGCCGGGCCGCTCTTGATGAGGTAATACGCGATGCCGCCGCCAAGGGCGAGGACCGCGAGGATGGTAACGGGAAGTTTCCAGTTCATGTCGTAAGATGTGGGTTGAACTACGGCTGGCTCAGGAGCGTCGTGAGAGAATTGAAGGTGGGTTCGGTGAGCGCTTCGATGCGCGCGAAGGCGGCGGCGTAGGCGGATTCGGCGTCGAGGATTTCGCGGCGGATCGCGACCAGCGCGCGCTGAGCATCGAGCACGTCGATCAGCGGGAGCGCCCCGCGTTCGTAGGCGCTGCGCACGGCGGTGTAGGCTTCCTCCGTCGCTGGTAGGGCATCGCGGTGCAGACTCTGCATGGCCGTGTGCGCCGCGAGCAGATCCTGCCATGCGGCGGTGAAAGCGGCTCGAAGCGCGGCCTCGACCGCGCGAACCATCTGCTCGGCGCCGGCGAGGTTCTCGCGCGCGGCGCGGATGTTGCCCTGGTTCCGGTTGCGCACCGGCAGCGGCACGGAGACGCCGGCGACGAAACCGGCGTCGGAGCCGTCGCGCAGGAAGCGCAAGCCGCCGCCCACGGTCACGTCCTGCACCGCCTGCGCTTGCTCCAATTCCAGTGCCGCCCGGCGCTGGCCGATCGCGGCTTGCTGCAACTCGAGCACGGGGTGATTGACGAGCTTGCTGGTGAACACGTTCTCGGCGGGGGGCAACTCGGGCACGCGCAAGGTGCCCGCCACGGTCGTGACTTCCGCGGGAGACCCGCCCCAGGTGGCGGC
>JAUSID010000045.1 GCA_030648295.1 Opitutaceae bacterium | reverse complement strand
AGCACTCCGGACTCGTCCCGCTACACAACCGCATTCCCCTATGAGACGCGCCGTCTCCAAGTGCCCAAGCAGCCTCCTTCTACCCAGTCGCGGGTGATAGCTTAACGCCTAATCAAATGACGTTATTGATGCACGTTCCCTAAGGTGCGTGGTTCACGCGCACAGTTCGGAGGCGATCATCGCGGCGGCGAAAGCAGGTTGCACGTGAATCGAACATGGATTCCTCGCGGATGACGCCGCACTACAGGCCATCGCTGATGCCCGCGTATATTTCGATCCCAATATTGGTCTGGCCCTACAGCAATCACTGGAGAACAAGGCAAATCCACCGTCGGCCGGCGCTCGTACGAAACTGGAGCAGGCTTTACCGCAGCTCCGTTCGGTCTTTCAAAAGGCGTTGGCGGCAGGCCTGCGGATGCCCGCCGGCACCGACGCGACGGCTCCCGGGCACGGTCAAAACGCGCGGGAAATCATGGCGCGGGTTGAAGCGGGGCAGAAACCGATGGACGCAATCATTGGGGCAACCTCGCTCGCCGCTGAATCGCTGGGCCTCGAGCAAACCATCGGCACGATTGCGCCAGGGTACGAAGCCGACATCATCGCCGTCGCCGGTGACCCGCTCGAGGACATCGCGGCCGTGCGCCAGGTCTCCTTCGTCATGAAGGGTGGAAAGATCTACAAGAGGTGACAGCACTTTCCAGAAATCCGCTGTTCGGTTTTCGACGGGGCGGCTATTAATGGGGTGCGATGCCCCCGCAATCCGATCCGGAACTGCTCCGCCGCTATACCGGGCTGCGCGCCGAGGACGCATTTGCCGAACTCGTCCGCCGGCACCTTAACCTCGTCTATTTCGCGGCGCTGCGGCGGACGGGCGGCAACGACGCCCTCGCCGAAGAAATCACGCAGGACGTATTCACGGCGCTAGCGCGGCAGGCATCGTCGTTGTCGCATCATGCCGCACTGACCGGATGGCTCTATACGACGACGCGGTTCACGGCGGCGAATGCCATGCGCGCCGAACGGCGGAGAAAAGCCCGCGAGCAGGAGGCCCATATCATGAGCGAACTCGACCGCGAGACGCGGCCTTCCACCGGCGACTGGGAACGCCTGCGGCTGGTGATCGACGAGGCGCTCGACGCTTTGAACGAGCGTGAGCGCGAAGCGGTGTTGATGCGGTGCCTGCAGGATCGTCCGTTTGCCGACATCGGGCGCGCGCTCGGATTGAGTGAAGACGCGGCGAGAATGCGGTTCGACCGGGCGCTCGAAAAACTGCGCGGAGTGCTGGCACGTCGCGGCGTCACTTCGACGGTAGCGGCGCTCGGCGTCGCGCTGGCGAATCAGGCGGCAGCCACGGCGCCGAGCGGACTTGCCGCGAGCATCACGGGCGCGGCGCTGGCCGGAGCCGGGGGCGCCACCATGTCGGCCATGACTTTTTTCCACATGATCAGCACCACCAAGTTTGCAGCGGGTTGTATCGCGAGATCGACTGGAATGCCGTCGATGCCCGCGCCGGCGAAATCCTCTCCGCCGAACAACTCGACCTCTTCCAGCGCACGGAATCACTGGGCAACGGCCCTTCGCGCTTCAAGAGTCGGTTGGGAAGCTTGATTAACCAGGCGCTGAGAGCGGATACGTGGGGTAACCGCCCAACCCACCCGCGCAGCGGCCCGGCGCAAAGGAAATCCCGCGGAGTTGAATCGAACGGCCCGGAAGGGGACAGGTTTTCCGGCCGCTTTCGTTGTTCGGTTTTCGCGCGGCCGGGTGTAGGTGGTTGAGGTGGAAAGCGTGTCCCGCATCGCGTTGTGCGGACCAGCCAGCAAGCGTGCGCCAAATCGGGATCCTTCTTGATGGATTCTACGCACCGCTTACGTTCCAAACATGGTTCTCGAATCCATCCGCGGCTTCAACCATGCGGTGCCCTTCCAGCCCTACGCTATCCGCATGGCCAGCGGCGAAACGCACCGGGTGCCGCACCCGGACTTTGTTTCTATTTCCCCCAGGGGTTCGTATGTCATCGTCATCGATGCCAAGGAGCGACCTCACCATCTGAGCGCGCTCTTGATCGAGGAAGCTGTACTGCTCAACGGCCGCGGACGGCGTAAGACTGGAAAAAAGACGGCGTAGATTACGAAGCATCTCCTGGTTCCGGTGTAGCTGCGAGCGCCACAGACGGTGTGAAAAGTTTGGCCGCAGGCTGCCTCCGGGTTCGAGTCCCGCGTTTACGCGGTGCCCTGGCCGGATTCCGCCTGAAGGCGGAACAACGAACAAAGACCTGCGTTCGCACGCATTCGTTTTCGCACAGTCTGGCCTGCGAGTGGCTTTCAGCGACGTGATCTTCGTCCACTCGCTCACGCTCGCGGCTACGGATGAATCGTGCAGCGGTTGGCAGGGGCGACACGCCGAACGAGGTGTTCTGAATTCGAGCGCGGGACGCACGGCGCAACTTTCTTTGTTCGGTTTCGGCGCCGGCTCCTACTAAAGAACGAGACACCACCCTGCTTCGCCCAAGGCTTCGCAGGGCGCGGTCCATCTTCCAAGCCAATGACTGACGATGCCGAACTGCTCCGCGGTTACGCTCAAGAGCGCGACGAATCCGCGTTCGGCGAGCTCGTGCAGCGGCACGTGAATCTCGTTTATGGCGTGGCGTTGCGCCGGCTCGGCGGCGATGCGCACGGCGCCGCCGATGTCACGCAGCAAGTCTTCACCGCGCTTGCGCGTCGGGCTCCGTCACTCTCCGGCCGCGTGCTGCTGCCGGGCTGGCTCTACGGTGCGGCGCGCAACCTGAGCGCCGATTTTGTCCGCTCCGAACACGCGCGTCGCGCGCGCGAGCAGGAGGCCCATACCATGCACGAACTCGATTCGAACCCAAGCGCGGCGGCGAAGTGGGACGAAGTGCGCCCGATGCTCGACAACATGATCGACGAGCTCAGCGCCCGCGATCGCGAGGCGGTGGTGCTGCGCTTCTTCGCGCAACGGTCGTTCGCCCAGATCGGAGCCGCGCTCAACGTATCCGAAGACGCCGCACGGATGCGCCTGGAGCGCGCGCTGGACAAACTGCACGCGTTGCTCGCCCGCCGCGGCGTGACATCGACGTCGGCCGCGCTCGCCGCGATCCTGGCGAACCAGGCCGCGGCAACGGCACCAGCAGGACTGGCCGCGAGCGTGGCAGGCGCGGCATTGAGCGGAATGGCGGTGAACGGCGCTGGGGCGCTCGCCGCGCTGATTGCTTCCATGAGTGCTTCCAAGGTCAGTATGTCCGTCGCCGCCGCGGGCGCGCTTGCCGTTGCCACAGCGGTTTACCAGTCCGTCCAGGCCCATGCGGCCACAGCCCGTTTGGCGGATGCGCACAGTGAACACCGCGCGCTTGTCGCGCGGTTCGCCAATTTGGAAACCAGCGTGAGTGCCGCCGAGAAGGAACGGGCAGAGCACGAAGCCGCGCTGGAGCGGCGACGCGCAGAAAAAGCGGTTGCGGTCGCGACGCCCGCCTCCGCCGCGCCCGTCGACGACATCAACGCGAAGTATCGGGAAATCGTGAACCGGCTCGCGCAAAACGATCCCGAGCTCCCAAAGGCTCAGGCGATGCATCGGCGATTGAAGATGATGGAAGGTTATCGGCCGCTGTTCGCAGGCCTTGGATTTACGCCTGAACAAATCGAGCGGGCCGTCGACATCCTCGAGACCCCCGGGAAGCCGGTTGCCCAGGCTCAAGCTGAGTTTCGCGCGGCCTTCGGCGAGACCACTGGCAACCGGTTGGCGGAATTCAGCTCGGATGGGGGGTGAGGAATTTCGTGAACGATCTTACGGGCAGGCTCTATTTCACCGACGTGCCATTCACTCCGCAGCAGGCCGCAGAGCTGATTCGCCTCGTCAATAATGCGAGCACCGAGCTTCGCTTCCCGCCGCCACCCAGCGAGCGCTCGGCCGACCTGTTTCGCCGCACACGCGACTGGGATCGGATTCAGAGCCAGGCCGGGTCATTCTTGTCACCCGAACAACTCCGCGGACTGCAGGCCGCGGTCGCCGTCCGTCGCAACAAAGAGTTGCTGGCCGCTGCCGTGCATGATGCCGCCAACCCGAAGCCATGAAAACAAAAGTCCTCGTTGTGATGCTCGCGGTCGCCAGTGGGATCGCTATTCGCGCCACGAGTCAGATTGCAGCGGCCAACGCAAAGCGGGCTGCCTTCGCTACGCAGCGGGATGAATGGCTGGGCAAAACCGACGCTTTGAAAGACCGATTGCGCAGGGCGAAAGATACGATCACGGAAACGGAGAAGAGCGAAGCGGCGCTGACAAAGAATACTGCCGCCGCGAAAAATTCCGCCGTTAGCGCCAGCGCTCAACCTTCCGACACGCCCACTCGTACGGTGCGGAAGTTGAGCCCGGCCTCGCTGGTGGCCAACGATCCCGTGAAGATGGCGGAGTACACCAAAAATTACCGCGCGAGCCTGGATCTCACGCTCGGTGGGGTGGTCGTGGCAGGATTGGGCGGCGATAAACTGGCAGGTCGCGGAACCGCAGCTTCAGAGCGTATTGTCGCCCGGCCAATTCGCCATGCTTCGGCAATTGCTGCGCACGCAGGAAGCTTGGACCGCCGTGGCAAACCGTAATGCCGCGAACCAAATGGAGGCACGGCGGCTTGTCCGCCAGCTTGTCCGCCAGCCAGGTGGTTGAGCGCGGTTCCCCTTTTCGTCCACCCGCAACGAAGAATATCCCGGAGCCAAAGAAACTCCATCCACTTCTTCCCTGTTCGGTTTTTGTTCGGGCGGCAGTACATAGAGTGAAAGTTCGCCGATGACACTCTGGCCCTAGTCGGTGAATTCGACGCCTCAAGTGTAGTCCGGCCCTCACGACATCTCAGTACCCGCCGCACGCAGCGGCGTAATTCTCCCGCTTCGGCCCGGCGCCCGTGCGCACGACGCCACTGCGTTACCCAAAATTTTCCAGCCCCAGCTTCGCCATGAAAAAGACCACCATCTCGGTGTTAGTTTTTTCCACGGCACTCGGTGCGACCGCGTCTGCGGCTTCACCGTCCGCTTCGTTGCTCGTCCAACCTCTCATCACGTTCCCAACGAATGGATACGCCGCGAAAGGCATGCTGCGCTCGGAGGTCGAGCGGCAGCTGGGCCCCCCCCCCGGGGCCATGCTCGCGCCCAACGTCTGGGTGTATCTGGATTTCAAACCCGCCACCGTTCCGAATCCGCACCATTACGATGCACTCGTCGTCGTATTCGCCGCGGACGGCCACGTGAGCTTCATCCGGCTGAGCCCGAGCCAGTCGATCCGCGCGTTCGTCGCGCAGCAGCAGAAAATCGGGCCATTGGGAACATCTGATCAATAATCGCGCGTCACGCTGAAGGAATCCGCTTCATGTGCCTCGCCCAATACAAAAAACATTCCGCACCCGCTGATCACGTTTCGTAGTTTGATCACTCGTTCCGTCCGCTCTCACGCTTCGCCGCGATTGCTCGTAACTCCTTCGCCGTGATCGCGTCCTTGTCCCGGGTCATGGCATCTTTCGCCTGTTCCAGCTTCAGAATGAGAGCCAAAGCCGCGTCGTGCTGTCGCCACCGCTCGCGCACCGGCAGCGCGAGATTCGTATCGATCAAATCGAGATCGATTCCAGCCTGACGCGCGTCTTCAAGTGCTTTTTCGTTCGTGACGGTCCGGCTCATTCCCATGCGCCGATTAAAACCAGCCGGAATGGGTCCGCAAAGAGAAACTCCAGCCCGCATTTCGAGGCACCCTATTTCGCGCTCTCGATCCGCTCGAGTTCGGTGTCGGTCCAGGCGGCGGCGCGATCCTTGGTTTGCGCGCGCACGCGGGCGACATCGGCGGACGAAACCGCGGAGGCCTCGTTGCCCCAGGAGCGGCGGACGAAAGTCATGATCCCGGCAATCTGCTCGTCGCTCAGCACGCCGAGCGGCGCCATCGCCCCGGGAAAACCGGGCGAGCCCTCCTTGCCGTGCAGCACGATCCGCAGCGCGAATTCAGGCGAGACATGCGTGGCCCAGCGGCTGTTCTGGAGTGAAGGCGCGACGCCCTCCTTACCCTCGCCGGCCGGCTGATGGCACGCGGCACAGAGCAGGAAATTCGTCCTGCCCAGCTCGAACGACGCCTTTTGCCCGGCGGTCAGCGGCGGGACCGTTCCTCGCTTCGCGAGCCGGGCCTTTTCCTGCCGGAGCGCATCGAGCAACCCCTGGGCATTTTTTCGCACCACAAGATCAGGCGCGCCAGCCGCGATCCGATCGAGGAGCGCAGCGTCGATTCTTGTCCGCGGCGCCGGCCGCCGTCGTCCCTCGGTTTCCGCCGCGGGAACGAGCCCCTGCATCAACGCAATGCGAACCGCTTCGGGAACCTGTGGGTCGAGCAGCGCCGCAACGAGCCCCTCGTGCCCCGGCCGTGCGGCCGAGGTGGCGATCGCGGATCCGACCGACCGAAAGATCGCGCGATGCCCGAAAGGCGGTAGCGCGCCGCCGCGCGCGGACGCAATCAACCGTTCGAGCAGCAGGCCCTCTTCGCCGCGAAACGCGATGAGCACGGCATCGAGCAAAGCCGGGTGCTCGGAAACGCGCGGCAGGGCGGCAAATATTGCCTCGCGTGCCGGGTCGGTCGGCTTTCGCGACAACGACAAAACCGCCTGCGCAAGCACCTCGGGTTCTTCGGTGGCGACCCGGCCGGCAAGCTGCGTCACCAGCGGCGCCCCTTCCGGCCGACCGAGCCAGGGCTCGGCGGCGCGAACTGCCGCCATTCGCACTTTGGCCGACGGATCCGCCAGCGCAGTCGCGAGAAAATCAGGCGCAATCGCCCAAAGTCCCTCGAGCGCCCACAACGCATACAGCCGGTCGCGCTCCGTCGCATCACGAGCCGCGAAGAGCGATCGCAATGGCCCGACGTAGTCCGCGGCACCGGAGTCGACGATCACGCGCTGCGCCGTATCGCGCGTCCACCCGTTCTCATCGCGGAGCCGCGCGACACATTGCGTGGGAGTGAGGTGGGCAAAATCGATTCGCGGCGCCCGCGGCCGCTCCGGATACACGACACGATAGATCCGGCCCATGCCCCACAGCGGCCGGTTCAATTCACGCGCAAGGATCTGCTCCTTCAGAAACGTCGTGACAAAATTGTAGCCCTCCAGAATTCCGCGGTAGAGGTCGGCGACATAGAGCGCGCCGTCCGGCCCGTCGCCGAGAAACACCGGCCGAAACCGTTCGTCGGTGGAAGCCATGAAGTCGGCCTGCTCGAAACCGTTCAGCGCGGTGAGCCGGCCTTCCGCCTCGAGGACGAGATTGCGCTTGATGCTGTTCGACGCGGGTTCGGGCACGAAGGCATTGCCGTAAAATCGCGCTGGAAAATTCGCGCCGCGATAGATCACCGGCGCCGACGCGGCCGTGAACGCGACGAGCGTGCCATCTTCGCGGAGAAAACCCTTGCGATAACCGCGGTTCGTTCCCGGTGTCGGCCGGATCGGGAACACCTGCTGATCGGTCGCGATTTGGAAATTGAAGGTGTTGAAGCGCGCATTGCGCGGATAATCGCCGACATAATGCGGTGGCAGGAAATTCGCGCGCAGCTGATCGCTGTTGTGATCATAGAAGAGCCGGCCGGCATCATCCTGCGTGATGCCGTACTGGCCGAGCTCCGGCATCGCTTCGCCACGCCACTCGCCGCCCACGAACCGCAGCCGCCACTTGTACGCTGCGTTGTAGAGCCAGTTGTCGCGACCCCAGAGCAGACCGTTCGGACTGGTCTCGATGGCCGCAACGGTGCCGTAGTCGTTCGCGATCGCGGTCTTCTCGTCGGCCACGCCGTCGTTGTTGCGATCACGAAAGAGCCAGAGGTTCGGCGGATCGCCGATGAGGACCGCATCGCCGATGAAGCCGACGGAGCGCGGGACGACCAGGTTGTCGGCATACACCGTGCGCTTGTCCATCCGGCCGTCGCCATTCGTATCCTCGAGGCAAACGACGCGCCCGACCGGCGTCGGCGGTACCGGTTTTCCCTTTTCCAAATAGACGGGCAGGTCGCGGAGGATCTCGGCGTTGTAAGCCGGAAGCTCGGCGACGAAGAGCCGGCCGCGACGATCGAAGGCGAAGGCGACGGGATCCTGCACGAGCGGCTCGGTCGCGACGAGTTCGACCTTGAATCCCGGCGGGACGACGAACGAGCGCAACGCTACGTCCGGCGGGAGCGGTCGCGCCGGCGACACGTTCCACTCCGGCGGCGGCGGCCGCTGCGCATCATCGTTCGGCCGATCGCCCATCTGCGCGGAGGCGGCAGGCATCACAACGAGTGATATCGCCAACGAGCAGTTGAGCGTGGAAAATAGGCGCAAGAAACGTGTCATTGGACGAACGAGGGGGAAATGCCTGCCGTAGCAGCCGACGTGAGGAGGCTGGGGCTTGGTGAGGTGAATCGCCAGCCTCGTCACCTCGGCTGCTACGAAAACGCGTGAGGTTTGAAATGATTCGTACGACGAGCTACTTGAAGGTTATCCAGTGGGGCGTCGACCACGCGAGGTTGCCGAACGCGGTCGATACGTTTCCGCCGTAATGCCGGGAGACACCCTCCTGCTCGACCCGCCAGTAAAACCAGTGCGTGCCGGGCTCGGATTCGACGGCCTCGTATTCGAAATTTGCATTCGTCGCGTCGCCCGCGGCGGCGAACACCTTCACGTCCACGCCGTCACGCACGAGGGTCGCACGACGAATGGGACGCGAGCCCCCCACGAACACGGTCAGCTTCGCGTTCCGGCGGGCGGCGACCTCCCCGCCCATGAGCACGCCGTTGGCGCGAGCCTCCACCGCGATCCGCGCGCCGCTCGTGGCGAAGACGCGGCGCGCCCGATAGGCCTCGAGCAGCGCGTCAGGCGTGAGTTCGGTTGCATAGATTCCGGTCAGCCCGCCGCCAAGTCCCGGATTGCGCCGGTGCGAATCGCTCGTGCCGACAAAGCCGGCGCGAAACCCGCGATTCAGCGTGGCGTGAATCTTGCCCGGATTCAGGAAATACAGTCCCCACCCCGCCGTCACTTCGATCGCGACCTCGCCCGCCGCGCCGGTGAATTCAAAATCTGGATGCTGCGTGTGCATCACTCCGCCATGCTTCGCCACGACCTCGTAGAGCCGGCGAATGTCATTGCCCGCATCCGTGTAGCGGACGAGCGGCCCGCCGGCGCGCGGATAGATCACGGTGCGGTGATTCGGATTTGAGGCACTCCAGAACCGCGGCTGGTTGATCGGCTGCGTGCGATCGACCGGCAGCCGCTGGGTCCATTCGTAACCCGGCAGCGCGACAAATTTTCCGTCCCGCGAAAACGCCCGCGAATAGAAACCGCCAAGCGCGTACTCCCAGTCGGTCAGCGGGCAGTTGAAAAAGTCGTTTTCCTGCATCACCACCGTGTCGAGCCGGCCGCGATCACGCGCGTAGAGGAGAATTTCGTCGGGCTCGCCTTCGGCATCGGCCGACAGCGCGCTGTGCACGTGCGAATCCATCCAGAACAGACGGTACTCACGGCCGTTTTCCTGAAGGACGTGACGGCGCGGTTCGGCCTCGGGCGCTGGCAACTCGATCCGTTTCCAACCGGCCCACGCTTCGGTCTTCGCCGGCTGCGCATCCGCGAGTTGCACGGTGGCGAGCGAGTAGTTCCGCTGCCCGTCGCGGGGCAACGAGGAGGCGATAACGGAAAACTTTCCGGCCTGCGCGTGCGCGTCGTGCGCAACATGGTAATCGACTGCTCCCTTCGCCAGCAGGACCGTCGGCCCGATGTCGCCGCCGGCAATCCGGCGGCCGAGCAATTCGCCTGTCACGGTGGTGGTCGATCCCTCTTGCAACGCCTTTCGTTCCCACACCAGCCAGGTGGCATCGGCTTCGCGCACGAACATCGGATCACGGCGGCGGCCCAGATAGCCGCCGGTCGGCACCGGTTTCGGTTCGATTTGCGCCAGCAGCCCATGGGTGAGCCAGGCCGCCTCGCTTCCACCGTGTTCGTTGAGGATCGGATGCCAGCCAGCCGCGTCCCGTTGCGCCAGCTCGACGGCGTGCATCTGATCGATCGCGCCGTCGCCGCCGACGACATCGGTGGCTCGGATCCAGGCGACGATCAATTTTCCATCGGACGTCCGCGCCGCGACGGGCTTCAAACAACGGTCGCGCGATTGCGAAACCGGCTCGATGGCGCCGAGCGCTGGCAGCAGCCGGCGGGCATACACGCGCGAGGAGTTGTTGGCCGCGGCGTCCCACACGAGGTCGAGCGTACCGCCATCCCCGGTCACGAATTGAGGACGAAACGCGTCCGACTGGACATCGGACACGCGGCTCGGCGCGCCGATGCCGCGGGCGTCCCACGTTGCCCAAACGATTTCAAAATGCTCGCCGCTCCACTGCACCCACGCCACGGCGAACCGCTCGCGCCCGAGTGAGCCGAGCGTCGGAAAAACGGCTTCCGCGCCCGCGGGCGAAATCGCCACGACCGTATCCCATTTCCCGCCCGCATGCCGGCGACCGACCACAGCCCACCGGCCGTCCTTGAACGTGGACCAGGCGAACGCGAGTTCACCGTCGCCCCCGGAAGCGAGCTCGGGCGGCGTGAACACGCCGCTGCCGGCGGACACATCGACGAAGGGCACATCGGCGCGACCGCGCAACGGCCGGCCGACAATCCGCTCCGCGCCGGGCACAAACGAGTGCCACGCGATGAACCCGCCGCCGGCTCCCTCGACGAGGACCGGATGCGAATCATACGGCGCCGCGGACACCGGCTGCTGCTGCGCGAGCATCCGCTGGTTCAGCGGAGCATCAGCAACCGGTGCACCGCCCTTCGCCGTCGCGCGCCGCGATTCCGCGGCCGACCCTCCGGCCGCCGCGAATGCAAGCAGACAGCATGCGAGCGCCGCACGCCACCTGGCGGCCTTCCAGCGCGGCCTTGAGGACCGCGCCACGGCGGGAGTCGAGTTCGAGAACATCGGCGATTGAAGAACGGGGTGGAAAAACAGGGGCGCAAACCGCGAGAGCTGCGGCGCTCGGGTCCGGGCCGGCAGCCGCCGGAGCCTTTCCGTATCAATCCCGTTTCGTCAATCAAACCGCACCCGCCCGATCGAAAAAAGGTTTCGCGAAATCGCCCCTGCTCTATGTCGTGGGAAGAAGTTCCACCCCACCATGACCGACCGTCCATGTGCCCGCTCGCTCGCCGAAGGCCTTCGCCGCGCCTTCATCTTTTGTGTTCTTGCCGTCAGCGTCGCATCGGCGGCGACGCCGGCCGCTGCACCGACCGGTCTCCCCCGCCCCAACATCCTGCTGGTCACCGCTGACAACCTCGGGTTCGGCGATGTGGGCTGCTTCGGCAATCGCGAGATTCTCACCCCGAACATCGATGCGCTCGCGCAAGACGGGGTCCGATGCACCGCGTATTATTCCGCATCGCCCACCTGCACGGTTTCGCGCGCGACGCTGTTGACCGGCCGCTATCCGCAGCGGATCAAACTCAACCATCAGCTGCCGGGGATCGCAGGTAACTACGGCATCGGACTCCGCCATTCGGAACGGCTGATTCCCGCATACCTGAAACCGGCCGGATACGCCACGGGCGCATTCGGCAAATGGAACATCGGGTTCGCGCCCGGCAGCCGGCCCACCGAGCGCGGATTCGACGAGTTCATCGGCAATGTTTCGGGCAACATCGATTACCAGACCTACAGTTATCAGGGGAAACACGACCTCCACCGCGGCACTGCGGAGTATCGGACGAACACATACTCGACCGATCTCTACGCCGACTCGACCATCGACTTCATCCGGCGGCATGCCGGCGGCCCGTTTTTCGCCTACCTGCCGTTCAACGCGCCGCACTATCCGAGCGCCGGCAACCTGCCGAAGGGCGAGCCGGTAAAGTGGCAGGCGCCGGAGGAATACTTCAAACTCTACGGGTTTTCGCCCGACGAACCCGACCCGAAGAAGCGCTACCGCGTCGTCGTCTCCGCGATGGACGCGGCGCTCGGCCGCGTGCTGCGCAAGCTCGATGAGCTGGGGTTGCGGCAGAACACGCTGGTGATTTTCTATTCCGACAACGGGGCGTTCATGCATCCCGGCCACGGGCTCGAGGTCGCATCCAACGCGCCCTTCCGCGATGGCGGCGTGACGCTCTGGGAAGGTGGCATCCGCGTGCCGGCCGTCTTTCGCTGGCCGGGCCGGCTGCCGGCCGGCACCGTATGCGCCGAGCCAATCATCAGCACGGACATCCTGCCCCTGCTGCTGCACGCGACCGGGCTGCCGCTGCCCGCAGACCGCGCGCTCGACGGTATCGATCCCACGGAGACGCTGGCCGGCCGGGCCCGATCGCCGCACGACTTGCTCTTTTGGGAATTCACCCAGTCGCGCAAGACAATGTCCGCGGTTCGCGATCGGCAGTACAAGCTGATCCGCCAGCACACGACCGAGCCGTTCGAGCTGTACGATTTGCTCAATGACCCAGGCGAAACGAAGAACCTCGCCAGCGCGAAGCCGGCCGTGACTCAGGCGCTCGAGCAGGCCTACACTCGGTGGATCGAGGCCGTGAACGAATGAGCTTATTTGGGAGCGCGACCGCCCCCGGTCGCTGTTTGCCGGAGCGACCGGGGGCGGTCGCGCTCCCAGCCAGATCAAGCCGTGTTTTCAAACCTCGTTGCAGAAACTGGGCGTAGCGGAACGCGTGAGCCCGCCGAAGGCGGGTTAACGCTTGCCCGCCTCTGGCGGGTTTCGTCGGTAGGGCGAAAGCCTCACGGCTTCCGCTACACCGACTCGCGGAATTGAAGACGCGCCCTAAGATGCTCCAACGCGTTCTCTTTATCGCCGCATCGCTCCTCGCCGCCACTCTGGCCGCGGGGGCGGCGACCGCGGGCGTGACGCGTCCGCCGAACGTGCTGATCGTCACGATCGACAACCTCGGTTACGCGGATCTCGGCTGTTTCGGAAACACGCTGGTGCGGACGCCCGCGATCGACGCGCTCGCCCGCCGCGGCGTTCGCTGCACGGCCTTCTACTCCGCCTCGCCCACCTGCTCGCCTTCACGCGGGTCGCTGCTCACCGGACGTTATCCGCAGCGCAACGGGCTGAACGTGCAGCTGCCGGGCATCAAGGGCAACTGGGGTGTCGGGCTGCCGGCGGACGAAAAACTGATTCCCGCGTACCTGAAGCCGGCCGGTTATGCGACGGGCTGCTTCGGCAAATGGAACGTCGGGTTCGCGCCGGGCACGCGGCCGACGGAGGAGGGGTTCGACGAGTTCATCGGCTTCCCGCCCGGCCAGATCGATTATTTCACCTACAAATACCAGGGCCGGCACTCTCTCTACCGCAGCACCGAAGAGTACCATTCGGACAAATACGCGACGGACCTGTGGGCTGATTCCACCATCGAGTTCATCCGCCAGAACAAGGATCGGCCGTTCTTCGTTTACCTGCCGTTCAACGCGCCGCACTCGGTCGATCCCGACAACTACGGCCCGGGCGAACGCGTGCAGTACAAAGTGCCGGACAAATATCTCGCGCTCTACGGCAGCAAACCCGGCGAGGACAACGAGCGGATTCGGTACTTCGCGGTGATTTCCGCGATGGACGACGCGTTCGGTCGCGTGCTGCGGGCGCTCGATGAACTAAATCTCCGCGAGAACACACTTGTCATTTTCTACAACGACAATGGGGCCAACACCTCGCACGAACACGGGTTGAAGTTCGCCTCCAACGCACCATTTCGTGGCGGCCGGCCCGATTGCTGGGAAGGCGGCATCCGCGTGCCCGCGATCTTCAGCTGGCCCGCGCGGCTGCCGGCCGACACCGATTGCGATGAGCCGCTGATCGCGACGGACATCCTGCCGATGATCCTCGCGGCCGCCGGCGTGCCGCCACCGGGCGATCGGGTGCTGGATGGCATCGATCCCACGCCGATTCTCGCCGGCCGCGCGGCCGCGCCCGACCGGGCGCTGTTTTGGGAGTACGGCACGCGTGATGTCCACAGCGCGGTGCGACAGGGGCGGCTAAAGTTGATCCGGACCAGCCGCAGCAAACCGTTCGAACTCTACGATGTGGTCGGCGATCCGGGCGAGTGGCGGAACATCGCCACCCGGCACCCGGACGTCGTCGAGCGGCTCACGGCCGCACACGAAAAATGGCTCGTGGACACGAGCCGTCGCGACACGAAACCGTAAGTTGGCGGACCGCCGTCAATCGATGCGGCGGAATTCACAATATTCGCGGTGCACCGCGGCGCGGCGGTCGTAAGCTCAATCCCGCACCACCCGTGCTGGCGCGGCCCCACCCCCGCCAAACCCCCAAGGGCGAAAGTCACCCATGAAAACGAAAACCGACTCGCCAGCGGATGATCGACCGTCCGAAGCCGAAATCCGCGAGTATGCACATCATCTCTATGTCAGCAGCGGCTGGCTGCCCGGCCGTGATCTCGACAACTGGCTGGAGGCTGAAGCCCACCTGGTCGCCGAGCGAAAGGCCCACGGCCGCACTCGAAAGAGACCGACGCACGAGGATGTGTCCACGATGGTCCTGCGATCGTCCGAACGCATTCCGGAATTGGTCCACGCGCCCGGCTGCGCCCCGCGAAATCCGTTCGATTGGTGAGCTGGACAGACCTGGGAGCGCGGGCGTCTGTCTGATTTCGGATTGCGGATTGCCTGGGAGCGCGGGCGTCTCGCCCGCATGGATTGGAAGTGGCACGGGCATCTTGCCCGTGATGCGGATTTCGGATCGCACCTCGTGGTCGGGACGCCCGGCGGGACGCCCATGCCACACCAGACCCACGCGCGAGTTTGTTTCCGAGTGGCACGGGCATCCTGCCCGTGATCCGAATTTCGGACCACATTGCGGGCGAGACGCCCGCGCTCCCGGGAAAGCCACGCTTACCCGCCGCTCAGGCGCTTCATGATCTCGTCCGCGATTTTCGCGACGAGCGCCTCGACGGCGGGATCGGGTGCCACGGAGCCGGGCGTGGAGCCGCCGCTGCGCGACGGCACCTGGCAGACGACGCCCGGACGAAAATCACTGTTGTCGCACAGCTCGCATTCACGGAGCTGATCGCGACTATCCGGCATCCCCAGCTTCTGGCGCAGCGCAATCAACTCGCGCACGCCACCCGTGGTGATCTGGTGCAGGTTGCCGCCCGCGAGCTGCGACGCGATCCACACCGTGCGGCAGAAGGAGTCGACGTTCTCGAGTTTCCAATACGCATCCTCCACGTCCTTGCCCCACACGATCACGCCGTGGTTCTCCATGATCACACATTGGTGATCGCGCCCCACCTGCCCCACGGCATCGGCGTTGGCCGGCGTGCCGGGAGTCTCGTACCTTGCGTAACCGATGTCGCCGAGGAAAACCTCCGCCTCCGGGATGAGGCACGACGGCGGCTTGACGCCGGCGATGGCGAACGCCGTCGCATGCGGCGGGTGCGCGTGGACACACGCCTTCGCGTTCGGCTGCCGCTTGATGATGCCCAGGTGCGTGAGTACTTCGCTCGTGCGCTTGCGGCCGCCGGCGAGTTGCCGGCCCTCGAAATCCACCAGGCACATATCCGCGGGCGTCATGAACCCCTTCGAAATCAGCGTCGGCGTGCACAATACCAGCGAGTCGCCGACCCGCACGGTGAGGTTGCCGCCGTTGCCGTCGACAAAATCCTTCGCCCAAATCCGCCGGCCGATATCGCAGAACCGCTCCTTCAACTTCTCGATTTCGGGCGAGCGAAAAAACGCGTCGAGCTCCGCGGGCGTCTTTGGATCCCGGCCGGGCGTCCACTTGAATTCGAAGTCCGGCACGGTCGGTTCGGCACCCGCGGCGCGGGGACCGCCCTCCGCCCGGGTTGATGCCGGCTCACGCGGTCGCGACGGCACCAGAGAGGCCCGGCGCGCAAGCGCATCGCGCGCCGACGGCGTGAGGATCGCATCCGGCGGCAGCGGCTCGCCGGTGCGCAACATCGCGTCGATATCCTGGGCGGTGATCACCTTGCGCATGAAAATGGGAAAAAATTTATCGCTGGCCGGAGCCGCGGCCGGCCGGCGCGGCCGCCGGCGGTTGGTAAATGATGCCGTCGATGATCGCGGCGTTGTAGGCGTCGACCGGCGTCGGCTGCGTAAACGGCATCGTCGCCTCGGCGCCTTCCGTGAAACCGATGATTTCGCCGAGCCCGGCGCTGAGTTCGTCGTACACGACCACCGTCGCGCCCTTGGCCAGCGGAGTGGGCGCGGCGCCTCCGAACTGCGGCTTGCCGAATGGCTGCACGAGCAGCAGCCGCCCGCCCCGCAGCGCCGGTTCTGCGATGTTCAACGTGACATTTCCGATGACATGGCCGAGTCGCATGGTTCAGGCGGGAAAGTTCGGGCTTCTGAGCGTAGCAGCCGACGTAAGGAGGCTGGCGGACCGGTCGATCAACAATCCCCGCCTCGTTACCTCGGCTGCTACGAAAGCCGGGCGTCCGCCGCATCGCGCTGGTGTGTACAATGACGATGACATTGCCGGCTATCGCGTCGCCGCCGGATCGACAATCGCGCACACCATGTTGCGCAGCGGCGAATGCGGATCGCCAAGCAGAGCGCGGAGCGACGAGCCATCGGTCGTATAAAATACGCGGCTGTGCAACGCGGCCCCGTGCGGATCGATCGCGATCACCGGCGGGCCCTGGTCGTCGCCCGCTCCATCGATCGGCTGGCAGATCACGCTGCGGTATCCGACGAGACTCGGATGACACACCGTCGTGATAACCACTCCGTCGATACGCGCGAGTTGCATGGTGGCCGGTGAGCGCGCCGCTCAGTAGATCCGCAGGTTGTCGACCATGACGCAGCGGCGCGTTCGCGCGAAGGTCAGCGGCGTGCAGATGCCCTCGCCCGTGGTAGTCGCGATCGAGTAGTTGAGATAACCTTCTCCGCCGAGCCCGAGGCCGGCCACGCTCGGGCCGTTCTTCACGAAGAGCGTCGTGTCGAGCGTGCGCGCCATCTGCGTCATCCGCTCCACGTTCAGCGAATGCAGGATGGCCGAATGGCGGTACCCATGTTCGCTGCGGTAGGCAGCCGCCACGGCATCGTCGAAGGTCTTCACGCGCACGACGGGCAGCATCGGCATCATCTGCTCTTCCATCACGAACGGGTGCTGCGCATCCGTCTCGGCAAAAAGCAAAGGCGCATCGGCCGCGACGTTAGCCCCCGCGTGCCGCGCAAGGACGGCGGCGTCCGCCCCGACCAGCCTTCGATTCAGCACCGCGTGCGCGCAGCCCGCGCCATCCTTGCCGGTGGTGAACGCCTCGGTTGTCAGTTTCGCCAGCTGGCCCGAGGTGAGCTTGGCCGCGCCCGCCGTGGCGAGCTCGTTCATGAACCGCTCGGCGACGGCTTCGAGCACGAATACCTGTTTTTCGCCGATGCAGAGCAGATTGTTGTCGTAGGCGGCGCCCTTGATCACGTCGGCCGCAGCCTTCGCCAGATTGCCCGTGCCGTCGACCACGACGGGTGGATTGCCCGGACCGGCGCAGATCGCGCGCTTGCCCGACTTCATTGCAGCGTTGACCACGGCGGCTCCGCCGGTGACGCACAGCAGCCGGACATGTTCGCTGCGGCAAAGCGCGTCGAATGATTGCAGCGTCGGCTCGGCGATGATGCACACGAGGTGCTCGATCCCAAGCGCGTCGCGAATCGCCTCGTTGAAGGCGCGCACGGCGTGCGCCGCGCAGCGCGCGCCGGCCGGATGGGCGTTGAAGACGACGGCATTTCCGGCCGCGACCATCGAGACGACATTTCCCGCGAGCGTCGGCACCGAGTGCGTGCTCGGGGTGACCGCCGCGATGACCCCGAACGGCGTATGCTCCTCCATGGTGATCCCGTGATCACCAGACATGCCGTAGGGCCGCAGCCATTCGAGGCCGGGCACGAGCTTCACGATTTGCAGCTTCTCAATCTTGTGATCGAGCCGGCCGATTTTCGTCTCCTCGAGTTCGATCCGGCCCCACTCCGCCGCATTCTGCGTGCAGAGCGACTTGACGAGTTCGACGACTTTCGCGCGCCCGGCGAGCCCCTTCTCGCGCAATTGGAGAAACGCGTCCTGAGCCGCGGTACACGCGGCCACCGGATCTGAGAAGAGCCCGAAACGCCCATCGGTCCGCGACGTGACGGAGGGCGCGACCGATGCCGGAGCGCGGGACTCACGATTGCTGTTCGACGGAGCGGCGGATGCGGCCGGCGGGCGGCCAAGCCCGCGCAAGACCTCGTCCACGACCGCGCGCAAAGTGGTTTCGTCGAGTTGCACGCTGGAGTTCATCACGGCGACGAAGTTACCGGCGGGTAAATCTTGTGGTCGAGGACGTCGACGGAATCGACGATTCCGATCACGACGGCGTCGACCGGCAGAGATTTCATGCCCGCGGCCTGGCGCGCGGAGCTGCCCTGGCAGAACAACACGAGTTCGTCGATGCCGGCGCCGAGCGCGTCGACCGCGACGACGGTGTTGACGCCCGCGCGCAACTGGCTCGGCGTGGCTTCGTCCACGACCATCGGCCGCAACAGGAGCAGTTTGCGGCCGATCATGGCCGCATCCTTTTTCGTCGCGACGACCGAACCGATTACACGGGCTAGGAACATGGGGGAAAGGCGGAGGCCATCACGGGAATGAACGCGGTCCAACCGACGTGCCCCGCGACGAGCCCGCGCCAAGAAAAATCATTTCCGGGCCGGCGCGGCGGGAGCAGCGGCGTTGGCAAACTTCGGCAGGATGCTCGCGACTTCGTCATGCGGCCGCGGAATCACCTGGACGGATATCACCTCGCCGACGGCGCGGGCGGCCTGCGCGCCGGCATCGGTTGCCGCCTTTACGGCGGCGACGTCACCGACGATCACGGCCGTCACCAGGGCGTTGCCGACCTGCTTGAGCGGGCCGGCGAGTTGAACATTCGCGGCTTTCAGCATCGCGTCGGTGCCGGTGATGAGGGCGGTGAGCCCGCGCGTTTCGAGAAGACCCAGGGCTTTAGACATGGTGCAAAGTAGGGGTGGTTGCGGTGCGTGAAGCTGGATTTAGCGAGGAGGCTGGGCGTGGCGCGGGCGTGCCGCCCGTGACTTGACCGCGCGCGGCCTGCGCGAGCAGCCGCCGGTGGGTCTCGCGTGCGACCACGAGTTCCTCGTTGGCCGGGATCACGAGGAGCCGCGTCCGCGATTCGTCCGCGGCAAGATCGGTTTCGCCGTGCGCGGCGTTGTTCTTTTCCGGATCGATGATCAACCCGAGTTCGCAGAGGCCGGCGCAAATCATCTCGCGAATCCACGGATTGTTTTCGCCGATTCCGCCCGTGAACACGAGTGCCTCGCAGCCGCCTTGATCGAGCCAGAACGCGCCGATCCAGTGCCGCACGGCGTGCACAAACACATCGATCGCCATTTCGGCCCGGCGGTTGCCCTTCAGCGCCGCGGCGCGAATCTCGCGCAGATCGCTGCTCACGCCCGAAAGCCCGAGCAAACCGCCTTCTTCCGCGAGCTGGCGCTCCGCCTCGTTCGCCGACAGCCCGAGCCGCCGCTGCGCGAACGGCATGGCCGCGGAATCGAGATCGCCGACGCGGTTGTTTTGGGGCAGACCCGACTGCGGACTCAGCCCCATGCTGGTATCGACCGCGATGCCGTCACAAATGCTGGTGATCGAACTCGACCCGCCGAGGTGACAGGAGATTACGCGCAGCGGGGAGCCCGGCACCGGACGCGGGCCCTCTTCATACAAGTGGCGGCAAATCGCGGCGATGTCCGGTCGGCCGAGCAACTCGGCCGAGCGCTCGGCGACGAACTTGTGGCTGGCGCCGTGAAACCCGTACCGTCGCACGCCGGCGGAATGCCACGCCTGCGGCACCGCGTAGCGCCGCGCGTAGTCCGGCATCCACTGGTAGAACGCGGTCTCGAATACCGCGACCTGCGGCACACCGGTAAATTTTTTGCGGAATTGCCGCATGCCGGCCGCATAGGTCGGGTTGTGCGCCGGCGCGATGTCGGCGCATGCGAGCAGCGCCCGCTCGACATTCTCATCCGCAATCAGGCAGCCGGTGAGGTCGCCGCCGTGGACGGTCTTGAAGCCGATCCCATGAAGTTCGCCCGGGACGGCGATGTGGCCGCTGGCGCGCAGCACCTCGATGCAGCTGTCGATCGCGCGGCCGTAATCCGTCACGCGCTGGTACCCACCCTGCGCGACGAGCGACTCCGCGCCGTCCGCGAACCGGTAAAGCCGGTACTTGAACGAGGTGGACCCGAGATTCGCGACCAGGATGTTCATCGATAACGACAGCGGCAACAGGTCACGCCGGTGATGCGAGCCACTTGCCGAGTCCGGCGAGATCGTCGTGTGGGCGCGGGATCACCTGCACACTGACGATTTCGCCGATCCGCTTGGCGGCCTCGGCGCCGGCCTCGACGCCGGCTTTCACCGCCGCGACATCGCCGCGGAAAAAAGCCGTGACGTAGCCGCTGCCGATCGCCTCGTAGCCGGTGAGCGTGACGTTCGCCGCCTTGAGGGCGGCATCGGCCGCCTCCACGAGGGTGCAAAAACCTTTGGTTTCAATAATGCCGAGCGCGAGCTGTGCCATGGAAAAAGGGAGTTGAGTTTGAGCGAAACGAGCGGCGGTGCGGCCGCTCAGGCGAGACCGAGCTGCTTGAGCAACTCGGGATGCGGGCGCGGAATCACATGCGAACAGACCAGTTCGCCGACCCGCTTGGCGGCTTCCGCCCCGGCCTGCACCGCGGCGTTGACCGAGCCGACGTCGCCCTTGACGGCGACGGTGACGAAGCCGCCGCCAATCTGGACGGTGCGCACGAGCGACACGCTCGCGGCTTTGACCATGGCATCGCTGGCCTCGACAGTGCCAACATAGCCGCGCGTTTCTACCAAGCCGATGGAGTCTATCATGATTGAAAAGGAGGAAGGGTTGAGCGTGGAAGAATCAGGACGTGAGCAATTCGACCGGGCTGTCTGTCCGCAGCCCGCAGGCGTTCGCCTCGTCGGTGTCGATGTGCACCTCGAGCTTGAAATCAGGATGGATGCGGGCGAGGAGCCGTTCGAACGTGATGCCACAGTCGCCGCCGACGCGCAGCCGCAGGTAGTCGCCGTTTTTCACGCCGTAGAACGCGGCGTCCTCCGGGCTCAGGTGCACGTGCGGCGCGGCGCGGATGACGCCTTCGGAAAGTTCGAGAAAGCCGGCCGGGCCCATCAGCATGCAGCCCGGAGTGCCCTTGATGTTGCCGGAGAGTCGCACGGGAATGTCGAACCCAAGCGAAACCGCGTCGGTCAGCGCAAGCTCGATTTGGTTGAAATCACGACAGGGTCCCAGGATGCGAAGGTTGGAGATCACGCGGCTGCGCGGTCCGATCAGCGTGACCGTCTCCTGCGCGGCGAACTGGCCTTTCTGATACAGCCACTTCATCGGCGTCAGGGAGCGGCCGGCGCCAAACAACGTTGTGACGGCCGCCAGCGTGAGGTGGCAATGCCGGGCCGACGCGTTGACCACGAGCGGATGCGGCGCCTGCGCGAGGCGCGGCGGGGTGCGGCCGAGGCGCTCGTACAACGCGCGTCGAACGAGGTGTTCGACTTCGGCGCGGTGAGGTACAGGTGGGGCGAGCATACCGGGCGCGCATCGTACCAGTTTCGGTGGAGGTGCCCCGCTGGATCTTGGTAGACCCTGCGCGTTTCTTGCGAATTCCGGTTTTTCATTTGGCAGCCGCCCGGATATCTCATGCCTTGCTTGCCGGTGAGACCACAGCCTGTGCAATCGCAAAAGGGGCATGCGCATCCTTCGAAAATATCCGGGCTGAGCTCAAAACCGCCGGCGGCGGTTTTGATGTAACCGGAACGAACTGCGGCGCAGGCAGAACGCGCCGCAACTGAATCAGGACCACGGGTGCAAACCAACCAGAGCGTGAACAGTGCCGGCTCACTCGTGGCTCGCGTCCGCGAGGCGGGCGTCGTTGGCGCGGGCGGCGGCGGGTTTCCGACTCATGTCAAACTCGCGGCGAAGGCGGAAACGGTGATTGCGAATGGAGCGGAATGCGAACCGCTGCTGCACAAGGATGCGGCGATCATGGAACACGAAGCCGCGGCGATCGTGCGCGGCATGCTGCTGTCGATGGAAGCCGTCGGCGCGCGCGAAGGCGTGGTCGGCATCAAGGCGAAAAACACGCACGCGGTGGAGGCGATTCGCGGCGCGAGCGCGGGCACGGCGGTGCGGGTGCATCTGCTCGGCGATTATTATCCCGCCGGCGATGAATACGATTTGGTGCACGAGGTCACGGGAAAACTCATCCCGCCGGCCGGCATCCCGCTTCAGGTTGGCGTCGTGGTCTGCAACGTGGAGACGCTGGCGAACATCGCCCGCGCGGCGGACGGAACGCCGGTCACCCGCAAGACGCTCACGATCGCCGGCGCCGTCCAGGAACCGGTGACATTGACCGTACCGCTCGGCACCAGCCTGCGCGACTGCATCGCGGCCGCAGGTGGCGCGACGGTGCCCGATCCGGTTTTGTGCATCGGCGGGATGTTGATGGGGGAAACGACGGACGACCTCGATCGACCGGTGACGAAGACGACCGGCGGCGCGATCGTACTCTCGCGCCAGCATCACGCGGTGGAGCGGAAGCTGAAGCCCGCGGTCGCCCAGCGCGCGATTGGGAAATCGGCGTGTGACCAATGCCGCTACTGCACGGAATACTGTCCGCGGTTCCTGCTCGGCTACGCGGTCGAGCCGCACCAGGTCATGCGCTCGCTCGCGTTCACCGCGACGGGCAAGGACCACTGGAACGAATGGGCGGCGCTGTGCTGCGCGTGCGGGCTCTGCACGCTGTACGCGTGTCCCGAGGAGCTTTTCCCGAAGGAAGCGTGCGACGACTCGAAGGCGGAGATGCGCCGCGCCGGCCTGAAATGGTCCGGCGCCACCACGGTGAAGCCGCACCCGATGCGTGACGGCCGGCGGGTGCCGATCCAAAGCTTGATGAAGCGGCTCCACATCTTGGGCTACGATCACCCGGCGCCGTGGCAGTCGCGCGTACTCACGCCGTCGCGGCTGGTTCTGCCGCTGAAACAAAGCGCCGGCACCGCGGTCCGGCCGGGCGTGAAAGCCGGCGACCATGTCAGCGCCGGTCAGCGGCTCGGCGACGTGGCGGAAAAGGAACTCGGCGCCGCGTTGCACGCGCCCGCCGATGGCACCGTGGCTGAGATCACCGACCGCCACCTCGTCCTTCAATGCCGATGACGCCCCGCGCGTTCTTCCCCTACGTCTCCCCATCGCCGAGCCATGCCACACCGAACCGAAGAGCTGAATAGGTGCCGCAGATCCCTTGCGGGCGGGACGCCCGCGCTCCCAACAAAACCACCCGGCGGTTTTGTCGTGGCCCGCATGAACTCGACGGCCGTGGCCGCCGCAACGACACAGGGCAATTCTCAACCAACGACTGGCACCACCCGTCTGAAGCATGCGGGCCACCCATGAATGATAAATCGATCGGGTTAATCGAACTCTCGAGCATCGCCGGTGGTTTCCTCGTCGCCGATACGATGCTGAAGGCGGCGAACGTGCGGCTGCATCTCTCGCGCTCGATCTGTTCCGGCAAATACATGGTGCTCGTCGCCGGTGACGCGTCGGATGTCCAGACCGCGGTGGCGAGCGGCGCCGAGGCCGCAAACGGCTGCCTCATCGATCAGTTCGTGATCACGCAGATCCATCCGGACGTGCTGACCGCGATTGGCCGGACCAGCGTCACACCACCCGAGGATGCGCTTGGCGTGCTCGAATCATTCAACGTCGCGACGCTGCTCAAGGCGGCCGACGCGGCAGCGAAGTCCGCCAATGTCACGCTGCTCGAAGTGCGGCTCGCGATGGCGCTCGGCGGCAAGGCGTTCGTCACGATGACCGGCGACGTCGCGTCCGTGCAGGCCGCGGTCGACGCCGGTCGCGCCGTGATCGCGGACGCCGGCATGCTGGTGAACGCCGTCGTGATCGCGCGGCCGCACCCGGATGTTTATCGGGAATTGATTTGACCCTGGGAGCGCGGACGTCTCGCCCGCCGTCTGAAGTGGCTGCGGCATCCCTTCGACACGCTCAGGGCAGGGTCTGCCGCAGATCGAGTCGGAACGGCGATCGAATCCATCTGCGGCTGCCCCTCGACGGGCTCGGGGCCCTGAGCCGGTTCGACAGGGCTCACGGCCATCAGGTCCCTCGTCTGAAAGGCCTCGAGCCGATTCGACGAGCTCACGGCCATCGGCTGGTTCGACTGAAAGGCCTTGAGCTTGTCGAAAGGCTTGTCGAGA
>JAUSID010000044.1 GCA_030648295.1 Opitutaceae bacterium | reverse complement strand
TCTCGACAAGCCTTTCGACAAGCTCAAGGCCTTTCAGTCGAACCAGCCGATGGCCGTGAGCTCGTCGAATCGGCTCGAGGCCTTTCAGACGAGGGACCTGATGGCCGTGAGCCCTGTCGAACCGGCTCAGGGCCCCGAGCCTGTCGAAAGGCAGCCGCAGATATTCTCGATGCGCATTCGATCCCATCTGCGGCAGAGCCTACCCTGAGCTTGTCGAAGGGATGCCGCAGCCATCCTGCGGTGGGACGTGCGAGTTATTCATGGTCTGGAGTTCATTTCTAAGAATGGCATACTTCCATTCGCGTCCCGTTCTGGTTTTCAGTCCGCGCTCATTCAAGAGTTCGACGATACGCCGCATCTTTGTGCCCTTCCGAACTTCATCGAGGGCGACGCGCAGACCCGTCTGAAACTGTTCCAGGTAGACCGCCTTTACGCGAAGCACTGGCTCGATCGAGGGGGCGGGCGGCCTGGCCACGAGGCTGAGCTGCAACCCTTCGCTGGCCTTGGCGCGAAGCCTGGCTTGCATTTCGGCATACACGGGACAGTCGGGGCTGCAATGCGCCCGGAACGGGTTGTTCGCGCCGTGACAGAGAAACGGAACAGCGGAGCGGTAGATGTACCTGAGGTTGGATTTCGTGCTGTGCCGTATGGCCGCCGGGGTTCTTCGGGAGCGCGATGCGAGCAAGGCGACACAGTACTCAATCAGCCAGGCGCTCGATTCCACTTCCGTCAGCCCGGCGTACCTGGACCAAGCCGCCAGGTACTGTGTGATGTCCAGGCGTTGCGGCGTAATCTCACCGGCGGCGAAGCGCGCCAAGTCGAGGCCGTGCTCAATCAAATCCCGAATGCAAAGGTGAATCGTGTCCTTTCCGCGGTCGCCGAGCATCGTGTCCAGCATGTTCAGAAAGGGTCTTCCGTCATTCGTCATGTTTGTCGTAGGGGAGAAAAAGTGAAAAGGGTTCAAACCTTGAGCTGGAACGAACCGAGATCGGCGGGATGCCGCATCCAGCCCTTTGGTGCAAAGGGCAAAGTTTGACCTCGTCCGCTGGTTCTTCGCCTATCTGCTGGCGATAGCCACCCACCCCGAGGAGGTGAAGTCGCGCCCGTCGGCCTGGCTGCCGTGGAATTACCCGCCGGCGGAAACCTCGACCGCACTTCATCATGATCCGCCCGCTCGACCCGCGTGGGTTCGCACCCTCGCGTCGGCACCGCTATGCCGCCGCGCCAAAAAAATCGCCTTACGCACGCTTGCCGAAGCTACACCACGCTCGCGCGTGTGGGATCTGAGGAAGGAATCATGCTTTACCCGTTTACCTCTCGGGCAGATTTCTCAGGAGGAAGAGGTAAACAGTAAAGCATGACCCCTGCTGCAGACCCCTGACCCCCTTCCGCCCCACGGGGCGGTAACAAAAAGACGGCCCGGCAAAGGCCGGGCCGGCTTGGCAGAGTCGTTTATCGTGTGGGCTTATCCCTTCTTGTTCTTTGCGCCGGGGTTGCCGGGCGAGAAAGCCGGATCGTCGTTGCCACCGTTGTGGTCGTGGCCCGGCGTGTTGCCGTCCACGCCATTGCCGACGCCTTCATTGGCCTTGGCGTTGCCGCAAACGGAGACGTGGGTGCCTTCCAACGTCACTGCGACTTTCGCCAAGGCTTGCCCGGCCAAGCTCGTACGGGTAGCGGTGATGGACGTACCCGCGAGAATACTTCCGATGAAGGTCGAATCCGTCAGGGTCGCGGCTTCGGCGGTCCACCAAAACACGTTGTTGTTACACGTCGTCCACGGCACCCCGCGCCCGCAGGCGGACTGGCCTACCACCGTGAAGTTGGTGCCCGTGAGGGCGCCGGTGCCGCCGGTCCCGATTTTGAAAATCCAAGTATCGGTGGAGGACCCGACGAGCGTCAACGTGCCGTTCGTCGTCGTCGACCCCGCGGCGACACAGTAGACCCCGGGCAGAAGACACAGGCCCGCGAGGTCACCGTTAATTGTCTGATCGCACGGCTCGGCCCCGAGCGCGGCGTACGCGAGGAGGAAGTCATCGTAAGCCTTCTGGGCGACCATGTCGCCCAGGTGGACCGTCCCCACGATCGGGGAATTGGTCTGAGTGAACGCGCCGCCGAGGTCGACGCCCACGTCTCCGAAGACAAAGGAGTCGGTTAAGGTCACCGCCGAGCCGGCCAGGACCGCGAAGCTCTGAGCCGAATTCAGTACTGGCTTGGGCTTGGCAATCGCGGTGGAGGCGGTGTAGCAAAGCGCGGCGAATCCCGCGCAGGCCAGGAGGCTTAAGGATTTTGATTTCATTTTGATTTCTTCTTTCTTCAGTTGTTGTTTTTGAGGAACCGATTGATTTCCCTTTTTGGAAAAGCATTCCGTTTCTCAAGGGGCTACAGTAAGTGAAATCGCCTCGACTGTTCTATGGGGCATTTCCATACGGGGGTGTTGAAAGGAAACTGGATTTTCAGGGGATCGGGCTGGGAGGGGTTTGCAGCGGGCACGACCTCGTGATCGGCGGCCGGTTTGGCGATACGATCCGCGCCGGCGCGGGCGATAACATCGTCTTTGGCGATTCGGCCCGGGTCACCGCAGCGAATTCGAACGACAGCCGCCGCGGCGCGGGTCCGCTGACGCTTCTCACCGTCGGCCGGCTCGAGACGATCGAGCCCGGTGGTGGCGGTGCGGACACGATCGCCACCGGCGGTGGGCACGACCTCGTCTTCGGCGGGCACGAGGGCGACACGATCGGCGCAGGCGACGGGAACAATGTCGTCCTCGGCGACGATGGTGCGGTCGAGTACGTCCGGGTCGAGCGCGAGGGCGGGGTGCCCGGCGCGGACACGGACGCTTCGGATATTCGTGGCCGCACTCGGAGCAGTGGAAGCGGGTGAAGCCGGCCTGGAGATCGCCGCATTCGAGGAAGGCGGTGATGGCGGCGGATGCGGTGAGCGTTACGGAACCGGCAATGCTTCGGGCGACTCGCGCCTTGCATCGGCGCGTTGTTCCGCTTCTTTCGCGGCCCAAATCACAACTGACCGCATGCCGCAACCGTTCCGCCTGCTCGCACTCTCCTTCGCTTTTTCAATAGCCCACACGCTCTCCGCCCAATCCGTCCCACCTGCGCAAGACCACGTCGCCGCCATCGGCTCCGCGCCGCTCCGCGCTCCCGCCACGGCTGATTTCGCCCCCGGCGCCTTCTTCACGCTCGAGGGCTGGTTCTATCTCACCGGCAACACGCCCTTCGGCTGGCTCGCGGGTAAGGGCCTCGCCGCCTCCGGCGTCGATCCGTTCCTCAGTTTCGGGCTCCTGCTCAACGACGACGGCACGCGCGTGCGGTTTTCCGCGTCCACGGGCGCAGCCGGCAGCGGCCGCGATGCCACCGCGCCCACCGCCCTCCCGCTCCGCACCTGGACACACATCGCTGCCGTGATGGACGGCACCACCATGCGCCTGCTGGTCAACGGCACCATCGTAGCCACCGGCACCGCCGCCGGCGCGCCGCTCTCCGCGCCCGCGATCCCGCTCGGCGTCGGCGTGGCGTATCGGGATAACGGCAACACCAATTTTCCGTCCTTCCCCGGCTACGCCCGCCACGTGCGGTTCTGGAACGTCGCCCGCACCGCCGCGCAAATCGCCGCAAGCGCCGCCGTCGATCTCCCCCCTGATCGCGCCGGCCTCGTCGCCGCCTGGCCACTGGACGAAACCTCCGGCGCGCTCGCTCGCGACGTCAGCGGCGCCAGCCGCGCCCTCACCGTCCCGTCCGGCGGCATCGCCGCGATCCGTCTCGGCGTCCTCGCAGCGGGACCATTCTTCACGTCCAGGACCACCGCCATCACCGACGGCTCGCTGCAGTCCCTCAGCGACGGCCACGTCATCGACTTCGACTCCGATGGCGATCTCGACCTCGTCGTGGTGCAGGTTTTTTCGCCTCCGACCGTCCCGGAAACCCGCACGCGGCTCCGCGCCTTTCGCAACAACAACGGCACCTTTGTCGACGTGACTGATGCGGTGCTCGGCAACGTCACCATGGTTCATCCCCGGCACGGTTTTGTCGCGGACTTCAACCGCGATGGCCGTGTCGATCTGCTCATCGTCGGCCACGGCACCGACACGCCCCCCTTCCCCGGCGAACAAACCAAGCTGCTCATCCAGACCGCCGATGGACGGCTCGCGGACGAATCCGCCGCGCGCCTCCCCCAGCACGGGAGCTTCACCCACAACGTCGCCGCGGGTGACATCGACGGCGATGGCGACCTCGACATCTACATGGCCAACGTCAACGGCGGCGACTCCGGCCCGCGTTTTTATCTCAACAACGGCTCGGGCTCCTTCACCGAAGCCACCGACCGTCTCCCCACCGATATCGCCAACCGCACCAACGGCCGCAACTACACCGGCAGCCTTCTCCTCGACGTCGACGCCGACGGCCGCGTGGACCTCGTGCTGGGGCCCGGCGACACCAACCAGAACGAAATCCTGATGAACGACGGCACGGGCCGCTTCACGCGCAACAGCCGGTTCGTGCTGCCCCCCAAGATCCTCGGCGACCGCTCCACCACCGTCTCGGTCGCCACGGCGGACTTCAACGGCGACGGCGCCCCCGATCTCATTCTCGGCACCACGGGCGGCAGCGAGCAGCTCGTCGATGGCCGCACCATCGATGGCTACGGCACCCCGGGCCTTCAACTCCTGCTCAACCGCGGGGACGGTACGTTCTACGACGCGACCGAGGGCGCGGGCTTCACATGGTCGCCCGCCGAACGCTGGGTGATCTGGACGCGCCTCGCCGATTTCGATGCCGACGGGCGCCCCGACATCCTCGCGATGGTGGCTTCTACCAATTATTCCGGCCAGCTCCACCGCCTCTTTCTCAACCGCGGCGCCGGCCGCTTCGTGGACGCCAGCGAGGCCTATACGTCGACCGAAAACTACACCAATTTCTACCACGCCGGCGACTTCGACCGCGATGGCCGCATCGACATCCTCAGCGCCAATACCTCCACGGTGACGCTCGCCCGCGGCGTGAAATCGATCGATCGCGCCTTGTTCCAGACCACTGCCGACGACCTCGGCCGGATAACGAATCTCTCCGTCCGCACGCAGGCCGGCACCGGCGACCAGACGCTCATCACCGGTTTTGCGCTGAGTGGCGCGGGCACGAAGTCGCTGCTCGTGCGCGCGATTGGGCCGACGCTGTCGGTCTTCGGCCTTGGCGGCACGCTGGCGGATCCGTTCATGGAAATCGCTCCGCTCGGCGCGGCGAACATGGCGACGAATGACAACTGGGGCGGCACCGCCGCGCTGAAGTCATCGTTCGGCAGCGTCGGGGCTTTTCCGTTGAGCCTCGATAACAGCCGCGACGCCGCGCTGGTCTTCTCGCCCGGTGCTGGCGCCTACACGGCGAAGGTGACGGGTATCGTTGGTGGTACGGGTCTCGCGCTGGTCGAAGTCTACGACACGGGCACCGGCAACACGCCGCGGCTGACCAATGTTTCCGCGCGCACGCAGGTGGGCACGGGTGGCGATGTGCTGATCGTCGGCTTCGTCGTCAGCGGCAATGTGCCAAAAAAACTTCTCATCCGCGCCGTCGGCCCGACCCTCGGCGTATTTGGCGTCGGCGGCACGCTCGTTGATCCCGTCCTCGAGCTGCGGCCGCTCGGCAGCACCAACATCGTCGCCACGAACGACGACTGGCGCGGCACGGCAGCCCTCAAGACTGCGTTTACGTCGGTCGGCGCCTTTGCCTTCGCCGTCGACGCCAGCAAGGACGCCGCGATCGCGATCGAGCTTCCGCCCGGCGCGTACACCGCGACCGTCACCGGCAAGAACAACACCACCGGCGTCGCGCTCATCGAGGTCTACGACCTGCCGCAGTAGCGCAGGCGTCCCGCCTGCATCCGAAGTGGCTGCGGCATCCTGCCGCAGCCACTTCAAACCGGTTCTCCTTCCCACCGCTTCCTCCTTTCAAATGAAACACCCGCTCCAACTCCTCCTGGCCCTCGCGCTGGCCACCATGGCTGTCGCCCAAACGGCTCTCATCCGCCCGAGCCCGCGCGCGCTCAGCACCACCCAGCGCCCGTCGGACACCGCCTTCTGGCGCATCGATAATTTCGGCTTCACGTCGCTGCTCTACGACGAAAAGCACAACGGCTGGCGCTATCCGAATTACGAGGATGTCAACGCGCCCGGCTACTTTAAACCCGACATGCACAACGTGGCGGTTGGCGATTTCAACGGCGACGGCGCAAAAGATATGGCCATCTCCTGGGCCATCTTTCCCCATGTCATCGCTCATCAGACGGACCTTACCATCACCGTGTTGCTTAATGATGGCAACGGCCGGCTCGTCCCACGTCCTGACATTTGGGCCGGACCCGCGCCGAAGCGGAAGTATCTCGTCTATCGCACCCACGTGGCCGACTTCAATGGCGACGGTCGGGACGATTTCGTGGTCGCACCGCAGGGCCTAATCGAGCGCACCGCGCCCGGCGTATTCACGAACACCTACGAACCCGTCCTGCTCGTGCTCAGCCGGCCCGACGGCAAACTCGAAGACGCCTCCGCGCGAATCCAAGGTCAGGAAAACGGTGCCCCCATTCCTGGCATCCAGTTCAGCCATGACATGTCCGTCGGCGACATCGATGGCGATGGCGACGCCGACTTTTACACGGCGAAATTCGCCTTCCTGAACGACGGCCGCGGCAATTTTACCCCCACCACCACTCAGCTTCCGCTCCAGGCCCGCCCGCCCGAAACTTACGTGATGAGTTCTGCCATCGGCGATCTGAACGATGATGGGGTCGGCGACCTGGTCGTGTGCCCGGCAAAGACTGCCGTCTCCCTACCCCTCGCGTATGTGCTGCTCAGCAAAAACGGGGGGCGTAGCTTGTCCGATCGCCAGGTTGTGGCGCTGCCCGATACGATTTTTGGCGCCATCAGCTGTCGCCAAAACGAGGTCGCCGTCGTCGACGTCACCGGCGATGGCCGTCTCGACATTGTCTTCGGCCTCACCCGCGATCGGCCTTATTATCAAGGCCGGGCCATCCAAATCTTCGTCAACAAGGGCAACGGCGTGTTCGCCGACGAGACCGCCACGCGACTCGTCGACCCACGCAAAGACTATGTCGTCAACAATAGCGTCGGCATCGGCGAAGGCTCGCTGCATTTTGTGGATGTAAACCGCGATGGCTTCATCGACATTGTGGACTCCAACGGTCCCGAAGACGGCACGGGGATCAACGCGAACTCGATGCCAGGCTCAACCGTCTTCCTCAATCGGGGCAACGGCACGTTCTCGCACCTCCCGCGCACCGCTCGTCCGTGGGTGCAGCGCTGGCAGATCCGGGGTTTTGAAGGTTATCGCCAATACGCCGAAGGGCCCATGGACCAAGCCTACCCCATCGACCTCGATGGCACCGGCAATATCGAGTTCGTGACGTTCGTCCGCACACCGCTGAGTGGGTGGCCTCAGGTCGAGCCCCACGAGATGAGTTTCTACATCCTGCGCGGCACAACCGAACGTTACGAGCCGGTCACGCTCGACAGCACGCTGAGCAACCTCTCCGTCCGCAGCAGCGCCGGCACGGGAGACAAGTCGCTTATCGTCGGTTTTGTCGTCGCCGGCGGCGCGCGCGAGGTCCTGGTCCGCGGGATCGGCCCGACGCTCGCGGCGTTCGGTGTGCCCGGCACGCTGGCCGATCCGACGCTCACGCTGAACGGCGGGCCGGCGATCGTCCGCAACGATAATTGGGATACCAGCACCGCCACCCCCGCCGTGTTCAGCTCGGTCGGAGCTTTTCCACTGGTCGGGGGCACCAAGGACGCCGCGCTGCTCGCCTCGATCGACGGCGCGCGCTCGGCCCAGGTTGGCACCACCGACGACGGGTCGGGCATCGCGCTGGTCGAGCTCTATGCCATGCCCACGGGAGCTGGCCGGCTGATTAACGTTTCCGCGCGGACAGAGGTCGGCACGGGCGGCGCGATTCTGATCGCCGGCTTCAACGTCAGCGGAACCACGCCGCGTCGGCTGCTCCTTCGCGCGGTGGGCCCGACGCTGGGCGTCTTCGGCGTGGGCGGTACCCTCGCCGATCCGACCCTCGTGGTGAAGAACGCCGCGGGCATCGAAGTCGCCGCGAATGACAACTGGAGCACGGCCAACAACGCGGCCGACATCGCGGCCACCGCCGCGCGCGTCGGCGCCTTCGCGCTGGGCAACGGCAGCAAGGATGCCGTGGTCCTCGCCACGCTCCCGCCGGGCGCCTACACCGCGTCGATCCTTGGGGTGAACGACACGACGGGTGTCGCGCTGGTCGAGGTCTACGAGGTGCCGTAGTAGCGCAGGCGTCCCGCCTGCTTCCGAAGTGGCTTCGGCTTCCAGCCGCAGATTTCCGCCGCAGCCACTGCTTGACGCCGTGTCCGCGGGCTAAGGACGATGGCCGCGCCATGTCAAGCGCCGGACCTTCGCCTGCTGCGCCCCGGCCGTCCCTGTTTCTCAGTTACGCACTTTGAACCTGAACTCAAAACTCAGAACGCGGAACTCGTTCCTCCCACTCGCTGGCGCTCGCAGCTACGAAGCACTCATTGCCGCTACTTCTTCTTCGGCGCGGCCGCGATTCGCGCCGGTGGCGGCAGCGGCCGATTCCACTCCTGCCACGCCGTGTGCAGCCGGCGAACCACGTCGGGATTCGCGCTGGCAACATCCCGCGTTTCGCCGATGTCGTTCGCCAGGTTGTACAGTTGCGGCCGCCACGTGGCCGGATCGGATGGCAGGTTGTACAGTTCTGGTTTCCATTCGGGCCCGACCATCACGAGCTTCCAGTCGCCGCTCCGCACCGCAGCCGCCGATTTGATTTTCCAGAACAGCGCGTCATGCGGCGGACCGCTCCGCTCGCCGCGGAGAAACGGCAACAGATTCACGCCGTCAACGGTGGTCGCGTTCGGGATCGTCGCACCGGCCGCGACGCACAGCGTGGGCAGCAAATCCATCGCGGTCACCGCCGGCACAAACGTCCTGCGCGCCGCCAATCGCGCCGGCCAGCGCAGGATGAACGGCTCGCGAATGCCGCCGTCGTACAAGTCTGTTTTGGCGCCGCGCAGCGGACCCGCGGATCCGACGACGAGGTGCTTCGGCCAATCCGGTTTCCAGCCGGCGATGTGGGCGCTGCCTTTCGCCGGCCCGTTATCGCTGAGGAAAACGACCAGCGTGTTCTCCTCGAGCTTTTGCGCCCGCAGCGTATCGAGAATCCGGCCGACATTCTCATCGAGCGCCGCGACCATCGAGGCATAGATTCGGAGTACTTCGTGCGGCAGGTGGGCGAACCGCTGCTGATCCGACTTCCGGCCATGCCACGGGCTGTGGACCGCGTTGAAACCGACGTAGAGAAAAAATGGATGCGTGGCGTGCCGACGAATGAAATCCGTCGCATGCCGTCCCAGCCGGTCCGTCAGATATTCTTGATCCGGCCGCTCGGGTCCCCAACCGGCCGTTTTGCTCGACCCGAACTCCGACGATTTCGTGGTGTTGCTGCCCTTATATCGCCCGTCCTCCTGCGGAAAATAATCCGATTCCCATTCGATGAAGTTGTGCACTTCGTCGAAGCAACGCTCGGCCGGCCGGACAATGTTCCACTTGCCGATCAAACCGGTGACATAGCCAGCGTCACGCAGCAGTTCGGGGAGGAGCCGCTGGGTGTCGGGCAGCTTGTGGGCGGAACGATCGTCGTTCCAAGTCACGCCGAAACGCTGCGTGAAGGCGCCCGCCATCAAGCCGAGCCGGCTTGGCGCGCAGGCCGGACTCGTGACGTAGCCGTCCGTGAAGCGCACGCCTTCACGCGCGAGCCGGTCGATGTGCGGCGTCGGCACGGCCTTGCCGCCGTAGCAGCCGATGTCGCCGTAGCCGAGGTCATCCGCGAGAATGAGAACGATGTTCGGGCGGGGCGTTGCGCCGCCAAGGATCGCAGCGCAGAACAGAAATAGAAAAACGAGTCTCATCGAAATTCCGGTGGTTTGAGCCGTAACAATTCATTTAAACCGCTAATGCACGCTAATGGACGCGAATGAAACAGGCCCTTCCCCAAGGCAATTCGGCGCATCACCAAGTAGTGAGCGCGACCGCTTGGCGGCGGGTTCTCCATTCCTCCTCTGAGATTAGCGTCCATTAGCGTTTATTAGCGGTTTCTTCTGCATGGATACGGCTGAGCAGACCACTCGCTGGCGCTCGCAGCTACCATGCACGCGAACCGGGCACGCCGTCCACTCGTATGGTCGTGATGTTGTCGCTCACAGATGCCGGTCGAAGAAGGCCAGAATCGCGGCGGTATCGAACTCGTGCCCACCAGGGTGCACCTGAAGTTGAAACCGTTCGGCAATTCCAAGCCGCCGATAGATACCTGCCGCACGCTCCGCCTCCACCCGAACGCCGTCCAGCGGATTGATCGCGCCATCCTGCTCGCCGATTTGGACCATGCAGGGCCGGGGACAGATCAGACCAATCGCCTGAAAATGTCCCAACCCGCCGAACACTTCGCGGTCTGCGAGCTTCGCATCGTCCGCCGCCGCACGCTCGAGTTGTTTCGCATGATCGCGAAGATAGCCCGATGGCGCCGCCACCTTGATGAATGGCGCGAGCGCGGAGGCATACATCGTGAAGAATCCACCCCACGACAGGCCCGTCATGCCGACCCGCTCGGGATCGATTTCCGGCCGCACGCGGATCAGCGTCCGGGTGCTTTCGATGATCTTGTGCAGCTCGAGCCCGATGATGCTCGTGCCGGCGAGACGCAGCTTTTGATCGAGCAGTTCCCGCGCGGCCCCAGGAATCGGCTCGTCGCCGGAATAGGAACTGCGCATGGCGAGCGCGGGCGCCCACACAATATAGCCGCGCTTCACTGCCTCGCGGCCAAACGAATGGTAGTTCACCCGTGTATCCAGATCGCAAATCGCCTCGGGATTACCGCCTCCCCCATGTTGGGCAATCAACAGCGGCGCCTTCGGTTTCCGCTGCTTCGGGATCATCAGGATTCCGTACGCGTCGACGCCGTCCGCGACTTCGATCCAGACGCGGAAGATCGTGCAGTCCGCGTCCTCGGCCACTTGAACCAGTTTCGTGACCCGCCCCTCCCTGGCGCCCGGCGGCGGCGTGCCATAAAACTTCCTGATCTGATCGCGGTACCGCTCGAGCGAGCGTTCATACGCCGGAATGCTCGCGTAATCCGGCGCAAACGCCGCGAGTGCGCGCTCAGCCTGTTGTTGCAGCAACGTGTCCGCATACGCCTTGATCTGCAGGTGCTGCTCGCGGCGAATTGGAAACGACTCGGCGAACGGCTCGCGATATGGTCCCGCCGACGGTCGCTCCGCCGCCCATCCCAAGCTGATTAGGCCGATGATCGGCAGACAACGGTGCACAATGAATTTCATGGTGGTGGATCCCGGGATTCAGTCGGTGGCCGTTCTGCTGGCCAGCAGAATGAGCGAGTGGACCGGTCCGCCAGAGCTACCACTGAACCGACGTTCTGTTCGAGGCGCGGCACTGTGTCACCGTTACTCGATTCGTTGCACCGCGATCGGCACGAGTCGCACCGGCCCGAACAGTCCGGCGTCGATCGGATCGAGATTCTTCCACGGGCCGACCTGGTAATCGTCGCCCGTCCCGCGTTTCGAGATGGCGACGTTGGTCTTCGTCCACCGTGGCAGCGCGCCGCGCGCCTCGCCCACGAGCCGGTTGTGCCACGTGCCGGTGACACTCACGACGACCTCGTTTTCGCCATCGCGCAGCGCGGCCGTGCAGTCGACCCGGAACGGCTGGGTCCACACCACGCCGAGCGGAGTTCCATTGACCCGCACTTCGCCGATGGCCCAGACCCGGCCGAGGTCGAGCTCGACTCGCGCCGCCTTCGCCCGCCAGCCGGCGGGCAGCGAAAAGGTGCGGCGATAATTTCCCGTGTTCGAAAAATACTTCAGCTCGGGCACGGGGGACTGTGTCCATGGCCCGACACGCTGCATTGTGATCGGCTCCGGCGCGCCCGCCGGCGACACGAAATCCACTTTCCAATCCGATCCCAGATCGATCGTCTCCGGCAGCGGCGGCACCACCACTGACCGTTGCGCGCCGGATTGCAGCGTGACGCGGTGGGTCCCGGCGCGCTCGGTCACGAGATGCGGGCGGCCGTTCCGGATCTCGACCGCGGTGCCGGGCGGCACCATGGCGACCGGCGTGGCCACCGGCCGGTCGCGAAACACGACGAAGACCGAGCCGAGGGGCGCGAGTTGCAGCGCCACTTCCATACCGTGCCCGGCTCGGCGGGACGCGCCCGCCGGTGCGATCGTCCCGGTGCGCGGATCCCAGAGCTCGGGCGTCCGGCCGCGCACGCGGAATGTCGCCGTGCCTTCGAAGACGGTGCGCTCCTTGTTCCGCACGAAATAGATTTCGGCGTCGCCATCGCGCCGGTGGATGAAATCGAGCGCGGCGGGCCCGGTGAAGTCGGGCGCCACGCCCTTCTCCTGGAGAACCTCGCGCTCGCTGCGGCCGAACACCACGCGTCCGGCGCCCTGCTCGCGGCTGGTGCGCGTCTTCCCATCGAGATCACCCCACAACCGCCCGCCGATCTCCTGCACGCGCGTATCGCTGCCGGGAAAACCCTCGAGCCCCGAGGCGCGCGTGGGACGCGGTCCGATCACGGTCGCACCATCGCGGACCAGCTGCTCGATCTTCGCCAGCACGGCCGGGTTGATGTCGGGACGCTCCGGCAGCACGAGCATGCCGTAATGCGTGCCATCGGGCAGCATCAGCCGGCCATCGCGGACGCTGAGCCGGTTCAGGATCACCTCGGCATTCGTGACGTCGTAATCGTATCCGGGCCCCAACGACAGCGGGTTCCGGCGCGGGCCGACGAACGTCCCGCCGCCATCGCCGTAGTAGTAGAGCACGTCGGCCACGAAGTTGCCGCGCTGCAGCAGGAACGATCCGCGGGCCAGGTAGCCCAGGAACGCGGGTGCCTGCGGCCACCAGGTGACGTTGCGGTTCAAGTGGGTGCCGGCGCCGTACACCCAGCCGGGCATGCCACCCTCGGGGCTGTTGTGCGTCCAGGTGTGCCACACGAAATGGTTGCCACCCTCGCAGAACACGCGATCGGCGCTTTCCTTCAAATCCTGCGGGCCCTCGGACCAGTGGCGCGAGGACGTGAACGACTCGAGGTGCACGCGGCGCTTGCCGTAGATGTGCGCCGCGGAGGCGGGCTCCTTGATCACGTTGATCGCATCGCTGAACGGGCGGAACGGCCAGAACTCGCCCTGCACGTTGTCGATGGCGCCATACGCCTGCAGCGACTCGATCGGCGGCGTGTGGATCGGAGGGCCCGGACCGCCCGCCTCCGACTTGATCTGGAGTCCGGCGGCGCGCGCCACCTCGGCCGACGTGCGGTAGTACGCGTCAACCACCACCTCGCCGAGCGTCTTCTGGTAATCGAAGAGGAACCGCTCCGTCGTGTCCGCATCGCCGATACGAGCGCCGAAGATGGTCGGCAGGTACTTCGTCAGTTCGTACCCGCGCCGCCGCTTGAACTCTCCCGCGAACACCGGCGACCACACCTTGCCCACGACCTCGTAGCTCGCGAGATAGAGGTTCGTGATCCCGCTGCGACGAAGGTCATCGCCAAATCCCTTCTTCAACTGCGCGACCACGTGGTTCATGTGCACGCGCGTCGCCTCCGGATTGAGGTGGTCGCTGGCGAGACCGTCGGACGAGGGGCTCGGCACCTTGAGTTTCTCTCCCGTTACCATGCAGACATAGCGGAGAATCGTCCATGTTCCCGGCGGCGCGTCCCACTGCAGCCGGCCGGCTCGATCGACCTTGGCGGTCACGTCGACGAGTTCGGACGCATCCGCGATGTCGAACGGCGGAGGCCCGAACGTGCAGAACGCGCCGGCGGGACCATCGGCGCGGCCGTTGGTCAGATTGCTCGTTCGCCACTCCGAGTAGCCGAGCGGCATCGGAGCGCGAATGGTCAGCGCACCGTCGTAGTAGCGATTCGCCCCGCGGGACGACACCAGGTTGCGACCGGTGGCGTCGTGCACCGAAAACTCACCGAGCGTCCATCGCGTCCGGCCGGCCTCGTGGCCGTTGAGAAGTTGCAGGCGAACATGCCGTCCCTTGGTGCCCGCCGGCAGCGCGAACCGCTGCGGACCGGCGCCGGCGGTCAACGCGCCGCGCAGGATTTCCCGGAAATCGCGGTCACTCGTGCCGGCATCCGACACCGAAAGCGCGAACTCGCGCACCGGCGTCATCGTCGCCGCGAGTGCCGGCGCGGCGCCCGGTTTGCCCTGATCGAATACCACCTCGGTCAGCGCGTGATCGCCGGGCGGATCGAGCCGCAGCACGAACTCATGCGCCGCCAGCCGCCGCGGAGAACGCACCGCGAGCACCGCCACGTCGGTCCAGAACGCGGGGCGACCGTCGGGTCCGAGCGGCGCGGCGCGCTCCGGCGTGGGAAACGGCAGCGTGACGTCGAGCGACTTCCCGCCCGCATACTCCGCTTCCGTCGCGTAGAGCGCCATCACGGCGTGCCGCGGCTCGATCCATGGGCCGCCCATGTCCCAGCTGCTGATGACGGACATGTCGACCTGGAGCCCGAGGCTGCGCGCCTCGTTGACGGCAAGCTTGAGCTTGTCGAGCCAGGGTTCGCTGAGAAACGCGGGGCCGGCGGGCGGGAAGGCAGCCTTGTCGCCGCGCGCGCCCATTTCAAAAAGCAGGATTCCGCTGAGCCCTGCCTCCTTCATCGCGCGCAATTCCTCGATCGCCGAGGGCGGGTGCAGATGGCCGTTCATCCAAAGCCAGTAGGTGTGCGGCCGCGCCTCCATCGGTGGATTGCGGAAACCGTCCTCGAGCGGATCCGCCGCGGCGAACAATGAACCCGCCAATGCCAGCGAGGCTATCCATTGAACCACAGAGGGCACAGAGAGCACAGAGGCCAACAGTCTACGCCAGCCGGCAGGGGACGATTCGTGGAAATGATTCTTCATATGCAGCCTCTCTGTGTCTCCGTGTCTCTGTGGTTCAAATTGTAGCGCGCACCGAATCGCCTGCAGCCCGACTCACAGGAGACCGCAGAGGGCGCGGAGATCGCGCTCGCATTGCTGCTGTAAAAGTCGACGTGCATGGCCCTGTGCGCGCCATTGCCTTCTCTGCTGCCTCTGCGAACTCCTGTAAAAGCGGTTTGGTGGAAGTTCTCACGGTTACTTCTCCAGGTTGACGATCACGGTTTCAATTCCCAGCGCCTCGCCGATTCGCCGCAGCGCCTGGGCGCGGTGGCCGACGCCGAGCGCGAAATGATGCGTCGGCCCCTCGGCGACCCAGCGTTTCAGGAATGTCCGCACGTCGGGCCGGAAGAATCCGCGGGTGTTCGTGTTGCCCGTCGCGGGAATCGGGCCGCGGACGCTCTCCCCTTCCGATATGATGAATTTGAATTTGCTCTGCGCCGTGACGCCGATGCTCAGCATCGTGATCGGGCCCTCCTTGATCTTGAACTCCACGCTGGCGCCGTGACCCGGCTTGCCGTGGTACTTGATCAGGCTGCGCAAGACCGGTTTCCCCTCGGCGATGTTGATGTGGTGCGGGCCATCGTGGCCGACGAGGACGAATCCCTCCTTGAAATCGATCGGATGGAATTCCGCGAAGCTGCCGCCAATTCCGAGTCGATCCATGATCAGCATCGCCAGGCACGTCTTCAGATCCGACTCGCCGCACATCGGGAAACCGGCAGCGGTCAGCAGCGAGTTTCCGACGATGAGGTTGGTGACAAGCGTGCGCAGCGGCGACCCCGGCTCGCCTTCGTAATAGTAGGCGAGCCCGTCGATCTGGTGCTGGGCGATGAACTTGTCCAACGCCACCGCCGTGCGCGCGGCCGTCTGGAGATCCTCGTCCGTGAGCTTGCGCGTAACCGGATCAGCTTTCGGGTCCGGCGTGTCGAAGAGCGCGAGGATTTCGCCGCACTTTTTGTCCACGTCGGCCGCGGTCACTTCCCGTTCGAGTCGGAGCAGGTCGTCCGCCTCGGTCTGCACGATGTGACAGCCGAAGGCGGCGGTCAGCGCGGTCTGATCCGTTTGCATGTCGAGCATGTGCTCGATCGGATGGCCGAAATGTCCGATTCGTGCGCGTTTCACATCGTGGAGCGCCATTGCGATCTCGCACCACTCGATCAACTCGGCCTCGGCGGCCGCGTCGTTTTCCAGCGTGCCGAGGATCACCTCCGGCGGACGCTTGCCCATCCGGATTGCGACGCCGGTGAACTCGGGCACCGAACAGAAGTCGTCGTTGGCGAGCTGCATCTGGGTCGTCGCCCGCGCGTAATCCATCGCCGCCATCGGCTGGAGCGCGACGAGCACGATCGGGATGTCGAGCGAACGAATGACGACACCGAAGGTCGCGGAGGTCGCGTACGTCACCATGTCGCAGAACACGAGGTCGAGATCGGCCGCCTTGAGCTGCGGCACGAGCGCGTAGGCGGCTTTCGCCTGATCGATCAGCCCGAAGTTCGTGACCGTCGCGCCGGTCGCGGCGACGCGGCCGACGAGCACCTCGATCTTCGCCAGCATCTCTTCGCGCAGGCCCGGGAACTGGCCCCAATACGTGTGGTGGCCGACGCCGAAGACGCCGATCCGGGCGGTGCGCGGTTTGCGGCGGGGAATCCGAGGCGTGGATACGCCACGCACACCCGTTGAGGCTGAGGCTGAAGCAGGGAGCACAGTCATGGCAAAGATTCCTGGGAGCGCGGGCAGCCTGCCCGCTGTAGCATTGGGCGAAGGCTCGGTCCCGCCCGCAGTTGGCAGTGGTGGCGGGCGAGACGCCCGCGCTCCCATCGGCACCCGCTCGCATCGTCCGGGTTCATTGGACCGCCCTCCGCGCCCCGCCTCTCAGGATCAGCCACGCGAGCGGGTACACCACCGCGGAGCCGAGGAAGATCGGGGTGAACCCGTGCTGATCGACAACCGGCCCAATCACGAGATTCGACAGCATTCCGGCGATCCCGCCGCACGTTCCGGTGAGCCCAACCGTGGTCGCGACATCGCGCGATTCCACCGTGTCGCCGATCAGCGCCATGAAATTGGTGATCCAGATTCCGTGCGCAAACATCAGGACCGACATCAGCGCAATCGCCACGCCCGGCGTCCCGGCCAGCGCCGCGAAGAACGAGGCCGGGGTCATCAACGCCGCGATCAGCATCAGCGTCATCCGCGCGCGGCGTCGTTCCCAGCCGCGGGCGACAACGAGGTCTGACACATGCCCCGCGCCGATGTTGGAGATTTCCAGCGCCACGAAGGGAATCCACGTCAGCGCGCCTATGGCCGCGAGCGACATTCCGCGCTCCTTCGACAGGTATTGCGGGATCCAAAACATGTAGAAATAGAAAACGGGATCGAAGCAGAACCGCGCGGCGAGCAATCGCTGCACCTCGGGCCGGGACAGCAAGCTGTGCCAACTGGACGAATGCTGATCGCTCGCGGGCGTCGTGGCTGCCGCTGGCAGACCGCGAAACGCCAGCAGCCACGCAATCAACCAGAGCGCGCCCAAGGCGGCCGTTCCGGCAAATGCGCCGCGCCATCCGATCAAGCCCGCGGTCCAGACTGTCAGCGGCGGGGCCAATACCGCTCCGACCGCGGCGCCACTGCTCGCCAGCCCGACCGCGAGCCCGCGGCGCTTTGGATTCATCCACTGCACCGCGCCCTTGATCGCGCCAGGAATCGCGGGCCCCTCGCCCACCCCCAGAAAGAAACGCGCGATCCCCAACGTCAGCGGCCCCGTCACAAACGCATGCGCCGCGCTCGCGATCGACCAGAACCCGACGGCCAGCGTCAGCCCGCGGCGCGTCCCAAGCGCATCCATCACGCGTCCGCCGAGCGCGAGCATGATCGTGTAGCTGAGCACGAACGCCGTCGTCACCCTCGAGTAGTCGGTGTTCGACATCCCGAACTCCTTGATGATCGTCGGCGCGAGCACGCTCAGGACCTGGCGATCGAGAAAGCAGAGCGCGGCGGCCGCGAACAGCAGCAGGCAGAGAACCCACGCTCGTCCGGAGGAAATCGCATAGGGCGCCGACACGCCCCCCGGGCCCGGTGAACTCGCACGCTCCGGCACTGACTCCTGACGCGCTCCGGCGCCGGTGCTGGGTGGCGTGGTCATGTTTGGCAACGTGCGACGCCGGCTCTCGTCGGTGATACCAATTGGCAACCGCTGGGTGGCCGCGAGCGCGAGCGAGTGGACCAATCTATCGCGCCTCCATCCACTTGCTCACGCTCGCGGCTACCCAGCGCAACCACGGCGCCGGGGCTCCCTTCACGTATCTGCGAGGTTCTCACCCACATGGCTCCGTCTCACAGATCCAGCGACAACGTTAGCCGGTAATTGGCCGGTGCCCGCGGCGCGACGCGCCACAGCCGGCTGCCGTCGGTGGAATACCGGAGGATCTGCACCGTGTCGTTGTCGAACACATTGTATCCGTTCAACTGCACCCTCCAGTCGGTGCGCCGGCCGAACAGATCCATCCGGCTCGAATAGCCGATCAATGCGTCGACGTCGAAAATCTCGGGACCGTAGAGCGTCGATCCGAAGATGGCGCGGTTGTCCGCGGTGAGCCCGGTCACCTGCCGTTGCACGCGATTCTTGCTCTGCCAGCGGACGCCGCCCCCGACGAACAGCCCCTTCAATTTGCCTTCGGAGAAACTGTAGCGCGTGAAGAAATTCCCCTTCCACGGCCGGTTGTTGAACCCGAAGGCGCCGGCATTCCGGAGGTCCTCGACCTCGAGCTGCATCCGTTCGAGGTTCGTGGACACGTCGATGACAAAGGTCCGCTCGTCGCGCAGTCCGTCGGGATCGCCGAACTGCGACAGATAGGGGCGCACCTCGGCAAACCACGGATCGAATTCGGTGAAAATGTTCGTCCGCTCGAGCTTCGTGTGGGATGCCGCCGCGGTGAGCGTCCAGTTGCGCGTCGGATTGAACTTCACGTCGAGTTCGACGCCGCTCGTCTTGTCGTCGGACAGCCCGTCGAGCAGCGCGCCGTTGTAGTTGCGGCCCTGCTTCGGGTAGATGAACAGTTCCCTGGCGCGCGCCGCCGTGATATAGGTCTGGCCGGTGGCCGGGTTGATCGAATTGGAAAGCGCACTGAGAATGTGATCGTGGTAGTTGGCGATCGAGTTGAGCCGGTTCACCGGATTCCCCGGATTTTCGCCCACGAAAGACGTCAGCCGGGCCGAGAGACGATTGTCCAGCAAACGGACCATCGCGCCCATGTCGCTGCCCTTGCCTTCGACCGGATCGGGCACCTGGAAATCATTCGGAATGACAACCCGGTTGGTTTGCGCGGGGGACACGTTCGTCGCCTGGTTGCCGAACAGCGAGAACGTCGAGTTGATGTGCCAGACGAGCCCCGCCGTGTAGGTGTTGAAGGTTTCGTCGTTCGGCACGCCGTACCGGCCGGTGAAGATCGCCTCGCCAATGTAATTCCGGCCCGACTGGACCTCGGGATCGGCGGCGACCAGCGTTTTGGTCAGGCCGGTCGATGACTTGTAGCGATCGCGGCGGACGCCTGCGGACGCGAAAAGCCGCTTGGAAAAAAAGTTGCTTTGCAGCGCCACGACGTAGGTGTCGGCCTCGGCCAGCAGACCCGAGTAGTTGAACGGGTAATACTTCGTGTACTCGACGCCCTCGTGCCGAATCGGCTCGGTGCTCGACACGCGGCCGAGGTGCCAGTCGGCGTAGTTGTCGGCCCCCGGCGTGACGTACGTCCGGTAATACACCTGGTTCGCGACGTTCCGGATGTTGGGATTGAGGATCGGCTGTTTCGTCCGGCTGTTGAGCAAGGACATGGTTGCGCCGAGCTGCGAGGTGGTGGTCTCGCTCGTTTCCCACATCCCGAGGATCCGATGCTCGCCGAACCGGCCCAGATCGAGGTTGTACAACGCCGAAAACCGCAGCGCCTCGTTGTCCTCCGTGTTGATCGTGCTCCCGACGGCGCCCTCGAGGTAATACCGGCCGACGTTCGGGTTCGGCCTCACGCCGCCCGCACCGTCAGCCACGTACAGGTTCGGATCGGCCAGCAGCGTGTTCTTCGCGCGGACGCTCTGCCCCGCGCCCTGTTCATTCTGGTAACTCAGATCAAGGAAGAGATTCTTGCCGATCGGCTGCTCGACCCGAAGGAACAGCCGCTCGACCGTGCTGCCGCGATTCGAGTCGGGGCCGTAGCCAATATCATAAGGCGCGACGGTGTTCGACTGGTACGGACCGTTCGCCGCCGCCTGCGTGGCGTTCACCGGCAGCAGCGTCTCGAACGTGTCGCGGAAGAGGCGCGGCTCCCAGCCGGGCACCACCCCGACGAGCGGATCGAATTGCGCGGCGGTTTCATAGAAGCTGGCGCTCTCGTACATGTTCACGCCGCGCAGGGCAGCGGTGCTCGTCGTGACAAAGCTCTCGCCCGTGTTGTTCAGGATGGTGAGCCGGCTGGTGGTGATCCGATTCAGACCGCGCGCGGCGGCCGCGTTGTTGCTGAGCAAGGCCGCCCGGTTGTCAATCAGTCGCACCGAGTCCGGCAGGCTTTCCCAAAAGGAAACGCTGTCGCCCAGATTCATCGGCTGGGACCAGTTTGCCCAAAGCTCGGCGCGCTCAAACGAGCCGGTGATGTTCGTGCGGGTCTTCTTGAACGGCACCACGCGGACGGACGCCGTGTAGCGATCGTCCTCGCGTTTGTTCCAGTAACGCCAGTCTCCGCGCTCCTGGTGCATGCCCATCAGCCGGACGGCCACTCGGTCTGGCACGACCACCACATTCGCGTCGGCGGTGCCGCGGTAACTGGACCAGCTTCCCGCCTGCGCCGTCAGCCTCAGGTGATTCTTCCGGGTCACGGCCTGAAGGGTCGACGTGTTGATCGATCCGGCGGAGTTGGCCACGCCGAAGAGCACGCTGTTGGGACCGGACGCAAAATCGAAGCGGCCCGTGTTGTAGGCGTCGACGGGCATGACGGAGCGGAAAAAGTCCGTCAGCGCCGACCCCAGCAGCCCGCGATTGTTGATCCGCGTGTTCTGAATCCCCGCATCGAGATAGAACATCGTCGGATCCGGCCGGTTCTGGTCGAAGTCGACGCTCGAGTTGACGCCGTATTCGAGGACATCGGACAAATCGACGGCGGCGAGGTCCTTGAGGAACTCCTCCGTGAACACCGAGATCGTCGCCGACGAGTCCATCAGCCGCGTGCTGAACCGACTCGCCGCGAGCGAGTCGCCGGCCGCGTAGCCGACATCGCGGTCGGACGAAACGGTGAAGGGGCTGAGCTGAACGGCATCCGGCGCGTTGGGTTGTCCGGCGGGCGCCGGAGCCGCCGCCCCGGGCGTTTGCTGCGCATGGACGGCCGTCAGAAGACCGGAGAGAGCTGCGATGCCGGTGATGAATGAGCGGACACCGCGCGAAAGCTCGGCGGCGGGGGAAACGGATGACGGGCAAACCGGAACACGTTCGGGGTGCATGGTGGGGGGCGGAACTGGGTGTCGCGAGTCGGGGAGCGAATCTACAGCGGCCAAGCTGTCGTGCCGTTCGTCCCGGATGGCGACTTGAAACCGGTCGAAACTGCTGAAAGGAAACTGGATCGTGCGGGGGTTCGGGCTGGGGTTCGGGCTGGGAGGGGTTTAAGGGGAGGGGAAAAGGAAAACCAAGGCAGTGGTCTCACGGCTACAGCCCGGCGCCCACCGCACGATCGAAGAAGGCGCGGGCGGCGAGGTAGGTCCAGCGCGCTTCGGTGAGCCCGTTTTCGGCGCGGGCAAGGGCGATCTGCGTGTCGAGCAGATCGGTGACAACGGCGGCGCCGCGCTCGTAGCGCTCCTGCACGATGCGCAGACTTTCCTCGCTCGCACGGACGGTCGCCTCGGTCGCGGCAATCGCCGCCCACGCGCGTTCGAGTTCGACCGCGGCCGACCAGGCTTCCTCGCGGACCTGAAGACGCCGCTGCGCAAACGTCGCCTCTTCGCGCGCGAGTTCCGCTTTGGTTCGGGCCAGCCGGCGCGCCCGGCTGTTGCCATCGAAGAGCGGAAAATCGATCGACAGCCCGGCCTGCCACTCCTGCGTATCGGGGAGGAATCCGGTGTCGCGCCAGCCAAAGGCAGCGTCAGCCCTGAGCTTCGGCGCGCGCCCGGCTTTCGCGGCTGCCACGGCGGCGCGCGCCGCCTCGGTTCGTTTTTCTCCCGCGCTAATCTCCGGCCGTTGCGCGATCGCGCGGGTGACCGCGGCATCGACGTCAGTTCTGACCGGCGGCGGCGGCGCGGCGGTCGGCGGCGTGATTTCAACCGGCGCATCGGCGTTCCGGCCCATCGCGGTGTTGAGCCGCCCGGCGGCAACGCGGACGCGGCTTTCGGCGCTGATGAGTTGCAGCCGCGCGTTCGCGACCTCCGCCTGCGTGCGCAGCACGTCGGCCTGCGGAACCGCCCCGGCCAACTGACGCGCACTCGCGAGTCGTTCGTGGGCTTCGGTCCGGGCGAGGTTTTTGTCCGCGACCACTTTGAGTTCCTTGGCCGCGGCGAGGGCATAAAAAGCGTGGCGGATGTTGAGCCGGACATCCGCACCCAGCGTGGTGGCGTCAGCCATCGCGCCGGCGTGCCGCGCGCGAGCCGCCTCGACGCTGGCGCGACGTTCGCCAAAATCGTAGAGCGTCAGGCGCGAGATGACGCCGCCGTTCCAGTCGTCGAGCGGGCCGATGATGTCGGGAATGTTGCGGCCCGGAATGGTCAACCCTGCCGGCAGGAACGCGCGTCGCTGCCAGCGATGATACCCGGCGTTGAGATCGAACTGCGGATAAAGCGGCGCGCGCGCCTCGCCAATTGCTTCATCGGCGGCGGCGACGCCGGCTTGTGCCGCGGCCAGCAGCGGATGATCGCGTTGCGCTGCCACGAGGCAGTCGTCGAGTGTCAGCGCGCGTTCGCCAAAGCTGCGAGGGACAGGCGGCGCAACACCCGCACCTGGTTCACCGGCGGCGGCGATGAGGGTGCTCGCAAGCGTGACAAGGAGGGAAATCTTTTTCATGGCGGTAGGAGTGCGAGAACAGGATGGAGGTGAGGTTGCCCGGCTGACATTCCCGTGGTCCGCGCAGCGGACGCCAAGCGAGCTGCCGATTACCGGGTGCATTTTATCGAGGTGATTACGATGATCGTTAACCGGCAGCTCGCTAGCCCGGACATTTCAGTGCGCCGTGAAAAGCCATGGGACTTCAGTGGGGAAGTCAGAGCAAACCCACCCGGGAAAGGTCGCTCCGCCCGGAACCGCCTGGAGGGATGGTGGAGGCAACGAAGCCGTTCAAGCACTCCAGGAAAAGGCCCCG
>JAUSID010000042.1 GCA_030648295.1 Opitutaceae bacterium | reverse complement strand
TGCGTTCCTTGCGTTCTTTGCGGCTAAATCCATCTCCATTCGGTTGTGGCCGTCTCGAAAAGCCTCTCGACAAGCTCGAGGCCTTTCAGTCCGGAAATCGTTTTGGCCGTGAGCCTGCCGAGGGGCTGCGCCGCCCTGGGTTCAACGGTCACGCGCTGATGGTCGTCCTGCTCACCGGAATCGCACCGGTATTCGGTGCGGCGGGACGCGACTGGGCCGCTTATCTCGGCGACACGGGCGCGACGCATTATTCCACGCTCAGCGCGATCAATGCGACGAACGTGACGAAGCTCGAGCGGGCGTGGGAGTTTCGGACCGGCGACGCCTCGGCCAACAATCGCTCCCAAATCCAGTGCAACCCGCTCGTGATCGATGGCGTGCTTTATGGCACGTCGCCGCAGTTGAAGCTCTTCGCGCTCGATGCCGCGACCGGGAAGGAGTTGTGGCGGTTCAATCCGTTCGAGGGCGGTGGCCCGGAGGCGGCGCGGGGACTGAACCGCGGCCTGACCATGTGGCGCGAAGGCGACGAGCGACGGCTGATGTTTTCGGCCGGGAGCTTTTTGCACGCGGTCGATCCTGACACGGGCAAGCTGATTGCCAGCTTCGGCGACACGGGCCGGATCAACCTGCTGAACGGACTCGATCGCGACGTGAGTGGAATGTACCTCACGGGCAACACGCCGGGCGCGCTCTACCGCGATCTAATCATTGTTTCGGTGCGGGTGGGTGAGGGGCCGGGCCCGGCGGCGCCGGGACATATCTGCGCGTACGATGTGCGCACCGGCAAGCGTCGTTGGATTTTCCATACGATTCCGCATCCCGGCGAGCCGGGGTACGAAACGTGGCCGGCCGAGGCGTGGAAGACCGCCGGCGGCGCGAACTGCTGGGCGGGGCTCGTCGTCGATCACGAGCGGGGACTCGCGTTTGTGCCGACCGGCTCGGCGGCATTCGATTTCTGGGGCGGCGACCGGCTGGGCTCGAACCTTTACGCCAACTGCCTGCTCGCGCTCGACGCCGCGACGGGAGAACGCCGGTGGCATTTCCAATTCGTCCACCACGACATGTGGGACCGCGATCCGCCGGCCGCGCCGGTCCTTTGCGAAGTGATGAACGAGGGGAAAAAAGTGGCAGCGGTGGCACAGGTGACGAAGTCGGCTCACGTGTGGGTCTTCGATCGCGTGACGGGTCGTTCGCTTTTCCCCTGGCGCGAGCATTCGACTCCGGCGTCCGCCCTCCGGGGCGAGGAGGCGTGGCCGACGCAACCGATGCCGCTGATCCCGGCGCCGTTCGCCCGGCAACGGTTCCGGCCCGAGGACGTGACCGAACGCACGCCGGCCGCGCAAGCAGCGGTGAAGCGCCGGCTCGAGGAGGTCAGCCCGCACCAGCCATGGGATCCGCCGAGCGAGCGCGGCACGATTATTCTTCCCGGTTTCGATGGTGGAGCGGAGTGGGGCGGCCCCGCCGTCGATCCGCGCGGCGTGCTGTACGTCAACAGCAACGAGATGCCCTGGATTCTGCAAATGGTGCCGACCTCGCTTTTCACTGAAGGCGCCGGGCCGCTCTATGCGCAACTGTGCATCGGCTGCCACGGGCCGAACCGCGAAGGCAACCCGGCCCAGAACATTCCGAGCCTGGTGAACATCATGCAGCGCCTGCAATACTCCGAAATCCTCGCCATGCTGCGCACCGGCAAAGGCGTGATGCCGTCCTTCAACTTTCTCCCCGATCGGTCGAAACAGGCGCTGGTGGAATTCCTGCTCGCGCCCGACAAGCCGCCGTCTACGGCGCCGACGGCCCCGACCGCGCGCGAAACGGTGGGCGGCAGCGGGGCACGCAGCCCGTATGTGACAACCGGCTACAACCGGTTCGTGGATCCGGATGGATATCCCGCGATCCGGCCGCCGTGGGGCACGTTGAACGCGCTCGATCTGAACACGGGAAAATACCTCTGGCAGCGGACGCTGGGCGAGTTGCCGGAGTTGACCGCAGCGGGAATTCCGCCGACCGGCACCGAAAACTACGGCGGGCCAATCGTGACCGCCGGGGGCGTGTTGTTCATTGGCGCGACGAAGGATGAAAAATTCCGGGCGTTCTCCGCGGCCACGGGCGAATTGCTGTGGGAAACATCCCTGCCCGCCGGGGGCTATGCGACGCCTGCCACGTACGAGGTGGGAGGACGGCAATACGTCGTGATCGCGTGCGGCGGCGGAAAAATGGGCACGAAGTCCGGCGACGCGTATGTGGCGTTTGCACTGCCCTAGTTTTCGCGGATTACCCGCGAAAACTAGCGCGCTTCTTTTTCGCGGCGCAGCCGCGAAAAAGCCCGGCTGGCGCTTCGCTACATTCCCGGCACCTTTGCGGTCATGGAAAAACTGCCCTTTGACCAACTCGGACTTTCGCCGGAGATACTGAAGGCCGTGGCGAAGATGGGATTCGAGGAGGCGTCGCCGATTCAAACGGCCGTCATTCCCGTCGCGCTCACGGGCCGCGACATCGTGGGCCAGTCATCGACGGGCTCGGGCAAGACGGCGGCGTTCGCAATTCCCGCGATCGAAAAAGTCGACCCCGCGAAACGCGTCGTGCAGGTGCTGATCCTCTGCCCGACGCGCGAGCTCGCGGTGCAGGTGGCGGAGGAGACCGGGCGGCTGGCGTTCTTCAAGCGCGGCGTGCGCGAGGTGCCGATTTACGGCGGCCAGAGCTACGACCGGCAATTTCGCGCGCTCGAGGCCGGCGTGCAGATCGTCATCGGCACCCCGGGCCGCGTCATGGATCACATGGACCGCGGCACGCTGCGGCTCGATGCCCTGAAGCTCGTCGTGCTCGACGAGGCCGACCGGATGCTCGACATGGGTTTCCGCGACGACATCGAGAAAATCCTTTCCGCCGTGCCCGAATCGCGGCAGCTGCTGTTTTTTTCCGCGACGATGCCCTGGGCAATCCAGGAGCTAATCAAGCGTTACAGCCGCGATCCGGCCTGGCTCAAAATCGAATCGGTGGCGCAGAACGCGCCGCAGGTCGATCAGGTTTACTTCGAGGTCGATCGGCGCTCGAAGATCGAGGCGCTGACGCGGTTGATCGACGTGCACGATTTCCGTTACGGGCTCATTTTTTGCAGCACGAAAATCATGGTCGACGACCTCGACGAGCACCTGCACGCACGCGGCTACGCCGTGGACCGGTTGCATGGCGACATCACGCAATCGCAGCGGAACCGGGTGATGGAAAAGTTCCGCGAGCGAAAATTCGAGTTCTTGATCGCGACTGACGTGGCGGCGCGCGGGCTCGATATCGATGACCTCGAGGTGGTGATCAATTTCGATCTGCCCAACGACGCCGAGGACTATACCCACCGGATCGGACGCACTGGCCGAGCGGGCAAGTCGGGCCGGGCGTTTACGTTCGTGAGCGGGCAGGAGATCTACAAGCTCCAGGGCATGGTGCGGTTCGCGAAACTGAAGATCCGCCGCGAGCGGCTGCCTTCACTCGACGAGGTGGAGGAGGCACGGGCCAATGTGTTCTTCGAGAAGATCCGCGCCACGCTCGAAGGCCGGCAGTTCAAGCCGCACGATCGGATGATCGACCGGCTGCTCGATGAAGGATATGCGAGCACGGACATCTGCTCCGCGCTAATCCATTTGCTCCAGACGGGTGCCGGTGCCGGCGGTGGCGCGCCGATCCCGCAAAAGCCGGCCGCCCGACCGGAGCCGTTCGACCGCGGAGCGGCGCCGTCGAAGAGTTTCGAGTCGCAGCCGCGCGACGATGTCGCGGCGAAGCCGGCGTGGGCGGACACACGGTCGACGGCGAAGCCCGCCGGCGAACGCGCGCCGTCGATGCCGCGCGCGGACGACGCGGACGAGTCGGGCGCCGAGGCCGGCGAGTCTCACGCGAACCGGAAAAGCAAATACGACCGGCCCGCGCGCACCGGGAAGGAGCCGGGAATGGTGGCGATCTTTCTCAATGTGGGCCGCAAGCAACTCGTCACGCCGGCCGACATCGTCGGGAAAATCGCGGGCGTCACGCGGCTGCCGGCGGAGGTGGTCGGAGCGATTGATATCCACCAGCGCCATTCGCTGGCCGACGTGAAGGAGAGCGAGGCCGACGTCATCGTGAAGAAGCTCACTGGCATCAAGGTGAAGGGCGTCGCACTCGCACCCGCGCGGGTAGGGGTGTCGCCGCAGACTTCGGGGTGAAGATGGGGCGGTGGCTGACAGAGTTGTCAGGTAGCCGCCATTGCGTGATCAAGGGATGAGGTGCTGGATGCGGCGAGGACCAGCGGCCCTGCTCATGATCACCCCCGACTCGGAGAAGACACTCGAGCACCTCGCCTTCGTGCTGTCCGCGGTGGGAGTGCTGGCACTCGCGCTCAGGCACTACATCGCGGATTTCAGAACGACCCATGGCCACCGAACGCCACCAGGGCCGGACGCCGGGGGCAGGAAAATAACTCGAGGCCGGACTAGGTTGTAGGTTCCGTTTTTCCGGCCGGCTGTCGAAATCGTCAGCTGGTCCGCCGTCGGATGCATTCGGCCATGCGATCAGCCCGACCCTGACCGAGCGGTAAGGATCGCGTTCGCGGGAGTGCTGGATTCATGGCGGCTTCAACCGCGAAACGGGTAAGAATTTTTTTTGAGCATGTGGCCGCGAAAGTAGTCTATCCCCTGCTTTCACCCGCACCGGTGCCACCGGCTGGATAGAAGTCGCGGGGCGGATCCACCGATTCGCATTATGAAAACCAACGCCATCCTGGCGCTGGCTCTGCTTCCCCTCACCACCACCAGAAGCGGGCCAATCGACACCGCCATTGTCGCCGCCATGAACCTGTCGGAACAACCGAACTACAGCTGGACATGTACCGTCATGGACGATGCCAGCACGTACGACATCAAGGGCGAAACCGAGAGAAATGGATACACCTGGCAGCGACTGCCGATGATCAAGTCAGTGGCGCGCCGCCTCGGGCGCGACGCGGACTCGGTGCTCGAAACCATTTTCCGCGATGCCGGCCACTTCGCGATTCGGACGCAAGACGGGTGGAAAACGCTGGATGAGCTGCCGCGACGCGACCCCGATTGGATGGACGAGGACAACTGGTGGGGCGCGCCCGTTTCCGTGCCCATGGCAATCGATCCGTTGACCGGTGCAATCACGCCGCTCGATCCATTCGGATGGCCCGCCGTGATTCTCTACCCCGCGCCGCCGGCGCGCCGGACTTCGGCCGTGCCCTATAGCAATGCACAACTTGCCCTCGCTTTGCCGCACGAGGAACTCGGCGTCATGGTCAGCAGCTACGAGGCCATGCACGTGGAAGACGACATTGCGACGGGAACACTCACTGACCTGGGAGCGCAGCTCCTGCTGGTGCGCGAGGGCCAGGGCAAATTGGAACCGGTGATGGCGGCAGGAGGGTTCCGGCTGTGGCTGAAGGGTGGGAGGGTGGTGAAATACGACTTGGAACTCGCCGGTATTCTGGTCGTCGACCGCAAGAAGGTGCTGGTCCGGCAAAAATCGCACACCGTATTGCACGATATCGGGAAAACCCGGGTGGACGTTCCAATCGACGTGCAGCGCAAGTTCGGCGGTTGATGGGAGTCGTTTCGGAGGGCGGAGATTCTCCTTTGCGCCGTTGAGCTGGTTTCGCGCCGGCCGGACGGCGCGTGAAAATGGCCAAGCGTGGCGCGATGACACCGCCCGTATGGCTGGTCAGCAATATTCGCGGCTTGTGGTATGGCTGCGGAGCCATACTTTTGGACCGTTATGAAAATGACGATGAACATCGACGAGGATGTCCTCGCCCGCGTCATGAAGGTGACGGGCGCCAAGACCAAGACGCAGGCGGTGGAGATGGCCCTCGCCGAGATGGCGCGTCGCCACAAGATGAAGGAGCTGTTCAGCCAGGGCGTCGGGCTGACGCCCGACGAACTTCGGGCCGAATTCGCGCCTTCTCCCTCGGATGTGCTCGACAGCCACGGCCTGATGGTGGCCGAGAAAAAGGCGCCGTATGGCAAGTCTCGTCCTGCCCGATAGCAGTTTCTACATCAACTGCGCGCGCGGCGGGGTCGACCCGTTCGTCGCGCTCGCGGCGCGTTTGGAGGATTACGAATTCGCGACGTGCGGCATGGTTGTGCTCGAAGTCTGCCGCGGCCGCAGCAATCCCGCGTTGTTGCAACGCTTCCGCGAGCGGTTCGCGATCATGCCGTACATTGCGGCGGGCGCCTCGGTCTGGGAGCAGGCGACACAACTGGCATGGTCGCTGGATCGTCGCGGGGCCGTTCTACCCGCGGCCGACCTTCTGATCGCGGCCTGCGCGCTTCAGGCGAGAGCGGCGGTGCTCAGTCTGGATGCTCATTTCCGCGAGATCCCGGGGCTGAAGGTTCTCGAAGGGCTGGACTAAAACGAACGAAGCCACGTGGGAATGGGACGCCGGTGTAGCGGAAGCCGTGAGGCTTTCGCCATACAAACGAAACCCGCCAGAGGCGGGCAAGTCCGCCAGAGGCCGGCAAACGTTTACCCGCCTTCGGCGGGCTCACGCGTTCCGCTACGCCGAGTTCGGTAACGAAGTTCAAAGACTCCGCAGATACCGCTGCACATCATCGTGCGTGCCAATCATCCGCACAAACAGCGCATCGTCCTCCCGTGTGAACACCGCCCGCAGATGGAGCCCGAGGCGCGCCTCGTAAATCCCGGAACGCAGCTGCCGAATGCCCGCACCACCGTGCGTGTGCGGCCGGCCGAAGGCGTCGGGGAGGGCACGCAGTTCCGCCAGGGCGGACGCTTCGACGTCCTCAGGCAGCGCGGCGAGCACGTCCACGACGGTGGGTTTTGCGACGAGCCGCAAGCGTCGCGGTGAGCTCGTCGAGGGGGACGTAGTTCCCGCGCTTGTAGTCGCGGGTGCTTTCGGCGCGGATTTGCTTGGCCGCCCTCTCCGCTTCTTCCTTGGTGAGGCCATATTCAGTTTCCAGGTAGTCGGCCGCTTGAATCGGTACTTTGCGCAGGGCAAAAACCGAAGCGCCGAAGATGACGCCGATTTCCTCGCCGCTTTCCGCGCGTTTCAGCCAGTAGCCGAGTTTTTGCCGGGCAGCGGTGACAGTGAGCGTCTTCATGTCGGTCTTTATGGTGTCATTATATCGACAGGTCAAGCGACCCACCGGAGGTTTTCGCGGCGCGAAAACCTTCGCACATCCCGCTTGCCACGAGCGAGCGCACGACCGACGTTTTGCCCATGCCAACGGCAGCACACTCCACAGCTTCGTCGCGGTCCAAGCCGGTCCGCAAACGGCGCGCTGTCCGCAAAGGTCGCGGGGCGAGTTCGAAAAACGAAGCGCCTCTCGTCAACGCGGTAGCCACCGCTGCCGCGCGTTCGTTGGCCGATCGTGCGCCCGGAGCAAACTCCGCGCCACGCGCACCGACCGGCCGGGAGCTGGCTGCGCTCTGGCCAACCTTGCCACACCTTAGCGTAAAGGAAGCGGAGGCATTTGAACGCGATATCGCCGACGCTCGCCAAAATCTGGAGAAGATAGTCACCTCGAAATGGGGCTGATGTTTGACTCGTCGGTCTTGATCGCCGCGGAGAAGAAACGCCTCGATCTGCCGGGGCTTTTGTCGGCTTATCGGCAGGAAACGTTTTTCCTCGCTGCGATCACCGTGTCCGAGCTCTTGTACGGCGTGATGCGAGCGCAGCCACCGGCTCGAAAGACCGAGCGATCGACGTTTGTCGAAGCAATTCTTTCGAAAATTCCGACGCTTGATTTCGACCTTGGGACGGCACGACGCCACTCGGAGTTGTGGGCAGGCTTGGAGAAACAAGGCCAGAAAATCGGCCCACATGACCTCCTGATCGCAGCGACCGCCCTGCGTCACGACCATGCTTTGGCGACGCTCAATCGGGCCGAATTCAGCCGTGTGCCCGGGTTGCGGTTGATTGATCCGGCGCCTTACGTCGTTGCCTGAAGGCGAGCACATCGGCGCCGCCGTGAGATTACCCGCCGAATCCACGACTCGATCGAGTTGCCGGACTAGCGGATGGAAATCGCAGGAGGACGTTGAAAAACTCCTCCCGTCATGGCTCGGAAAGTAAAGAGGAACGGCGGCGGGGAAGGCGGTCATTCGGAAATTGCGGATTGCGGATTGGGGACGGGGGGAACGCTCAACGTTCAACTTTTAACGCTGAAGTTTTGACAAGGAGTGCGAAGAGGTCAGTTGGATGGGTCACTTGAGCGTTCAGCGTTAAGAGTTGAGCGTTGAGCGTTCCGCGCCGCGGCGTCTGAGCGTTTCGCCGCGCCGCATGACAACACGAAGTTTGACCCGCGGTCGCTTCGGTGTCAGTTGATTTGCCGCATGAAAGCCGAGATTCACGCCGTGTTGCCGGAGGAGCTGCTCGCTGAGGCGCGTGCGTTTGTGAAACACGGCTGGGCCGCAGACATCGACCACCTCCTCGCTGAGGCGCTCCGCCGCTATCTCGACTCGCATTCCGACCGACTGACAGAAACGTTCGTGCGGGAAGACGCGGAGTGGGGTTTGCATGGCCGGGAATGAAAGTTTGCTGGAGGACATCATTCGCCAAGTCGAAGCTGCGGATTGATCGGACGGCATCGGCAGAACTGAGCTGTGCAAGGGTAATCATGGCGCAGTTGCCGGTCTTGGCTCTGCACTTGCCCGATGCGAATCGGCCGTGCCGCGTTCCGCCCGATCGATTTCTTCCCACGAGGGCGCGCGCCAGCCAACTGTAGAGATTCTCGGCGCCTTTGTCGGTCTGCAACACCGTCAGCTCCGGGCCGACGATCGGAATGACGCGCTTCTCCTCGACGAAGTTGAGCAGATCCTCCCACGCGTCGTCGTCGAAGACGGCTACGGGCGGGGCGGAGGAGAGCGCGGCGGGGAAGGCGGTCATTCGGAAATTGCGGATTTCGGATTGGGAGCTGGGGAAACGCTCAACATTCAACGCTTAACTTTTAACGTTTAAGTGAGGCAAAGCGGGTACTCGGGTGAACGTTTAGGGTCGGGCGTTGAAATTCTCCGTGTCTGCATCCTGGAGAAAAATCCTCACGTGACTTGCTCATGGCGCATTCGCGTTGGTCCGACTGACCGCGGCTTCGCCCTGCGCCTTCCGCTTCCATTCCGCAGCTTGATCGGGCCGCTCCGTCGCCTCGTACAAATCAGCCAGCGCCTGTGCGGTTTCGCGGATGCGCGGGCGGAGGGTGGAATCCTTCAGGACGTCGTAGCCCGCCAGCAGCAGCGGCTCCGCTTCCATATGACGCGCCAGTCCGGCGAGCGCCCATCCCAGCGCGGCCTTCATGTTCGCGATTTGGATCGCATTGGCCGCGATCTTTTCCCGGAGCCGAAGGACCTGGCGGGTCAGGCTCTCCGCCTCGGCGTGCTTGCCCACGCGCACGAGCGTGACCGCGAGGTTCGCTCCGCGCTGCGCGAACTCTTCGCCTTCTTCGCCATATTCGGTTCGCGTGAGTTCGAGAATTCGGCGCTCGAGCGGCTCCGCTTCCTCCGGACGTGCGCCCCGCATTTGCAATACCCGCGCCACCAAGGCCGGTAGGCTTTCTTCGATCTCAGCGGACATCTTTTCCCGCAGCGTCCTGGACTCCGCCGGCGTGATTTGAAAATGCGGCGCGATCGGCCGCGTCGGGCGGTCCGACAGCAGCCATTGCGCCCATTCGCCATACGGGTCCGCGGCGGGCAAAGCGGCAATCGTTCGGCGCGTTCCGCCGAACCGCGCGAACTCGGCCGCGGCGGGTACCAGCCGGTTTTCGTCGTCGAGCCGCTGGCCGGCACAGACGGTCGCCAGATCCAGCAGCCAGTCAGGCGTGGCCGCACCCGACGCCTTCGGCGGCGCGGACCACACGAGGATTCCACTCGTGCCACCAACTCCCGCGTGCGCTTCGACGAACCTTCCGTCGGGACTGTAGCCAACCACCCCGATCGATTCGGGACTTTCCAGCGCGGGCGACAGTGGCAGGCCGGTCCCGACGTCCCAGACGCGTGCTCTCATTCCGCCCGAGGCGATCACCCGCGTGTTATCACGACTGAAATCGACCCGGGACGAATTGCCGAAATGCAGCATCGGCGCGCCAACTGCCGCGTGGGTGGCGGTCTCCCACACCTGAGCCGACCCATCGGCGGACAAACTCGCGTAATAGCGTCCATCTGACGAGGCGTCGAAACGCCGGACGAGTGTGCGATGGGCGAGCGTCGACTTCACCTTTTCGCCCGTGTGAGCGTTGAAGACGTGGACGCCGCCCCAATCGTCACCGGCCAGAACATGCCGGCTGTCGGGCGAGAATCGAATTGTTTCGATCACGGCACGGCCGCTCAGACTCAGCGTGGCGAGCCGTTTGGCACTCGCAATTTTGTACACGTGGACGGCATTGTCCGTGGTTTGCAGCCAGGCGAGCGTCTCGTTGGGGCTGACTTGGGCTGCTCCGCGCCGTATCGGTTTACCGGCTACGAGTCGCGCGATGCGTTGTCCGGTCCCCAGGTCCCATATTCCGCATTCCGCCGCGGTTTGTCCGCCGCCGATGGCCCACCCCAGTTTGCCAGTGGGATTGAGCATGAAATACGGTACGTCCTCCGGCACGTTCGATAGCGCAACGTCTTGGGCCACGTTGTGGTCTCCGAGAGACCACGCGCGCCACGCGCGGCCGGACGGTGTTGCCGCCAGCACGACCAGCGACTGTCCATCGCCCAGCGTCTGGCCATGGGTCGACCGGATTGCTCCGCTCGGACCGACGATTCGGCCGGGAAACGGGAATCCCCCGGAGGTCTCTTTGCCGCTGGCGACGTCGAACGCCATTAATCGGTCCGGCAGTCCCCACGCGAGACGGGTCGGAGGGCTAGGGTGGAAGTTCACCACTCGGACGTCGCGTGCGCGCGGGAATCGGATCGGTTCGGCCCGGCCCCGGCCGATCCGCAGCCGGTAACCGTGTCCGTCCGGAGCAAAGACGGCGACCGACGCCCGGTCGGGAGAAAGCGCCGCGGGCGAGTATTGCTCCTGCTGAAATGTCGGCACCGCAATCAATCGGCCGGTCGCCACATCCCACAGCCGAAAAACGCCGTCGACCGAATTGGTGAACAGCACGCTCCCGCCCGAGCCGAAGGCCAGGTGGTAAATGGGGCCGCCATGTTGGAGCGGCGGCACCACATTCTTCCCTGATTCGAGATCGATGATCGCGACCTCGTTCTGCAGCGTCGCCATCGCCAGCCGCCGGCCGTCGGCGTTGAGCGCGACGTCTTCCACCTGGCGCACGGTATTGACGGAGAAGGGGACGACCTCGCTCAGCGGCAGACCCGTGCGCGAGTCGAAACGTTGCGCACCCTGCACGTGCCACACCACCAGCGTGCTGCCGTCCTCGCTGAAGATCGAATTGAGATAGGTTGTGGTCCCGGAGCGCACCATGGGTTCGCCCACCGGGGCGCCATCGGCGACCGACCACATCTGCGTGACATTCGCGCCGTGGGTCGTGACCACGCGCTGGCTGTCAGCGCTGAAGTTGATCCTTGAATACGCGCTGCGATCATTCGGCATCGTCGCCGTCAACCGGCCGCTCGCGACATCCCATACCCGGGCGACCGCCGGTGAACTGGCCGCAATCCACCGTCCATCGGGGCTGACCGCGAGATTGGGGATGCGGCCCGGAATCGGCTCCGGGACGCGAATGGGAGCGTGTTTGGGTCTGCCGCTGGCAGCGTCGCAAACAACGACCGTGTTGTCTTCCAACAACACCGCGAACAGATCCGGTGTCTTGCCCGCCCACTGCCAGCCGAGCCGCCGGATCTTGTGTCCGAACTTGATTTCGTGGCTGGTGGTCCAGGTGACCGCATCGAAAATCCGAATGACGTCGTCCTGGTTCTGCACGGCGAGCCAGCGTCCCTCGGCGGAGTAGGCGGCGGCAATCGCTGGCCCGTTCAACGGAATCGGTTCGGCGTTCGGCAGACAGAAGTTTTCCGCGGCCAGCGTGGCGAGCAGCCGCGGGGCGACGATTGGATTGTGCGGGTCCTTCCGGCCGGCGCGGACGAGGTACGCCAGTCCTTCCGTCAGTTTGCCCTCGTCGAGCAGCCGCGAACCGAGCACGAAATCCGTATGGCTGGCACGTTTCACCGTCTGACGCTGCGATCGAATCCCGAATACCGCGCCGATGCTGAGTGCCATTACCACGGCCACCAGCCCTGCGATCGCGAACCGCATCCGGTGGGCGCGGCGGGCAGCCTCCTCGCGGGCGGCGCTTTCGCGTGCGGCGGCCGCCTCCAGCGCTAGTCGTTGCTGCCGGGCATCACGACTTGCTTTCACCACATCGGCGAGAACGTCATGGGTGAGTTCTACGCGCTGGACGCCGAGCCGTTCCTCGATCCGCAGCAGCCGGCGCGACACCAGGGTGTCGATCAACAGCCGCGTGACACCGGGGAATTCGAGCGCAGTCTCCAGCGCGAGGTTGTCGCGGAAACCGGACTTCGTCAGGAGATGATCCTCGATAAAGATCCTCATGCCTTCCGGCATGTCGCTCACGCTCCGTTCGTAGAAATCGGTGAGGATTTCGCGGCGGTTGCCGGAGACGAGGTCGGCGGTGATTTTCTCCTGCCCGAGCGCCCTGCGGCGCTCGTTGAGTTCGCGGCAGATTACGGAAAGAAGCGCAGGTTCAACCTCCATTTCCAACAGTCGTTCCACTGAGCCGCCGCGAACTCCGGCAACAAACTCAACAATCTTTTCACCCACGCCCTCCGCCAGCAGATGCGGCGCGGGGCGTGTCACCGCCTCCAGCGCCTGCGCGCCATTGAGCCGTTTCAGCCGGAGGCGGTTGTGGATCAGCGCGGGCAACGACTGCTTGAGGCCTTCGAGGTCGGGGAGAAAGTCCTCGCGCAGGCTGAGGATGACGCGACACGAGGGCTTGTCGTAATTGTATCGCGCGGGGTCCGCCTCACCGCGGTCGAATTTCTCCCGCAGCGCAGCGGGGGGACGATTCTCGATCAGGTCCGCAATCTCGATGAGAAAGGCGCGGGACCGCTCGCGGGCCGCTTCGTCCGCGCGGCCCAAGGTGAAGATTTCCTCGAACTGATCGAAGGCGAGGACCGGGGTCAGCAGCCGGTTCTTCGCGCTCCAGATGTCGACGTCCTTCCGGTGAAAATATTCCCACAGGGTTTCACCGGCGCCGATTGCCGGTGCGTCCGCGCGCGCGGCAACGAATGCCGCGTTTAGCGCTGCTTTCACCTGATCGGAGAGGAAATTGCCGATTGGCGATTGGCGATTGCCGATTGATTCGTGGTCGCACCGGGAAGGGCGCTCATCGGCCGTCCCGGCAATCGGCACTTGGCAATCGGCAATCGGCAATTGCTTGGCCCCGTGATCGAGCCGGATGTACAGCGGCAGATGATCCTGTTCCCGCAGCAGCGGGAACAGCCCGGCCTGAAGCAGCGAACTCTTGCCGAGCCCCGACTGGCCGAAGAGGACCGTGAGTGTTTCGCGGCGAACCAGCCGCGCGAGTTCATCCGTCTCCTTGTCGCGGCCAAAGAAAAGCGTGCACGACTCCTCCGTGAACGACGAAAGCCCCGGCCACGGATTTTCGCGGTCGATCTCGGGCGTCGGAATATGGGACACAGAGATCACAGAGGGGACACAGAGGTCACCGAGAAGACCGGAGCGACATATCTTGACGGCCCGCGAATCACGCGAATTCGCGCGAAGCTGTGGAGTTGGAGATCAAAGATATTCGCGTTAGTTCGCGTCATTGGCGGGCGACTTGTCTTGCTCCGTGTCCTCTGTGTCCGAGCTCTGTGTCCTCTGTGTTCCAAAGTTTTCATCGAATTGGCTACCGAAATGAGATCGGGCAAAGGCATTTAACCGCAAAGAGCGCAAGGAGCGCAGGGAGCGGAATAGGAGCAGTGAGTCATGGCTTGATGACTTGGTCTTTGTGTTCTCTGCGTTCTCTGCGGTTAACCGGATTGGATCGTCTGTGGTTCGTCTATCAGAGGAGGCCGCGTTCCCGCTTCCGATGGTCGCGGATCAACCGGACCATCCGCTCGACAAACTCGGGCGTGGGTTCTCCGCCGGGCAGCCGCGTCCAATGTACGGCGCGGAATCTTTCCGGCACGAGCGCCTCGGCTTCGCTGACCGGATCAATCGCCACCGGGAGAATAAAGGGCACGGATTCGGCGATCAGCCGTGACCGCTCGACGGCGAGATCCCATTCCAACCGGAAATAACCTTCGTGTCGTGACTGCGTTGACGCCGAGATAATCGGGACGAAGTAGGAGCAGCTGCGGATGTTCTTTTTGATCTGGGCGTCAAAATCGTCGCCGCCCTCGAGACGGCGTTGATCGAACCACACGTCGATCCCCGCTGCTTCGAGTGCGGCATGAAGCGTTTCCACCGCCGCGGAATCGGCGCGCGAGTAACTGATGAAGACCGATCCGGGCTTCATGGCGTGTGGTTCAGAGCCCTTTTCTGTCGTCCCCGGGTTGGCCGATGGCAGTCCGTCTGTCGCGGCCGCCGCGACCCCAGGGTTCCGCGCCAAATACCGGTCTGACAACGCATGGACAAACTCGGTAGCGGAACCCTCGTACACTTGCGTGCGATAGCTGAAATTGCGCAGGAACAGCACGAGCTTCGCGTCGTGAGCCGATGAACGATCGGCGATGATCTCGAGTTCCTCCCGCTGAAGCGACAGCCGGCCGCTCTTCGCGATCCGGATGAAGAACCGCGTCAGCCAGTCCGGGAACGAATTGCCCAGCAGCAGCAGGTGGCTCGACTTCAATTCGTCGAGCAGCACGCCAGGCCGTTTCGACTCGGACTGCATCGAGGTGAAAAACTCGAGCGTGTCCTCCTCGGTGATGACGTAGTCCGGCGACGCCGACATCCGGCCGAGCAGGTGAAAGACCGTCGGTGTTTCGCTGCGCCGCGCGTCTGCCGCCAGATCCTGCGTGTGATTGGGCGCGTAGGCGATCGACTGCGTGCGCGGCAGCCCGCCATGCCGCTCCTCGTCGAGGGCCTGGGCCAGCAGCGAGTCAAACGTCGTCGAGACGAAGAGATTGAAATGCTGGATACGCGCGAGCGCGCGCAGCACCGGTGGAACCGCCGGCGCGAGCTCCTTCATCAAGGTGCGGATGCGCGGATAAATTTCCTCGCGCCGGCCGCCGCGCTGAAGGTAGCGGCAGACGACCGTGTGCAGCGCGTCATCGCCCGTGCAGTCCTCGGCCGGCACCCGCAACCGTGCGGCGAGCTGCATGGCGAGCACGCTCATCAGCGGCGTATCGTTGCCGCTGGCGTCCGGTACGGTCAGCAGCTCCGCGCCGACAATGGGAATCACGCGACGATCCTCGATGTATTCGAGCAGATCGTCCCAAAAAAAATCCTGGGCAGCGGGCGCGGAGTGGAGCACGCGGGGTGGGGTGCCGCCATTGGCGTGGGGAACCGCGGGCGCGTCAAGACGTGTTTGTGCACGTAATGCCGAAGGGGCGCATCTCACCGCCACGAATTGGCATCACGTACAACAGGCTGGCCCTTTGGGGCGATGTCCGGCTTCATGCCCGCCTCCCACGATCACACTGGCGCGGCCCCACCATCGCCTTTCGCGGCGGTGATGGAGAACTCCCCGCTTCCGCCGCGCCGGTGTATCCTGTTTGTCGCGACGACTCGTTATCCCTTTTTTCGATGGCCGCGCCACCGCACCCCGCGCTCGATTTTTCCACGGCACCCGCCACCGTCGCGGGCGCGGCGGCCGCCCTCTATCCCGTTTTTCTCAGCTACAGCCATTCCGATACCAAATGGGCCCGGTGGCTGATGCGGCGGCTCGAGCGCTATCGCGTGCCGCGGCGGTTTCACGGCCGGCCGGCGCCGATTGGTTGTGTGGGTCCTCGCATCGCGCCGGTGTTTCGCGATCGCGAGGAACTGCCGACGACGAGTGATCTCGGCGAAACCATCCGCCAGGCGCTGCGGCAGTCCGCGACGCTGGTCGTCATCTGCTCGCCGCGCGCGGCGCGTTCGCGCTGGGTGCACGAGGAAATCATGGCGTTCAAGCGGGTGCACGGTGAACGTAGCGTGTTCGCCTTCATCGTCGACGGTGAACCCAACGCCGCCGGGGCGGCCGACGATTGTTTTCCGCCCGCCCTCCGTGCCGGGGTCGGCGCCGACGGCGAGCTTGGCTCCACCCCCGCCGAGGTCGTGGCCGCCGATGCGCGCCCGAAAGGCGACGGCCCGAAACTGGCATTCGTGCGGCTGGTAGCGGGCTTGCTCGGCGTGGGCTTCGACGACCTGAGGCGCAGGGAACTGCAACGGCGCAACCGGCGGCTCACGTTGATCGCGTTGTCCTCGGCGTTCGGGATGGCGCTCACCCTTGGACTCGCCGTGATCGCCTGGCAGGCGCGCAACGACGCGCGGCGTCGGCAGGATCAGTCGGAGGATTTGCTCGCGTTCATCCTCGGCGACATCCGCACCCAACTCCAGAAGGTCGGCCGGCTCGACATCCTCGAGGAGGTGGGAACGAAATCGATGGCGTATTTCGCGTCGCTCCAGCCGCAGGATCTCACTGACACCACGCTGGCGCGGCAGGCGAAGGCGCTGACGCAAATCGGCGAGACGCGGATGGTGCAGGGGCGTTATCCCGAGGCGGCCCGGGCCTTCGTGACGGCGTATCAGCGCGCATCAGCACTGACAGAAAGACACCCTCGAGACCCCGCCATGTATTTCGAGCGCGCGCAGGCCGAATATTGGATTGGCTATGTGCACCGGAGGCAGGGCCAGTTTGACGCCGCCCAGGAATGGCTGACGCGCTACCGCGATTCTGCAGTCGCGATGGTGAGGATGGAGCCGGCGAACCAGAAATGGCGGACCGAGCTTTCATCCAGCTGGCACAATCTCGCGGTGCTTCGTGTCGACGCAGGGGACCTCGACGCTGCCCGGGCGGCGTTCATCGGCAAACTGGAAGCCCTCCGGGTAATGTCGGCCGCGAATCCGACGAACCTGGAGTTGAAATACCGAATCACCGATACGGAATCGTGGTTGGGCAGCGTGGCGGAACGGTCTGGCGATTTCTCCGCGGCGCTCGCTCGCTTCTCGTCCGAGTCGGAGGGGCTGGCGACAATCGCCCGGGCCGAACCGCATACGATGAGGTGGCGCTTCGAAAGGGCGGACAGCCTCTCGTTTCAGGCCACGATTCTTTCGATTACGGGGCGAATCGCGGAAGCCAGGACGATGATGGCAGAGGTGCGAAAAGTGATAGGGGAGCTGGTCGCGCACGATGGTGCCAACCGCGAATGGGCGATCGTCCTGCAGCGTGCGCGGCTCAAGGAAGCGGCGCTGCAGAGTGCGACCGGAGTGACGCCGGCAGTCGCACAGGAGGTCGGGCACGCGCGGCAGGCACTCGAGGGAATTGCGGTGGCGGTGTCATCGAGTCGGATGGCACGGCCGCACCTCGCCATGGCTTTCCGGATGGAAGCGGAATTCCTCGATCAAACGAGCGGTGCGGGCGCCCGCGAGGCTGCGGCCCGGGCGATCGAACTCGGTGAATCACTGGTTGGAGCGGGCACGCCAACCGAGGGCGCCATCGGCGAATGTGCGCGTGCCTACCTCGCTGCCGCCGCCATTGCAGAACGCCGGGGCGACCGCGAGAGGTGCGTGGCACACGCGAGTCGCGCCTTTGCTCTACTGGCCGCGCGAATTGACCGATCGAAGGACTGGCGGGTGCTCGATCCCGCGGCCCGCGCACTCGCCCTGCTCGGTCGGAGCGATGAGAGCCATGCATTGATCGCGCGACTCGACCGGTTCGGCTACAGCCCCATCGTGCCGTGGCCCGACACTCCGTTGACATCTGTCCATCACCCGTAATCACAACCCACCGAGTCCATGGTCGGAGGCCGGAAGCGAAAGAACGCGGCGAAGCAGAGCGGTAACAAGGTCGCACGGCGCCAGGCCGCGAGAACCCGGTGCCGATAGCGCAAGTGAAGTCACGGCTACACCGCACCGGGAACGTGTGTGACCGGGCTTGCACGCAATGCCACAACTCGCCGCGTCGCGGCGTTACTTGCTCTGGCGGATCAGCGTGACGCTTTTGTCCGTTTCACTGATCCGGATCGTCTTCGGACCGTCGCTGTCGGTGCCCATGTGATCGATCGCGCTCGCCGCGAGGATCGGGAGATATTTCCGCAGGTCGTTGCTGTTGTCGGTCGTCGACACCTCGACGGACCACAGTGTGCGGGGAACTCCGCCACCGGCCGGCCGGGCCTCGCGCGCGGTCAGAATCAGATTCTTCTCGAGCGGTCCGCGTTGGGCGGAACGCGCGTTGAGTGCCTCGTCGGGGATCTCCATGCCGCGCGCGGCTGCGCCCGGCTGGCCCGTCGGATCAGGCGCGGCGCGCGAGACGCGTGGCGTCTCCATGGTGTACTCGACTTCGACGATCACCCGCGCGTGGGCCGAGTCCGGTGCTTCGTACAGTCCTTTCGCCATCAATGCGCCCTTCACCAGCCGTGCGGTTTCGGCGTAGAGCAGGCTGGACTCCGCGCCCGGGTCACGCCGCGGGGGAGTGACGACGAACGCGGTGCCAGGCTGCACGGGAGCGGAGGCGGTGGCGTTGACCCGTACCGCATGTTCGCCGCGCCGGAGCGGAACACTCCGGGTGGTACATCCCGCGGCCGCTACCCAGCAAAGAGCAGCGGCAATCGTGGTCCGGAAAGCAGGTGAATACGCAAAAGACGAGATGGGTGGCACGGGGGGCACGAATCTGTGCGTCAACGGACGGGATGCAAACCGCGACGGCCGCCGATGGCCTGAATTCACCGGAGTTTCCGGAGTTGCGGCGACATGATCGACGCCGCAGTTTTCGCGCATGCTCGCGACTCTCGTGATGACGGTGATTGGGGCGGACCGCCCCGGGTTGGTGAAAATGGTGGCGACCCGCGTCGCCGACCACGGCGGCAACTGGCTCGAGAGCCGGATGTGCAGGCTCGGAGGCCAGTTTGCCGGCATCCTGCGGGTGGAGGTCGCCAGCGAGCGCCGCGACGACCTGGTGAACGCGCTGCGTCTGCTCGAGGTGGATGGACTTTCCGTGATCATCCACGCCGAAGGCGGCGCGGCCATTGGCGCTCCTGCGCACGGCACGCTGGCGACAATCGAACTGGTCGGCCACGACCGTCCCGGCATCCTGCGCAGCGTGTCGAGCGTGTTTGCGGCCCACGGCGTCAATGTCGAGGAACTCGCATCCGAGCGCGTGAATGCGCCGATGGATGGTGGCGTGCTGTTCCAGGCGCGCGCGACCGTGTTCATACCGCAACAGGTGAAGCTGTCCGCCGTCCGCGCCGACCTGGAAAAAATCGCGGCGGATTTGATGGTCGACCTGAAGGTTTCCGCTGACGCGAAAACCTAGTTCTTGGGTTTTTGCGGAGCAAGAATCTGCCGCGCGAGCACGAGGAGCACGGCGCCCGCAAGCACGTCGCCGAGCCCGACCATCAGCCGGAGCGGCAGAGGCATTCGCTGTAGCAGGAGAAGAACCGCGAGCCCGATCACGATCAGCGCAACCCCGAGAATCGTGATCGTCTTGCGTTGGCGCGTGCGCCGTGCGGCGGGATCGGTGTCTGGTGCAGCCATGACGTGGAGTCCCGCCATCGTTCAGCGTTCACTGTAAAACGACAAGGTCGCGCTTGGGTGTGAGCGCCAGCCAACCATGCAGTTGGAACCGCGAATCAACGCGAATGGATGCAAATTCAAGAGGTGATGGACAAAAGACCGCTGCTGCGAGAGTCGTTCACATTTTCAGCGAGGTCCCATCTCCGGCCGGCTCCGATTCTCATTCGCGTCTATTTGCGTCCATTCGCGGTTAACTGACTTGGTTCGGCTTGGTGGCGCGGCGTTGCGCCCGCAGATTTGGAGTGGCGCCGGCATTCCTGCCGGTGATTCGAGTGCATGATCATGGGCGGGACGCCCATGCCACTGCAGAGTCATCGACCGCCAACCGAGATGCGCATCAGGTCTGGAGCCGGTAATCGTCCCGTGCCGGGGTGAAGGTGTCGATTACCTCGCAGCCGGTGATGGCGCGGCAGCCGTGCGGTATGCCGCCGGTGATGATCAGGCAGTCACCGCGACGCATCACGCGGATCTCGGATCCACAGCTGAACTCAAGTTCTCCTTCGATCACGTAGGAGATCTGATCGTGCGGATGTTGGTGCACCGGCACGACCGCGCCGGCCGCGAGTTCGATGTGGCCGATGGTGAAGCGCGCTTCATGCGCGTAATGTCCGTTCACTCCCGGAAAGAGCGTGCGGCCAGGAAGCGAGGCGAGGTGGGAAAACATGGGTTTCAATTTCGGATTTCGGACCGTTCGATTTCGGATTGCGGATTTCGGATTGGGCAAACGCGAAGACAACGCGTTAGCCCGGATAATTCCCACCGCGACACGGGGCCGCAACCAAACCCAACCCATTTAACAGGAGGCAGCGGAGGAAGCAGAGAAAATGCATGAAGTGGACCTCTGCTCCCTCTGCTCCCTCTGCTTTCTCCTGTAAAATTCAGGGTTTTGAAATCGTCGCAAACATGAACGATTCGGATCGAAATTAGCACACCGTAGCGGAAGCCGTGAGGCTTTCGCCATATCGACGAAACCCGCCAGAGGCGGGCAAGCGTTTACCCGCCTTCGGCGGGCTCACGTGTTCCGCTACGCCGAGTTTCTGCAACGAGGTTTGAAAACATGGCTTAATGAACTCCGAATGTCGCGGCGTCAGCCGATCCGCAATCCGCAATCCGAAATTCAAGCGACCGGCAGCGTCACCTGCATTGTCGTGCCCGTGCCGCCGGTGCGCAGCAGCGTGATGTCGCCGTGGTGACTGAGCAAAATCCGCTTGGCGATTGCGAGTCCGAGCCCGGTGCCATCCGGCCGGCCGGACAGGAACGAGTCGAACACGCGATCGCGGATCCCCTCCGGCACGCCCGAGCCAGTGTCGGTGATATCGATGTTTGCCACCCTGCCGCCGTTGCGAGGCTCGGTGGAAACTGTGACCTCGATCGTTCCGCCATCGGGCATCGCCTGCGTCGCGTTGAGCAGCAAATTCAGCAGCACCTGTTGAAGCTGGCCCTTGTGGGCATCGACGAAAAGCGTGCGCGCCACCGGCTCGAAATGGAGCGCGACTTTGCCCTGGGTGAGCTTCAGCCGGACGAGCAGCAGGGTGTCCTCGATCACGTCGGTCAGCGAGCAGCGCGCGTGCAGGCTCGATGGGGCTTGGGCGAAATTCAGCACGCGACTCACGATCGCCTCGAGCTGGTCGAGCTTCTCCCCAATCACGCGGATGTCGGTTTTGCGCGGATCGCCTTCGGGAAACTCGAGGCCGAGTCCGCCGTGCAGCAGCTTCAGGACGGTGAGCGGATTTCGGATTTCGTGCGCGATTTCCGCCGCGAGGAGGCCCAGCGTGGTGAGCCGCTCGTTTTTCCGCAGCACATCCTCGCTCTGAAACACCCGGGCGTAGAGTCGCGCGTTCTGGAGCGCGACCGCCCCGAGGCTCGCCAGCGCGGCGCAGAGCCGCTTCTCGTCGTTGTCGAACCGATGCACGCGCTCGGTGAAAATCGCGAGCACGCCGAGGACCTCGGTCTCGAAGATCAGCGGCGTCGCCAGCATCGAAACCAGCCGTTGGTCGGCCGGGAGATCGTGGAGCTCGCGGAACTCGGCCGACTGGATGTCGGCGAACACGACCTGTCGCCGGGTGTGAATCGGCGATGCGACGGCACAGGAATCGAGGGGAATGGGCGCGTCGGGCAGCGGTGTCACCGCCGAACTCGTCAAGGAGGCAAACCGAACGGTCGAGGTTTCGGCGTCGTATACGTACAGTGCGCAGCTTCGCGCCTGCATCATGAATCGCGCCTCGCGCGTGAGGGTGTCGAACAATTCCTGCTGCTCGAGTTTTGTCACCAGCGACTGCCCGGCGGTGATCAATGATTCCAGCTGGCGCGCCTTGCCCTGGAGGTGACGCAGCTGCCACAGCCGCTGCATCACGCGCGCCGTTTCGGCCGCGAAAAGTTCAAGGAGGGCGAGATCGGCCGGGGTAAATCCACCGACGCGATCGCATTCGAGGTCAATCACGCCGATGACCTGGTCCTCATTGAGAATTGGCGCCGCCATTTCGCAGCACGCGGTGGGCCGTACCGCGATGTAGCGCGATTCAGCTTTGACGTCGGGCACGAGCAGCGCGCGGCGGTTGAGTCCGCACCAGCCGGTGATGCCGTGGCCAAGTTTCAACTCGTGGTACGACTGGCCGTCCGGAAGGCCGGTTTGCACCTCGACCTGGAGATTACCCGTGTCGGGGTTCAGCAACGCAATCGAGCCGGCCTCGGCCCTGAACGCGTCGATGAACAGATCGAGCGCCTCCCGCAGTGCGTCGCGTGGATCCAGCTCGCGTGCGGCCTGGGCGGCGAGCCGGTAGAGGACGGGCAGGGCGCGGGGGGCGGAGGATTGCGGATTCGGTGATACCGGAAACCGGATACCGGAAACCGGGGGTGATTGCGGATTGCGGATTTCGGATCCGCCCGATTTCGGATCTGCGAAACCGGAAACCGGATGGTCTGTTGATTGCGGATTGCGGATTGCGGATGGCGGATTCGGCGATACCGGAGACCGGATACCGGAAACCGGATGGTCGGAGGATTTCGGATCCGGCGACTCCGGAGTCCGCGGCTTTTTCTCATGCTGTGCCACGGGCCAATCTTCGTCGTACCTTCGGTCGATGGCCAGCGATTCCCTTCCCGCCCAATTCGGGGTGTCTACTTGGATCGCCGGGCGGTTTTGATCGAGGCGACGGTGATCGCGAGAATTTCTTCGCCTTCGGCCATCAAACTGGAAACACGGTTTGCTTTGACGCGACCGCAGTCGATTAGAAGTTCGATCCAGAACAGCGACTCGTCGCACTCCTCTTCGACGGTGCCCATTTTTGAGATGAAATCCGCTGTGGATTTCGAGCGAATTGCCGCGCGATAGTTTGCGGCGACTGACGTGCCGGCGCGCAGGAGTTGATGGCCGATGGTTTTCGATATGGCATCGCGTGGCAGAGCCTCCACGAGCCGAATGACACGAAGCGCGTATGCTTTCGTGCGGTTCTTGAATTCATCACGAGTCATAGCGACTCGCGTTATTGCGGGCAGATGCTTCGAAGAACAGCCGGCTGAATACTCAAATCGCAGTATGCGACCCGAGCTCCGCTATCCGGTTTCCGGTATCCGAAATCCGAAATCAAAAAAAAATCACTTCGCGGTCGCCTGCGTGGTCGCCGGCGCCGGTGTTATCACTTCGTTGAACGCGTCACGCAGTGCTGTGAGCCGTGACTCGTCCTCCACCGGCTCCCGGTTCGCGCCTTCGATGTAAAACGTGTCGATCGCGACGCCGCGCTCGGTGCCGATCCGCGCAAAGGTGATGTCGAAGCCGTGGTCCGAGATCGTTCTCGCCAGGCGGTAAAGCAAGCCCAGCTGGTCCCGGGCCTGGACCTCGACGATTGTGCGTTGCATCGAGAGTTCATGGTATACGTCGACTGTCGGGGGAAAAGAGCTTTGCAGCGTCTCGCCGCTGGCCGTGGATAGATACCGCGTTGCGGCAATTTTCTTCGCCTGCGCCAGGATATCCGGCAGCAGGTCCTTGTTGTTCACCAGCGCGTCCTCGATCGTCCGGGCGAATTTTTCCTGGGCGGCGGTGCTCTGCACCGGACCGCGGCCGGGCTCGACCACATAGAACGTGTCGATGGCGATGTGATCGGTCCGCGAAATCACCTTGGCCCCCAGAATGCTCATGCCGGCCACGCTGAACGCGCCGGCCAGCTTGTAGAAGAGTCCCGCCCGATCCCACGTCACGACGTTGACGACGGTGAGCGAGCGATTGATGTCGTCCTTCCACTCGATGATCGGCCGCAGCGAGCCGACCGAGTCCGCCGTGGTGATCGACTTCAGCAGCCGGTTGACCATCTGGATGTGCAGGGCGACCTCCTCGGCATCCGTGTGGATGAAATACCGATCGGGCAGCAAACTGAAATGCGCGTTAATCTCGTCGGCGCTGATGCCAGGGATGGTTTTCGCGATGAGCTCCTGTTGGGTCATTTTTTTCTGGTCCTGCAAGCGGGCGTCGAAGGCGGCTCCATGTTTAAGGCGCTCAAACGTAGAGCGGTAAAGTGTGGTATGCAACGTGTCCTTGTAACCGTTCCAGAGGTCCGCGGCCGTGCCGCGCGCATCGCAAAACGTGTGGACGTAGAGCAGCCGCAGGCGCTCGGCGTCGCCCACCAGTTCGGCAAAGGCAGCAGCGGTTTTGGGGTCATCGACGTCCCGCTTCTGCCAGAACCGTGCCATCGCGAGATGATTTTTGATCACGAAGATCACCACCTCCCGCGCTTCCGGGCCGACCCCGAACCGTTCGAGCAGCGGGGTGGCCAGCCGGACGCCACTTTCCGCATGGCCGCGGATCCCCTCGGCCTTGCCGATGTCGTGCAGCAACAGCGTCAAATACAACAGCGACGGGTCGCTGGTTTCGTGCAGCGCGGCGCGGTATTTGAGCGTGATGGGCTCGGCCTGCGTGTAGATCCGGTCGAGCTCGCGGATGGCATTCAACGTGTGCACGTCCGCGGTGTAGCGGTGGTAGTACTCGTGCTGCACCAGGCAGGTGAGGGCGTCGAATTCCGGAATGAAGCGGCCGAGGACGCCGAGCTCGTGCATCTTCGTCAGGACGGGGTGAACCGCGCCGGCTTCGGAAAGAATCGCGTGGAAGCACACGCTGGCATCGTGCGACGTGGCGATCTCGGCCGTGAGGAGCGGCAGCGACGTGCGTACCAGCTCGGCGAGGTGAAAGTCGAGCACGGCTTCGAGCGTCTGGCAGTGCCGGAACACGCGCACGAGCCGGACCGGGTCGTCGTGAAATACCTCGGGTTTCTCCGCGGCGAGCTCGCGGCCACGAAGGACGAAGCCATCGATTCGCTTCGTGCGTTGAAATCGCGAGGCGAGCAATGACTCGCGGAAGGAGCGCGCTCCGCCTTCGCTGTTGCGGCCGATGCTCAGCGCCAGCCGATCCTCGACGAGCTTCGAGACGCGAAAGATCGTCTGGGCCGCGCGGTAGTAGTCCTGCATGAAATGCTCCACCCGCGGGAGCATCTCGGGCTCCCGGTAACCGAGCACCGCGGCAACGCGCGGCTGCAAATCCAGTGTGAGGATGTCCGTCGCGCGCGTGCTGATGAAATGCAGCTCGTTCCGGACGCGGAGCAGAAAATCGTAGGCCCGCCGGAACGCGGCGAGGTCGTCGACGCGCAGATAGTTCTGCGCGGCGAGTTCGTCGATCGTGGTGATGTCGAGCTTCACCCGGGACATCCACACCGCGTTCTGGTAATCACGCAGTCCGCCGACGCCGTTCTTGATGTCGGGCTCCTGGTTGAAGACCTCGTTGGCGAACTTCGACCGCCGGTTGGCCTGATCATCAAGCCGCGCGGCGAGGTAGTCTTTCGGGTTTTCGCTGATGTAGTAGCTCCGGTAGGCTTGGGAAAACGTGTCGTAGAGTTTTTCCGAGCCTGCGATTCGCCGCGCCTCGAGCAGCGCCGTCTTGGTCAGGATGTCCTTCCGCGCTTCATTGAACGCGTCATCGATCGTGCGGGTCGAGTGTCCGACCTTCAGCCCGCAGTCCCACAGGATGTACAGAATCTCATTCGTGAGGTGTTCCTGGAGCGGTTTCGCCTCGGATGGCTTCGTCTTGGTCGGAAACAGGAACATCACGTCGACGTCACTCCAGGGCGAAAGCTCGCCCCGACCGTAGCCACCGAGCGCCACGAGCGTCACGGGTGCCGGGAGCGGACCCTTGGTCCGCCCGTATGATTCGATCGCATACGTGAACAGATGGCCAAGCAGGGCGTCGATGATCTGTGCGCGCTCCTGGCAAATCTGAAGCCCGGGGGCGCCGGCCCGGTGGCGTTCGCGCAATCCCGCCATCTCCGTGCGGAGGAATTCCTTGCAGGCGGCGAGCCGCACCGGAACGGGCACGTCGCCGGTGAAGGTCAGGCGTTCGCGGGCGCGGGTGGGGATGTTGGCGGGCATGCGGGGGCGGCGGAACCGGGCATTCCGAAGAGCTAACGAGGAACATTCAACGTTCAAGTTGCAGGGCGATCCTTTGGGTGCGCCGATGGCCGGTTCCGCGGCGTTTTCCTGGGAGCGCGGGCGTCCCCGCCCGCAATGAAGCGGGTTGGATCGTCGCCTCCTCTTTCTCTTTATCTTCCTCTTACTCTTAATCTGCCACGGCGAAGGCTTCGATCGCCACGGCTGGCTTTCCCGTAGCCCCAATCTGCTCCAATCAGTCGAGATAAAGAGAACGATTAAGGGAAAGAGAAAGAGCGCGATGCGATCGCTGGAAGTCCGCGGCAAGTTTACCCGCCTCTGGCGGCGCCGAAGGCGACCAGGGATGCCCGTGCCACTTCGAGCCCGCGAGGCCGGACGTTCGGTCTGCGACACTGCAAACCACCGGCGTCGTCGCGGGCGATTAACCACTTGCCTCCCGCTGCGCCGCGGAGTTCTTTCGGCGGTTTAAATTCAGCGACCCACCGATGGCTGACATCTCCAAGAGTTACGAACCACGCGAGGTAGAGAAGAAATGGTATGCCGCATGGCTGGCCTCCCACGCGTTTGCCGGCAGGGTGACGCCGGGCAAGGAGCCGTACACGATTGTCATCCCGCCGCCGAATGTGACGGGCGTGCTGACGATGGGCCACGTGCTGAACAATACGCTCCAGGACATCCTCGTCCGCCGCGCGCGGCTGGAGGGTCGTGCGGCGCTGTGGATTCCCGGGACCGATCATGCCGGCATCGCCACGCAGAACGTGGTCGAGCGGCAGCTGCGCCAGAAGGAAAAAAAGACGCGTCGTGATCTTGGGCGGGAGAAATTCGAGGCGAAGGTCTGGGAGTGGCGCGAGGAGAAGGGTGGGATCATCCTCGAGCAGCTGCGCCGGCTCGGCGCCTCGTGCGATTGGGACCGGACGCAGTTCACCATGGACCCACATTATTCGCGGGCGGTGCTGACCGCGTTCGTCGGGCTTTTCCAGAAGGGCAATATCTACCGCGGAAAACGGATGGTGAACTGGTGCCCGGCGACGCAGACGGCGTTGTCCGACGAGGAGGTGAACATGAAGCCGGTGAACGGCACGATGTACCACGTGCGATACGAGAGGGTGGATGCGCCGGGAAAATTCATCGAGGTGAAGACGACGCGGCCGGAGACGATCCCGGGCGACGTCGCGATCGCCGTGCACCCCGAGGATCCGCGCTATGATGGCTGGGTCGGCAAAAAGGTGCGGCGGCCGATCGGGCCGGCCGCGGACATTCCGATCGTGGCGGACGCGGCCGTGGACAGGGAATTCGGCACCGGCGCGCTGAAGATCACGCCGGCGCACGACAAGGCTGACTTCGAGATTGGCGGCCGGCATGGGCTGCCGATCGTCGATGTGCTGAATGCGGACGGGACGTTGAACGAATTCGCCGGGCCGGAGCTGGCGGGCATGGAACGATTCGCCGGACGAAAGAAGGCAGCCGAGATGTTGAGGTCATCGGGTGCGCTGGTGGCCGACGAGGCCTACTCGAACAACGTCGGGTTCTCGGAGCGCGCCGACGTTCCGATCGAACCGCGGCTGACGTGGCAGTGGTGGCTGCGTTACCCGCGGGTCGAGGAGGCAAAGGCGGTCGTGCGCGACGAACTCATCAAGTTTCACCCGGAACGCTGGAGCAAGGTGTACCTGCACTGGCTGGAGAACATCCAGGACTGGTGCATCAGCCGGCAGCTGTGGTGGGGACACCGGATACCCGTCTGGTATCGGAAAGGCTTGGACAAGGAGAAGCTCACCGAGGCCGATTTGCGCGACCCGGCGAAGGTGCACGTTTCGCTGGCGGGCCCGGCGGATCCGGAAAACTGGACCCAGGAGGACGACGTGCTCGACACATGGGCATCGTCCTGGCTGTGGCCGTTTGCGACCATGGGATGGCCGGACCAGGCCGCGATGCAGAAGGCCGGGCTGGATTACTTTTATCCGACGACGACGCTGGTGACGGGCCCGGACATCATTTTCTTCTGGGTGGCACGGATGATCATGGCGGGGCTGGAGTTCATGGGGAAACCGCCAGCGCAAACCGACTCGATACCGGAAACCGGAAACCGAATACCGGATACCGCGGGGTCGGCGGGCGCCAAAGATGCATCCTGTATCCGGTATCCGGTATCCGGTATGCTAACACCCGATGAAATCCAGGCACGCCTTCCCTTCCGGCATGTGTATTTCACCGGCATCATCCGTGACGCGCAGGGCCGGAAGATGTCGAAGTCGCTTGGCAATTCGCCCGATCCCCTCGACCTGATCGACAAATACGGCGCCGACGGGCTGCGGTTCGGGATCGTGTCCATCGCGCCACAGGGCCAGGACATCCGGTTCCAGGAGGACCGGATCGAGAGCGGCAAGAACTTCTGCAACAAGCTCTGGAACGCCTGCCGGTTCCGGCAGATGAGCGGGGGAGCGGGCGACAACTCGTCGCTTGAGGCCATTCTCAGCCGGCTGGAACCGGCAAAGTTCGACGCCGATGATCACGCGATCCTTGATCGCATGCTCGCGACTTCGCGCGAGGTGAACCGCTCTCTCTGCGAGTTCGAGTTCAGCGCCGCCGTCCAGGCTCTCTACACATTCTTCTGGAACGATTTCTGCGACTGGTATGTCGAGGTCTCCAAGTCGAAGCTCCAGGATCTGGATACAAAGGCGAACTGCCTGACGATTCAGGACCTGGTGCTGCGGCAGACGCTGCTGCTGCTGCACCCATTCATCCCATTCATCACGGAGGAACTCTGGCACCAGCTCGGATACGGACCGGAGGGAAGATTCATCGAGGATGTGCGGCTGGAAAACGCGTCGCAGATTGCCAGCTCGTCGGTCGGCCACGGGCTGACGCTCGATCGCGCGGCGGTTGCCCAGGTGGCACAGCTGATATCATTGGTGTCCCAGGCCCGCGCGCTCAAGGCCGAGCACAACCTGGCCAGCCGTCGTGACAGCAAGTTTTTCGTCATCGCGTCGGACGCCGACTGGTCCGTGATCGCCACGAATCTGGCCAAGCTCACGCGGATGGCCGGCGCGGCGGAGTTTATCCGTCGCGACAAGGTCGAGGGCGCACCCGCCATCGTGACGCCCTTGGGCACCGTGTATCTCGACCTCGCTAGCGCAGTCGACGTGGGGGCCGAAAAAATCCGGCTGACCAGGGAGCTCGATCAACTGACCAAGCACATCGCCGGAACCGAAGCGCGGCTCGCGAACAAGGCCTTCACCGACAAGGCACCGCCGGCCGTGATCGAGGGCGCGAAGAAGCAGCTCGCGGAACAGCACGCGAAGCGCGTGGAATTGGAGCGGCTGTTGCAGGCGCTCGGGTGAGGATTTCTGATTTCGGATACCGGATACCGGACACCGGATAGCGGAATAGGCCGGCGGTTGTTGGTCGCGGACGATTTCCCATTCGGGATTTCGGATTCCGGTACCCGATTTCCGGTATCCGCACGCGGCCGCCGCTTGCCGAACCCGCCGTTTGCGGTTTGTTCTACGGATGGCCACTCCTGCGCCCCGCATCCTGGCGTTTTCCGGCAGTGCCCGGCGTGAATCCTTGAACCGGAAACTGCTCGCGGCGGTCGTTGAACGCGCTCGCACGGCCGGAGGTGAGGTGACGGTGGTCGATCTGCGGGAACTCGCGCTGCCGCTCTACGACGGCGATCTCGAGGACGAAAAGGGTATGCCCGCTGGCGCGCAGAAGCTGGTCGCGTTGATGCTCGATCACGACGCGCTGCTGATCGCATCGCCCGAGTACAATTCGCAGAACACGCCCTTGTTGAAGAACGCGATCGACTGGTGCACGCGCGCGGACGAAAACCCGCTCCAGGGCAAGGTCGCCGCCGTCGTGTCCGCCTCGCCCGGCAACTTCGGCGGCATCCGCTCGATGACGCTGGCGCGGCAGTTGCTCACGCACCTCGGTTGCCACGTGATTCCTGCGCAGTGCCTGTTGCCAAATGCAGACAAGGCATTCGATGAAAAGGGCGTGTTGACGGATGAGCGGGCGCAGAAGGCTGCCCTCGCGGTGGCGAACGAGTTGGTGTCCGTCGCGGCGCGATTGCAGCGGTGAGCCGCGGAGAGCTTTCCCTGCTTGGCAGAATCCTCACGCCCTCACCGTCCGGCGCAGCCAGGCGGCGAGCTGATCATCGTCGATGATCCGCGTTCCCTCCTGGTATTCTGATGCGAGCAGGTTCGTGTAACTCGGGTCGAGAAACCGGCGGCAGTGCAGTACGACCCGTGCGCGCTGGCCCGGCGCACGCACGAGCCGGCCGAGCGCCTGGTTCACTTTCGTCATGCCGGGAATCTGATACACGCGCCGGAAAGCGGCTTCGCGGCTGAAGCCGTGTCGTGTCGCGTCGGCGTGCCGCGCCCGCTGGACGGCGTTGACCTCGGGCAACGCGGGACCGACGACCATGGCGTGCGAAATCCGGCCGCCGAGCACATCAATGCTCTCCGCAAAACTGGATCCGAGCACGAGGAAGAGGGCATTCGCAGTCACGAGCGATTCATCAACCCAGGCCGCCTGTCGCGCGAGATCGCGCAATCGCGGTTGCAATGCGACGCGCACCGCGGCCGCGGCCGTCGCCATTTCCTGCATGATGGCATCCGCGTAGGCGTAGGAGGGGAAAAAAACCGCGATGACACCCGACGCTTCGGCTTGGAGAGCCGCGATCGTCAGTGCCGTCGTCGTGTAGTGATGAGAGCGGTGCTGGAACGAGGTGTCGACCCGGGCATCGAAGGCGATGTCATACGCCCCATCACGCCACGGCGTGTGCGCGCGCAAAAGCGCCGGGCTGGCCGCGTCACGGGCTTCCTCGACCTTGAGCAACTCCGCCGCACTCGTGAGCTGGCTGAAGAGTTTCTTCGTATCGCGCTTGTTCAGCGTGCCGAGCCGCTCGAGGTCACTGATTCCGGATTTCGGAGACCGGATACCGGAACGCTCGGACTCGGGATCGTTCCCGTTTTCGGTATCCGGAATCCGGTTTTCTTCCCGGTTTAGTCCGCACGCGGCGGTGAATCCGTCGATCGGTGTCAGGGTCGCACTCGCCAGGACGACCCCGCCGAATTCGCGCAATGCCGCGCCGATGGCCGGCGCCGCGTCGAGGCAGGTGAGGGCGAGTTCGCCGTCGCGCGGACACCACCAGAGACGGGGAAGCGTCGGGGCGGCCAGGTCGTCGACCAGCGACGGCACCTGCCAGAGCCGGTCCGATGTCTCGGGTGCCAGCGTGGCGAGATCCAGCGGGACGCTCGTGATCATTTTCGCCAGTTCGGCCAGCAGGTGGCGCGCGTCGTCCTCGTCCGCGAGCGGCAGCGCATCCTTCGGCCGCAGCTGGAGCAGAAATTGGCACCAGTGATCCCACGCCGTGACGAGCGCCGCCGGCGGCCGGATACGGTGCAATTCGTCGCGCACGGCAAACGCCTCGGCGGCGGAGAATGCGTGCGAATAGGCGTCGGCCACCCGGGACGGCAGGTTGTGTGCCTCGTCGATCAGAAGCAGCGTGCGCGCGGGTTCGAAACCCGGCTGTTCGAAGAACAACCCGCGATTGCGCGGCGCGAACACGTAATTGTAGTCGCCAATCCACACGTCGTTGAACGCGAGCGCGGCCCGCGTGATTTCGTAGGGACAGATTCGGGCGTCCCGGCCGGCCGCGCGCAGGGTTTCAAGATCACGCGCGTGTTTTTCGTCGAGATAAAAGCGCGCCAGTCCGCTCTGGCTCCAGCGCGACGCTGCATCCGCGAGGTAACTACAGCGGTCGCGCACGCAGTGAAAGACGGTGTTCACGCAGTGCTCACTCTTGTTGCGCACGTGCCAGGCGGCGACGGGCGTCGCGGCCGGCTCAGCTGAGTTCTGGGTTCTGGGTTCTGGGTTCTGAGTTCTGAGTTCTGGGTTTGAGGTCCCTAGTCCCTTGTCCCTGGTCCCTGGTCGTTCGTCTTCAGTCCCTGGTCTTTGGTCCCTGGTCCTTGGTCCTTTCTCGGTCTCTGGTCCTTCGGCGGTCATCATCTGCAGCGTTCGCACGACCTGGAGCTGTCCGGTGGACTTGCTGGTCAGGTAAAGCGCGCGATCGAAATGGCCGGAGCGGAGCTGGCCGAGCGCGAACTCGAGCAAGACGCCGGTTTTGCCGAATCCGGTCGGGGCCTCGAAGAAGACCAGGGGCCGCCGCTCAAATAGAGCAGTCAGTTCGGTGCGCGTCGTCGCCTGTCCGGGCCGCGGGACGGCGAAGGCGGGCCGAAACCGCAGATTCTGGAGCCGCTGGCGCGCCCGCAGTCGGAGCGTAAGGAACTGTGTGATACGTTCCAGCTGGGCGCGAAACAGGGCATCGTCGGCCGGGGTGAGCACGATGGTCTGGGCGAGACCGCTGCCGACTTCCACGAACACGAGTTCGGCGCGCACCGCAGCGCCGCCTGAGAGCCCGCGCAGAATGTCGGCCGATTGCGATTCAACCGCGAGCAGCCCGTTGCGACGGAGCGTCGCGTACGTGGCGAGTTGTACAAAGTAGTCCGGGTAGTCGCGCCGCAGTTCCGATTCGTCGGCCGGCAGCGCGCGCGTGACGGATTTGATTTCGCGGAGCGTGATTCCGTCGGGTGCGCGAATGACCTGGTCGATTCGCCCGGTGAGGGTGAGGGTCCATCCGCGGTGGGCGATCCGCCCCGTGATCGGAATCTCGAATTCCGCGGCGGTGGCGTGTTCGGCGGTCGCGCGCAGACGCAGCTCATTATGCCAGTGCGTGCCGAGCTGGGCCCGCCAGATTCCGCCTCCGCCCCCGCTCGAATCCTGGGGCCCGAGCGCGAACCCGGCGAATTCGCCCACGCTCAAGGCGGAGGTGTGTTGCGCGAGATCAAAAATCATGCGGGAGCGACTAGTGATGGAGTAACGACGAGTGACAAGTGACGGACAAGTGACGAGTGACAAGTGACGAGTGACAAGCCGGAGGGAACGATTCTCGCCACCGGCCACTTGTCACTCATCACTCGTCACTCCACCAGGATCTCGGTATGGCCGCGGAGGTATTCCTCGAGTCGCCGCTGGAGTCGCGTTACAGCCGCGGGTTCCGCGGTTTGGTCGGCCAGCGGGCGATTCAGCAGGGCGGCAACGTCGGTGCGGTCGACGGGGGGCAGGGTGGGGAACCATTGCTGTTTCAACGGATAGCCTTCGTCGCGCGCGAATCGGAAAAGGCTCTTGAAGTACACTACGTCGGGGCGCGCACCCGTGGCGAACGCCGCGAACGCCGTGCGGAGCAACTCGGCCACGGCAGGACGGCTCTCTTCGTCGACCTGGTTGCGGGCGACAAGCGTCGCGAGCGCGGACGCCATTCGCAGCGTGTCATAGCTCCGTCCCAACTCGGGACGTCGAAGCGTGATCCTCGCTTCTTTGACGAACCACGTGCGGCCCTGGTTGGACGAATCGAGCAACAGCGACACCTCGTCGAAGAGGTCGAGCGGTGTACTGGCGGTGGCCGCTTTCTTCGCCACGCGCTGAAGCACAAGCAACGAGCCGTGCTCGGCCGAAAACACGTTGAAGCTTTGGAACGCGTCGCCAGCCGGCCGCTTCAACAGAACGAAGGCTTCGGTTTGGAGTGATTGAGCGGGCACGGATGGGGCGAAAAAGCAGTGTGGCGATGCGGCGCCAAACTGATTCGGGGCTGGCTGCTTCGCCGCGAGGAACTGGTCGCAATGAGCAGCGGGCGGCGGGACAACGCGTCACCGTGTTGCTTCGGCGGGCACTGGCGCCTGTGGCTGCGGCCAGGGTGGGATGACGGCGCCACCGGAAATGATCATTTTCATGCCGTCGCCGACGCTCATCTCGAGTTCCGTGACTTCATGGCGCGGCATCATGACGAGGAAACCACTGGTGGGATTCGGTGTGGTGGGCACGAAGATGGTCCAGACTTCGCCGCCGCACAGCGCCTGTGCCTCGCCCTGTGTCTTGTTGGTGAGAAAGCCGAGCACCCAGATGCCTTTGCGCGGAAACTCGACCATGACGACCTTGGTGAAGAGATTGCGTTTCTGGGTGCCGAACGTGGTGACGATTTGCTTGACGGAATTATAGAGCCCACCGATGCCGGGAATGCGTTGGATCGCGCGCTCGCCGACGCTGAAGAAGTATTTCCCGAAAACGTAGCTCGAAAAGTAGCCGAGAGCGGTGACGAACAGGACGACGACGATTGTCGCCATCAGGTCCCAGAAGAATGGCAGCCGCTGGAGTGATTCCGGAATGGAATGTTCGTAGAGCGGACGAAACGTCCCGCCGACCATGTTGATGATCGTGCTGAACGCCCAGAGCGTGACCACGAGGGGCGCGAGCAGCAGCACTCCGGAAATGAAGGCATTCCGGAAACGGACAAACAGCGATGGCTGCAACCCAACCTCAGGTGTCATGGAGCGGAAAGGATGTCGGGCCGTGCCCGCCCGAGGCAAAGTTTTTTGAGATGGCCGGAAAGCTGTTTCTCCCGGCGGGCCGCGGGCACGGAAAACTGTCGTCCGCTGGTCGTTAGGCTCATCATCGCCGCACGGGCTGGGATCGAACGAACGGCGATCTGCGATATCGCCGCATCACGCAGCGCGTGCGATGGCATAAGGGACAGGTCAGGTCCAGCGGAACCCGAGCTAAGGGACAGGTTAATTATCGAGGATTGGCGCTAAGGGACAGGTCAATTCTGTCTCTTCGGCCGGCTGGCTAATTGCAGTTTGTCAAGGACAGGTGAATTCGATCGGGCGCGAACCTTGCGCTGCCGCCAGTGGCGGGGTTAGCGCGTCACAACCAGTATCGAGGGGTGCGGCGGGCCGCGGCGCTCATCGACGCCGGATACGGCAAGACTTCTGTCCCGATGGTGATCGGGACAACGAGGCCAGGCGCGTTGCGGCTGCGGGTCAGCCAATTGCCTGGGTTCGGAGTCTGCGCAAAGTCGTCAAGTCACCCCAATCGGTCCACAAGGGGAGTGGGCGCGGTGCAGTCTGTTTCCGGTTGCCGGTCTTCTGCCGGTATGCCGCGAGCTGCACCTGCACATATGCATTGCTCCCAAGCACAGCGCCGTCGCTGAAGTACCGAATCCGGCAGCGCAGAATAGTAGCCAACGGCAGTTTTCCGCCTTCCGTAAGCACGCGCTGGAACTCCGCGTTGGGGATGCTGGCGGCCCCTTCGTACGCGCCGGCACCTGTTCCGAACAGCATCTGGCGGTATTGCGCCTGAGCATCGTTCCATCCGCTGCCACCCAGCATGCGACGGATTCCGGCCCGGGCCGCTTCGCTGCCGGCAACCGCCTCGGCGTATCCGCAGAAACGGTACTCCTTCGGGTCAGTGACGATCCCCGCGCGCACGCAGTTCAAATCGATGTAGGCCGCGATCGTTTGGAGGACGTGTTCGCCGGGCTCGACCAACTCGCTCTTGAACCGCTCAGCCCACAGGGTGCCGAAGCGACCGTGCGATTTGTTGAACCAAATCGAGAACCGCTGCTTCACCAGCTTCATGAATTGCGACACGTCGCCCATCAGCATGAGCTGCTGATTCCGCCACCCGGCGGCGTGCACGCCATTGGTGGACAGCTCGGCCTGAATGACCTCGAGCCGCGCCATCTGATACTTCGTGGGGCTCGGATAGAGGACGCGGTAACGCCGCAAAAGCTCGTTGTCGGGTACGGGTTCGCGCTGTGGCACGTGAACCAAAACGTGAAAATGATTCGAAAGAATCGTGTAGGTCACAAGATTCACGCCGCAATAGTCCGCGACCTGCCACAACTGTCGGCGCAAAATGTCCTTGGCGGCATCGTCAAGCAGCCACTCGCCGTTCACCGTGCGGCTGATGCAATGATAAGCCGCTTCGTTTTCTGCCGTCGAAATCTTGATTCGTGGATGTCTCATGGCCTCGTTTGTCCCCAGCCCCTCGTCTCAGATCGAGAGCGCTGACTACTCAATTCAGAGTATGCCAGTCCTGGCAGCCCTGTCTCTTCCAGCTGGCCCGCGTGGGCATGAATGACCGGGCTCTGAGCGCACGCATAATTGACCTGTCCCTTACCAGGCGTGACCTGTCCGTTAAAGGGCGGTCGAAAGAGCCTCCTGCTGTATCCGTCGTTCCCGGATCAGGAACTGCCGTTCATGGCGTATGACGAAATTGACCCTTACGGCGTCCCTGGCGAACTTGACCTGTCCCTTAGCACGCGTACTGGTGAACTTGACCTGTCCCTTACAGTGCCGCCTCTGGTGAACTTGACCTGTCCCTTACAGTGCCGCCTTAGCCGGGGGATGACGAATTTGACCTCTCTCTTACTGCGCCGCCTAACGTCGCGCGGGCTTCACCGGGATACACGGAAGTCCCGCCGGAAATAGAGCGTTTCCTGGTACCCCTTCTCTTCCGGAAAAATCGAGGCGTTCCAAATCCGTTCCATCCGGCCCGGAAAAATCCGAAATCCGCGGGGCCAAAGCCACGTCCAGGAACCATCACCGAACGCCGACAACGGATGAGCCGTTGCCACGCTCCATTTCGCATCATCGAATCCCGGTTCCTGCCAGCCTTCGCCGGCTGCTTCCGACATCTTCCAACTCGCGTCCGTCACGATGTCCGGCCCCGCGAGATCAATCGCCCCGAACAGATACCCCCATCGCCGCACCACGGTCCTGCGTCCGCTCGTGCTGATGGACCTGCGTCATCCCGAACCCGAACGAGTCAGGATGATCGAGCGGCAGGAGATCCTCGTTCGGCGGCAGGGGCATAAACGGCTTGTGCGGCTCGCGCTGATACCAGAAGCACGCGGTCGTGTATTCGTCCGTGCGATGGCCGCGATTGTAGCCATAGCAGGTGAAGTCGAGCTTAAGCGATTTCTGGAAAATGATGGGGTCGAGTACGTGGGCCCGGTATGCCGTCACGCGTCGCCACTCGACCGGCGTTGCGTTGCCCGCACTCTTTTCCGCCGCCATCGTGATGCCCTTGTAAGCATGAATCAGCGGCTCTTTCCCGAAACCCCACGCCCGGCCGAAATAATCCTCCGAGCCCGTGCTCTGGATTCTCACGCCGTCCACCCAAAAATTTTGCGTGCCTTCCGGTTTCTGTTCGGCGTTCAACCAGTGGCAACTCCACACCAGTCCCACGAATTTTCCGGGGCCGCTGGTCTCCAGCGCCACATGGGTGCTGTTCAACGGGACGGGCCGCGACATCCGGAAGCACGCATGGAAATACTCCACGTCGGCATCGAGAAACTCTCGCGGCTTGGGTTCGTACTCAATTCGCCACATAAACCGCCCCGTATCACGCGTTGCGACATTGACGAGTTCGATTCGCGCCGCCCGTTTGAACGGCATCGGAAACAGAATTTCCGCCGTCGTCCCATGCTGACGCCAGGCCGCGGAATCGAACTCCCGCCGTTCCCCAAACCCCGTCCCGAAAAAATCTGCCAATGGTACCTCGACTGAAGGCTGCGCCTCGTCATCCCAAAACATCCGGACCACGACGCCCCGGTTGACGATGACTTGGTCCGCGCCGGTGGTCTTCTCGTACGCGAGGGTCAGCCGCCGGATAACCGCCGGTCCTTTCAACGTCGCAATCGTCAGCCGCTGGGCCGGGCGCAATTCACCACCCGCTTCGACGTGCCTGGTGTCGTCCGCCGATGCAGTGAGCAATACCGGCGTAGCGACGCGGCGGTTTTGATTGAAGTACTCGCCGTCGGCCGGCCCGCGCTCGAGCTTGTCGTAATCGATCTGCCAGTACACGCCGACGAGTTCGGTTTCGCTGTGGTTCGTGATCTCCACCCTGGCTGATTTTCCAAACGGCATCGCGTAATAGGCATTTTTGCCGAGATCCATTCGGAACGATCGCCCGTTCGACGCGGTGAATCGCGTGCCGAAGAACTCGTTCAGCGGGACCTCCAGATCCGGTGTTTCGTGTCCGTCCCAATAAAATCGAATCGACACCTTGCCCGCCGCGATCACCGGTTCGACTCCCCGGATGTTCGTCATCCAAATGTGCCGGATGATCGCCGGACCTTTGATGTCGGCGAACGCGAGTGAGCCACCGGGCTGGACCCGTTTCCCGATTCCCGCTGCGCGATCGCTGGTGATCGCGGGGTGGTGCACATACAGCGAGTCCGGATGCGGCGGTTCCTCGGCCGTCGCGGCGTGGGACCCCGTCAAAACCAGTAGCGCAATCGTCATCGCGATCCCGTAGCCAGGGAGAAAATCTCGGCGGGGTGGATGGCGATCGGTGATGCTCATACGATTGGAACGAATGAAACCGAAACCCGCGCGCCATGCGATTGCGGTTTCATCTGCGATTTCCCAGACGCAGCGGCGTGTCTCCGATAGCCTCCGCGCCCAGGGCGAAATGTTCACGCGTTCCGCTATGGTGGAACTCAATCCGCTGCCTCACCGACCATCCGACCATCTGCTCATCCGCCTCACCACCGTTTCACGGCTTCACTGACAACCGACCACCGAATCACCGGCGACCGGGGGCGGTCGCGTTCCCCATCAGACCTACATCAACGCCGACGCGGAAACATCCGCACCAGCACCACACCGTGGCGCGGCACGGTCGCCTTGAACTCGCGGCTGATTTCACCGAGGTCGCGCTGCCGCCAGACGTCGCGCACTCGCTGCGGGCCGCTCAACCCCAGATCCTTCCAACTCGCGGTGACGTCCCGGCTGACCTCGTCCTGATTGCACAATCCAATCGCGCGACTGCCATCCGCGAGCGTTTTGACCATGAGGAAGGTTTCCGCGGACAGTCTGACCACGCGCGCACACTCACCAAGTGGATCCTGGTCGATCTCGATCACCTCGGGATTGCACAGCACGTTCAGCGTAAAATCGTCGAGCCGACTCATGTCGCCGCTAAAGATTAACGGCGACGCCATCAGGCTCCAAAGCGACATGAACGCATATTGCTCGGTCGCGGTGAGCGGACACGGCTTCGGTTCCCCGTTCGTGCGCGCTTCGCCGATGAACCCGATTTGGAGGTAGTCGGGATCGTTCCAGGCCCCGGGCTTCGACCACTCACGATGCTCGGCGTTTTTCAACGCCACCGCGAAAATCTGGTTCAATTCCCCTCCCAGGTCGCCGGCCGTGCGCCAGGAATGGCCGCCGACTGCCGCGCCCCATTCCCATACGTTGCCATGGCCATACTGGCAGAGGTTGAACACCACGTCGCGGGGCAGCGTTTTCAGAATGTCGCCCATGAGGCGATACGGCTTCTGCATCATGGCTAGGCTGTTGTCCGTTCCGGCAATCTGTCGGTAGGTGCACCAGTCGTATTTCAGAAAATCAAAGCCCCACGCCGCGAACTGCTTCGCGTCCTGTTCCTCGTGTTCGTAGCTGGCCGCGTACCGGCCGCAGGTCAGCGGACCCGGTGACGAATAGATTCCCGCCTTCAATCCGTATCCATGAATATAATCCGTCAGCGCCCGCATGTCGGGAAAGTGCGCGTTGGTCAGGATGTTCCCGGCCGCATCGCGGAACGGCCCAAACCGCTGCTGGTCCGGCTGCCGTTTCACGTCGGGGCTCGCGTGCGACCAGCAATCATCGATGTTCACATACGAATAGCCGACATCCGCCATGCCGGTCTTCACCATCACATCCGCCGCTTCCCGCGTCATCGCGTCCGTGATGCGGTTGTAGTGCGCATACCAATGATTCCAGCCCATGTGCGGGGTCAGCGCGAGGGTGTCGCCGCTGACGATCTCAAACGCGCGCGTGGTCGCGCCGTGGGAATTCCTCGCATGCAGCGTAACGACATGTTTTCCACGCGGCGGCGTCGAACCGGTCAGAATGCCGCTGGTCGAATCAAGCCGCAGCCCCGCTGGCAATCCATCGGCCGCAAATGTAATCGGCCGTTCACCCGTGGTCGGGATTCGATAGAGGAACGGGTGGCCCGGTCGGCCGCCATAAAGCCGCGGTCCATTGATCCGCGGCGCCGCCGGTGGTTTCGGCGTAAGAATAACTGCGCCTTCCCTCGGGGCGTTGACGGCGCGCGGAGCGGCACCCGAGTAGGTGAACCGCGCATCGGCCCAGTCGGCGAAATTCTGCGCGTTCGGTTCCGCGGGATGCAGGACCGTCAGCAAGAGAGACCGCACGCCGCCGAGTGCCACATCGATCGGCTTCGCGGCGTCGCCACGTTTCATCACGCCGGATTCCCACAACTTGCGGTCGTCGCCCACGATGACCATCCGGATGGCGGCATTTGGTGCTGTCGCGGCGTCATCCACCCCGACCCAGCCGCTGAAACGCTCCGCGCGGCCATCGAGTTCGAGCCAGAGCGTTGTCGTCGCTCGCGTACCTATGCCGCGCTCGAACTTTCGCCCGCCAATCGAAAGCGGTTTCCCGTTGAACGAAAGGTCGACGCGAGGCGCGCTCCAGCCGGCCACGTGCAGATGAGTGAGATCGAGATCGGCCAGCGAAATTGTGTCCGCCGCCAGCGGCTGCGCGGCGGGCGCGAGGGAGATGAAGGCGAGCAGACGGATACATCGCGCGTGAAGGTCCATATTCCTGGGCGGATTCGGGGTTGAAGCGGAGGCGCTCCGTCGTGACCGATCATTCACTCTCCCCGGCCGCGCGGGTTTCCACGCCGTGCGGACTGGAGTTCTAGAACGACCATCACGCGGTCATGCCGGAAGCGCCGCCAGTCTAGAAGACGCGAGCGCGGCATGCCGCCGCATTTCTTGGCGAATGCTGGGCGCGGCTGGTGGACGAACGTGTGTTCAACCGCTGTCGCCCGCCCGGGGCTGATCGGGCAACCGGCCGAGTACCTCCGCTTCCGCTCGCAACCATGTCTCGCGATCGTCCTTCGTCGGGCCGCTGGTTTTTTCCCGCAGCTCATCGGCGCGTTGAGCAACGCGAACCTGCCACTTCAGCAGCTCGTAATCACTGAAGCCCGCGTCTCGCGATTGGGGTTTTGAAGGCTTCATGGCTTCAAGGGGTTGATCTGAACCAACACCTCCGCCGTGGCGGAGACGGCGATCATGTCCGCCCAAACCGATTTTGCAATCCGGCTTCGCTGACATGTGGCGCTCTCCTCGCGCCATGCATGGGCGGCTGGAAAGCCGCCCTTCCGCCGGAGCGGCGGCTTTCCAGCCGCCGAGGCCTGGCCACGATGCCAGGTGGTGATTCTGCAAGAAAGTGAGATGCGGCGGGTCGCCGGCATCCGGCTTGGTGGCTGCCCTCCCGCGCTCCCAGGGCGCTACCGTGCCGCCGGGACACTCGCCGCCGTCTCTTTCGGCTCGGGCCAGTTCAGGTGACGGTGGAGGAACTTGAACGTGCCTTCGCCGTGAATCATGTGCGGGCCGTTGAAGAATTCGATCTCGGTCCGATTTGAAATTCCCAGCTTGTCGTACAGCCGCCTGACCTTCGCGTATTCATAAGCCACCCACTCGTCGATGCCCACGCCGTCGTCGTGACCGCGCTCGACCATGAACGGCCGCGGCACCATCAGCGCCGCCAACTCCGCGTAGCCGAAGGTCAGGCCCATCCGAAACTCGGGCCGCTCGTAGGCGTTGTTGTACATGTAACTCTTCGAGAAGTCCGTGCTGGCATTCTTCCACGTCCACTCGTTGAAGTCGCCCGAGCAGATCGACGCGGCGTAGCGTTCGACAATCACCGGTACGCGCATGGCGGTCTGGCCGCCATACGATAGTCCGTAAAACGCGATTCGCGCCGAATCCACGTCTGCGCGGCTGGACAGGAAATCGAGGATGCATTCGTGCTGCGCGATTATGATCGAGAAGATCGTTTTCCCGATCGGCTGCGCCTTTCGCTGCAGCACGCGCGCGGCATCGTCGCCGGTATACGGGTTGTGCGGAGCAAAAACGATGAACCCGCGTTCGACCAGCCGGACGGCATACGCCTGGTAGGTGGCGTAGGCGCGCGCGGTTTTATCCTCGGAAATCACGCTGTCGGGACGCCCGCTCACTCCGTGCTGCGTCACGACGACGGACCGTTTTTCACCGGGTTTCATCCCTTTGGGCAGCAGAAGATATCCCCACGCATACACCTCGGGCAGCACATCGAGAATCACCTCGTAACCGGTCCACGTGGGCGCTTCGCGCAGGAGCCGCGTCCGCGGATTCAGCGGCACCGTTCCGGTCGGATAGCGGCCGATCATTTCGTGCCACGCTTTATCCCGATAGGAATCCATGGCCGCATGCCAGGTGTCGGCATTCGTGGGCGTGACTCTTTTCCAAAGGAATTCGTCGCGTTGGCGGTCGGCAAACTGGAGTTGCCACTGCGTGTACCGTTCCATCCCGCGGACCTGCCGCTCCTGTCGCGCGGTGACGGCAGCTGGGAGCGCGGGCATTCCGCCCGCAATGGTTTCGAAACCCGGGCGCAGCTCCACCGGCGGATCGCCGGCACGCCGCAGCCCTTTGAATTCCGCCAGGAGCGATTGCAGGAATGGCAGCAGTGTCGTCTCCGCCACCGGCCCGATCGCGCCGCCGTCGCGCCCATGATGCAGCCGAATCGAGTTGGCGTGCGGACCGGCGAGTTGCCTTGCGCGCTCGTATTCCTCGCGGATGCGAGCGAAATCCAGCGGAGTGATTCTTCCCGGCGCCGCACCGCTATGACGCGGCCGCGCCGCCGGCGGACCATCGACCTTCGGGGTGAAGGCGTGTTCGATGAACAGCGCTCGCGGCACGATCAGCCGCGCGATTTCCGCATCGCCGAATTCGTTCAACAGCCCGAACGCGTTGCGATAGATCGGCTCCCGCCAGAGCTGCTCGCGCGGGCCGAAATATCCACTGACGAGCGTGGCGTCGATTCGCCGGTCGAGCGCGGCGCTGTGGAGCGCGAGCAACCCGCCTTCGCCCCAGCCGGCGACGCCGATGCTTGCGGGCATCTCGCGGTTGCGCCGCGTGAACCAATCCACCGCGGCGAAGATTTTCTGGAGCTCGTATCCGCCGACGTTTCGTCCGAGTACGAACGACTGCCGGTAAATCCATTCGCGATGCGGATGGTTGGTGGATAGGTTCAGCGCTGGGTTGCCGGAAAACGTGTCCGAACGATCCACGAGCGTCGGCACGATCACCTCGCAGCCATTCTCCGCCAGCCGCCGCGCATACTGCAATTCGGCCGGAAGCCCGGGCGCGAGGCCCGCGATGACTTCGGGCGTCTGGTCTGCATCGGGCAGGGCGACGACGCGTGCGATGATCCGGCCCTTCGGCTGAAGCAACAGCCCTTCCGCGTGCAACCCGTCGAGCACCGGCCAGCGCACCGCATAGACGGTGAAAAGGCTGGTCTCGGCGACCCTGGCCGGGACCGTCGCGGTCGCGATATACTCGAGCTCCACGCTGGGCACGCGCGGATCAATCACGCCAAGGATTCGCGCCAGCCGGTCGCGATTCGGCTGCACCGATTGCTCGTAGGCGGCGCGATCACCGGAGGTATCGACTTTCCAATACCCGGAGCGGCCGGCGGCAGCCGCGAGCGTTTCGCGTTCGAGGAACCGATCGATGCCCGCGATCATTTGCGCGGACAGATCGCCTTCCATCGTTAGTGGCGCGGTGCCGGGGAGCGTTTGCGCGCGCGCGATGGTCAGCGCGAAAATTATGCCGGCGATCAAGAGGCGGGTGGGGCCCATTTGATGTGCGATTATTTCCGTTTCTCCTCGAAGCGCGAGTCTGCGGCTCGGAATTACGAGCGGTGCGGGCGTCCCGCGCTCCCAGGAGCTCAGAACCTCCCGTTCATTCCCATCGTGACTGACACGCCGGCGATGTTCGTGCGCTGCATCTGATCCGGAATCCCGCGATAGAACGACTCGGGTTTGTTGAAGAGGTTCTGGACATCGAGCGTCAGGTTCACCGCGGGCCGCCAGTAATACGCCACGCCCACATTCGTGATCTTTCGCTTATACCGGTAGAGATTTCGCCCGGCGCTCGCAGCCGAGAAGTTCGTGATGTACTCGCCGGTGTAGTTGAGCGCGATGCGCGCCCCGAAACTCCGGTAGCGCCAGCCCAGGCTGAAGTTGCCCGTTCGCGGAATGAATCCGGGAACCTGGTTTGTGCTCCGCGAACCCGACCCACCGAAGTCACCATGCGTATCGATGACCGTGTAGTTGCCGGATGCGCTCAGCCCCTTAAGGAGGCCGGGCAGAAACGTGAACTGCTGCTGGTAACTGAATTCCCAGCCCTGCACCACGGCGGTCCCGGCATTCGCCGAGGTCAGACGGCGGAAGCCGCCGTATTCGCCGTTGTAGCCATTGTCAGTGCCGGTGCCGATGATACCCGCCTCGGTGCCGCTGATGATATAGTCCTCAATCGACTTGTGGAACCACGCCACGGAAAAGTTGCCCACCGGCTCGAAATAATACTCGAGCGTCGCGTCCCAGTTCTCCGCCGTCTGCGGCAGCAGGCTGGGATTGTTCACCGTCAGTGTCTGGTTGGTCTCGCTGACCGTCTCGTTGGGGAGCAGGTTGGACAGCGGCGGACGGCCGAAGCTCGTGGACCAACTCAGCCGGGCTTTGAGGTCCGGCATGATATCGTGATTCAGGTGCACGCTGGGAAACGATTTCGTGTAGCGGCCCTTGATGTCGCGCCGGGTATTGGCGTAGTCGCGCTGCGCCGCGCCCACGGGATCCGCGGCCTGCTGCGCCGCGCTGCTTGGCGTACGCGTGCGAACCCAGCCTCCGCTCTCCGTCTCCGTCTTCTCGGTACGGACGCCGGCGAGGAATCCCGTGCGGCCAACCTTGCCCTGCGTCATCAGATACCCGGCGGTGATCTTCTCGGTCACCTCGCGCGTGCCGGTGAAGTTGGACGACTCGTGAAAGTAAACATCCTCGCGCCAGAGCTGCGGATCGGCCGGCTGGCGCGTGCTGATGAAGTCGCTCGCCTGCCACTGCGGAATCCCCCGGCCGGTCTTCACCATGTCGAACATGAGCAGGGACGGATTCGCGGGCAGCGGGGCCGTTCCGATGTAACTCCAGCGACGCGAGCGATCGACGTCCTCGGCTGCATTCTCCCGCCATTGGAAGCCCGTTTTCAGGAATGCGGAGAAACGCGTGGGCAGCTCGTAGCGGGCGTTGCCGTGGACTGCTTTGACTTCGCGATCGTTCTCGCGATTGCTGTTCAACAGAAAACCGTTCGGCCGGTAGTTCGCGGGATTGGTGATGTCCGCCCCCTCGGTCTGGATGAACCGCGGGTAAAGGTCCGACTCGGTGCGATCGAGAATCCAACCCACATTGGTGATCCGGTTCGTGAGCTCGCCGCCCTTGCCGCTGCCGCGGTTCACATGGCTCTGGTTGTAGCTCGCCTTGTAATCGAGCCTCAGCCGGCCCAATTCCTGTTCGACCCCGAAATCCGCATTCCGCATCCGGACAAACACGTTGTTCGGCCCGAGCGTGGACACGTCGATGATCGATGCCGGCGCGGCGCGCACCTGCGTGATCCGATCGGTGTAGCCGGGCAGAATCCCCGCCGTGCCGGTCGTGCCGACGTTTTGATTCGTGAACGCGCGCGTCTGGTAGCGCCGCCGGAACTTCTCGTTGTTGTCGTTCGCGATGGCGTTGAACGTCAGCTTCGTCGTGGGCGACAGGCGGTAGTCGATCTTGGTGTTGATGCTCCGCTGCATGTGGGGGTTGAAGGTGTCCGTCGTGCGGTAATCGAAAAGGAACGCGGGCGAGCTGGTCGTGTTTTGAAAGTCACGGGTGGTGAGGAACCAGCCCGTGGCAAATTCGCTGTAGAACAGATTCACCGCCACGCCCAGGTTGCGCTCCGCGCCGAGCACGCTGAACACCTCCTGGTAGCCGACGTTGAACAGCGGATGGAACCGGTGCGCCTCGCGGAGTGGAACCTGTTGCGTGAACGATGGCGCCAGCCGGCCGGAGAGATTGTACGTGAAGCGCCGCTTTTCCTTCATGCTCAGCGGCGAGCGGCTCTTCAGGTTCATCGTGCCGCCGAGCGAGTCGGCGCCCTTGTCGGGGGTGTGGCCTTTGGTGAGCTCGAGCGTGTCGAACATGGCACTGGTGTAGACGTGCAGTTGCGTGGCCCGGGTCAGGTTGTCGTCTCGACTCGTCAGCAAGACGCCGTCCATGGTGACGCTGTTCAGCCCCGGCTGGATGCCGCGTATCGTAAATCCGGCGACGAGTCCGGCTTCGTTGAGATTGCCCGCCACGCCGGGAAGAAGGATGGCGACCTCGCTGGCGCTCGAGTTCGGCAGGTTGCCGAAGGAGTCCATTGAAACGACATTCTTCACGTTTTCGGCGTTGCGCTGGGCCGTGATGGCGGCGGCCGCGCCCTCCCGTTCCCCCGTGACGGTGAATTCCTGCATCCGGTAAATCCCGCTCGTAAGATCGAAGTTTTTCACCACGCGTTCACCCGGCGCGATCGTCAGCTGGCCGCGGCTCGCATCGAGGCCGGTGTAGGATGCCACGATCTCATGCGTGCCCGCCGGCACGCCGGTGAGCACGAAACGGCCGGTGAGATCGGTGAAGGCACTGAGGCCGAGGGCCGGGAGTTCGATGCGGGCGCCTTCGAGCAGGTTGCCGGTGGCGGTGTTGCTGACGCTGCCGGTGATCGTGCCGGCGGCATCGGCGGCGTGGATACGTGCGATCGCGGTGAGCAGGACAAGGATGCAGCTCGTGAGGACAACAAGACGCGGAATTTGAATCATGGGGTTAGGCCGGGATTGAAGGGGACCGCGAGCCGCCGAAAGTGCGACGATCGTGCGGCGTGACGACCAGCATGCTCGCACGTAGAAATCCGAAGGCAAGTCGCGGTGCTGGCGTCGTTTTCCCGGGAGCGCGGGCCTCCGGCGGCGGATGATCGGTGAGGCAGTGAGGCGGTGATTCGCTCGGGCGATGCGGATCGAATGGTTCGTCCTGGGTGCGCGGGCCTCCGGCCCGCAATGGAAACCAAACGAAAACCAATGCGGGCGGGACGCCCGCGCTCCCAGGTGGCGGCGCTTCCAGGTCGCGGCGCTGCAAACACGACGCACAGTTCTGTCGCGTCGGCATGCTACATGCGACAGATCTTCGACCAGCCTCGCTGAATCCGGTGCGCAGAATGTCCGCTAATCCTTATCGTCCTTCGGATGCGCCTTGAAAAACGCGGCTCGAACCGGCGCCGGCATTGGTGAGTTCGGTCCTTTGACCGAACGCCAGACGATCTCGTTCAACTTGATGTCGTCAGCTTGATCGGCCTCCGCCAGATTCATCCGCATCGACTCGCGTGCACCCCAGGACATCCCGGTATTTTTCGCCTCGAGATCGACCTGTGCCGGACGCGCCGTGTAACCCGCGAGATCCGCCGTCGGATCGAAAGCGCCATACATGGGCGCCGCTGCGGCATCGAACTGCGACATCGGCTGCAGCCCGAGGATCAGCTCGATCGTGCGCAGCATGCTCGTGGTCGAATACAACGTCGAATCAACGGCCCGGCGCTTCGTGTAGGGACTGATGACAAACGCCGGTATCCGATGCGCGTCGACATGGTCCGGCCCATTCTGCGCGTCGTCCTCGAGCACAAAGATGGCGGTCGCCGGCCAGAATTTCGAGCGGCTCACCGCTTCGACGACCAGCCCGAACGCGCGATCGTTGTCGGCCACCATCGCCGTCGGCGTCGTGGCCCCGGGACGGGTGCCCGACGTGTGATCGTTGCCGAGCCGTACGACCTGCAATCGCGGCATGTCGCCCTCTCCCTCGAAGCGCTTGAGCTCGGCGATGAAGCGTTCCGCGCGCTTTACGTCGGGATACGAAAGATCCCAAGGCCGATACTGCGGGTCGATATGATCCCGCAGAATTGGAATCGAGGCGATCGCCGCGCCGCCGCGAGTGGTCCGGACGAACTCGCCGTAGCTGCGGTACGTCACCCCCGCTCTCGCCGCCTGATCCCAGAGGTAACCGCGGGCGGGCGTCACCCACGCGTACCTTCCCTCCGATGGGTACTCGAACTTCTTGCGCTTGTTGTGCCCGTAGCTCAGCGGCCAGGTCTTCTCGACGAAATCGCTCGCGTAGGCGCCAAGCGACCACTCGTGGCCGTCGGCACTGACCTCGCCGTCCACAAAAAAATTGTCGAGCAGGACAAATTCGCGCGCGAGCGCATGGTGGTTCGGCGTGACGTTTTCCGGAAACAGGCAGAGCCGCGGCTCGCCATTTCCCTCGGCCATATCGCCGAGGACCTGATCGTAGGTGCGGTTTTCCTTCACGATGTAGATCACGTGTTTGATCGGCGACGGGTCACCGGGCCGTGCTGGAATCGGGTGGTTGGCCGGGCGCTCCTTGCGTGGATGAAGCGGTGACGCGATCGGGGTGTTCGCGAGCGCCTGTTTCGTCCATTCCGCCATCTTCGCCGCCCGCTGCGCCGCGGCCGGAAGATCAATCGTGCTGAGCGTCCCGCGAAATAGTCCGCCGATGTACTCCTGGAGGCTGCGCGGACGATGATCGCCGGGGTAGGGACCGCCGGGGTTTGGTGCCGACGTCATGCCCTTGCCGTTTGCGACCAGCAACGTCCGCCCATCGGATGTGACGCGGACGGACGTGGGAAACCAGCCGACCGGAATGAACCCGAGCGACGTGGCGCGGCCGCGATCCGACACGTCGAAGACCGCGACGGCGTTGTTGTTCGCGTTGGCCACGTAGAGCGTCTTGCCGTCGGGTGCCAGCGCCACGCTGTTGGGCATGGAGCCCGGGGGCGCATCGGGCTCGAAGGAGCCGGAAAGAGTCTCGAGCACACGGCCGGTGGTGACATCGATCACGCTGACCGTATTGAGATTTGCCTCGGCGACGAACAGCCGGCCGTCGCGGCCGAGCGCGAGTTCGTTCGGATGCGAACCGACGGGCCAGCGCGCGAGCTTGACGCCAGAATTCGCATCGAGCACGAGCACGGCGGACTTGGCCCAAAGGCTCACGTAAACGCGGCCGCGTTTCTCGTCGGGCAGGCAGGAGTAGGGAAAGGAGGCGTCCGGATTGGCCGAGGGCAGCACGCGCTCCGAGTCCGGCGCCGTGCGCGCCTGGCCTTCCGGCGCCCCGAGTTTCAGGGACCATTGTGCCACGCCGGTGTTCGCATCGATTTTCGTCACGCGCTGGCCCCAGCCTTCGGCGACGTATAGGGCGCGGCCGTTGGACGACACGGCCACGCCGATCGGCACGCCCATCTCCTCGTTGGCGCGCAACCGCAGCTCGCGATTGCCGGAGAGATAGCCCTTCGCAAAGGCGAACGCGTGGATTATTTCGAGCGAGGCGCCGCTGGCGTAGAGCTGCTTGCCGTCGGGCGACCAAGCCAGCCCATAGAACGACTCCTCGAGCGTCACCTGCGACACGGGTTGTGCCGTCTTGATGTCAACGATGCGGATTTCGTGTTGCGAATAGCCGGAGTGGAGGATGGCGGCGTATTGACCGGATGGATGCAGCGCGATGTTGACGGGGAAGTCGCCGAGGAGGAGCTGGCGGCCAACGGGTCGGAGCGACCACTGATTGGGCAGCAGGACAGAGCCGTCCGGCTGATACCCGGGAAGGATCGCCGGTGGCTTGGCCGCAAACAAGGCCGCCGGCAAGATAAGCGCCGCGGCAAGCCACCCGCGCAGAAAGAAAGGATTCATTCGGGCGCGGAGCGTTGCGGACGCTCCGGCGCTTTCCAAGTCCACAGTGTCTCGTCCTGCGCAGCTGCGCGGGGCAAGAATGTTTGGGTTTGGCGTCGCTGCTGACGCCGCGAGACGCCTGCGCCCCCGGATGGCTAGATCAACCCGAGCTTCATCTTGCCCTCTTCGGAAATCATCTGCTGGTTCCACGGCGGATCCCAGGTGAGGCGCACATCGGCATCGGCGACTCCGGGCACGAGGAGAATCTTCGACTTCGCGTCCTCCGCGATCGCCGGGCCCATGCCGCAGCCGGGCGCCGTCAGCGTCATCGCGACGTTTACGCGATAGCCGCCTTCCGCCTCGGGGCCGGGTGATTCGATTTTCTCGATGTCCATCGAGTAAACCAGCCCGAGATCGACGATGTTCACCGGGATTTCCGGATCGAAAACCTGCCGCAACTGCGCCCACACCGCCTCGGGGTCGGGCGTGCCGTCCGACAGCGTGTTCGCTCTTACCTCCGTGTCCTTGACCTGCTCGCCGATCGCATCGGCGTCGGCGCCGTCGATGCGGAAGAGACCGAAGTCGGTTTGCACCGTATAACTGCCGCCGAGCGTCTGGTGGATGAACACGCGTGAGCCGGCCGGCAGCTTTTGTTTGTCGCCGGACGGAATCTGCGTGACGGTGATCTCGCGGGAAAGGATGCGTTCGCGATTCATGGCGGAAAGGGAGGAAGGGACTAAGGGACTAAAAGTCTAAGGGACGAAGGGACGAAGAGACCAGCGAGAGACTGAAGACCTGGCTGATGTCGGAAGCAGGCGTTGCACCGAGGTTGTTTGGTCCGGGTCCCTTGGTCTCTTAGTCCTTTGGTCTTTTGGTCCCTCTCAGACCCTTGGTCCTTTCGTGAATTGGGTCTGGATCATGGTGCGGAGCGAGGCGTGAAGCTCGTCGCTTGCGAGCCGGTTGAGGACTTCCTCGAAGAAACCGAACGTCAGGAGTTCGTCGGCCATTTCCTTCCGGATGCCGCGCGATTGGAGATAGAATTCCTGCTCGGGATCGATTCGCGACGAGGTGGCTCCGTGGGTGCAGCGGACGTCGTTGGCCTGGATTTCGAGGCCAGGGAGCGAGTTCGCTTCCGCCTCCTCGCTCAGCATCAGGTTGCGGTTGCTCTGGTACGCGTCGGTCTTTTGTGCGTCCGGGTCGACGATGATCAGCCCGGAGAAGATCGTCTTCGCCTGATCGCGCAGCGCGTTCTTGTAGAGCAAATCCGACTTTGTGTTCGCCGCCTGGTGAATCTGGAGCGTGCGCTGGTCGAACTCCTGGGTCTGGTCCGCGACGGTGAGCGCGAGCATCTCGGAAAACGCGCCGGGCGCCTGGAGCTGCGAGAGTGACTCGTGCCGCGCCTGCCGACCGCCGAGGTGCAGGTTCAGCGATTGGACGCGCGCATCGCGACGCACGACGGTCGAGTTGAACTGGAACGACATCGTCTCACGCGACCAGGCTTGAGCGCCGATGTAGGTGATCTGCGCGCCGTGGGAGGCATAGAGGTCGTTCGCGCCGCAGGCAAACTGGGGGGTCGCATCGGCGGAGGCGAACGTGTCGACGACGGAAACCTTGGAGTTTTCCTCCGCGATCACAAGGGTGTGCGGAAAGACGGCGGCGCCCGGGCCGGCGGCAATGTGGGTGATCACGATGGGCGCGGGGACCTCGACGCCGCGCGGCACGTAGATGAACGCGCCGTCGTGCAGGAACGCGGTGTGCAGGGCGGCGAATTTTCCCGAGCCGAGTTTTTGCGGCTGGGCCATGAAGTGGCTGCGCAGCAGGTCGGGAAATTTCGCCAGGGCCTCACCGATGGTGGTGATGACGACGCCGGCGGGGAGTTCCATCCATCCGTGCTTTTGCCCGCCTTCGATCGCCCGGTTGTTGACGAAGGTGAGGCTGGCCGCGTGCGGCACGGGGAAAGGCGCGAGCGACGGCTTGGCCGGTGCGGCGAGCGCGAAACGGTCGAGCGTGAGTCCGAGGATGTTGCTGAACCGCCACGATTCGTCGGTGCGCTTGGGCAGCGGCAGGGCGGCAAATTTCTCGTACGCGGCTCGCTTGCGTTCGAGCCACCACGCCGGCGCGACGCCGACGCTCGCCAGATGCGACGCGAACACGTCGGGCGCGAACGAACCGATCGGTGAATGCGAGAGGACGGAAAGAGGGGAGGGAGCGGACATGGCTCGTAGTGACAAGTGATGAGTGACCAGTGACGAGTGCCGGCGGTCCGAGCTCGTCACTCGTCACGCACCACGCATCACTGCTCGGGTCAGCCGACCGAGCCTTCCATCTCGAGATCGATCAGCCGCTTCAATTCGACGGAGTATTCCATCGGGAACTGGCGGGCCAGGTCGTTGATGAATCCGTTCACCGCCAGGCTCATGGCCTGGCCCTCGGTCAGCCCGCGCTGCTGCATGTAGAAAATCATCTCCTCGTTCACCTTCGAGACGCTGGCCTCGTGCTGCACGTAGTTGCGGTCACCACGTACGGTGATTGCCGGATACGTGTCGGTGCGGCTGTTCGTGTTGATCAGCAGCGCGTCGCACTCGGTGTTGTTCTTGCAGCCCTTGAGATGCTTCGGGATGTGAACCTGACCGCGATACGTGCTGCGGCCCTGGCCGACCGAGATCGACTTGGCCACGATGTTCGAAGTCGTCTCGTCGGCGGCGTGAATCATCTTCGCGCCGGTGTCCTGGTGCTGGCCGTCGTTGGCAAGCGCGATTGAGATGACTTCACCACGGGATTTGCGGCCCTTCAGGACCACGCCGGGATATTTCATCGTGAGCCGCGAGCCGATGTTGCAATCGATCCACTTGATCTCGGCCTCCTCGTGCGCGACGCCGCGCTTCGTCACGAGATTGAACACATTGTTCGCCCAGTTCTGGACGGTGATGTACTGGATCTTGGCGCCCTTGAGCGCGACGAGTTCGACCACGGCGCTGTGCAGCGTCGAAGTGGAGAACTTTGGCGCGGTGCAGCCCTCCATGTAGACCACCTCGGCGCCTTCGTCCGCGATGATGAGCGTGCGCTCGAACTGGCCGAAATTTTCCGCGTTGATCCGGAAGTAGGCCTGGAGCGGCTGGGCCACCTTCACGCCCTTCGGCACGTAGATGAACGAGCCGCCGGAGAATACCGCGCTGTTGAGGGCGGAGAACTTGTTGTCGCCGGTCGGGATGACCTTGCCGAAGAACTTGCGGAAGATCTCGGGATGCTCGCGCAGCGCCTCGGTCGAATTGGCAAAAATGACGCCCTGCTTCGAGACGACGTCCTTGATATTCGAATACGCCGCCTCGGAGTCAAACTGCGCCTCGACGCCGGCGAGATATTTGCGTTCCTGCTCGGGGATGCCGAGCCGCTCGAACGTATGCTTGATGTCGTCCGGCACCTCGTCCCACGTGCGCTTGGGCTTCTGCCCCTGGGAGAGGTAATAGCGGATTTTGTCGAAATTGATGTTCTCGAGATCCTTCGTCGCCCAGTGCGTGGGCATCGGCTTCGAGCGGAAGATCTTCAGCGCGTTGTGGCGAAAGTCGCGGATCCAGGACGCCTCCTTCTTCACGCCGCTGATATAGTCGACGGTCTTCTCGTTCAGGCCGGTGCCGGCGTCGAACTCGTACGACATCTCGTACTTGAAATCGCCGCGGGTCTGGTCGATGCCGGCAACAGGATTGGCGGCGTTGGCCTCCTCGATTTCGCGGTCGGAAAGGGTGTCGGTGTCAGGTGCTGATTTCATGGTGCGGCGTGTGTTTCGCGGGCGGCGGTACGCGGATCAGGGATTCGCGAGGGCGAATTCCTTCTTTACCCAGTCGTAGCCCTTCGCTTCGAGTTCGAGCGCGAGCGATTTGTCGCCGCTCTTCACGATGCGGCCGGCATACATCACGTGGACGAAATCCGGGATGATGTAGTTCAGGAGGCGTTGGTAGTGCGTGATGAGGAGAACTCCGAGGCCGGGACCGCGAAGGGCGTTCACGCCCTCGGCGACAATCCGCAGCGCGTCGATATCGAGGCCGGAATCGGTCTCGTCCATCAGCGCGAACTTCGGCTCGAGCATCGCCATCTGCAAAATTTCGCAGCGCTTTTTTTCGCCGCCGGAGAAACCCTCGTTGACGGAGCGCGCGGTGAATTTCCGGTCGATCTTCAACATGTCCATCTTGGCGTAGAGCCGCTTGTAGTAGCTGGTGGCGTCGAGTTCCTCGCCCTCCGCCATCCGCGCCTGGACGGCGGCGCGCATGAAGTTCGCGATGGAAACACCGGGAATCTCGCTCGGATACTGGAAGGCGAGGAAGAGTCCGGACCGCGCCCGCTCGTCGGCCTCCATCGCGAGCACCGATTTGCCGTCGAGTAGCACGTCGCCGCTGGTCACGACATAATCCGGGTGGCCGGCGATCACCATCGCGAGCGTCGACTTGCCGGTGCCGTTGGGCCCCATGATGGCGTGGACCTCGCCGCTGCTGATTTGAAGCGAGAGTCCCTTGACGATCTCCTTTTCGCCGATGGTGACGTGGAGGTTTTTGATTTCGAGCGAGGACATGGAAAAGTGCGAAACGGTATAGTTGGAAAAGCTTGGAAAACGAAAACGAGTCTAATTCGACGGCGGCACGATACCTGAAGTCGCGCCATTCGCACCTGCGTTGCTGGCGGGATGGGCGGCTGAACCGCGGAAAATGATTTCCACCGACTTCGCGTCGTAGCCTTTGGGCAGGATGCCGTTGACGGTTTCGAGCAGTGACGGCGGCAGGTCGATGTCGTGGGTTTCGCCGGTCTTTTCGTCGTGAAAATGAGCGTGCGGCCGCAGGTTCGGGCAGTAGCGCGTCGGCCCGCGCTCGAAATTGACCGAGCGGACGAGGCGGCACTGCACGAGCGTTTCCAGGCAGTTGTAGACCGTCGCCAGCGAAATCGTGGGCAGCTCGGCCTTGACCCGGACGTAGACTTCGTCAGCCGTGGGGTGGTCGCGCTTGGCTAGGAGAACGTTGTAGACGACCTCGCGTTGTGGGGTGGACCGCAGTCCGCTGTCAGCAAGCCGTTGCGAGAGAACGTCGATGGTCGGGGGTGTGGGCATTTGGTTGGTCCGTACCAAATTGGAATGGTTCTAATGTGCAAGTGAGAATTGGAATTGTTCTAAATAATAAGCGGAAGTGCAGAGGTTCATGCGGGCACATTGCGAACGGCAGTGGCTTCCGCGGCGTACTTGGAGTCATGGTGGCTCACGTCGCCCCGACGGAGCGGCCAGGCCAATAAGGGACAGGTTAATAACGCAGACCCCCAACGGCTCAAACGGCTGCCAATAAGGGACAGGTTAATAACGGACACCGACGCTTTGGTCGCTGCCACTTCAGATTTCCTGTGCGAAGTCGCAAAGTCGCTGAGCAAGGCCGATCTGCCATAAGGGACAGGTTAGTAACGGGAGACCGTCACTTTGCTGGCAGCCGACTTGCTGAACTCATGAGTCTTCGCGCCTTCGCATGAGCCCTGGCTCGTGAGTTCCGACTCGGAACACGTCATGACGTCTTCACGAAAAAGGCCGGCAGCGCGTTGCTGCCGGCCTGGTGAAATCAGAATTGCTCGCGCTAGTTCAGGTCACGGCGAAATTATCGCCCGCGACCTTCGGCACCTCGAAGCCCTTTCGATAATCACGCGAAAGGTACTTGTTTGCCTCGGCGTCCTTGAATCGTTCGGTCTTGCCATCGAACTCCAGCGAGCGGCCGAGCCGAAACGCGATGTTGCCGAGATGGCAGTGCGCACAGGAGATGTGCGCATCGAGCACCGACATCGGCGCGTCCGACTGCTTGCGCGAACGCACGGCGTTGACGAAGCGTTTGAAGGCGTTGCCCTCGTCGTTTGTCGCCGCGTCGCCGGGGACCGGAATCTTCTCCCGCTGCTCCATCCGGCCCTGCTTGTAGGTGAAGAAGCCCTTGCCCACGACGTAGAAGCCCTTCGTGCCAAAAAAGCTGTTACCGCAATCACCGCCGTCCATTTCCTGGAACGACCCGAGATTGCGCACCTCGAAGGTCAGAATTGATCCATCGGGATACGAGAACGTGGTCGCCTGCGTGTTCGGCGTCTGGCCGTCGTCGTCCATGCCGAAGCGCCCGCCCGCGCTGTGCGCGCGCGTTGGCATCCCGCGATTGTGGCCCCAGCACGCGAGGTCCATCTGGTGCACACCCTGGTTGCCGATCTCGCCATTGCCGTATTCCCAGAAGTAGTGCCAGTCGTAGTGCACGTAGAGCCCGGGCTTCTTCGGCTTCGTCACATTGATCATGTACTGCGCCTCGCGCGCGGGTCCCTGCCAAAGCGTCCAGTCGATTCCGGGCGGCACCGGTCCCGGTTTGCCGCGACCGATCGAGGCGCGATTGCCGTTTTTATAAACGTAGCCGCGCGACTCGACGATCTGTCCGATGAAGCCGGAGTGAATCAGCTTCATGTCGCGAATCAGTGTCGGGTTCGACCGGCTCTGCGTGCCGTGCTGGACAATCCGGCCATATTTCTGCGCGGCAGCCACGACCTGCCGCCCCTCGTAGATGTTATGCGACATCGGCTTCTCGACGTAGACGTCCTTGCCACCCTGCATCGCGAGCATTGAGGCGAGCGAGTGCCAGTGGTTCGGCGTCGCGATCGAGATCGCATCGATATCCTTCGCGGTGCAGGCCTGCCGGACGTCCTTGAAGAGCTGCGGTGCCTTGCCCTGTTCTTTTTCGACCGATTTGCCGCCCTTGGCGAGGACGCTCTCGTCAATGTCGCACAGGCCGGCAACCTCGGAGTCGCCCTTCATCGCCATGAATTCCTTGACGTGCGAGCCGCCGCGGCCGTTGAAGCCGACGACACACACGCGTACGCGATTGTTGGCGCCGAGGACCTTGCCCTGGGCTTTCATGCCGGCGACGATCACGGCGCTGGCCGTCGATCCGAGGAATTGTCTGCGGGAGAATTTCATGTTGGGGATGTTTTTCGAGGTGAGGAAGCGAATCACGTGCCGGACTGGCGGCCAACATTTTTTCGCCATTCCCCGAGCGATTGTCGCCGTGGCGCCTGGAGCAAGGGGGCTTGCGGCACCGGCTCGCTGGCGCTCGCCGCTACAAGATGTTGCGATGGAGTGCCCCGATACGGCTGAAATGGAGCGGACCTACCGATGCCAGCACCAATGCCATGGCTCGTATCCGATGCCATGCGGGTTGTCACGCGGGTAGGACAAGCGGAATCCAAACTGCGCCGCATGGCGCTCGAGCCAGCCGAACGCCGTGGTCCGGGCAAAATCCTCGTCGAGT
>JAUSID010000041.1 GCA_030648295.1 Opitutaceae bacterium | reverse complement strand
GTCGCAGGACAAGGCGGTCTTGAACAATGCTCGTCAGCTCTCCGCCGCCGCGGACCAGTACTTCCTGGAAAACGGTGTGTCGACGGTCGCTTCGAGCAACCTGGTTGGTTCCGACAAATACGTGAAGGCGATCAACACGGTTGCGCAAGAAACGTATCCGGCCGGCTTCAGCCAGGGCACGACGATCACCATCGGTGGTATCGCCGGCGTGCGTACGGTTACCTACGCTCCCTAACTTGCTTTCGAGCTGATCGAACTCGAGCCGCCCTTTTCGGGCGGCTTTTTTTTGGCCCGCAGCCTCGCCATTCGCCGCGTTTTGCGAGGTTCCGGCACTGTGAATCGTTCATCCCCTTTTTACACTTTAGGCATCGTGTCGGATCAGGTTGTCCGCCATCTATTTCAATCCGCGCCGCATTTCGCGACGTTGTTTATAATCCAATACTACATAAGCCAGCTATGAAAACGTATCACTCCAACCGGGGCTTCACCCTCGTCGAAATCATGATCGTGGTTGTCATCATCGGCCTCTTGGCCGCGATGGCTATCCCGGCCTTCCAAAAGGTTCGCCAGTCGTCACAGGACAAAGCTGTGCTGAACAACGCCCGCCAGCTTTCCGCGGCGGCCGACCAGTACTTCCTGGAAAACGGCGTGTCGACAGTCGCCTCGAGCAACCTCGTCGGTTCGGACAAGTACGTGAAGGCGGTCAACACCGTTGCAGGTGAAACGTACCCCGACGGCTTCAGCCAGGGCACGACGATCACCATCGGCGGCATCGCTGGCGTCCGTACCATCACCTACGCCCCGTAAAAATCCGGGCTTTCGTTTAGTTCCTAGCCGTCCATCGTCCGGTGGACGGCTTTCTTATGACTTTTTCCGGAGCTTTGGCCCCCCAACGTCGCCTCTGGGTGTTGCTCGGACTGAACGGCGTACTTGCCATCGTCCTCGGCTTCCGCGCCTTTACGGCCGACGAATCGATGCGGCTCGTCATTTATGGCGGGTACTGGGCGATGCTGGTGTTCGCCATCCTGTTCGCCATCTCGCTGGTAAAACTCGCGCGCGACACGCCCTTTGATTGGCGACTCTGGCGAAACAGACCGCTCTGGCCGGCCATGCTTGTTGCCGCCTGCGCTATCGTGCTGCTGGTGCACGAGCGCTACGGGTTCAAGATCCTCATGGATGAGGCAATGCTGCTGGGCACGTCCATGACGATGCATCTCGAGAAGACGGCGTTGGTGCCGATGCGGGGCAATGACATCCACGGCGCGTTCCAGATTCTGAACGGTCAGCTCGACAAGCGGCCGCTTTTCCAGCCGTTCCTGACCTCCGTGTTGCACGACTTTACCGGCTATCGGCCGGAAAATGCCTTCGTGTTGAATACGATCCTCGCCTTCGTGTTCCTCGGACTGGCATTCCATGTCGGCCGGCGCGTCGCCGGCATGGCAGGAGGAGTTCTGACCGTCCTGCTGCTGACCGGTCTGCCCTTGCTGGCACAGAACGCCACCGGTGGCGGGTTCGAACTGCTCAACCTCGTCATGATCCTGAGCACACTGGCACTGGGGATGCGATTTGCGGTCCGCCGCGATGCGAATTCCCAGTGGGCATTTGTGCTTTCCGGGGTACTTCTCGCCCACACCCGGTACGAATCGATCCTCTTCCTGATTCCCGTCGTTCTGCTTGTCGCGTGGGTTTGGTGGCAGCGTCGGGAACCCGTCATCAGCATGGGAATCCTTTGGGCGCCGCTCTTGCTTGTGCCGTATGCGCTGCACCATGCCGTTTTCCGCTCCCGCGAATCATCGTGGGAACTTGCGAGCCGGCCCGGATACGACCGGCCTTTCTCCATCGGATATGTTCCGGAGAACCTGGACCACGCGCTGAATTTCTTCTTCAGCACGACCGGCGAACATTCGAACTCGCTGGCGATTGCGGCGCTGGGATTCATCGCGCTCCCGTTCTTTGTCTTGTGGTGGGTCAAGATCGTCCGCGCCGCTCGCTCGGCCGACTCGAACCGGCTCGCGCTGGCGGTCTTTGCCCTCGGGTTCGCCGCTCACACTGCGCTCCTGATGTGCTACTTCTGGGGAAAGTTCGATGATCCGGTCATTCGTCGACTCAGCTTGCCGCTGAACCTTGGGCTGGTGCTTGCGATTGTCACCATGACGGCGGAACTCGGCGGACGGCGCGCGTTGCAGTCGTTGTGCGTGGTGAGCGTCATGGCCTTGCTCATCCACTCGCTGCCGGCGATGTCGCGTCACGACTACACGCAGGACTACTACGTCGGCCGGGAGGGTGACTGGAAACGCGAGTTTATCGCGCAGCATCCGGAAAAGGATTACCTCTTCATCGACCTGAACGCGATTTTTTGGCTCGTCCATCAGGTGTCGGCGACGCCGCAACCCCAGGCTATCCAGCGCAAGGAGGACGTCCTGTTTCATTTTCGGAATCGTACGTTCAGCGCGATGTATGTGTTTCAGCGTTTCAACGTCGATACGAACACCGGCGCGTTGACCATCGAGCATGACGATGACGTCGGTCCGGATTATGAACTCGAGACCGTGTTGGAGCGGCGGTTCACGCTGCTGCGGCTGAGTCGAATCAGCCGGGTGGTGAAAATCGCGGAGGGCCCGGCGTCCGCCGTACCACCCGCACTGCCGTCGGCGAAGCCGCTGACGCCGGCCGAGCGCGAAACCGTCCGCAAGGCCTATTTCGAGAATTTCTTCCGGCGGCTACCCTAGCGACCCGCTTCGTCGCGTGAGTGCGATTTCATCCCGCATCGGTCCGTTCCTCCAGCGGCAAGACGTACGCCTGGCCGCCTTTGGCGTCAGTGCCGTCGTCGCCGTGTTCGTCGGCTTCATCGCCGTCTCGGTCAAGCAGGCCGAGATGCTGGTGCGAAACCGCGGATATTACGTGATGCTCGCGACCGTGGCGCTGTTCGGCTGGTCCTGGTGGAAAATGCGGCGCGACGGCCGGATATTCTCCGCTCCTCTGGCCCGGCGTGAAACATTCCTCGCCGCGTTTGCGATCGCGGTGTTTTCGCTGATGGCGATCAACGCCGAGCCGTACCAAAGCAAGATTCTGAACGACGAATTCGTCCTCCAGTCGACCGCGTTCAACATGCACTACTTTCGCGAGGTCGCGACGATGGTACGCGGCTACGAAATCGATGGCGTGTTCGTCTCGACCGACAACTACCTCGACAAGCGGCCCTATTTTTATCCGTTCCTCGTCTCGCTCGCCCACGACCTCAGCGGGTATAGGCTGCTCAACGGGTATCTCGTCAACAGCATCCTGGCGCCGCTCACGCTCGCGCTCGCATTTGTTTTTGGCCGGATGCTCGCGGGCTTCCTGGGTGGAATGCTCGCACTCTTGTTCATGGGCACGCTCCCGCTGCTGGGCCAAAACGCCACCGGCTCGGGGATGGAGCTCACCAATGTGGCGATGATCCTCGTCACGCTCGTGCTGGGGGCCGCCTATGTCGATCGGCCCTCGGAAACGCGGCTTACCGCTTTCCTGCTCGGGGCCGTATTGCTCGCGCAATCACGTTACGAGTCCGCCCTGTTCGTACTTTCGGCCGCGTTGATCACCGCCGTGGGCTGGCTGCGTGAGCGGCGAATCCTGATGCCGTGGGCCGCGATTTTCGTCCCGCTGCTGCTGCTGCCAGTCGCGCTCCAAAACAAGGTCGTATCGAACACGCCCGTGCTCTGGGAGCTCAACGAGCGAAGCGAGAGCCGCTTCTCGTTCACCTATTTCGCCGACAACTTCCGCGGCGCCATTTCCTACCTCTTCAACGCGGATTCCGAGCGCTCGAACTCCGTCGTGCTCTCGACCGCGGGGTTGATTGGTCTGGCTTGGGCCATGGTGATGGTCGTGATGCGCCTGCGCCGCCACCACCGGGCGGGAGGCGCCGCGGTCGCGCTGGCGTGCGTCGGCATCGCGATCGTCGCGAACACGCTGCTCGTGCTGTGTTACTACTGGTCCCGGTTCGATGACCCGATGGCGTCGCGCTTCAGCCTTCCGCTCCATTTGTTGATGGCCTTCGCCGCGGTCGCACTCGCGATGCGTCTGGATAAGTGGATACCTGCAACTCGCACGTTGCTGATCGTGGTCGCCTTTTTCGGCACCGCGATGGCCGCGGGCAGATTCAGCTATCACTATTACTCCCATCTCGGGATCGACGAAATCGAATGGCAGCGCCGCTTCGTCAACGCCATGCCGCCCGGCAGCCGGCTGGTTGTCACTGGAAACTCGAGTGTCCCGTGGTTGCTGGAAAAAAAGCCCGCCATCCTCATCGGCCGGGCCCGCATGGTCGCGGACCGGCTTCAGTTTCAACTCAAGGCCGGCACGTACCGTGACATCCTGGTCATCCAGTCGCTTCGACCCACGACGGCGAACGGCGATCACGCGCCGATTGTCGAGGATGCGCTGCCTTCATTCTTCAAACTCCAGCTCGTGACGGAGAAACGATTCGGTACTCGAATTTGCCGGATCAGCCGGCTGACCGCGGTGGATCTTCCGTCAGACTGGAAGACGCCCGAGCAACTCCGCGCCCAACCTCCGCCACCTGCCGGCCAGTAGTTCGCGTTGCTTGCAAACTCCCGGCGGTTTATGGTCTCGCCTCCCGCCCGGAGTTCGTCGCGCTCGTTTTCTCGATCAGCGCGGCCCACTCACCCAATGAACCAGCAGTCGCGGCGCGAACCTCGGCATCGGTCAGCCGGTAAACCAGAATGGAGTAACCTGGAATTCCGTCCGGCTGCCGCGCGCGCAGGCAGTAGCACAGCCGCGCGAACCGAAGCAGTTCGTACCGTTGCCAGAGTCCCGCCCAGCGCGGCTGCGGCATGTCGCGAAGCAACTCCGCCCGCCGTGCCCCATCGGTTTGAAACGCGAGGAAGGTCGGCTCGAGCGTGCGCAGCTCCTGGTACTCACGCTCGAGCTTGAGCGTCCACTCGCCGCGAATCGTACTGTACACATGCTGCAGCATTGTCGCGCTGACGGCGTAGACCCCGCCCGTCAATCGATGCCAGGGTCGCGGTGGCCCGACCTGCGGCAGCGTGGGCAGCGCCGTTGCCTTGATGCCCTCGTAGGCGGGCTCGCCGGTGCCGAAGTAGGACAGATAGACTTTTTCTCCGGGCGCGTGCCGATCGAGCCAGACTTTCAGCGTCGGCAAATCCTGCCCCCAATCCAGCGAACTATCCACCAGGTGGCGCCACCCGTTCGCCGGTCCGCCGACGATTTGGTTGAAATAGGCGAGGTAGTGCGGCCGGATCCGCCATGATTCCGCCGCCTGCCACACCACGGCAGCGGCGACCGCGAGCCGCACGAACAGCGGCCTTCGTGTCAGCGCCTGTCCGACCCAGCCTGCCGCGATGAATAACACGGGATACGTCGGCAGGATGTGACGGTGACCAATGTTCAGATTGCTGCCGACCGACGTGAGCCAGTAGACGACGAACAGCGCGGCGAGCGGGATCAGCGAGCGATAGCGAATCCACACGGCAGTCGCCGCGGCCCGCGGCTTGCGCAGCGCCATGACCACCACGCCGCCGGTGAGCAGCAGCAACGGCACGGTCGATTTAACCAGGAAAGCGAAGGGGAAGAAATGCGCCCAGCCGGTGAAGCTGTATTCACCATTCAAGAACGCGCCGCGCGCCCGCGCGAATTGCAGCACGAAAGTGAATCCATACATCCACGCCTCGGGCAGCACATGCCAGTCCTTCAGCTCCGCGATCACCGGCGCGGGACGCCCCAATCCGGTGAGCACGAAGCCCCACCCGTGATTGAAGGAGGCGTCCGCTGCCAGCTCGGGCGCGAAGGCCGCGAACCGCAGCCCGTAAAACATCCAGATAATCGCCCACGCCGTCACCGCGTGTACCGCGGTCGTGCGGATGAGCCGCGCCAGCACCAGCTTCCGGCCCATCGTTCGCACCGCCCCGAGCGCCCACCCCAGCGCGCACAAGGCGAGCATCGGCCCGAGCAGTACGGCCGAAAATTTCGCCACGAACGACAAGCCGAACACGACTGCGCTCAGCGCGGCGCCCAACGCGCCCGGATGTTCCAGGTGCCGCCACCACGCGCCGACGGAGGCGAGAAAGAAGAAAGTCATCACCACGTCCGACGTCGCGAGCGCGCCATGCGCGAGGAACGTCGGCGAGCACACAAAGAGCGCCAGCGAAACAAACCCGCCGGTCCACCCGAAAAGCGCGCGCGACCAGGCGAAGATCAGCAGGCCGGTCGCCGCACTCACCAGCGCGATCATGCCTCGTCCCAGGAACAGCCACCAATCCACCGTCATGCCCGACTCGTAGAAGAACGTGTGGCCGTAATTCCAGATGTCCGCCCGGCGCCACGACGGCGTGTTCGGATCCGGCAGGGCCACGCGGGCCACGCCGAGCGGAAGAGCGGCCAGACGTTGCGGGAGGTTGCCGTTCTCCGGTTGCATCCGGAAATCGCCGCGCACGTTGTAGGCGTGCCCGGCGGTGAGATGCGCGATTTCGTCCGCCGTCATGCTTTTATCCACCGTGGCCGTGACGGCGAGGACGGCGTGCAGCCCGGCCAGCAGCACCGCGACGGTGACGAGAAACCCGGGTGAAGCTCGTGGTTCGCGGCCCATCACGGATGGCTGGCGGCCTTTTCGATGAGCGCGTTCCACTCGGAAGCGGGACCGGCGGTGGCGCCGCGCACCTCCTCCGCCGTCAGCCGATAAATAAGAATCGAGTAGCCAACCTGCGCATCGGCCTTGCGCAGGCGCAGGTGGGGCGCAAGCCGCGCGAACCTCAGGCTGTCGTGCCGCGCAATCATCGCCTGCCACTGTGCGGCCGGGATGTTTCGCTCCAACTCCTCCCGCTGCGCTGGGTCGCGCGTGTAGATCTCGAACGTCGGCTCCAGTGCGCGCAGCTGCTGGTAATCCCGCTCCCGCTCGTCGGTCCAGCGGCCGCGGCTGGCGGAGTAGACCTCCTGCAGCAGCGTCGCGCTGATGCAGTACCACCCGGGCTCCAGCTTCTCATAGGTGACAGGGAACTTGAAGTGGTTGATGAATCCGAGCCGGCGCGCGTCGATCTTGTAGTAGCCGGGCTGGCCCGTGCCGAAATAGGAAAGGAAGACCGGCTCGTTGCCGGCGTGTCGGTCCAGCCATTTCTTCAAGCCGGGCAAATCCTGGCCCCAGTCGAGCGAACTATCGACGAGGTGTCTCCAGCCGTTTTGCGGACCACCCGCGACGGGGTTGAAGTAGGCAAGAAAGTACGGCGCAATCCAAGCGGCCGCGCAAACATGCCACCCCAGCAGCAGGCCGATCCCCACGGCCGCAATCCGACGGCGGAATAGCCACGGCCCCACCACGCCGGCGCCGATGAAAATCACCGGGTAGATCGGCAGGATGTGGCGGTGGCCGATGTTGAGCTGGCTGGTGATCGAAAACAGCCAGTAGACCCCGAATAGGGCGAGCAGCGGCGTGAAACGATAAAAGGCGCGAAGGTGTCCCGGCTGGATGGCGCGCCGTACCGCGAGTCCCGCCAGACCGGCGGTAATCAGCAGCACGGGCACGGTGCTCTTGAGAAAAAAGGTCCAGAGGAAGAACGTCTTCCAGCCGGTGAGGCTGTATTCACCATTCAAGAACGCCGAGCGCATCCGTGCGGTCTCGAGCACATAGGAAAAACCGAACAGAAAGGCCTGGGGCAGGAGGTGCGCCGAGGTTGCCGCCCGAATCAGCTGTCCGGAAAGCCGGTCGTAATGGGCGAACGACTTTTCCGACACGATGAAGTCAAAGGCGCCGGGCAGGGCCGGGTTGAACGCCGAAAACCGGAAACCATAGAAGGCCCAGATGATCAGGGCGGTCACCACGGCATGCCCGATGGCGGAAGCCGTCGCGGCGACGAGTTTCCCCGCCGGCCGGAGAAACACGCGGCCGCCGAGGTGCAGGGGCTCGGGCGCGAACGCGCGAACCGCGGCCATGATTGCCATCATGGGAATGAGCAGGACGGCGGAGAACTTGGCCACGAACGCGAGCCCCAGGACCACGGCCGAGAGCCACCAAGTACGCGCGCGCCCGTCGTGAAGGTGGCGCCACCACGAGCCACCGGCCGCGAGGAAGAAGAACACCATGCAGGTGTCGGAGGTCACGAGCGCACCGTGCGCCAGAAAATCCGGGCTGAAAACAAAGAGGATGAGGGAAACGAGCGCGCCGGCCGCACCGAAGATCCGCCATGACCAGAGAAAGATCAGGAGTCCGGTGCCGACGCTGAAGAGTGCGATCATCGCGCGGCCCGCCATCAGACGCGGAAAATGATCCTCGCCGGTTTCGTAGAAAAATTGGTGTCCGATCACCCAGGCATCGCTGGTCCGCCAATAGTCGTTCCCCGCCAGCGCCGGAAACTTCGCGCCGCCCAGCCAGGCCGGCAGCGCCGCCCACCGCTGGGGCAGGATGCCGTTTTCGGGGTGCAACCGGTAGTCGTGGTTATGCCAGTGGTTCACCCCCGCGGTAAGATGGACCAGTTCGTCCGACGTCGTGCTCGCCTCGAACTTGCTTCCGACCGCGAGCGCGAAGTGGATCACGAGCAGCACGGCTGCGGCGATGGTCGCCGGCAGCGGTGGGCCGCGTCGCCGTTTGTCGGCCGGGGGGGCGATCGAGGTCGTCGCGGGACCGGGCATCGGTTTCACCTTGGACAAGTGCCGCGGACAAAACAACGCTTTGGCGAAACCGCATGGATCCCTCCGAGTATGCCAACCTGCAAGCGATCGAGGGCGACCACTGGTATTACGCGGGCAAGCGCGACATCGCGCGGCACTGGCTGAAGCGAATTTCTCCGCCCTGCGCGCACCATACGTTGCTCGATTGCGGAGCGGGCACCGGGCGCTTTGCGAAGGAAATGGAGGCGCAATGCCGCGTCCTCGTCCTCGACGATCACGAGGAGTCGTTGCGCATCCTGCGCACGCGATTCCACCCGGACCAAATCCTCAGCCTCGCCGGCGATCGCGTGCCGCTGCCCGATGAGTCGCTCGAATATGTGACCGCGCTCGATGTACTCGAACACGTGCCGGACGACGCGGCCGTCGTGCGCGGTTTTCACCGGCTGCTCAAGCCCGGCGGGCTCGCCATCGTCACCGTCCCGGCGAGCATGGCGCTGTGGAGCGACTGGGACGTGGCGCTGCATCATCATCGTCGATACGATCGCACCCGGCTGAAATCGCTTTTTCCGCCCGAGGAGTGGGAGATTGTCCACGCCAATTACACCAACGTGCTGGTGTTTCCCGCGGTGTGGGTCGTGCGCAAAGGCCGGGCCATATTCGCCGGCCGGCAGCCGGGGCGGGCGCGCAGCGAGGACCGGATCCCGCCGCGCTGGCTGAATACGATGCTGCGTTCCGTCTTTGTCGGCATGGCGCGTTCGCGTGTGCCATTTCCCTTCGGCGTGAGCCTGCTGCTGGTTGCGCGACGCCGGCCATAGCCGAATCGGCACGCGGGGAATATTGGCGCTCATTGCTTCAAGCGCGCGAGTGCGATTTCCGCGCCGTCCGCGCCGCGCAACGTGATCAGCGACCCGGCCAGCGGCGACGGCTGAGCCGATCGGTCATAATGAATCGTGAGCTTCACCACTCCATCGACTTGAAGCGGCCACGGCAGCGCTTTCGGCGCGCCCGCGGGGAGCCCGCGCAAATTGATCGGCAGCGCTTCCACCCGCGCATTACCGGAATGAAAGCTCAGCCGGCCGCCGCCGATCGCGCTGGCTGGCATCAACTCGATTCGCGCGATGGGACGCCCCGCGGGCAGGACGAGCCGCATCGTCAGCAGCGTGTCTTCCGGGTCCGACTCGGGAACATCGTTCCGCAGGAAGATTTCGCCGAGCATGAACGGCTCGATCGTTCGACCGCGGCGGACGCAGAATTCAAAGCCGTCGACGGAAAAAGCCGGCGTGAAATGCTGCGCAATATGGTCGTGCAACCGGCCGGCGGCGATAAATCCAAGCTGTCGCAGGTAGTCCAGGTGCGGCCGGTGCACGATGACGCACGCACGCGGCTTTTCCTCCAGCACGCGGATGATTGCCCGCTGTTGTACGTCGCTGAGCAGCGAAAACCAATGCGTGACGTTCGCCAGCGTGGGCGTCGGAACCCCACTCCACAGGTTGAAACTCGCCATCTCGGGTTCGGAAAACAGCACGTCGGCATGGGCGACCGCGTTAATCGTGAGCAGGCGAAACATCGCCGTCGACGAGGTCGGCACGCGGATCAGTTCCGCGCCCGGCAGATCCAGGTCGCTGCCATCGCGATAACGTTCCGCCACCGTCGTGAAGCGCGCCGCCAGGATGAGGGCAAATGCGACCGCGGCACACCGTAACAGTACATTCAATACCCGCCGCCCGCGCGGCGGCAAGGTGGCGAAATGACAACCCAGCCAGCGCACGCCCTCCCAGCCGCTGATCGCGGTGAGCGGCAGGATGAGAAAGGTTCCCCACGCGATCTGGCTGCCGGCGACGGGAAACGCGTGCAGGGACTGCCCGAGCGAGAGCAGCGCCAGCCACCCGCATGCCGTGCGGGCGCGGGGTTCGGTTCCGGGCAGCGGCCACACCAGGAGCCACAGGCACGGCAGCGCGAAGGCGAAGATCGTCTGATCCGGGCTGTGACGTGGAAAAACAAATACAGCGGCGGCGATTCCGAGGACGGCGACCAGTCGCAGGCTCGCGACCATAGGGTCGACCATCGCCACGCCGCGTCGGCGCAGCTGCCAGGCCGCGACGCACAACAGCAGCGAGACCACCCCGAGACTGGCCGTGCCGACCGGCCATTTATACGGCAGACTGAAGCTGGTGGGGTGCTTCAGCGGCCCGAGCAGGATCCCGTTGATCAATTCCATCGGGCTCGTGCCGCGGCTGAAAACGACCGCGAGGATCAGCCCGCCCGTGATGGCTCCGGCTGCGATTGCGACCGCGATTTCCCTCCTCCCGGCGCGCGCGGTGCCGGTTGATCCGACGGCGAGAAACATCGCCACGGACGAAAGCGCGAAGACCAGCGCGTAGGTTTGGATCCAGTCGACGTTCAGCAACGGGCGCATCAGCGCCAGCGGAAGCAGCACGCCACCGATGCCCATTACCAGCGGAGCCCGGCGGCGAATCGTGTCATGGCGGGCGTTCAGGAGCAGCCAGCCGGCGACCGACAGCACGAAAAACGCTCCGACGTTGATCTTCGTGAGCAGCAGCGCCGCCGCCACCACGCCGACGATCGCGGCCCACCGTTGCTCGAGCCCGGCTGAGAGCCAGCGATGACCGAGGGCCGCGGCCATCGCGATCGCCAGCACGATCAGCCCGCCCGGGTGCGACGGCTCGCTCGCCATCACCCAGAGGTACGAAAGCGTGGAGGGCAGCACCACGAGCGCGACCACCACGCTGCGCGTCGCGTGCCGGACCATCGCGGCACAGGTGAGCGCGGTGCCGGCCCACGCGAGCACCGTGATGACCCGGCCCGACATGTGGGTGATCGGCATGCCGACGGTGTGCAGCAGCCAATAAACAACAAAGGGGAACGGACCATATTGCGTATATACGTCGCGATACAGCCGGCCGTGCTCGGAGAAGTTCCGCAACGAGAGCAGCACGTAGCCTTCGTCGTCATAGAACATGAACGCGCTGAACATGACGAAGGCAGCCGCCGCCGCGAGCGCGGCGGCGGCAGCGGCTAGAACCAGCGTGCCCCACCATCCGGGGCGGGGGGACGCGTCCGGCTCAGTCACGCGCAAGCGTTTCCTGTGGGGCGGGCACGGCGGCGCGGCGCTTCACGATGTAGAGCGGCCGTCGTTTCACCTCGTCATACATCCGGCCGAGATATTCACCGAGCACGCCGATGCCGATCAACTGCACGCCGCCGAGAAACAGCACCAGGGTGATGATGCTGGTAAAACCGATGAAGGCGATTTCGACGCCCAGCAGCCGCCGCGCGATGAAGAACAGGCCGACGGCAAAACCAATCAGCGCGATGAAGACACCCGAATAGGTCAGCAGCCGCAGCGGGAGATGGGAGAAACTGAATACGCCGTCGAGTGCGTAGCGGATGAGGCGCCGCGGCGTCTGCTGCGGCTGGCCGGCCGCACGTTCCTTCCGGTCGTAGTACACGTCGGTGGAGACAAACCCAATCCACGCCCGCAGGCCGGGGAAGAAACGGTGGCGCTCCGGCAGCTGGTGGAACGCCTCGATTGCATCACGGCCGAGGAGCCCGAAGGTGCCGGTGTTCGCTTCGATCGGAAAATCGGAGAGCCGCTGGAAAACCGCGTGAAACAGATCCAGCCCCAACCGCCGAATTCCGGTCTCGGCGCGTGAGCGTCGTGTCGCGCGAACTATCTCGGCTCCGCCACGCCAGGCGGCGACCAGTTCGGGAATCACCTCCGGCGGATCCTGGAGATCGGCGTCGAGCGTGATGATGGCATCCGCGCCGCGCGCCTCCGCCAGCCCCGCGGCCAGCGCGCTTTGGAAACCGAAGTTGCGTGAAAGCTCGACGAGCTCGAAGCGCGGATCACGCTCCGCGTACGCGTGCACCAGCTCGACGCTCCGGTCCCGGCTGCCATCGTCCACGAGCACGACCCGCCACCCGCAATCGGATGGTTGATCCATTACGGCGGCCAGCCGGCGGCACAGTTCGGGCAGCACGGCCTCCTCGTTGAACAGGGGTATGACGATGGTGACAGCGGGACGGGTCACGAATAAAGGGATGATGCGCAGCGCCCCGCGCAGCAATGTTGTTTGTGTGACCGTGGTCCGACGTTATTCCGCTCAGCCCAGTTTTACAGGATCTTCGTTGGGCGTGCGGGGAATCCGACGGCACGGCGTTCCAGTTTCGACGATGACACCTGGAGGTTGCGACCTCGCGTCGCAACGTCGACTTGCATTCCGAAGGTCGTTGCGCGGCCAGCGCGCAACCTACCGCTTTGCCGCCGGCGTCGCGGCCACCACATCGCTCACGGCGGGCTCCCGTCGCCGCGTCCGCGCGAGCGCGACGAGCAGCAGCGCGAGCAGTATCGCTCCGATCACCAGCCGCGGCACGGGCAGTGCGTCCGAGATGAAGGTGAGCTGGTAATGCAGCTTGCCGCCGAGATTCGTCACCATCGCCATCGTCCTTTCCGCGGCCCACGCGCGGAATTCCTGCGGGCCGGGCGCCGGCTCGAGCACAAAGGCCTGCACCCCGAAATGTAACGCAATTCCGAGTACGAGATCGAGCGCCGCGCCCGCAGCCAGCGTGAACCGCCAGGGCCGCGACAACCCGGACCAGCGTGACGCGAGGAAGCCGAGCCCGAGCACGATGAGCGGCTGCAGACAAATGTGCGTGAGGCCCCAGGTGTCGCGCGCGCCATGCACCCCAATCCCGAGCAGCACTCCGCCGCCGATGAACCCGCACCAGCCGAGCCGAACGCGGGCGGATGCATCCCGACATTGCCGCCCGCCTGCGACAAGGATCACCAGCCACCCGACGCTGCCGAAGGCGAAGAGCAGGTTCGTCTGGTAGAGTTGAAACAACCAGTCGCGAGTCGCGCCCACGCGGCTGGCCTGAGCGATCAGCGACCGGTCCATCGGCCGCAGGAAGTGGGGCACGATCGTGTCCCGCACATTGAGGGCGATCCGCGCAACCTGGCCGCCCGCGGTCGTATCCGCTGCGGTGATGCTCGAGTTCGCGAGCAACGTCCCGCTGGCACCATAATGCTGGATGGCCCATCCGAACCACGTCGCCAGGATGGCGGCGCCCACGGCGGCCGCCGCCAGCGTTGCGCGCCACCATTCGCGCTCCCGGCGGCGCTGCCATGACACCGCCAGCCAGCCAGCGACGAGAAGCACGACGTAGGGGCCGGTGGAGTAATGCGTGAGTGTGCCGGCGGCGAGCATCACCGCGGTCAGCACCGCGCCGGCCAGCGGCCGTTCCGATCGCACCGCGTGCAGGAAGAAGTACAACCCGGCCAGTGTGAAGAAAACCGTCGGCAGCTTCGTCCACGCGAACGTCGCGTTCTGGACGAACGCCGGATTGAGCATCAACAACGCAGCCATCACGGTGATCGCGCGCACCCCGGTCCGTCCGGAGCCTGGTTCGTCCCGCGGTGAGAACCGACGGACGAAAAGCGCGGCCGGAAGGAACGCGAGCGAGCCCAGCACGGTGGTGACGAACTGGTAGTGCGCAAAGTCATGGCGTGTGAGTCCGAGAAACACCGCCGTCACCACGTTCGCCAGCGGCGGCCGCGCGGGCAGCAACGAGCCGAGGAATTGCCGATCCAACGGCCAGCGTTCGAGGAAGAACCGGGTGCGTTCCCAATGTTCGAACCAGTCGCCCGACCAGCCGCCGCCCGAATAGCTCCGCACCGTAATCAACCAGCCAATACACCAGGCCGTGAGGATCGTCTGGCCGATGCACAGTGCCGAAACTTCCGGGTCGCGGGAAAGCGCGATCCATGACCGCCGTTTCGCCAGCAGCCCGATGGCCGCGAGTACCGGCACGATCCCCACCACCGCCGGGGGAAGAGCCGCCGTGTAGATAACCCACCCGATCAGGAATGTCCCGACGAGCGAACCGGCAACTGCGGTCACCAGCTTCTCGGCCGCGTCCAGTTTGAGTTCGGCCACCAATGGCCACGCGAGTCCGGTGGTCACGAGGGTGAAAAGGAGCAGGCAGAGCAGGAGCGAAACAACCATCAGGGGAGAAATGAAGCCGCGAACATCGGAGGTGCCGGGACTGATCGCAGAGGCTTGGAGGTGCCGAACCGCTGTCGAGCGCGAACGTGATTGGCCGGCACCCACTCGCGCAGGTCGGGCGGCGGCAGCAGCGTAGTATCACGATCGATGTTCACGAAGCGGGTGGCCATGCGGGTGCTGGCAGCAGTTTCCCTGGCACTCACGCCCTGCTTGGCCAAAAATGCCGCCGGCATTTTTGATTAGCAGCCTGTCGCCGTCCGTCTGACAGTCGCTCGCGAAAAATCCGCTTTCCTAAGCCCGACAGGCTGCTACGAAAACAAATTGTACTTCACGATCGCCCAGAGCGCGCGGAAGCCGTCGCGCCAGCCGATCTTTTTTCCCTCCGCGTAGGTCCGGCCGTAGTAGCTGATGCCGACCTCGTAGATGACGACATCGAGCTTCGCGACTTTCGCGGTGATCTCCGGCTCGAACCCAAACCGGTTTTCCTCGATCTTGATCTTCTGGAGCACTTCGCGGCGGAACACCTTGTAGCACGTCTCCATGTCCGTGAGGTTCAGGTTGGTCGCCATGTTCGAGCACAGCGTCAGGAACTTGTTTCCGACCATGTGCCAGAAATAGACCACCCGGTGCGGCTGCCCGCCCTGGAAACGCGAGCCGAACACCACGTCGGCGCGGCCGTCGAGGATGGGCTTGATCAGGCTCGGGTATTCGTTCGGGTCATACTCGAGGTCGGCGTCCTGCACGATGACGATGTCACCGGTGGCGGCGGCGAATCCGGTCCGCAGCGCCGCGCCCTTTCCCTGGTTCACCTCGTGATAGATGATCTGGTCGACGAGCGGAGCAATCTGCGTGCGCAGCAGATCGCGCGTCCCGTCACGCGAGCAATCATCGACGACGATGATCTCCTTTTCCTTGACCGGGGCCGCGCGCACGCGCTCGACGATCGCGCGGATCGTTTTCGCCTCGTTGTAGCACGGGATGACGATGGAGAGCTTCATGCTGGACTCGGCCAGCGTGGTGGACGCCGTGTTCCGACGGAAGGTTTTTTGCTTCGATGTCGCTGAACTCGAAACGAGTGACGCGTGACAAGTGACGCGAGCCAACCCAGGACTCAGAACTCAAAACTGAGAACTGCGCGCGCAGCGCGAGAACCCGAAACTCGAAACCCACAAGCTGCCTTCATGTGAGCCATTGCTGTGTAGCGGCGAGCGAGCCGAGCTTCCTGGCAGCGCGGGCCAGAACCGCTGAAGGCGGAACCGCTGTGGCTACGAGCGTGACTGATGGTGTGAAAACTCATCAATACCCCCCCTGCGTGTCATTCTGAGCGTAGCGAAGAATCCACCAGCGCGATGGCATGCGAGTATCCTGCTGGATTCTTCGCTGGCGCTCAGAATGACAGGCTTTTCACACCGTCTGTGGCGCTTGTGGCTGCATTCAAAATGCGGAACGAGTGACCGAAACGCGAAACGGCGCGCGCAGCGGCAGGTTGCGCGCTCGCCGCGCAACGACATTCGGCGTGCATCCTGTGGTTGCGACACGAGGTCGCAACCTACACCACTCGCTCACGCTCGTGGCTACATCCGAAATGCGGAACGGGCGAAAAGCCGAACCCGAAACGCGAAACTCGAAACGCGAAACGTGAAACCCAGAACTCAGAACTCAGAACCCAAAACTCAAAACTTCCGCCAAAACATGACCATACGCCGCCTTTCGCCTTCGGATGCCGCGGTCTTTCGTCGGTTTCGACTGCGCGGGCTGCGCGAGAGTCCAACCGCGTTCGGCAGTTCGTTTGCCGAGGAATCAAAGTATGAGTACTGATCGACTCGAGTTGCGGCCGCTCCGGCTCGAGGACGAGCAGTCGTTTCGAAGGGCCGTGAACGAGTTCAAGCCGGATACGCCCGACTGGACGTTCGCGTTCCACTTCGATGACGGCGTGGACTTTTCGGAATACGTGCAGCGGCCTCGGTGAGTCGGTGGCCGGTTGTCGGTGCAATCGGAGGGGCAGAGGGGCGTAGGGGCGGAGGGGCGGTTGTCGGTGAAGCGGTGAAGCGGTGAGTCGGTGGTCGGTGCAATCGGAGGGGCGGAGGGGCGGTTGTCGGTGAAGCGGTGAGTCGGTGAGTCGGTGAGTCGGTGAAGCGGTGAGTCGGATGAGCGGATGGCCAGGTGGTCAGATGAACGGATGATCGGGCGCATCTCGAATCCCGCATCCCGAAGGTGCCGCCGAACTCGAAACCCGAAACCCGAAACGCGAAACCAAGAACCCAGTACCGCGCGCGCACGGCGCGCCAGCGAATACGTCAATTCCCCGAACCATTCGAGGGCGGCGTTCGTCGACGGTGGATTCGTTGAGGCTCACGCGCGGGATTTCTTCTCCAACTTGCGAAGGCGCTCCGAGAGGTCTTTCGGAACGGTAAAGATCAGTTGCTTGCCTCGCTTCAGCTGGCCGAGTACGCCGCGGGTTGCCAAGTCGAGCAAGTCGGCCCGCGCAGTCTGATAAACCACCCCGTGACTCTTTTGGTGACTGCCGATGGTGTATTGCTGATAGGGGTGCTTGAGGGCATGCCGGATGATCTCTGCCTGGCGGTGATTGAAGAGGTTCAACGCGCGCACATGCGTCTCCAATTCCCGGACCTCGGCCGTCTTGCGGTCGATGTAGGCGTGCAATTCGGAGATCGCCTTCCGGATGACCTTGCTCTGCGCCACAATGAAGTAGGTCAGGTCGTTGTCATCCGATTCCGTGTAGAGGAACGACCGGCCGTATTCGATCGGCGCCTTGCGGAGAATGTTCGAGATGGGAATGTACTCAAACAGCCAGCAGCCGTGGTGCAGCATGGACCAGTAGAACAATGCCCGCGCAGACCGGCCGTTTCCATCCACGAACGGGTGGTCGTAGGCCAGCCAGAAATGCAGGATGATCGCCCGCACCACGGGGTGGATGAAGAACCCCGGGGTCTTGCTATTGGCAAATTCGCACATTGCCTCCAAGCGGGTCGGCAGTTCCCCGGCGGGTGGCGGATCATGAAAGACCTCGCCATAATCGTCGCCAACTACGCGGTGCTCGTCGGGCCGGCGGAGCCGCCCGGCGGCGGTTGGATCCGCCAGGGTTTTGTCCGTCACCAAACGGTGAACATCGAAGACCATCTGCGGCGTGAGCACGTCCCCCCGCAGTTCCGTGATCCGCCGCATCGTCGCGAAATTGTTCAGAATCATTTGCTCGCTGGTATCGCGAGGCGGCCGCCCCGTGCGGATCATCTCTTTCGCTACGGCGCGGGTCGTCACCGCGCCCTCCAACTGGCTCGAGGTGATGGCCTCCTCGATCAACGAGCGAATCAGGTAGCGGTCTTTGGTCTGCGGATTGGTGATCGGCTCCGGCACGCCGATGGCTCCGCCCGCCCCGATATCGATCTGGTGCAGTTCCTCCTGAACCGTCTCAGGCACCCCAAACTGGAAGGGATGCCCCTGTTTGTCCTTGAGCGGCACCGGTCGCAGCACGCCACTTCGCGCCAGCTTGAGCGCCAGCCACCAGTCCTCGTGGCTGGCGCCCGCCGGTGCTGGCAATCGCTGCAGTTTTTCCCAGTGCAAATACTCCCGGGTGGAGCGCTCGTCCTGGGCGAGCGTCGAGATCTGCCCCAGCTTGGAGATGTCGCGCAACCCCGCCAGCAGGCGTTGCATGGTCGGCGGGCGATCGGGATGTTTCATGCGGACGACGGATTTTCCAATCTGCTACTAATCGATTCAGAATTAGTATTTAACTGATTTACTAATTTTCAACGGTTTAGTTTTCGATTGGTAATGCATCGGAGGAGCGGAGGAGCGGAGGAGCGGTTGTCGGTGAGTCGGTGAAGCGGTGAGTCGGTGGTCGGATGAGCGGATGGCCAGATGGTCAGATGGAGCCCAGCATTCCCTGCTGTCATCGTCATGTGCGCCGAGGAGCAGGGAGCAGGGAGAACGGGAGCAGGAAAGACGTTAAAAGGGAGAGGTCTATTTCAGCGCTTCGGGAATCTTGTCGGATGGAAACGTCGAGGGTGCCGCACCCTCTGAACATCCGGCCATCCGATCATCTGTTTGGTCCGTTGTCCCGTTGTCCGTCCTCCGCTGTCACTGACCACTGACCACTGACCACTGACCACCGACCACCGACTTCCGATCACCGATCCGTGACACGTTCCGCTGCGGCGGACCGACCGCCATGGTTTGGCTGGTTCGCCGGGCGGAGGCGGATCTTTGAGCCGCGGTCAGATGGACGCCAGGATCACGGGGGCGCGGCGTTCGGTCCTTCTTCGGCGGCGCACCAGACCCGCGACACAAGGGACGATGGATCCTTCGCGTCGCCAATCAGCAGGATCTGGAGGTACTTCGCGAGCCGCGGTGCCGTGACATTCTCACCCGTCGGGTCGGCAATGCTGTGTTCGGTCACGTTCATGTTCGCCATCGCGTGCCCGCGCCAGCGGAGCACCACGCGCACCTTCGCGCCGGGTTGAACGGTCGCACCGACCCGATAAACGGCGCCCGGGGTGACACCGACGTTCTCGCTTTGCCAGCCGGGCTCCGGCGGAGCGCGCTCGGGGTAGCCATTCGTGAGCGGCCGCCAGGCGTCCGGCGCATCCGGTCGAAGCCAGCGCAGCGCAAAGTCAGCGTTGCGCACCCGGTTTCCGGCCGGCTGCACTGACGCGCTGAGCCGGATATTTTCGATTTTCACCTGGCCGGTCGTCAGCGACATCGGCTCCGTGATCGCCACCGGACTGCCCGGTCGAAGAGCGCCCAGACTGTACGTGCCGGTTGGGAGATTTAAGAACTCATAATTTCCCTTCGCATCCGTGACCGTCGCCCAGTCCGTTCCCAACAGCATGACATGCGTGCCCACTTCAGGAAGGTATTCGTCCTTGCCGCCGGGTGGTGGAACAATAATCCGCCCCTGAAGGGTTGCCCCACGGTTTTCGCTGGCGCGCAACCGTTCGCCCAGCATATGGAGCACGTCGGCCGTCACCCGGGCCGCCTCCAACGCGCACTCCAGTGCACCGGGTAAGTCGCGCCGGCTCTCCTTCGGGTTCATCGTGGCACTCAGCTGCGCCCCGCGCACCAGGCAATACGCGATCACTTCCTCCATTCGCGCCACGAGGCCCTGCACCGCCGCCTCGTCGGTATCGCCGAGCAGGCGAGGCGTGTAGCCGGGAATCCGAATGGCATTGCTGTCCAGCCAGCCCTCCATCGGCGAATGCAGCGGACCACGCACGGACGCGGCATGGGGTGGCGAGGCGGTGTCGGAGACATAGTGCAGCAGGGAGCCGACCCAGCGCGCGGCGTTCTCCGGCGTCTCGTGCCGCAGCGCCCACAGCGCGCGCCGAAAGAACGGCGCGTACGTTTTTCTCACCTCCGGCACGAGATGATCACGGTCCTGCGGCGACGCGGGAAAAAGAATATAGTCGTCGGGAAAAAAGTCTGGCCGGATGTCCCGCCGCCAATCCGCCAGCGTGCAGAGCCGGTCCAGTGAAACGAAGAGCGGTTCACCCAGATGGGCGCGGAGCGCGTTGTCGGCCGGCAGGGTTTCGCGGGCGGCGCTGTTGATCCTGCCATGCGGGCCCCACGCCTGCGCCGGCTGTTGGAGCGCAAAGAGGATAACCCCGAGCAACAGCCACCACGGTGGGGCATGACGATCATCCGCTGGAGACGTGGCGCCATCGCCGCGTCGGAGTACCCCCCATTGTGCATTCATCCGTTTCATTAAGTTTTCCACCAACCTGGAGGGCCCGCCTCCGCGCGGGCCGATTGCAGCCCGACGACATTCGATTCGGAAAAGCCGAAAAGCGTATTGTCCGAAAGCGGACGACGCGGAGGTCGTCCCTCCAACTTACGTCTGTTTATTTGAGACGCCTCGTTCATGGCGATGCCCGGCCCATGCCGGTTTTCCGCTGCTCGATCACCCGCGTATCCAGCACCTCGCCGCGCAAATTCTTGAACTGGGCAGTCATGGTCCGTTCGCCGCGCTTGAAGGTCAGCATGAGGTAATTGTGCTCGGCGGCGAAAAATTTCGATTGCGGGTCTTTGTACGCGGCGCCGTCTCCTTTGATGCAGGTGTTGAAATACGGAATGCCCTCCCTCAACTCCGCGCGCTCGGCGAAGTGGCCGAAACCCGTCACCAACGCGCTGCCCTTGCGAAACTGCTCATGCCAGATCCCCTTCGTGCGCGCGAAAACCTGGGTCTGTTTCTCGTTGTTCAGGGTGAATATATAGCCGGCCTCGGTCGTGTCCATCAGCTGGCGGTACCATTGATACTGGACCGATTGCTCATCATAGGCATGGCAGGTCTGCCACGTGGTCCCGAAATCCTGGATGTGGCTCAGATCGAGCGCGACGAAACGCACGTCGAAATCGGGCACATCGAAGTGCCATTTCCATTCGTCCCCGGGCAGCGCGAAGAACTCCCGGAAGGTCCTGGCCTCGGGATCGTAGACCGGCTGGTCCGGCGGCTTCACTCCCCGCGGCATGAGCTCGCGATCATGATTCCCGAGGATCGGCAGAAAGGGCGTGGAGCGAAACAGCGCGGGCTGCCGATCGATCAGCGCACTGAAAGCTCTCGCGCCTTCCCGGCCCTTTTCGTGCAGGCTCGGCACATTGTCACCCGCCGTCAGCAGCAGATGCGGCGCGTCGTTGGCGATCGCGGTGAACTCGCCCGGCCTCGTATGCCAGTCACCCACGATCACGACGCGCAGCTCCGTGGTGGGATAGCCTTTGAAGGTCGCTCCGGCGGACACGTCGTCGCCGCTGCGCACGCGGTAGTGATAAACGACGTCTTTCTGCGCCAGCGGAATTTCGACGTGATGCAAGGTCACGCTCTCATCGCGCGTCACGCGTTCGTCGTAGTTCGGAGTCACGCCGAATTCGACGACTGAATTTCCCGGCTTCGCGGTCTCCCAGTTCACGACCAGTCGCGACGGATCATGCGACGCGTGGCTCAGCCAGATCCGGTCGATCGATGCAGCGTACGCCACGCTGCCGGTCAGCAGCATGAGCGCGAGGCAATGGCCGGTCGTGAGTTTCATCCGCGTTGGATCTTCCGCGCCTTCATCGGCGCCGCTACGATACTAAAAACTGAACGTGCTGGTAAGATACCACCGGCGCTCCGGCGCCAGCCGCGCGGTGGCGACCGCGCCCCACGGCTGCACGCCGATCGCGATTGGGTCGGCATCGCCGTAGATGTTGCGCACGTTGAGATTGATCTTCCAGCCGATCCGGTCGCTCCAGATTTTCCGCTCGTAAGCGACCCACGCGTCGACGTTCGTCTCCGCCGGCGCGTAGAACGGATGCTGGAGGTCGACGTTGACGCTCGTATCCGGATTCCGGGTGCTGGGATAGCCGATGCCGATCTTGTCCTGCCAGCGCACCGCGCCGCCGAGGCTCCAGCCCTTCAGGTTCAGCCCGAGCACCGCGTTGCGATCGAACGTGTAGTTCGTGACGAGGTTGGCGCGCCACTTGCGCTGCTCGGCACTGGCTGAGCCTTCGGTCGCCAGCGCGGTGGCGAACGGCAGCATGACGTTCGCATCGATATAGCTGCCGAAGGTCAGGATGCTGGCGGGCAGCGGATCGCCAATCTGCCAGTTCAGCGGATATCTGCCATTTGGCCGGCCGCTCAACTGTTTCCACACCGGCAGCATCCGGGCGATGTGGCTCTTCAGGAACGGCAGCGAATTCGTTCTTACCGTTTCCTGGTTGGCGACATTGGCCATGATCCGCCAGTTGCGCGTTGGGTTGTACACAAGCTCGAACTCGATTCCCTCGGCATTGAAGTCCGTCGTATCGCCGCGACCGGCCAGTTCGCTCTTGGCCACGCCGAGGTTCGGCGCCGTGCCGGTCACGACAAAACCATAAAGCTGACGAAAGTTCGCGGGCACCGGGCTGAAGAGCAGTTCGACATCGGCCGCGGCTTTCGCCGCCAGGTGCGGGTTGATATTCGCCTCCGTCGCCCATGACTCGGCGGCGCCAAGCAGACCGCCGAACAGCGAGTTGGTGCTCGCCGCGTTGCTGAAACTCACACCATGCACGCCGGTCTCGAACCAGTTGACCCGAGCGCTGAATTTGTCGTCGAAGGTCCAGACATTGAACCCATATTCCTTGGTTCTCCCCTGCGGCGACGGCAGCGGCACACCATAGCCGTCCACCCGTCCTCCGATCGGCGTGAAATTTTCCGATTCGTTGAAGTACACGCTGAATCCCGCGGGCAGCTTGAGCAGCTTCTGCGGCCAGCGGAGGACCGCACTGTAACTCAGGATCTCCTTGGCCGCGTTAGGCGGTGGGCGGGAGGGGAAGGTGAAATCGTTGAACCCGTAGTGGACCTTGCCCGGATCGTTCAAGTCCGCCGGATTGCTGACGAACGCGAAGCTCTCCTTCGCGAAATAGTCCTCATCGCGGCGCCACCCACCCGTCGTGACGAGTTGGTTCTGCCACCAGTAGCTTTGCAGGACGACGGCCTGCGACTTGATCACCTCACGCTGCGCGCTGCCGGCGCGATTGAGTTCGAACAATGAATTCGGAGCGTCGATGAAACGGCCGGGATCGCTCGCGGCCGCGGAGCGTTCGAAGTACCGCGCTGCGACGGTCGGACCGGCGCGGAGTTGCGGGATCCGGATCGGCTCGAGCTGGAGAGGATTGTTGTTCCCGATGATCGACGGACCGAGGTAAACGATGACCACAGGCCGGCGCGCATCGGTCGAGGGATTCGGATTGAGCGATTGCGCCGCCGGTCCGTCCGTTACGAGGCTGAAGGTATAGTTCACCGCTTCGACCGTGTTTTGCTCATACAGCGCGGTGAGCGTGTGGCGGCCGAGCCACCGGCTCCACGCCGGGCCCATATCCTTGAAATCATATTTCAGGTAGCCGGTGGCGCGCATGCTTTCGCGGTTGCTGAAGCTGTTGCGCCACGGGGTCTGGACGTAGTGGACGAAGGGCCGGCCGAGGTTGGGATTGGGCTCGCCGGTTGGCAGCGTGACGTTCGGATCGACGCGGATCTCGCTGTTGCCGCCCTGGGCGAAGAACGAGTTCCGGACCCGCGCATCGATGCGCTGCCGATCATATGCCAGCTCAATGCCCACGCGATCGCGCCAGGCGCGTTGCTCGAGCGCTATATTGAACGTGTGGAAGGAGTTACCCTGCCGCGACATTTCGTCGATCATCCGGTTCCTGAAATCGAAGACGCTGAAGTCCGTGAAGCCCTGCTGCTTGATTCCCGCCGGTGGCAGGCCTGGCAGCTGGCCGGGCAGCACATTCGCCCCGGTCCAGTAGGCGCCGGGAAAGTTGAAGATGTTCGTTGTACCGCCAAAGGTGATACTGTCGCCGGCGAGATCGCGGTTGACCAGCGGATGGAAAACCGCCGGCTGAACCTGGTTGGCGCCACTACCGGAGGGTATTGAGCTCTTGAACGCAAATGCCGGTTCGGTTGCGGACGGACTGGAGAACACGGTCGTGATCTTCCCGCCGCCGGTCGATCCGGTGCTAATCAGGAATCCCATGAACTCGGAGCCGGCGGTTTGGGTCCGCGCGTTCGGGTTCCGCGCCGGGTCATCATAAAAACTCCAGTCGTAGCCCGGCCGGCCCGCGGCGTACCATTGATCGGAGATGGCGTTGATCGGGAGCACGGTAATCGGGCGGTTGGCCCGGGTGCGTCCGGTCTCGAAGTTCGCGCGCAGGGAGGTGGACTTGTAGGGCTCGAATGTGAGCGCGCCGTAGAGCCGCTTCTGCTCTTCGAACGCGGGCCGCTGGTTATATTCCTCCTTGTTGTGCAGCGCCGCGATCCTCACCGCGAGCTTCCGGTCGATGAGCACGCGGTTGAAGTCGACCGAGCCGCGCACGCTGTCGTTGTTGCCATAGCGCATCACGACCTTGTTCTTGTTGCGCCGGACATCCGCGCGGATGAGCGAGGTGTCGACGACGCCGGCCGGGCTGCCCACGCCGAACAGGAGACTGTTGGGCCCGCGGCTTACCGTCACCGTGTCGGTGTTGTAGGAGTCGAACGCGATGCTGGTGACGAAAAACCCGCGCGTGAAATTCGGTGCCGCGAGCCCACGGGTTCGGCTGCTTTGCTGCGGATCCGCGCGCTGCGATTCATTGCCGACCTCCGTGGCGTTGATGTCGGTGCTCGCGCCGGAAAAATTGCCGCCGGCGCCCGCCGCCTCCATGCCGGTCGCATAGATGAGCAAATCGGCCGAGGAAGTCGCGCCGATGTCATCCAGAAAATTCTTGGTATAAACGGAAATGGACGCGCCGATATCCTTGAGTGGCGTATTGAGCCGCGTGCCGGCGAGAGTCGATGTGGCCTGATAGCCAATGTCCGTGTCGCTATTGACGACGAACGGCGAGAGCACGAGCGCCTCGTCCGACGTAGGGGTGGATCGCGGCGCGTCCGGCGCAACGACCTGGGCAGCGAGCGGAGCGGAGACGGCGAGCAAAGCCGCCGCGCAGACCAGCGGGCGGACGGAATTTCGAATGCTCATAGGATGCGGTTCGAACGGTTGGGGTGACGAAAGCGAGACTGGCGCGAGCCAGCGTCTGGTTTAACGCGGTCATTCCAGCCGCAATTTGCGCGTGAGCGCGAGCGTGCAATGGCGGAGGGACGGAGGGGCGGAGGAGCGGAGGAGCGGAGGGGCGGAGGGACGGAGGGGCGGAGGAGCGGAGGAGCAGAGGGGCGGAGGAGCGGTTGTCGGTGAACGGTGAGGTAGTGAAGCGGCGCACACGTTCACCTTCACCCTCACTCTCTTTTCCCCTCTCACTTCACAACCGACACCGACTGCCAACTACCGGTCACCGACCTCCGTGTCTCCCTCTGTACACTATCCCTGAAAATGCACGCAAGCCGCGAGCATGAGTTAACCGCAAGGAACGCAACGAGCGCAGAGAAACTGCTCCTCTGCGTTCCTTGCGTTCTTTGCGGCTAAATCCATCTCCATTCGGTTGCGGCTGCGCCGCACTGTGCCTCTGTGCCCCAGGTTTGGTGGCTGGGATTTTAGATCCGATGTCCGGATGATCAGATGTCCTGAACCCGCGCCGATGAGCGGTTGAACGCTTTTGCCAGGGTTTGGGGCCAATCCAAGTTGCCGCAAAAAGCCGCAGAACGCGCAAAAAGGAAAAAGGCGCCGGGGCAAAGCGCATTGATCTCTGTTACCTCTGCGACCTCCTGTTAAATGCCTGGGGTGGTTTGGTTGGCGCCGAGATTTTCGATCTCGTCACAGAGAACACTGAGGACGAGCCAGAGCGCACAGAGTACCCGCGCGGTTCTCGCGCTCATAAGTATTCAGCCCCAACCGCAAACGGTTTTGCTCCGGACGTGAAGGAATAACGGTTTCCTGGGAGCGCGGGCCTCTGGCCCGCAATGCCGTCGGCCGAACGAGCCGGCAGCCCGCGTGTGGCATCGGCGTCTGCCTCGACGGGCTGGGGACTGTTGGTTTGCCGAACGTGTCGCCCATGATGTTCGTGGCGCGTCGTGCCGTCCGGGGAGGATGCGCGTGCCACTTCAATCCATGCGGGCGAGACGCCCGCGCTCCCAGTTGGATCTTAGTCCCTGGTCTCTGGTCCCTGCACTCCAGTCCCTGCCCGCGTCAGGTACGTTCGGGCGTTCGGGCCACCTCCGACACCCCGACGCGACCGGCCTTGCCGCTCTCGTAGATTCCTTCGACCACATAGATCGGGCGCGACTTCACGGACTCGTACATCCGGCCGATATACTCGCCGATGACGCCGAGCGCCAGCAGCTGCACGCCGCCAAAAAAGATGATCGTCAGCATCATCGCCGGGAAGCCGGGGATGAAATAATCCGGATTGATCAGCCGCACGATGAACACTGTCACCGAGGCGACGAATGCGACGAGGATGATGAGCAGCGCGAGGTACGTCACCAGCCGCAGCGGCACGACCGAGAACGACGTGAACGCATCCAGCGCGAATGAAATCATCTTTCGATACGGATACTTCGTCTCGCCCGCGAACCGCGGCTTGCGGTCGTAGACCACCGGCACCTGCGTGCCGCCGACCCAGCTCACCATGCCGCGAATGAAACGGTGGCGTTCGCGCATCTGCCGCAGCACGTCGACGATCCGGCGATCCATCAGCCGGAAATCCCCGGTGTCGCGTGGAATGTCCGTCTTCGTCATCCGTTTCAGCAGCTGGTAGAAGAGCCGCGCGGTGAGCACCTTTGCCGCCGACTCGCCGTCGCGCGTGCGGCGCTGCGCGTAGACGACATCCGCGCCCTGCTCCCATTTCGCGATCATCTGCGGAATGATGCCGGGCGGATCCTGGAGGTCGGCGTCGATCAGGACGACGACATCGCCCGTGGCGAGATCGAGGCCCGCGGTGGCCGCGGCCTGGTGACCGAAATTGCGCAGGAGGTTGACGACGCGGACCGTCGGGTCGGCGAACGCGAGCCCGAGCGCGACCCCCAGCGTGTCGTCGCGGCTGCCGTCGTTGACCAGCACGATCTCGTACGCACAGCCGAGTTGCACGCACACCGCCTTCACCTCGCGGACAAATTCCGGCAGCCCCGCCTGTTCGTTGTAGCACGGAGCCACGACCGAGAGCTTGGCGTGTTCGAGCGAACGCGTGCTAGGCATGGAGGGGGAGGGGGGCACGATTCGGATGGCGACCGACGATGACGACGTTCCAGCAGAGCGGGCGCAGGAAGGGAAGCCATTCCAGCAGCACGCGATCGAGCCGCTCGAGCGGCCGGTAAAGCCACGCGAGCGAATCGGCATCGTCGATCACGCGTTTCCAGAGCCGGACGCGATTTGGATTCATCCGGCGGACGAACACCATCCAGAGGAAAACCAGGAGCGTGCTGAACCAGAACCACTGCACGTCGGCCTGCGCGAAGCGGCCAGTGATCGCGCGGATGTCACCGCGACGCAGTGGATGCTCGTCGGGCGTCCGCACCTTCATCGCGATGCGCCGGTAAACATTGATGAGCGGATTGTACGCGACGGGATCCCAACTCACGAACACGCCGTCCGCGCGTAGGTGCGGCAGCAGCCGGTCCATCGTTTGGGCGATGTCGACATGATGCAGCGTGTTGCCGGTGTAGATGACGTCGAACTGGCGGTCGCCGAGCCGCAGATCCTCGGCGGCGGACACGTGCGTCTCGAGTTCCACGCCGTTCGCGGCCGCGAGGGTTCGGGTGGCGGTGCACATGCCGGCCGAGACATCCGTGGCGGTGACGCGCGCGCCGAGCAGCGCAAAGTAAACGCTCGCCTCGCCGAGCCCGCAGCCGAGATCGAGGAGAGACTTGCCGCGGAGATCGCCGAGCGCCGCGCGAATGTGCCGCATCTCGGGCGCGGTGCAGGCTTCATTGCGCCGACGCACATCGATCGACGCCACATCCTCGCCGCTCGCCCACGCGTCATGAAACGCCTCCTCGGCCGCCTTCCGGCGTTGATCGTCCGAACCTGGGAGCGCGGGCCTCTGGCCCGCATCAGGAGTTTGCAGGGGAGTGACGGCTTCCAAGCGATTCAGCGGCGCGGCGGTTTGCGCGAGACCCGCGCCGGCAGGTGCCGCGCCATCATCGAACAAACGCGCCGCCTCGACCACGCGCCGGATGGCCGCGTCGAAGAACGCCATGTTCGCCGCCATCACGCGATCCTCGGTGTGGGCGAGACCGGTGGCGCGCTGCTGTTCGGCATGAACGGCCGTGTCCCCCCGCAGATAAAATCGCGCACGCTTGAACTCTAGCTGGTGTTCGCCGTGCGCGGGATGACGCCACGAGAGCCGCATCGTGCCCGACGCGGGGTTTTCGATCTGGAGTTCCCGCAGCCAGGCCGCGAGCCGTTCCGCCTTGTCGGGCGCCGACTGACCGAGCTCAGTCCGCAGCCGGGTGCCAGCCCAGACGAACTGGTGAACGGCGCTCTCGAAGAGGATCTTCTTCGGCATGTTCAGCGAGGCGCCTTAGCCGGGAAATTCCACACTCTGCTCCGCTGGGACCGCACAGTGTGTTCGCTTGTGCCGTGCGCCGGCGCGCGCTCCACGATTTCCCGGCTAAGGGCAAAACCCGCCGAAGGCGGGTAAACCGCGGCGGCTTGTGCGCCTCCGGCGCATTTTGCATTTAGCCCGCATGAACGCGGGGCGCTCGCCGGAACCTTGGGATGTTGGCGGTCAGACACGGGTGAAGACCATTTCAAGGGTGAAAAATGCG
>JAUSID010000040.1 GCA_030648295.1 Opitutaceae bacterium | reverse complement strand
GCCATCGGCGATGGTGAACAGCGGATTACCGCGGGCCTCTTCCTCGCCATATTCGCCGACCAGAAATGTCGTGGCTTCCCAACTGGTGAGAAACTGGGTAAGTTGCGTAATGAACGATTGCATCTCTATTTCGCCGGTTGTGGCCAGCGCTTTGCGCATCACGGTGCGAAACGAATCCACCACCACGACGCCCGGATTGAGCGCCGTGACCTGCTTGATAATTGCCGCGAGGACCGTTTTCAAATCCTGCTTCAACACCACTTCGCTCAGGTTGATAAAGCGGACGGCCTTGCCCACCTTGGAGGCGTCGAAGAAAGAAAATTGTTGCTGATAGCGCAGCATTTTCAGGGCGGGTTCGCCGAGGACGGTGAAATAGAGCGCGGGTTTCTTCATCGTGGCATTGGCGAAAATGATCTGATGCGCCAGCGTGGTTTTGCCGCAACCGGGCAGGCCGGCGATGACGTTGAAGGAAAATTCCGGGATGCCGCCGCCCAGGATGTCGTCGAACCCGCGCACGCCGGTCGGCAGGCAGCGAATCTTGACTTTCGCCGGTGGTTTCGCGGCTGATTTCGGCGATCCGATGTCCGTCGCGTTCTTTTTCTTTTTCATTTTCTAGTCTCCGTTGCTCAAATCCAAATCATCGAGGGAAAGTTTCGGCCACACTTCGCCGAGCAGGCGCAGCGTTAAGCCTGCACCGATAAAGGCGACCAGCAATCCGAGCAACTGGGCGAGCAGTTCAACCCGGCCCCCGAATAATTCCTCCGCGGTGACTTCCGAGCGAAGTTCGGCCCAGCCCTCCAGGCTCCCATTCGCTTTCACGTGCACCGCACGCAGCCATGGCACTTCCGTGCCGGCCAGCGCCAGCGCGCGGGACAGGAGGGCCTGAAAACCGCCATTTCCCATCAACCCCGACAGGGGGAGGCGCAGCTTTTCGACCACGGGAAAGTCCGCGGCCGGGTTCGTCTTGGCAGAGGCGGGCAGGCTCGTCTCCAAATCGAAGAGACGCCTCGCGAATCTCCGCAACGGTTGGTTGGCTCGGCTCATGGGCAAACGGGGGGGCGGCTCGAGGAACCCCTATGGTGCAAAAACACGCGGGTCATAGAGAACGTGACAGTCGGCATGACTGTTGCCGGATCTTTGCACTTCGTGCAAGCGCGACGTCGTGATTGCGTCTTTTTCGCACCAACCATGGGGGCTTGGCCAGCAACATGTTCCGTTTAACGGCATTGGCGCAATCGAAATGGCAGCGCTGCGCGCATGCGGGTTTTGGCCTCTTTCTCTGTAACTACTCAGGTGGCGCTCGGGTGATGCTAACCTGAGACGTTGCCCCTTCTCCTCCTCTGCGTTGTGCCCCGTCTCTGCGGTGCAACCTTCAGTTCAGTCTCCCCAATCGTTTTACACCGCAGAGACGGAACAAAAACGCAGAGAATACCTTCTTTTCGCCTCCTCTGCATTCTAAGTTTCAATCACCACCTTCCCCATGAACGTCGATGAGGATCATCAAACTACGGGCGCAATCATTGGTGCGGCCATTACTGTGCATCGGGATCTCGGCCCGGGGGTAGACGAAGCGGCCTACGAAGCAGCGCTTGCGCTCAAACTCCATTCCCTCGGCATCGCGCACGCGTGCCAGGTGCCGCTCCGCATCTGCTATCGCGGTACGTCGCTGGACTGCGGATATCGTTACGATCTGCTCGTCGACGCGCGCCTTCCGATCGAACTCAAGGCCGTCGAGCAAATCCTGCCGATTCACCAGGCGCAGTTGCTCACTTACCTGCGCCTCGGTGCGCATCCGCTCGGGCTCCTCATCAACTTTGAGGTGCCGGTATTAAAGGATGGCATCCAGCGCATGGTGCTCACGCGCCTCCCACCAGCCGCCGCGCGCTCCTCGGTCGATTGCGGCGATCACTTCGGTCCCGTCTCCGCGGAAATTCTCTCCAGCGCAGTGGAGGTTCACCGCACCCTTGGCCCCGGCCTGTTGCGCAGCGCCTACGAGGAATGTCTTTGCCACGAGTTGAAACAGCGCAACATCGCCCATGTTCGCCAGCGTTCTCTCCCGCTCCGGTTCGAGGGCCGCGACCTGGCCCAACACGCGCACCTTCCTCTTGTGGTTGGCGAGACGGTACCGGTCATCTGCCTCAGCATACCGCAATTGACACCGTTGCACGAGTGCCGGCTCCTCGCCCGGCTCCGCCAAACCGGATGGCCCTTCGGCTTGTTGATCAACTTCAATTCCCCCACGCTCCAAACTGGCATCCGCCGCATCACCCTTTGATCGATTCCTCTGCGTTGTGCCCCGTCTCTGCGGTGCAACCTTCAGTTCAGTCTCCCCAATCGTTTTACACCGCAGAGACGGAACAAAAACGCAGAGAATACCTTCTTTTCGGATTTGAGCGCACAAAAGCTTCCATTCCATTTTTCTGACCCTATTTTTCTGACTCTCTAACGATGCCCATCAACCGGCCCGCTTGGTTTGCACCCGATCAATCAGGAGGAATTTGGGAAACTGGAATGAGCACCGCCTGCGCGCCATGCTTCGCCTCAGCCCGCTGCGCACGCTGCAATGGGTGAACCTGGGGCGTCAGAAAATCCAGCTGGTGTCGCTCACACGATAGGTGGATCAGGCAGAAAAATAGGGGCAGAAAAATGGAATGAACACTAGGTTAAGGCTTATGAACGGCATCTCCCTCGACGGGCTCGGGACCCTGAGCTTGCCGAACGGGCTGCCCGTGGGTTTGAGCAGTCGCTCAAAAGCTGATTTGCGCTCGAGTGAACCGCCAGTCATTCCCTTGTCGCTATGCGCGCGTTTGGGAGTAGAACTGAGCGACACCGGCCGCGTGCGGTGCATTTTCGCCCAGCGGATGCACCGCGGTTCACGCCGCCCGGTTTCAAGCCAGCCCGCGCCCAACGTTGAATGAATTCCCATCGGAAGCCCGTCCTGTCGGAGCTTTGCCTCGCGGCCACCGAGCACGCTCCGTTGCCCATGGCCACGGCGGCGGGTGCGACCCATCTCCTGCGCTACGTCAATCCGGCCTTTTGTCGCATGATGAAGCGGCCCGCGAAACAACTTCTCGGAAAACCGCTCGGCAAACTTTTGCCGAAAAAGGACGCATGTGTGCGCTCGCTCGACCGCGTTTTCCGCAGTGGCCGGCCCGAAAGCTTCACCGGGCCGAAGCGCTCGAAATCTCATCCGATCTCCTGGTCCTATACGATATGGCCGGTCGTCGCAGGCAGAGAAGGCATATCAACGCCACCAGTATTCGCAGGCACGGCGGAGCGCGGAAAACCGGTACGGGCGGACGATCGCCTCGTGGGCGTCATGATTCAAGTGACCGAGACGGCGGCGTTCCGCGACCGGGCGGTCGAGATGAACGAGGCGTTGCTGCTCGGATCGGTGCGGCAGCACGAGCTCACCGAAACGGCGGAGAACTTGAACGCCCAACTGCGCGCGGAAATCGACGAGCGCGAGCAGGCGGAAGCAGCCCTGCGCGCGGCGCGCGCCCAGTTGGCCGCCCATGCCGAGCAACTCGAAGGACTGGTGACGAAGCGCACCGCCGACCTGCTCTCGAGCAACCGGCAGTTGGCAGTGTCGTTAGCCCTGCTCAATAAGGGGCACGAGGAGTATCGGAACCTTTTCCTGGAATCGGAAGCGATGCAGAAAAAACTCCGTTTCCTGACGCGCCAAATCCTCACCACGCAGGAGGAGGAGCGAAAACAAATCAGCCGCGAGCTGCACGACGAGGTCGTGCAGACGCTGGTCAGCATCAATGTCGATCTCACGGCGCTCCGGGCGGATGCGGCCGCGAGCGGGCCGAAATTGCAGAATAAAATCGCCCGCACGCAGCGGCTGGTCGAAGGGTCGGTGCACGCGGTGCACCGCTTCGCCCGCGGGCTGCGGCCGGCGGTGCTCGATGATCTCGGGTTGATCGCGGCGCTCCACGCTTATTGCAAGAACCTCGCCGCGCAGAAAAAAATCATCATCAAGCTGACGGCCTTCCACGGCGCCGAGGCTTTGGGCGGCGACGAGCGGACGGTGTTGTTCCGCGTCGCGCAGGAGGCGCTCACCAACGTCGCCCGCCACGCCGGCGCCACTCATGTCCGGATCAGCATCAGCAAGATCGCGGCGGCGATTCGGATGGAGATTGCCGACAATGGAAAATCCTTCGCCGTGGAGAAAACGCTGCGGAAGGAAAACAACAAGCGGCTCGGGCTGGTCGGCATGCGGGAACGGGTTGAAATGGTCGGCGGCAGCCTGACGATCGAATCCACGCCGGGCACCGGCACGACGGTGCGGGCCGAGGTGCCGTTCAAGCCGGCGGCCAGGAACTGATTTCCTTCACAACACCCGGAGAAACGCCTCGAGGTCCGACTTCTCGCCCGCGCTGAGCTGCGTCTCGAGGATCAGGTTGAAGAACTCGATCGTGTCGGCGAGCGTGAGCAGCCGTCCGTCGTGGAGATAGGGCGGCGAGTCCTTGATGCCGCGCAGCGGGAACGTCTTGATCGCCCCGTCGGCCGTCGTCATGACGCCCCGGCTCAGGCGCGCGACGTGAAACCGCCCCGTCTGCAGATCGTGCATCGAGTTGTCGGTGTAATACGGAGGCGGATGGCAGGTGGCGCACTGCGCCTTGCCGAAAAACAAATCCTGCCCGCGCTGCTCCGGCGCGGTGGCCTTTTTCGGGTCGAGTTTGCCGAACACATTCAGTTTCGGCGCGGGTGGAAAATCGAACAGCGCCTGCATCTCCGCCATCGCGTGCACCTGGCTGCCGCGGTCGAGGACATTGGCGCCCTTCTTGACCGCGATCACAGGGTCGCCATCGAAGTACGCGCCGCGCTGTTCGAATTCGGTGAAGTCCTCGACGCTTTTCAACGCGCGCTGCGAACCGAAAAGCTGCTGGATGTTCACCCCGCGCAGGCTCGGCGTATCGATGCGATGCCGGAACTCCTGCGGTCGCGCGTCGCCGGCGAGATGCGTGGCGGCGTTGGTGTGGCCGTTGGTGTGACAATCGAAGCAGGCGACGCCGCGGCTCGGGCGGGTGGACCGGCGATCGTCCGTGGCATTGAACTGCTGCTGCGGAAAGGGCGTGAGCAGGAGTCGCAGCCCCTCGAGCTGTTTGGGATTCAGCCGCCCGTTGAACAGCGCGAAAAAATTATCGAGCGTCACCAGCCGGCCCTGCGACACGTCGCCGAGGTCGGGGCGGGTGGTCAGGAAAACCGGCGGGGGAAACTCGGGCAGGAAATGATCGGGCAGATCGAACTCGAGATCGAAGCGGGTCAGATCGCGCTGCTCCTGTCGTATCAGTTCCTCGATCACAAGATGGGGAAACAGCATGCCGCCTTCCGCGTGATTTGGATGCGGCAGCGGCCGGAAACCCGCGGGGAAGATATCCCGGCGCCGGATCTCCTCCGGCGTCAGGGCCGCGAGCATTTCCCAGGTGAGGCCGGGCGCGAGCCGCGCGCGCACTCCCTGCTGCACCGGTTTCCCCCGGGCCATCGCGACGCCCTCCGCCGGCCGGTTCGCCAGATCGTATCGCTCCGCGAGGAAATCTCCGTGTGCCCGCATGAGCGCTGGCTTCGCCTGCTCCATGCGCGACTGGATGGTGGCGAATGACTCGTTGAACGTGACGGGCGCGTAGCTCGAAGGCACCGCGGTGCCGTCGGGTGCGGATGGCGCCGGCGCAGCGGCGCCGCCAATCGCCAGGGTGAGATACGCGACCCGGAAACACGCGCGGAATTGCGGGTACCTGAACCGCCCGCGGGCGTCCGCGAGCGACGCCCGTGGAAGGGTCGCTATGGTTTGGGAGGAGCTGAAGTTTGCATTAACCATTTGTCATCGAGTTGAAAGGCCAGCCCCCGCTTCCATGCATCCGCTCCGTCGGCGACGGGCCGGACAGAGAAGTCCGCGCGCTCCGCCTTTTTCCGCGAGGAATCGATGTTCAGCGCGCGATCGCGGTCCGCCACCATTCCGGGATCGGCCTGACCGTCGGCGGTGAATCCCATCATGAGTTTGGGCAGCCCAAGCGGCAGGGTGTCGCCGCGATCGGTCTGCCAGAAATGCCAGGTCTTGCCGTAGGTGCTCACGAGTTCCTTCATCAGTTCCTGCTCCGCGGCGCCGGAGGTGCCGGGGGCGGTGAGCAGGCCGGACATGACTTCGTAGCGATGACTGTGCCACAGGATCTTTTCGTCGGCCGGCAGTCCGTTGAACAGCGCCTCGCTGATGATGTATTCCACGCCGATGAGTCGGGCGTCACTGCGGGCCGAATCGTAGATGACGCACTGGAAGATGCCGGTGGCGAGATGCGAACAATAGTGATCGACGCGCAGCGCGCGCTTCATGTCGCCACTGTAGAAATGGAAGCCGCACACGTGCGCGTGAATCGCCGCGAGGGGACCGCTTCCCTGGCGCGGTCCTGCGGCGGCACCGTGAATTTCGCGAGACGCAGGCGACGGTGCTGCCGCCAGGGCGATCGCGCACCATCCCGCACCCGCCGCTCCAAGCAGCCTCACCAGGGCAGTCGTCGGATTCATGCGGGTTCGAGATCGTCTGGTGCGGATTTTCGGGTGCGGCTCGGTTTCTTTCCCGAGCATAGTCATTTGCGGCCGGCAGCGATACGGGGGTGAACAGCGCACGTGCTCACCGGCGGCGCCGCACTTCGCGTTCGGGTCCGGCAACGCCGCGGCCCCGCCATGCGCGCCGGTCAAACGAAGACGTGCTCTCCCGCCATCGCGGCCGCCGGCGGCTCGACATCATGGCCAGAATCGGTGAAGTTCTCCGCTCTCATGAACGGCTACTCGCGATGTCAGGTGGTCCATGGTGCCCGTCGCTGGTGCAGGTTCGGCGGGTGCGCCACCGCGCTGCTGGCGCTGGTCCTCGCTCTCCCGGCGGCGGAAAGCGCCGGCCCGTCGGCGACGGCCGGCGTGCCGGCGCGGCCGCTCGCCGCCAGCCCCCGTATTCAGTTTGTGGAGCTCACCCACGATTTTGGGGAAATCAAACGGCCCGAAATTGTCGCGCACACCTTCGTGTTTTCAAATGTCGGCAACGCGACCCTCGAGGTGATGGACGTCCAACTGAGCTGCGGTTGCACGACCGTCGGTGATTGGGATCGCCAGGTGGCGCCGGGCGGGACCGGCCGCATTCCGATCCAGCTTTCGTCGGTCACGCTCAGCGGAGCGGTCACGCGGGCGATCACCGTGAGCTGCAACGATCCCCTCCAGCCCCGTTCGGTGCTGCGCCTGAATGCCACGGTGTTGACTCCGATCGACGTCAACCCCTCGACCGTCATTTTTCAGTTCACGACCGAGAATACGAAGAGCGAGACGAAGACGGTGCGGATCGTGAACCGTCAGGCGGAGCCACTGATCCTGGAAACGCCCGGGAGCAGCAATCCGGCATTCAAGGTTGCGCTACGGATGCTGAGGCCCGGGCAGGAATTCGAACTCGGAATCACCACCGAGCCGCCCTCTGGATCGGGCGCGGTTTCGAGTGCCATCAGCGTGAAGACCTCGTCGCCCGGGATGCCGCTCATCACCGTGCCGGCGCATGCGATGACGCGTCCGTCCGTCGTCGTCTCGCCCGCGCAAATCGACCTGCCGGTGGCGCCGCTGGCCGGCGGCCTCAACTCGAGCGTCTCCATCATGGGCATGGCGGCTGATCCGTTGGTGCTCTCCGAGCCCAAGGTGAACTTCAGCGGCGGGGAGGTGGAGTTGCGCGAACTCCAGCCCGGCCGGCTGTTTTCTCTCCGCGTTTCGTTCCCGGCGGGATTTGCGCTGCCCCAAAACACCGCGGCCGAGCTGACGGTGAAATCGAATCACCCCAGGTTCCCGGTCATCCGGATTCCCATCACCCAGAGCGGCGGGCCCGCGCGATAGCGTGCGACGATTTCAAACCCTGAATTTTACAGGAGGAAACGGAGCAAACAGAGAGGGCGGTTGAAAAACCGCATCGAACGCCATGGGTTGAAAATTTTCAGATTTTAGATGCCCGATGCCAGATTTCACGATTTCCGAAATCACACGGTGTGAGGCCGCGCCTCGCTGGACTCCTTGAACTCCCAAACTCGTTGTGAACAGGTCAAGCTTGCCCGCCTTTGGCGGCGCCGAAGGCGACCAGGGTTTACCCGCCTTTGGCGGCGCCGAAGGCGACCAGGGTTTTCGAAAATTCCTAAACTGTCATTCTGAGGGCCGCCGAAGAATCCAGTGGCGCGTCCGGCTGCGAGCATCGTGCTGGATTCTTCGCCAAGCCTCAGAATGACAAACCGGGGATTGTGTCGAGTCTGAGGCTGCGCCTCTCTGGATTGTCGGATGAGAAAAAACGCCAAGTCTGCCGCGCTGCAAACACTCCTGCTCGAAGCGGCCGTCGTCGGCGTCGCCGGTCTTGGTTTTGCCTTGCTGGCCAACCAGCTTTCGCCGCGCGGGCTGGTGCTTGCGCGGGATTATTTTGGCGGCACCGCGGGCATGACGCCAAAGGCGGCTGTCGTCGCCGCATCGCCGCCCACCGTTCCGAGCCTGGCTGCCGGCGGCGACCGCGCTCGGGAAGTGGAAATCAACCGCGATGGATTCCGGATCGCGAAACTGGACGAAATCCTCCGCTGGCACGCGGACCCGCGCCGCGAGCGGGGTTTGATCATGTTCGTGGACGCGCGGGGCGATCGCGCTTTCCGCGACGGCCACATTCCGGGGGCGGTTCAGTTCGATCCTTTTTATCCGGAGCAGCGCCTCGCGGAGGTGCTGGCCGCGTGCTCGCTGGCGGACCAAATCGTGGTCTATTGCACGGGCGGCGATTGCATCGACAGCAACCTGGCGGCGCGACTGCTGCGTGATGCGGGCGTGCCGCTGGAGCGGTTGGCCGTATTCGCCGGCGGGATCAGCGACTGGAAAACCGCCGGTGCTCCCATCGAACTGGGCACGCGCAACAGCGGCATCTTGCGAACTCCATGAACACCGCCGCTCAAAGGCCGGGCAAAGACCTGCTGATTCTGGCGGTGCGCTGCGTGGTCGGCGGCATCTTCGTCACCATGGGGCTGATGAAAGCGCTGCAGCCGGTCGACTTTCTCCGGCTGCTGCGCGAGTTCGACGTGGTGGGACAACCGCTGCTGATGAATGGGATCGCGGCAACACTGCCGTGGTTTGAAGTGATGTGCGGATTGCTGCTGTGCCTCGGCGTTGCGGTGCGCGGGACGGCCCTCGGACTGGTCATCATGCTGGTGATCTTTACCGGAATGGTGCTGCGCCGCGCGCTGGCATTGCATGAGACGTCGGGCGTTCCGTTCTGCGCGATCCGGTTCGACTGCGGCTGCGGCACCGGCGAGGTGTTGATTTGCCGCAAGCTCGTCGAGAACACGCTCCTGACGCTTGGGGCAGCGATCCTGGTGGGCGCGCGCTCCACGTATGGCGCCTTGCGCCACCGGTTGTTCTGAGGATGCGGCAAGAGCGGTGGGAGCGCGACCGCCCCCGGTTGCAACGACCTCCATGCGACCGGGGGCG
>JAUSID010000036.1 GCA_030648295.1 Opitutaceae bacterium | reverse complement strand
AAGCTGATCGTCTACGCCAACCAGTGCTTCGCCAAAATGGTCAGATGCCCGCTGGGGCAGGTGATGGGCAGTTCCTTTCGCCGCTTTCTCTCCGCCGAAGACCGGGCCACCCTCCGCTCACTCTTGAAACGGGCGGGCCACTCCGGCTCCAAGATCCAGGTGCAGCTGCACGCCGGCGACGGTTCGCAAATGGCCGTGCAAATCTCCATTCGCCGAACCGCAAAGGATGGCATCAACCGCGCAACCATCGGCATGGTGGTGACGGACCTGACGGAGGCCCGGCGGACCGAGGAACTGTTGCGGGCGTTGACGCACCGCGTGGTGCAAGTGCAGGAAGACGAGCGCGGGCGCGTGGCCCAGGAATTGCACGACCACCTTACCCAGCTTCATTGCGGAATCCTCCTTCGCAGCCAGGTGCTCGCGGACGAACTTTCGGCGCGCGATCAGCCATTGCAGAGGGAGGCGATGCAACTCCGCGAGATGGCCGGCCAGGCGGCCGAAGAAGTGGAGCGTATCTCGCGAAATCTGCGGCCCAGTGTATTGAACCAGCTGGGTCTGGACGCCGTCCTGCCCGCCACCACGGCGGAGTTCGCGGATCGGACGGGCGTTTCCGTCAAGCTGGCCTGCGGGCAGTTGACCACGCGGCTGCCGGCCGACATCGAGCTGGCGCTCTACCGCATTCTCCAGGAAGCCTTGAACAACGTGGAGCAACACGCCCGCGCCAGCCACGTCGTGGTGCAGCTGACAACGCAGGGCGACTTCATGCAGTTGACGATCAAGGACGACGGGATCGGCTTCGACCCGGAGCATCATCCGGCCGGACGAAAAAGGAAGGGTGACCTTGGTCTGCTCGGCATGCGCGAGCGAGCGACCTGCGTGGGCGGCGCCCTCAAGATCAAATCCGCTCGCCGCGCCGGCACGGAAATCAACGTGCGCATTCCCTTGCCGGCTACGGGCTGAACAATTGAAACGATCCTCTCGTGGGGCCAGCCCGGGATAGCCGGATCGATTCAGTGGACAACCGCGAATGAACGCGAATGGACGCAAATTCCAGAGGAGGACGGGGAGGATTGCCCAAGTGATATCATGGTTACCGTTTGGTTGATCGTTTCCATGCTCCCAAAAGATGCCCGCTCCATTCGCGTGAATTGGCGTCCATTCGCGGTTGAACTGAATTGTTCCGGCTTAGTGCGCCATCGCCGCTGGACGGAGACGAAGGAAGATCCAAAACCCAATCGGATGTTTGCCGTAGAGCGAATCGAGCGTGTCGGGTTTGAACGAGTAGCTTACCGAGCCGCCTAACCCGGTTATTTCATCGCCAGACGAACCAAGGCATGGGTCACAGAGGACACAGAGCTCGGACACAGAGGCAGCAGGAGGCCACAAGGTGTTTGGACGCGCCTGATGCGAACGGGCAAGCGTTCCAAATTGGATTGAAGGTTATTCCTCTGTGAACCCTGGTCGCCTTCGGCGCCGCCATAGGCGGGTAAACTCTGTGTCGGAGCTCTGTGCGCTCTGTGACCCAAAAGCCTTTTTTCATTCAGCCTGTGAAATGTCCGGGTTCGGATCGGCTGGATTTTATTTGCGTCCATTCGCGTCCATTCGCGGTTTCATTGACTTGTTGGCAAGGCTGGCTGCGGGGGCTGAAAACACGGCCCGGTTCCGTTTTGTCCGTGCCCCTTTACGAAATTCGTGGTTAACACGATGCTTCAACTTTCTTCCCCCCAATGTCGTTTACCCGTCGTGATTTTATTCGCACCGCCAGCATTGGCGGTTCTGTCCTCATCCTTCCGCGCGGGCTCCGTGCCCAGGGCGTGATCTCACCCAATGCGCGGTTGCAACTCGCGGTCATCGGCGCCGGCGGCCGTGGTCGGACCGCGCTGAATGCCTTGCAGGACGAACAGATTGTCGCGTTCTGCGACGTCGATCACGCCCGCGCACGGGAACCGCATCCGCAGGAGAAGAAGGTGAAGAACGCCCTGAATCGTTTCCCGGACGCGAAGTGGTTTCACGATTACCGCGTCATGTTCGAACGCATGGCCGACCAAATCGATGCCGTCGTGATCAGCGTGCCCGACCACATGCATTTTGCGATCGCGATGACCGCGATTAAACACGGCAAACATGTCTACGTTGAAAAACCCCTGTGCCATTGCGTGACCGAGGTCCGCGCGCTGCACGCCGCCGCAAGAAAGGCCGGCGTCGTCACGCAGATGGGCAACCAGGGCCGCGCCGCCGAGGGAATCCGGCTCGCGCGCGAATGGGTGCAGGCCGGATTGCTCGGCCACGTCCATACCGTGCACGCGTGGACCAACCGCTCGATGGGCGGCTATTCTCATCCAGCCGACGTGGACGCCGCGCCGCCGGAAAGTCCGCCGTCATCGCTGCATTACGATCTCTGGCTCGGGGTGGCGCCGGAGCGGCCCTACCGAAAAATCCGCAGTCACGGCTCGTGGCGTGGCTGCGCTGAATACGGCGGTGGAACGCTCGGCGATTGGGGCTGCCACCAAATGGACGCGGCGTTCTACGCGCTCGATCTCGGGCTGCCGATCAGCGTCGAGGCGGCGACGACGGAGCCGAAGAAGAACACGTTTCCGGTGACGATCACGCTCACGTATCGGTTTGCCGCGCGTCCCAACCGGCCGCCGGTCGAGCTGAAATGGTTTGATGGCGGGCTGCTTCCGCCGCAGCCGGTGGACGGGTTCAAGTTCGACGCGAATGGCGGCAGCATTTTTTACGGCGAAAAGGGGATCATGTGGGTCAATTCCCACAGTGCCTCCGCGCGGCTGCTGCCGGAAAAATGGATGCAGGACATGCGTGGGGCGTTGCCGCCAAAGACGATTCCACGCGTCACGGGTGGGCCGCACATCGAGTGGGTGAACGCGATCCGCAACCGCACCCGCTGCGGCTCGGACTTCGACTACGCCGCCCCGCTGGCCGAGATCGTCTTGCTCGGCGTCGCGGCGGTGCGGGCCCGCACGCGACTCGAATGGGACGCGAAAAATGCGCGCGTGACGAACCACGCCTTTGCCAATCAGTTCATCGGGCCCGGCTTCCAATATCGGCCCGGGTGGGGCGTGTGAGCGTGGTCGTGCAACTTTTGGCGTTCTGGCGAGTCTTCGTGGTATGCGGCTCTTGAAGGTATTGCTCGCGGCACTTTTCGCTGCCGTTGCCATTGTGGCCGGGCTTGTCGCGGCGACGGTCGTCGCGGCGTCCGCGCTGGCGATATTTCTGGCCAGCCGGCTGTCGCGGCGATTCGGAACGCCGAAAATTTCGCCGCCGCAAAGTCGTGCGGCGCCGCCTGTGCCTGCCGGCGATGTCATCGAAGTCACCGCAACGGAAGTCCGCGGGGATCGGGCCATTCAATGATCGGGTGAGCGGGCGGTGCGGTAATCCGATCGTTTCGATGCGGGGTCCGGGTATGGTCGCGGAGCCGTGGCCGTCGCCGGCGTCTGGACGAACACACCCCGTCGCTACGCGACACCCCTCTCGAGAGGGGACCCCGAGGCAATCGCCCGACGTCCGAGCTCCCCTTGAGAGGGGTGCCCGCAGGGCGGGGTGTGTTCGTGTGAATTAGGCGCGGTTCCCAGCTGCCGCCACGCGCTCGGTCACCTCACTTCGGCCACGCGAGCCGGACCCCGTCCGACACGAGCAGATCCTGAAACTCCTGCCGCAGCGCCGCGTCCGCGCGAACTTGCCGCGGCAACTTCGTCTTGCCGCGGCAGAACGCCACCAGCGCGCCGACTGCCTCGCCGATATTCCACTCCACCGGGTGCAGCCGGTAGCAGCCGTTCGTGATGTGCGTCGTCCCGATGTTCTTGCCGGCCGGCAGCAGATTTTCGGCCCGCCGCGGAATCAATGCACCGAGCGGAATCTGAAACGGAACTGCGCCGATATCGATGTAGTTGTCGCCGCCGGAACTCGGGTGAAGATCGATGCTGTAGCTCCCGATGCCGACCGAATCGGGAAACGTCTCAGCCCGCAGCGTGCCACTCGCGTCGCCCGCCTTTTTCCGCAGCGCATCAGTGCCAACGTGCAATTCGGTGACGGTGAATTCCGCCCTGATTCGCCGGCTCTCGCGAATGTACGGATACTTCGCCAACCCGTCCTCGGTGCCGACGATGTCCGGACGCAAACGCAGGCCCTTCCAACCGGTGCCGCCGTCCGGCCGCGGACATTCCGTTTGCAACCAGTAAAGCAGCGATAGGCTGAGTTGCTTCGCGCGTGCGATGTGCCGCGCCGCCTCGGCCGGCGGAACATCGACGAGGCTGCCGAGCATGTAGTCGTTTTGCGGCCAGTTTACGAGGGTGATGTCACCCGCATACGTGCCCGGCGCGAAATTCGTCCGGTCGATCAGCCGCCGGTAACGGAAGAGTCCGGTCGCCTTCTCCGGATCAAAACCCATGTTGAAGGGTTTGAGCGTCTTCGGCTGCGAATAGGTCAGGCTGAGCAGCTTGCCTGACCAGGGCGGAGTCAGCGGCGGCACGTGGTCGCGCCAGAACTCATACTCGCGGGGTCTCTCGATCACGTGATCCTCACCGCCGAGGTAATCCACCGCGAAGCAGCAAGTGAACGATTGCAGATTTTGCGGCCGGGCTTCGGCGTGCGCGTGCGGCTCTCCGGTGTCGCGCTGCGATTCAGCCCCGGTGACATACTCGGTTCCCGTGGGCGGCAGCAGATCACCCAGCTCCGTCGCATCCACGAAAAACGGCGCGCGAAGAACGAGATCGTTCCCCGTATCCAGGTTTCGGACCCGAACCGCGTTGACGAGATCGCCGGCCGTGGCGGCGTCGACCACCTGGTGCCGAACCAAAACCCGCACGCGTTGACCGGCGACAAACGGCGCCAGCATTTCCTCCAACACCGCGAGCGCGACGCGCGGCTCGTGGCAGAGTCGCGAGACGCTGCCGTTGCCGGGATTCAGTCGCGGATTCGCGCGGGCCTCGGCCGTGAGCGGAAAATTGCGCGCGTAGTAATCGCGCACCTTCTGCCGGAACGCCTGGTAGCTTCGCGTCGCCCCGACGGTTTCGACAAGCGCATTCTCGTCGGGCGGCACCGCTTGCGAGGTCAGTTGTCCGCCGATCCAGTCGGTCTCCTCTGTCATGATCACACGCAAGCCATGCCGCGCGGCGGCGAGGGCGGCCGCACATCCGCCAACCCCGCCGCCGATGATGACGACGTCGGCAGCGAGCTCGTGGGCGGGAGTCGTGGATTTTCGACCCACCCCTTCGGCGTGGGCGGACGAACGAAGCAGGAGCGAGGCCGGCAGTGCGATGCCGGCGTTTTTCAGAAATCTGCGGCGGGAGAGAGGATGCCGACGGATCACGATCAGACGTTGCGGGCGGGACGCCCGCGCTCCCAGGAGCACGTGTGCTGCGTGGTGGCGGATTTCAATACGTGCCCTTCACCGCGAACGTCCACGAGGTGCCCACAATCTCGTGGCGGGTCATCGCGGTGGGACCGCTCGCGAACCGCTGCAAGTTGATGTACGGCGTGTCGAGGAGGTTGCGCCCGCTGACCGACAGGCTGTACCTGTTGCTCAACCGCCAGCTGCCGCCCGCATCGAGATTGGTGCGATGCCGGCGATACGTCGTGCCGGCGGCATTCGTTCTCACGTCGTCGGACCAGTTCCAGTTCCCGTAGACGTTCATCCGGCCCAGCGTGTAGTTCAGCCCGCCACTGGCGAGATGCGGCGTGAGGTTCGCCCGGGGAATTTCGGCATAGAGCCTTGTGTAGCTGGCGCGGACCGAGAGGCGTTTGAATTTCTCGCCCAGGTACCCGAGGCTCTGGTTGAACTCGAACTCCATGCTCCGGATTTTGATTCGGCCCGGGCTGTTGTCGTAGGTGATGAATTCGTAGTTCACCAGGTCGTCGTCCCCGGTGTAGCCGAACTCGGTCGCGGTCAGTCGGTCCGAGACGATCAGGTCCGTGACGTTGCGCTGGGTCAGCGTCACCGCGAGCTGGCCGACCGGCTCGAAATAGTACGCGAGCCGCGACGCAAAGTTGTCCGACGTCTCCGGCTTCAGGCTCGGATTCGGCGCGTTGACCGTGAGATTGATGTCATTCACGAGCCAGACACCGGCGACATTCACGAATGACGGCCGGCGAATCGTGCTGCTGTAGCCGAAGTGGAAATCAAAATTCCGGTTGAAGCGGTACTTCAGCGAACCACTGGGGAAAAGATTGTCGTATTGGCCCTTCCGATGGACGCGCGGGCGCGAAAGGAACTGGTATTCGATCCCGGGAATCGTCGTCGCCCGGCCGGCGGTGCTCACCGGGAAACCCGCCTGGCGCACCTCGGCGGGCGTGCGCGTGTCAGCCTCGCTCGCGTCGGTCCGCGTCTCCTCCCAACGCAAGCCGAGGCGAAGGGTCGTCTTTTCCCGCGACGTCGTGCCCATGAGAAAGCCGGCATTGATGGTCTCGTTGTAGCGCCGCCGCCGCGCGACGAACGATTGGTAGAAATTATCGCTGTTGCTGCCCCAGTTCTGCCGGAACTGCTCCGGGTGCTCGCGCCACAGATCGCCGATGGCCCGCAGATTTGGCATGAAGATATTGTCGCCCGACACCGACGTGATGCCGCCACCGTTCATCCCGAGATCGTACGCATAGGGCGAGCGATAGCCGGCCCAGACACCGGTAGCGGTGTCGCCACCAGTATAGTCGTAACGGCGCGCGAGCTGATCGTCCTCGAACTTCTGAACCTGGTGGCGGACCTTCGCGCCACTCTTCCAAATCACCGGCAGGAAGCGGTAGGTTTTCAGCGTGCCGATCGCGTCGGCGTTGTAGAGGACGGAACGGGCGAAACGCCCGTCATTGGTCGTGACCGAGGGGTTGGTGTAGCTCGCGCCGTTCGCGATGTCGGGGCCGGCGATCTGCGTGAAGTGCCAGTCCATCGTCATCGGCGAAGAACGCTCGGCCTGGAATGTAATGCCGGTCGCAGTTGGGCTGTTCGTGTCGCGGACCGAGTTCCGCCGGCCGAGCGGGTTATACCAGCTGGTCGAGTTGGAATAGGCGAACTTCGCCTCGAGTTCGAAATCGCCCTTCTTGTACGAGACGCGCGGCAGCACGGTGAACGTCTCGCCCATCTTCGAGACCGCCACCGGATTCACCTGCACATTGGTATTCGTGGCGCTGGTCGTGAAGCTGAGCAGCGGCTCCGTGCCGAGTACGGTATTCCGCGTCGCCGCCGTCGTCGAAGGTCCGGTATTGAAAATGACCGTACGCTGCGGCGTCCACAGGTCGACGTAGTTGTAGACGACGCCGAGCCCCACGTTCAGGCTGGGCGAAAACTTGTAGTCGGTGGTGAGCGTCGTCGCGAACCTCTTGTTGAAACGGGGCGCGTGCTGGAAATTCATGGACGAGACGACGATTGGCCGCGGATCGACCGCCGTGGGCACGGCATTGAACCCGAGCGAGGTGATGAGCGCCTCCTGAAAGACGTTGGACTCGCTGAGGTTGAGCACCACGCCGAGCCGGCGATTCAGGAACACGTCGGAGTATTCGAAGATGCCGCCCGGCCGGATTTTTCGGCTCGTGCCATCCTCGTCGGGACCGCGCGTGCTGCGGAGGCTGAACTCCTCCGAATGCGCGGTGACGTTGGTCTGCCACGACACGCGGCGACCCGCCCGATCGAACGCCCGCTTGGTTCTCAGGTTAATCGTGCCGGCGGGCGCATTCGCATCGACGTCGGCGCTGATCGTCTTCGAGACCTCGATTGATTCCATGCTGTTCAAGGACGCCATCTCCATCGTGAACGAGCGGGCGGCGCCCGAGCCGCTGTTGTTCGCGTCGACGCTGGCGAGCGCGATGCCGTCCATCGTCACGGACGTATACTCCGAGGGCAGGCCGCCGAGTCGGACGCTCCGCACCTCGCCATAGAAGAGATCGAGTTCGACGCCCGGGAGGTGCTTCAGGAATTCGCCGACGTTGCCCTCGGGGTTGTCGCCAAAGGTGTCGGACGCAACCGTGTTCGTCACGTTCATGGAATTGCGCTGGTCCATGATCGCTTTCGCGGCGCCCTCCCGGTCGCTCGAGACGACGAACTGGCTGAGCTTCACGACCGAGCTTGGAGCCGCGGTGTCGAGCGAACTGACGAGATTGAAATCCTGCTGGACGGAGCCGCCGGCAGCGACCTGCACCCTGACGGTTTGGGACTGATGGCCGGTGTAGGAAACGACCACGGTCGCGGTGCCGGCGGGCACACCGCTGATCCGAAACTCGCCGGCGTTCTCGGCCGTCGTGGCCTGGCCGGTTTCCTCGATCCGGATCTGCGCGTTCCGCAGATACTCGCCGGTGGAGGGGCTGAAAACGCGGCCGGCAATTGTGCCGGTGGCCGCGCTGGACGTCGATCGCGCGGCACCGGGCGCCGCCGGCTGTGCGATCGCAGGGACGGCGGCAGCCAGCAGAATGGCTGATAACGTGACTACGGTTGTTCGGGTCATGGGTTCGCAGGGTTGGGAGGGGAATGGGGAATCGTGGAGCGCTGCGACGCGCTGGCAATCCAGCAGGATTATTCCAAGCGAGGAGCAGCGGTTGATGGGGTGAACGCTCGTTTCAGGAACCGGCGAACCGTATCCCGAACTTCCCGTGTGTCGAACGCCTTGCCGCCATGGCCGGCACCTTTGAGCACGTGGAGTTCGGACGGAACGCCAATCTCCTGGAGCTTCGCATGCAGCTGCTGGCTCTGCTCCAGCGGCACCTGCGGGTCCTTGTCGCCATGCACAATCAAGAATGGCGGATCGTCACGACTGACCAGATACAGCGGGCTGGCGCTGCGCGCGAGCTCCGCGCGGTCGCGGACGATGCCGCCTAGCAGCCGCGCGGCATTCGCCTTCGCGAGATCGGCGTCGGTCTTGCCCGGCCCGGGAACGTTTGGCGGCATGGTGAGGAAGTCGCTCGCTCCATAAAAATCGATCACGCCGGAAACGCGGCTGGAAATTTTCTCACCGGCCGGGACCACCAGCGTGCCGACGAGACTCGCCAGGTGAGCGCCCGACGATCCGCCGGCCACGACGATGCGCTGAGGATCGAGCCCGTGCTTCGCCGCGTTGGTTCGCAGCCAGTGAATCGCGCCCCGCGCATCCTCGATCTGCGCCGGCCAGCGCGCGGCATAACTCAACCGATAATCGATGCTCGCCACCGCGAATCCTTCGGCCGCGAGCCACGTCAGCGGGCAGTTCTCCTTGCTCCCGGATTTCCAGCCGCCGCCATGAATCCACATCACCACCGGCAGACCTGCGGCGGCGGGCTGCTTCGGCAGATAAAGATCGAGCAGCAGCGCGCCGGTTTGCGGTTTGCTGTATTCGAGATTCGACAGCCGCTTCACCGTGTCAGGCAGGATGGGGCGGACATCGCCGGCGGGCCGGACGTTGGTTGGCTTCGTGTTCGTGAGCGAATCGCCGAGGTCTGCCCGGGCGGCGGCAACCACCTTCTGCAATCGCGCCACGATTTCCGGTTGCGCCGCGGCGACGTTCCGCGTCTCGCCGGGATCATTTTTCACGTTGTAGAGCGCCAGTTCGGTTTTCTCGACCCGGTAGCCGTGGCGGCTGGCGATGCCGCGTATGCCCGAATTCTCGATCGACTGCGGCTTCATGTTCGCCCAGTTCGACGGCTTGCCGCCGCGGCCGGGCTCGGCGGCGACGGTGAGGTACTCGTGCGGCAAATGAAGCTTCCAGTCGCCCTGGCGCACCGCGTGCAACTCCTCGCCCGAATAAAACCAGAACTCGTCGCGGCCCTTCGCGCCCGGCGCACCGAGCAGCAGCGGCATGACGTCGGTGCCGTCGCGCTTCACGTCCGGCAGCCTGGCCCCGATCAGGTTCGCGAACGTGACGTGAAAATCCATCGTGCTGAATGGCTCGTCGCTCACGCGGCGGGCCGGCACGCGGCCCGGCCAGCGGACGAGGCAGGGCGTGCGGTGGCCTCCTTCGTAGGTCGTGAGCTTGCCCTCGCGCAAAGGACCCGACGATCCGGCATGCTCGCCATAGGAAAGAAACGGCCCGTTGTCGGAGCTGAAAACCACGAGCGTGCGTTCGTCGAGCCCGAGCCGCCGCAGCGTCGACATGATCTCGCCGACCGACCAGTCGAGTTCCTCGACCACGTCACCGTAGAGCCCGCGACCGCTTTTGCCGCGGAATTTCGCCGAGGCGAAGATTGGCACATGCGGCATGATGTGCGGCACGTAGAGGAAGAAGGGACGGTCGCGATTGCGCTCGATGAATGAGACCGCGCGCGCGGTCAGCCGCGAGGTGAACTGGGACTGGTCGGGATCCAGTTCGACCACTTCCTCGCCGTCGTACATCGGCAGCGACGGAATGCCGCGCGTCACGGGATGCAGCGGGCCGTTGTCGTTCGAATACGGAATGCCGAACCACTCGTCGAAACCGCGACGGGTCGGCAGGAATTGCGGATGGTGGCCGAGGTGCCACTTGCCGAATACCGCGGTGGCATAACCCTGATCCTTGAAGACCTGGCCCAGCAGTTTTTCGCGGGGATGCAGCCCGGTCGGGCTGGTGTGATTGAGCGCGCCGCTCATGCTCACGCGGTTCGCATAGCTGCCCGTCATCAACGCCGCGCGCGAGGCGGTGCACACCGACTGTGCGACCAGGAAACTGGTGAAACGCGTGCCCTCGGTCGCAAGCCGGTCGATGTTCGGAGTGCGGATATCCTTCGCGCCGTAGCAGCCCAGATCGCCGTAGCCCAGATCGTCGGCGAAAATGAAAATGACATTGGGCTTCGCGCCGGCTCCGGCGGCGGCGCCGGACGACGCGGCGGAAGCGGCGTTTTCGCCGAACGCGAAGGCCAGGGTGGCGACGACGACTGCAATCACCGGGAAGCACCGACGTGGGGCGGAATGCAAATCAAGGAATGTTTTCATGGACAAGGCGGGGTGGGCCGCGAAGACGCGAAGGGTCCAATCGCAGTGGGCAGGTTGGTTCGCCGGATGGTGGTGGAGAATCGAAGACGCTCAAACCAGAATGCAAACCGCGGAGTTTTAACAGGAGCAAACGGCCTTTTTTCGAGACTGCGCTCGGAAAAAGAGGCGCGCTGCGCGCGCAGTTGTTGGACTGCCGTTTCTCGGGCAGGCCGTGTGTGCGTTTCCGTGTCCATTTCGCGGCTCGGCGGTGAACGCCGGCCCTGCAACGGAGTTTCCTAACGGCATACCAACGGAACGTCGGTTGTAGGGCTGCCGTTTATCGACAGGCCGCATGTGCAATCGAACGATCGTGCGGCCTGGCGACAAGCCGTTCGACAGGCTCACGGCCATCTGTCGGCGTCATTTCTTCTTCCCACGCTTGGGAGCGCCGGGCGGGCCGTCCACTTTTGGCGCGTCCGCATTTACGACGTCGTAGGCTTTCTGGAGCCGAGCGACGATCTCTGCGTGACTGGCTGACACCTCGTGTTGCTCGCCGGGGTCCGCCTGAAGATCGAAGAGGGCGCCGGCCCTTGCCGGATCACCGCCCCGCAGGCCCCCATGCGCCGTCGGCTGATACTGCTCGTAGGGAGCCAGCATCGTCACTCCGTCGGGCGCGCGGGGATCGATCCAACGTTCGCCCGGGGTGCCATCGCGTCGCTCGTTCGCCGGCAGAACGTGAAGCTTCCAGCGCGCATCGCGAATGGTGGCGAGCCGCGGGCCCTGGTGGCCGAATACATAATCGTGCGGATTGTTCGCGCCCCCGGTGAGCAGCGGCATCAGATCGCGTCCATCCAGGACGCGGTCCTTCGGCGCCGGGATTCCCGCGGCGGCCAGCGTCGTGGAAAAAACGTCCATCGTCACACCCAGCGCCGGGCTGACGCGACCGGCCGGAATCCGCCCGGGCCATCGCGCAATGAAGGGCACGCGATATCCGCCCTCCCAACTGCTGCCTTTCATCCCGCGCAATCCGCCGGTGCTGCCGCCGTACCACGGGCCGTTGTCACTGGTGAAAATAACGAGTGTCCGCTGTTCGAGCCCGAGTTGTTTCACCTTCGCCAGCAGCTCGCCGACACTGGCATCGAGATCCGACATCACGTCGCCATACAAGCCGGCGCCGCTTTTCTTGTAGAACTGCTCCGTAGTCGCGAGCGGCTTGTGCGGCATCGCATGCGCAAAATAGAGGAAAAACGGTTTCGCGGCATTCCGCTGGATGAAATCGAGCGCTCGGGCCGTGTACCGGCGCGTGAGCGTCGCCTGGACCACGGGATACTCGATTACCTTCTCGCCATCGATGAGTTGGACCGGCCGCATGTCGTTGCTGTAAAGAATGCCGAGGTATTCGTCGAAGCCGCGCCGGACGGGAAACGACTCGGGGCGTTTGTGGCCGAGGTGCCATTTGCCCACCATGCTGGTCGCATACCCGGCCTGCTGAAAAATCTGGCCGAGCAGGACTTCGGATGGCGGCAGCGCGAGTTCATTGGAGGCGGGCGGACCATCGGGCGATGGATTGGCGGTCATCCCGCAGCGAAACGGATAACGGCCGGTGAGCAGCGACGCGCGCGTGGGCGCGCAGAACGGCGCGGGTGTATTGAATTGCGTGAGACGCATGCCTTCGGCGGCCATGCGATCGAGATTTGGGGTCTTGAAGTTCGGATGCCCGTAACAACTGAGGTCACCATAGCCGAGATCGTCGGCCAGGATCACGATCACGTTGGGTCGCGGCTCCGCGGCGCGAACGAAACCGGCGTGGAAGGCGAGCACGAGACCGAGGACGCAGACGAGGCAGCGGGGAAGCATGACGCGCAGCATGGAACGGAGTGTGACGTCGGAGCAATAGCGTTGGGCATGAGGATCACGGGCGAGGCGCCCGTGCCACTCCAATCCCACCGGCAGGATGCCGGTGCCACTTCGGGCGCACGTCCTGCCGAATGTGGCATGGGCGTCTCGCCTGCATGGATTGAAGTGGCACGGGCATCTTGCTGGTGATCGCAATCGTGAAACGGTGAAGCAGTGAGCCGGTGTGACGGTGAAACGGTGAAGAGACGGAGGTGTGGGGGCTCTTTCTCTTAATCTTAATCTTTCTCTTTCTCCCTCAGCGCACTGACGAAAGAGAAAGATAAAGAGGAAAGAGAACGATTCCGACCTTTCGGTCGCGCTCCCACCCGATTCAGTGCTTGCGTACGCCATTGCGGGCGAGACCCGCCTTCGCCGGAGGCTTCGGCGGGCAGGCTGCCCGCGCTCCCGGGGCAAGCCTCTACCGTCGCGTCTCCGTGGCCGCTCCACGCGACGGATACGGTCCGTGCACCGACGTGACGCGATTCGTGTCGCCGGTGTCGTTTAGGACGATCACGTGATACCGATCGCCACCACGGTCGACGCGCACGAGCACGTGGCCCTGGGTGGAGGCGAGTTTCCCGAATTGATCGAGCAGCCACACCGTCTCGGGTTCGCCATACAACTTCACCATGTGCTCGCGCCGTCCGGGCCAGATGCCGTTTGTCATGAAGACCTCACGCGGGCCCGGATAGATCCGCGGTGAAAGCAGCCGGCGCAGCAGATCCGGCCCGGGCTGGCTCGCCGCATACGTCGAAAGGATGTGGATACGTGGCTGGAGTACGCTGAGGAAAAACGCGTTGGCCCCATCCGGGGTGCCGTGGTGGTTCAGCGCGTGCACGTCGACGGGGCCGGTTACCCACGCCACCGCCGATTCCATCTCGGTCCACGCCGGTGCATTCGCCCCCAGGAAGCCGGCCATGTCGCCGCCATTGAAGTAGCGGAATCCGCCATAGGTCAGTCGGAATGCGAGGCTGCAGTTGTTCTCGATCGGCAGCATGCCCTCGGGAAACCGGTTGCGCGATTCGGTGCCGGAGCCCGTCCAGACGAATCCGTTCGCCGCGATGTTGCGGATCTCAAATCCGGGGAACGCCTGGCGTGAGCGCTGGAGCACGATCTGGTCGGCACGGCCCGGCTCGAAACGGTCAACCTTCAGGCCGCGGTGTTCTGCCTGCCATTTGAGGAACGCGCGATAGTTGAGCATCATCGCTCCTCCCGACGGCGCCGGGTAGTCGTACCTGGGCCATCCCCGGTCGACCATCCGCCGAATGGGAATCTCGTCCCCGACGTCGGTTATGCCGGTGAGTTGGTACGCTCCTGATTTTGACCGCGGTGAGTCCGGCATCAGCGTCCCCATGTGGTCGCCGTGGAAATGCGTGAGCATGGCGTAGTCGAGAGCCGCCTTCCCGCGTTCCGGGTGCACGCGGCGGACGTAGCGCGCGACGGTCTGGCCCGCGCGCCCGGCGGTATTTGGCCGTGGTGGCGCATCGTAATTCGACGGCCGTGCGGCCGCGCGGTTTACGCCGGCTGCATCGAGCAGCAGCGTCGTGCCATCCGGGAAAATGAAAAGCGCCGCATCACCGGTGCCCGTATTGATTTGGTGAATATCGAGCATGCCTTGCTCCCACGGCGGCAGTTCCGCCCCGCGGGCCGGCGGCTGGGCCCCGCGCAGTGCGCCGCTCGTGCCAGCCAGGAGGAGGAGCAGGAAAATTTCGCGCGCAGAGTGGGGCAGGGCAGGCCGGTGCATGCGAGATCAGAGCGCCGCTCGCCGGCGGAATGTCGAGCAGGAATCCGGACGATGAAGCGACTTGTCCGGAGTGGCTGCGGCATCCCTTCGACCGGCTCAGGGCAAGCTCTGCCGCAGGGACATTCGAGCGGACGTTCGATCCCATCTGCGCCAAGCGAGCCGATGGCTGCGCCGGGTTACCATCTGCCAGCCTCGTTGCCTCGGCTGCTACGAAAGCAATTCGCCGAAGGCGGTGGCGGGCGAGACGCCCGCGCTCCCGGGAAAGAGCGCAGGTGTCCGCCTTTCAGCCCGACGGGCTGCTCCGCTCACCCGTTGTGCTCGTCGCCTCGTTGCCCGGCCATCCGTTCGAAGATGAACGAATGCGCCTGGTCGGCGAGTTTGCCAAGCAGCAGCAGGTCGTCGCGGCCGAAGCTGTCGCTGTCATGAAACTTCTTTTCCTCGTCCATATAGGTGCGGGCGAAGGTCACGTTGTAGAAGGTCCGCTGGTCGGCATTGTTCTCCCATATGGCGGCCTTGATGCGCCCTAGGCGGAGGGTTTTGACGGGCGCGGCGCCGGAGCTTTGCGCGTTGCGGGACGGTGGGGCGCTGGGGACATATTTTGCAGGCATGGATTTCGTTTGGTTGAGGAGCGCGACCCGGCGCCATGATAGGATCCTGCGCCACCAGGCGCCGGATTGCCGGGCCGCGCGTGGATCGTCACTGCTCCCCCGCGAGCGCCAAGCATCGCGAATACTCAATTCATGGTAGACGCGGGCCGGCGTGGTTTTGGTTCAAGCAACGCGCCGTAATTGGGATCGCAACCCGCGGAGTCGAGCCGGATGTGGAGTGTGACGTGGAAAATGAGGAATGAGAACGGAGCACGGGCGTCCCGCCCGGCGTCTCACCCGTGGACTTTGCTCGTTGGGAATTCGCGAGGGTCGCTTCCCTGGGAGCGCGGGCGTCTCGCCCGCATTGTTCGCGACTGCCGACCGGAAGCTCCGGTCAGAAGACAGCCCGCGGCGCGCAGCGTGGATTGCGAGCGCGTTCCCTTCACTCTAGCAGCTGGTGCTTTTTCAAGAACGCCTCGGCCTGCTTGAGCGTGTCCCACACAAACGGCTCGCGATTGAAGAACGAGTGCACCTGGCCGTCGAACCCGACCACCGTGCACGAACCGTCCAGGCTCGCGACCTTCTGTCCGTAGTCGCGGACGGACTGAATTGGCACCGTGGTGTCGTCCTCGCCGTGAAAGATGATCGTCGGCGGGTGACCCTTCTTGACGTGCTCGTACGGGCTCACTGCCGCCACGGATTCGGGCGTGCGGGTGTTGGAAGCTTCCTGGGCGCGCGCGAAGTTCAGCCGGACGGCGGGGTTGAACAACACCAGTGCCGCCGGCATGGTGCTGATCTTGTTGTCGTCCTTGGGATCGTTGATGGCGTCGAGCGTCGCGAGCGCGGCGGCGAGGTGACCGCCCGCCGAGCCGCCACCAGCGGCGATCTTCGCCGGGTCAATGCCAAGTTCGTTGGCGTGCGCCCGGACCCACCGAAAAGCGGACTTCGCATCCTTCACGCAATCGACGATCGTCACGCCCGCTTGCGACGTGAGCCTGTACTGCACCGAGAACGCGACCATCCCCTTTTCGGCGAGCTTGGCGGATTGCCGTGCGAACGCATTGGGGGAGCCGTTCCGCCACCCGCCGCCATGGTAAAACACGATGGCGCTGTGCTTGTCCTTCGCCGACCAGTTCGCGGGTTTCCAGATCCAGATCTCGAGCGACTTGCCCTCGACCTCCTTGTAAACCTGTTTTTCGGTTGGAGCCGGAAGCGGTGCCGCGGCCGTGCCTTTTTTGCCGGTTCCCTTGCCCTTCGGTGCGGCGGAGGGTTGCGCGGGGAAGAGCGGCGGCGCCAGCAGGGTCAGGGCGAGACAAAGGAAACCAAAGGTGCGTTTCATGATTGGACGGGATGGTGTTGGGTTGACGTCACACCCGGCCAGTTTGTGGCAAATCGGGTCGCTGAGAACCGCAAAGTTGACGGATGGAAACCGCGAATAAACGCGGGGCGGTTTCGTCCCGGGAGCGCGGGCGTCTCGCCCGCAACCGCTTGAAGTACGTCCGTGCGAAATCTTTTTCCCGTCCGAGCCCTACTTGTACTCAGGGAACCGCGGCCTGGCGCGGTCCCCCGCGGTTCCCGTTGCATTCATTCGCCCGTGGCGCACCATGCCGGGCCGGTCGAGTTTGATCCCGTTCCAACCCATGAACCCCTCCGAATATCGTCCGCTGCATGACTTGCCCCCCATTGCCGGCATCACCTCGTTCGACGAAGCGATGCGCATTGGCCTCTCAATCGACGACTGCGTGGCGCGGCTGAAGCGCCACCACTGGGCGTTCCGCCGACTCCACGAAATTTTCATCCAGCGGCTCACCGCCGAGCCCATCTATGAACTGAAGATGGCGTTCAGCCTGCATGCGCACTACTGCGCCGAACATGCGGCGGCGTGGCGGAAACGCGTCGCCGAGATGCGCGAGCCGCCGCTCGGGCTCGACCAGGTGCCCGACGCCGCACTCGATATTTTCTTCGATGAGATCCTGGCGGCGCCGGACACCGCGGCGTTGGTGGCCGGGATTTACGAGCATGCGCTGCCGGCGCTGCAGCGGGCGCTGGAGCGGCACATGGCCGACACGAACAAGCTGGTCGATCACCCGACGGTACGGATCTGCCGGTTCGCGCTGATCGAGGTGAACGAAATGACGGAGTACGGCGAAAAGGCGGTGCCGCAACTCGTCCCCGGCGCGCGGCGCCGTGAACTGGACGAATGGCGCCGTCGATTGGAGGACTTCCTCCGGGCGGCGGGCGGGCTTGACGGTGCGGCCCAGGAACGGCCGCCGGCGCCGTCCCGGATGTATTCAGGAAAGCCGCACGCCTATGATCCGCGGCCGCGCCGCGACGAACGTTTTCCGGACCCTTACAACATGGGCGTGCATGCCGAGGCGTTTCTCTACGACGGGAAATTCCCGCCGTTGCCGAAGACACTCATGATGTACTACAAGCGGCTGCGCGAAATCGACGTGCCGGAAATGATGGCGTCGATCATCGCGGAGACGAAAGGCAAGCCTTGGGAGTACATGGTGGACATGACCCGCCAGCTCTGGGACGAGGCGCGGCATGCGATGATGGGCGAGGTGGGATTCATCCGCGCCGGGCTCGACTGGCGAAAATATGTCCGGGTGAACTTCACGTGGTCGCTGGCGTTGAACACCCAGTTGAAGCCGCTCGAGCGGCACGCCGTGCTGTATTTCATCGAGCAGGGGCTGATGCCGAAAACGGGCAAACGTTTCGAATGGGAGACCGGCGTCGCGTCCGGCGATGCTTTTGCCGCGCTCGTCCAGGACTACGATTGGGCCGACGAGGTCCTGCACGCGCGGATCGGCCGTGACTGGTATATCAAGGCGATGGGCGAGGCGAAGGCAGCGGTGGCTTACGGCGATGAATGCTGGTCGCGCGTGTTGATCGACTGGCACAGCTACCGGGCGCAGGGGCTGACGAAACACGAGAACTGGTGGCCCGCCGCGTACGCTGAGTGGTGCCGTGTGCAAGGCCGCAACCCGGATCCCGAGGTGCTCGCTTATGCGACCACCTACGAGCAGGTCCGCGCGGATTTGAAGGAAGTGAGCGTGTCAGGATAGCAGCCTGTCGGGCGTGGAGCCCGGGCATTGTTTTGTTTCAGGCACGCTGGCGGCATCCAAGCGGGCCGTCTCGACAGGCTGCTTAGCGAAAATGCCGCTGGCATTTTCGTCCTGCGTTCGCGGCCTTTGCACACAGACGGCCCAGGACAAAACCGCTTGGCGGTTTTGTTTTAGCCCGCATGACCTGGAGAGGCACGACGGCCGATCATGGACGAAGACAACAAGGCAGTAACCGGCAGAAAAGTTTTTCGCTTTTGCCGCCGACATGCGGTGGCATAAACGACAGCTGATGGACTACGATAGACCGCATGCCAAAACGGCAACTGACTGGGGCCTAATCGCTCTTGTTCTCACTGTCATCAGCGGCATAGGTATCGTCGCAGGTGCGGTTGGCATCTTGGGGGCTGCCAGTATCGGACGCGGGCGATATGAAGTACCTGCGGTCGTTGATGGGTACGAGGAACACGGGTTTCCCGAGAAAACGAACGATTGGTTGAGGGTAACTTTCCCGGAAACCAAGAGCGGGAGTGCAAATGCCGCTTTTCGAGTGTCGCGCACGTTCCGCCAATTTAAGGCCGGCGAGAAAATCAGAATTCTCTACCGCCGCGAGCTCGCACCGAACGGCCACATGTTGGAGGAGTTTCTGGTTCACGATGCTCGAGTGATATGGACGGGGCCGGTGCTTACGACGGGGATTTCTCTTTGCGGGTTCCTGCCTTGTTTTACCTGGTGGCGGCGCGTGAGAGCACGCAGCCTGAAACCGGCAGAAGAACTGACGCCTGCGATCAAGAGCCGATGGGTAGCCGCGCTGAAAGCCGCCGTCGTGTACCTGGTCGTGTGGGCGGGAATTGCGCTGACCTTCCTCCTGTATGCCAACTTTGTGCCGAACAATGGCGGGTTTACGCAATCAACCGCGAATTTCGTTGCCCGCTGTCTGGGGGCGACGTTCGGAGTCGGGCTCGTGGCACTAGTTGCCTGGCAACTCGCCATCGGCATTTTTCGCCCGAATTCGAAGAAAAAGACTTCATTCTCCGAGCTCACGAGCAGATGAAGGGGCGCACACTCGGCGGGGACGTACAAGCTCTCCGTTGCCTCCGTTTCCTCCGGTTAAGTGATTGGTTGCGACCGATGGCTGCCGTGAGAAGGGCTAGCGCGCCGGCACGAGCGGCTTCGGATTCTCCACCCATCCGGCCGGGCGCTGGCCTTTGCCGGGGCGATTTCCATCGCCGATTTCATCGCGGATCTTTTCGGCCATCGCCAGGAGCCGCTGCACGACTTCCGGATGTTGCGCGGAGAGCTCGCGGTCTTCGTGAACGTCATGGCGCACGTCGTAGAGCTGCGCCTTCGCGACGGTGGTCTTGCGGGCGTTGTTGGTG
>JAUSID010000030.1 GCA_030648295.1 Opitutaceae bacterium | reverse complement strand
ATCCCTTCGATCCAATTTGGAATGCCTGCCCATTCGCATCAGGCGCGTTCAAACACCCTGTGGTCTCCTGCTGCCTCTGTGTCCGAGCTCTGTGTCCTCTGTGACCCATGCCTTGGTTCGTCTGGCTATGAAATAACCGGGCTAGGGACGCCGCGCAGCAAACCATCGGCTGGTTGAGCCTAAGTCGCCGGGGGCGAAGCGATAAAAATCTCGCGGTTTTCGTGGGCCACCGTAGACCCCGTGACCAAAGGGCCTCATGCGCACGCTCCACCACGCTTCGAAAACATTCTCCGAGGACCTCGCCGCATTTTGTCGCGGAGCGACGGTTTCACGCGAGATGGTCGATTCGGTGGCGGCAATTCTGGCGGATGTCCGCGCTCGCGGGGACGAGGCGGTTTCCTATTATGCCGCGAAATTCGACGGCGCGAAGCTTCGCGCCCGTGAATTCCGGGTGTCGGCGGCGGAACTCGCGATCGCGGCATCGCGGCTGCCCGCCGCGGACGCGCGGGCGCTGGCGGCGGCACGCGAAAACATCGTCGCGTACAATAGCCGCGGGCTGCCTGAACCTTGGACGGCGAAAAACAAGCACGGTGGCATCGTGGGCGAGAAGTTCGATCCCATTCGCCGCGTCGGCGTGTACGTGCCGGGTGGCGAAGTGCCCCTCGTATCCACGGTGCTGATGACGGTCACGCTGGCGAAAATCGCCGGCTGCCCGGAGATCGCCGTGTTCACGCCGTCCAATGCCGACGGCAAGGTGGCGGTCGGCATGCTCGCGGCGCTGCACCTGGCGGGCGTCACCGAGGTGTACCGCATTGGCGGCGTGCAGGCCATCGGTGCGATGGCCTATGGCACCTCCACAATCGCACCGGTGGACAAGGTTTTTGGACCGGGCAACGCCTATGTGTGCGAGGCCAAGCGCCAGGTGTTCGGCGTCGTGGGCGTTGATTCGCTGCCCGGGCCGAGCGAGGTCATGGTGGTGGCGGACGAGACCGCGAATGTGTCCTTCGTCGCGGCTGATTTGCTGGCGCAGGCCGAGCACGGTTCGGGCCGCGAAAAGATTTACCTCGTGGCCACATCCGAGGCGATCATCGCCGCGGTGAGTTCGGAGATCCGCACGCAGCTGCAATTGATCACGCGCGCGGAAAAAATCCAGCGTGTCCTTCAGGATGGATTTCTCGCCATCGAGGTGAAAACGCCCGGCCAGGCGGCGACCATCGCGAATTACGTCGCGCCCGAGCACCTCGAGCTGCTGGTGGCTCCGGCCATGGCGGACAAGCTCACGTCGGCGATTACGACCGCGGGTGCGATCATGGTGGGGAACCACACCCCGACCGCGCTCGGCGATTTCATCGCCGGCCCGAGTCATGTGCTGCCCACCGGCCGCGCCGGCCGGTTCTTCAGCGGATTGCGTGTCTCCGATTTCATGCGACGGACGAGCCTCATCCGCTACGACCGCGCGAGCGTGAAAAAGGCCGAGCCGGTCGTGGCGGCGTTCGCCGCCATGGAGAAGCTGGGTGCGCACGGCAGGTCAGTGCGGATTCGGACCCAGTGATCGGCAATCAGTATTCGCGCAATGGCGCCGACGCCACCGGACAGCGCGTGGGACTGCCCAACGCCGGCGTGCCCGATGCGGATTCGGAGACCATCGTGTATCTGGCTTTTCGCCCGATCTGCAGGGCTCGACCGGGCAGTTTCAAGGCGCGCGTTCCATCGACGCGGTTTTGAAAGACCTCGGGCCGCGAATGCTGCTGTCGCGCCACGAATACGAAATGACCCACGAAGGCGGCGGCAACCGGATGACGCCGCTCTTCACCGGCAACGGCGGCAAGGCGCTCGCGGCGGGACAGTCGCTCGTCCTCTTCTGGGGCGAGCATTTTCCTTTGACGCGGGCGGATTTGCCGAAGCGGCGGTGAGGCCCGCCCCCATCCTTTCTTTCCAATTCGCGACGCTTCATTAGATCGCGGTGAACTCTCCTTTCGTGCGCGAAACCGTGACGCGAGCATCCCGGACGTCAACCAGTCCACATTCGCGTTCATTTGCGTCCATTCGCGGTTGAACCGAATGGCTGGGATCTTGACCGCGGATAGCGTTGATCTCGCGGATAAACGCCGCGCCGCGAGGACCATCCGCGCCATCTGTGAAATCGGGTGCGAACTACGGCGACGCAGAACTCTCCAGATTGGGCGTTTCAGAGATCTTCGGGGCGTAGTCCCGTGTGGCGTGCGATGCGGGCCAGCATCCTCGGGCCAATCTCGTCGCCGTCATGGAATGCAAACACGAAATCGGCCCATCCAGCACGTGCGAGGATCCGGTGCGAGCCGCTCTGACGCTTCACTTGCCAACCCATGCGCAGAAGTGCGGCGAGGACTGCCCGCGCCTTCCGCGCTCCCCAAGCGCTCATGCAGCAACCGTAAACACGCGATCAATGCCAGGCGCTTCCTCGCCGTGCTCAATCTTGTCGGCGAGAACGCGCAGGACCAATGCTTCGACCCTGGCAACCGCTTCAGCCTTTGAAGCGCCATACGCCATCGCTCCCGGAATTGCCGGCACCTCCGCAATCCAGCGACCGTCGTCCTCTCTCTCGACTTCAACTTGCATGCGGTGACCATGTCAGCTTCAGCGGCGCCGGCAAGAGCTTCTTCGCCGCTCTCGGCGCCGAGTGCGCGCTCAGCTGCCAGTGCAACGAATGGAGATAGATACACCGCGAACCCGACCTATCTCGTCCCCTTGAACCACCGATCGCACAACTCGCCCCCCTTCGAGAGCGGTCGGGTCTTTCGCCCAACGTGTGCAGTCAGACACGGAGGGGCGAAGCCCCGGAGTTGTCTGTAGTGCTCTGGATCGGCCCTTTTTTCTGTGCGCGAACCGCATCAAGTAGACGGCCGACAAAAGAATCCACCTCATCGCGTGAAGGAATGTCGCGGTGCATGAAAAGGGCGCTACCTGTGTCCGTGCGGACGAACAAGAAGCCATCAAGTTTTCCGAACGCGTGTTTCGTGGTTTGGGGTCGCTGGTCTTTGGTCCTTGGTCTGAGGCTGCGCCTCGCTGGTATTCGCTCAAGGCTTCTCCCGGCCAGAACGGCGGCGGAGTCTCTCTATAGGAGATCGCTCACCAGCGACCACGGAGCGCGCATCGGGCGCGATCGAAGCCGGTTCGCCATCTCGTCGCCGACGAATTCCTCCTTGGCCGGATCCCAGCGCAGCTTGCGCCCGAGCGCCATCGCGATTTGGCCGATGTTGCAGACCGTGGTGGTGCGATGCGCCGTTTCCACATCGGCGATCGCACGTGCCCGCGTGCGCATCGACTCGAAGAAGTTGTCGTAATGATTGTTGCTCGAGGGAACTTTCACCGGCTTGTTCGGCGCCTGCATTTCCCGCAGCAAGTTGGGATCGGAGGCGCTCATCTTCGAGTACCCGATGTCGAGCCAGCCCCGTTCGCCGAAAAACCGCGAGGTGTTGTTGCCGCTCACGGCCAGGTCCGTGCGGCAGTACATCGGCACTCCGTTCGCATACCGGTAGGTGACATCAATCCGCGTCGGCGTGGTGAACAAGCCGGAAGTGGGGAAGTCCCCGTTCCCCTCGACCTCGACGGGCCCGCTGTTGTCCATGTCGAGCGCCCACTGCCCCATATCAAGACAGTGCGCCCCCAGGTTCGTCATCTGGCCCGACGCATTATCGGCAATGAAGCGGAAATTATAGTGGCAGCCAGCGAACGTGTAGGGACGCCAGGGCGAGGGGCCGAGCCACATGTCCCAATCGAGGCCCTCGGGCACGGGCTCGGGGCGCCAGGTGGCGCCGACGTGGCGGTTGTTCGCCCCGATCAGGCACTCGATGTACTCGAGCTTGCCGAGACCGCCGCTGCGCACGAACTCGACCATATCATGAAACCGCTTCATGGAGCGCTGCCAGGTGCCGTGTTGCACCACGCGATTATATTTCCGGGCCTCGCTGACCAGCGCCCGGCCCTCGGCGATCGTCAGCGTCAGCGGCTTTTCGATATAGAGATCCTTCCCATTGCGGATCGCATCGATGGCGATCAGCGCGTGCCAGTGATCGGGCGTGCCGATGAGAATTGCATCGATGTCGGCGCGGCGGTTGAGTTCCCGAAAATCGGCGTAGGCTTTGCAGTCGTTGGTGCCGTACTCGCGGTTGATGCGTTCGGCCGCGGTCTCGCGCCGCTCGCGATCGACGTCGCAAACGCCGAGGATTCGCACGCGGTCGGCATAGCCGAGCAAGGTATCGAGATGAGCCGTGCCAATGTTGCCGGCCCCGATCAGTCCCATGGTGATTTTGTTGCTGGGGGCGTTTCGCCCAAACAGACGGGACGGCACGACGTTCGGAACCGCGAGAGCGGCCGTCGCGAGGGACGAACGTTGAAGAAATTTGCGGCGGGTGAGGGACTGCGGCATGAATGGCATGGTGATCTCCGTTCCTGGGCTCTGGTTGATTATGGGCGGTTTGGCAGCGTCAGGAGGCGCCAAGGCGTTCGAGCGCCCGCGCGGCGGTGCCGCGAACGATCGCTGGTTCGGCGGTGTTATCCTTCAAGGCGGCGAGTGCCGGGCGGGCCGCCGAATCACGGCGGGCCGCGATACTGCCGATGAGACCGGCTTTGGCCCTGGCGGGAAGGGACGCCAGCGCGTCACGCAGCGCGGCACTGGCTTCCGGGCCCGGAATGACCTCGAGGGCCAGGCGCGCCGCATCCGCCGTCTTCGCTTCCCGCAGCAAGGCGGCAAGTGCCGGTACGCTCCTGGCCGAGCCCACCAGTCCCAGCATCTTGCAGAGAAAGGCACGGCCTGCCTCGGTGCAGGTGGGGAGCGCGAGCGTGGTGAGGAGTTGCTCCTCGACCTTGGCCCAATTTGAGGGGGAGGTCTGCACCACCAGCCTTTCCACGGCCGAAGCGAAGCTGCGATCGCCGCCATACTCGAGCGCGGCGCAGAGCTTCCAGGGATCGGGTGTCTCGGCCGTGCGGTTGAGATAGGATGAACCTCTGACGGAGCGTTCGGGTCCCAACGTCTGAACAGGTTGCGGTGAGCTCGATTTTTTGGAGGCCATAATTGGAGTCGCCCGACATTCACTCCGCGCGCCGTGGGAGTGCAACTTCATGAAACGAAGGTGCGCCTGGGTCGTTTCAGGTCAAGCGGGCGGATTTCTTGGACCGGGTGGTCAGGGCCTTGCGGCCCCCTTTCCCCCTAAGAACCGTGCGTGAGAGTTTCCCTTCACACGGCTCCCGCATTTCCAGAGCAACCCGGTAGGGGCTGCTCCGGCAATGACCATGGATGGGCTCATATCTGAAACGAGAGGATGCCTTGAGTATACGCTGTCCGTCTCTGCCGGATACACCGCGTAAACCCCCGTTTCTCCTGCCCGGATCCGGTGGCACACCGCGCATGGCACGTGTTTCGGGCTAACCGCATCGGGCACTGCCGCCAGTTGCCGCCGTCCGCCTCTCCTGCGCGCTAAATACAATCCGCATATAGAGCGGATGTCGCCACCTCCGGGCTTGCCCGCCTCAGGCGGGCTTGTTCAACCAGAGTCCTGTGTCGCGCTACGGCGACACAGAACTCTCTGGGTTCGGCTTCCGGGTGTCGACGTCACGCCTGATTTTTTAGAAGCTCGTCGAGCTTCCTTTTGAGGTGATCGATGACTGCACAATGTTCGGCTTGAGGACTGAACAGGATGATTTCCGCGTCACGTCCAACTTTGACCGAGTGCCCGGGCGGCCAGTAAAAGAGGTCTCCACCGGAGACGCTTTCCTCAGTGCCGTCTAAATAGGATACTGTAACCTGACCTTCAATCATGTACCCCCAATGGGGAGACTGGCAGCTGTCGGTCTTTAGGCCCTTAAGAAGGGGCGCAATGTCGGTCCCCTCCTTCAGCGAGAAGTATTCGCCAGCGATGGCTCCGTAACCGGTAGCATCGCCAAAGTTCAGTGCTTGTCTGGCAATCGCGCCAGGAACGTTCAGCCGGGGTTGGATATCTTGTTTTGCGATTCGCATGTTTTTTTTGGGGCAAAAACGACGGGGTCAGGTTGCTAATCTTTCACTCAACCGTTTAAAAATCTCCGCCGCCGGCGAGGTTGGTTGCCGCGCGACGGCACCGACGACCTGGCTCACGCGGGTGGCGCTGCCCATTTTCAATCGCTCCGCGAGCCAGCCGTTGGGCGCGTCGGTCTCCTGTTTCATCCATGCGG
>JAUSID010000029.1 GCA_030648295.1 Opitutaceae bacterium | reverse complement strand
ATTGCCGAACATCGCCGCGTGAAAAAGATCCTCGCAGAAATGCGCCGACTATCCCGCCAGATCATGCGTGCTCGTTTTCCCGATACGGTTCGCCTCAAGCCGCTCAACAAGAAAGTTTTGCGCCTTATCTAAGCGCCATTCATCCATGACCCCTTCCGCCGACTTTTCGGCGGATAGTTTCTTCAATGCCTGTACGGCGGCGATCACGGTTGGCGCCCAGTCCACGAGCTCGCGTCGATGGCGCGCCAGGAGCAAGCCTGCGACGATCGCGCCGCCGAGGAGCCACCAGCGATTTTGTTCAACAAAGGCCCGCGCCGCGTCGTGGCGCCCCTGCAATTTCACGCGCTCAAATGCGATGAGCTGACGATGCAGGTCCGCCTGAGCCACGATGAGCGCTTTGCGGGCGGCCAGTTCGTTCATTCGTTTCGGCGCAGACATTCGGCATCCTTTCTAAATTCGGCGACGGTGGCGGCGAAGGGTTCCGGCCCGTGCACGATTCGCCGGTGGATGACGGCGAACAACGTAATCGCCGCCGCGAGCACGGCGACCGTGAGCCCGATGAGCCCCGCATAGCCAGCGTTCTGCCAGAGAAACAGCGCGAGCGTGGCGACGGCCATGAGAATGGCTGCAACGCCGAGGGCGACAGCCGCGGTCAGCCAGGCGAGCAGGCGGAGCGCGCGAAGTTTCTCCTCCTGCAGTTCAACGGCGAAAAGTTCGGCGCGGGTCTGGAGCAGACCGAGCAGAGAGGTTCCCAAACGACGGGCGGCGGCCATTATTCCGCCGGGGTTGTCGGCGCCGTCAACCATCGGTTTACTTGCGGCGCAACAGGGCGCCCACCAGGAGGCCGATGCCAAACGCTATGCCGATGGATTCGTAGGGATGGGTGCGAATCGTATCATCGGCTTTCTTCACCGCCTCCTTGGCCGATTCGATGCCCTGCGCCTGGAATTCTTCATAATTGGCCTTGGCCTTTTCGAGGGCCGCGGTCAGACGCGAGCGGGCCTCCTTGGCCTTGTCGCTCGCATCGTCCGCGGTGGCGCGGATCAACGCTTCTGCGTCGCCCGCAAGGGCTTTGAGATCGGCCATGACGCGTTCCCGCGCGAGCCGGCTGTGTGTATTGTCCATGTTGGGGAAGTGAGATTCCATTGTTGAAAAGGGACGAAGGTTGAAACTGGCGGTCCGCGTAGAGAAGGACGGCCATGCATAAACGCTGTGCGAGTGAAGCTGCGCCGTTGAGCGACGGCCCCAAGCTACCATCCCGATGGCGAGAGACAAGAAGATCAGCCCATTAGCCGCCGGTTCGGGCGTAGGCCGAATCTCATAACCTAATCTCACGCTTCTCTACCACGCCGCGATCAGCGGCGATGTCGTGATCGCCGAAGCGATCAAGCCGTTGCTCCCGCCCGCCGCCATGGACTTCGACCAATCGTTTTGGCTCCGCGCCAAGCCGCTCCGCCAAAACGGTTGGTCTTGCGGCCTAACTCATCCCTCAACATCACCCTCAATCACAAGACCACTGGATACGATGTCTTGAAACTAAAGCGGATAGGATGTCCTGACAGCACCAACTGATACCGATCACCGATCACCGATCGGTGGCCCATTCTGCTGCGACCGACCACCGACTACCGACTACCGACTACCGACCACCGCCTCACCGGTCATCCCCCGGTTCCACTCCATCGTTCCGATTTAGCCCCGCTCCTTTCCGCTGCGCTCCGAATCAGTTCGCCCAACCGAAGCCGCTGGGTTCCCGTTTCATCAAAGTTTCCAGGCTCCAACCAACGCCCGAAGGCTTCACGCAACACCGGCCAATCGTCATCCACGACCGCATACCACGCCGTGTCTCGATTGCGCCCCTTGTAGACGGCCGCCTTGCGAAAGATCCCTTCGAACGAAAACCCCAACCGCTTGGCCGCCGCACGCGAGCGCGCGTTCAAAGCGTCGCACTTCCACTCATACCGTCGGTAACCCAGATCGAAGGCCCGTTGCATCATCAGGAACATCGCTTCCGTCGCGATCGGTGTCCGCTTCAGACGCTCGGAGTAATGGATGTGCCCCACTTCGATTGATCCACTCGCCGGCATGATCCGAAGATAGCTCGCCACCCCCACCGGTTTGCCCGCGGTTCGATCCACAATGGCGAAGAAGAGCGGATCGCGGGTCCGGCTGTTCGCCTCTGCCCAGGCGCGATAATCGTCGAAAGACTGGAAAGGCCCATAGGGGAGGTAAGTCCAACCGCGCCCGGTCGTGTCCTCCGCATTCATGGCGAAGAGGTCTTCCGCATGCCCTTCCGGATCCAGCGGCTCCAGCCGGCAGAGTCTTCCCTCCATCGGCTGCCGGGGAGGAGGAGGCGGCGGCGTCCAGCCTGGCAACGGTTCTCCGATCGGCTGACCATGGGGGTCGAACCGTGATTTCATCTCCGTCCGGGGATTCCATCCATTTCCGTGGAGATTTCAATCAACGCAGATTACGTTCCTCAGCAGAGCCCATGAAACGCGAAGCAGCAAATGCGCGAAGAGCAGCCGCAAAGGCTCTTCGCGCGACCTTGGCGTCTTTGCGTTTGGTCTGGGCTCCTCCAGCCGTGGCGCGTGACAGTTGTCGGGAGTCGATCTTGGTTGCGGCTGCGTCCTGGACCCTCTGTGTCTCTGTGGTTCATTCCCTGCTGAATCTCCCATGAGAACCCCCTCTGCCGCCGGATCGCTCACTCGTCGTGATTTTCTCGTCCGCGCCGCCGCCGGCAGCGCCGCCCTCCTCGCCTCGGCCTCGCTCGCGTCCGCGGCGCGCGGCGCCAGCGGGTCAGCGGCAAAGTCGGCGCCGGCGGCCAAGTCGGCGTATGACATCGGCATCCTGGAAAAATGGTTCTTCGACGGCGGCGATGGCGGCCCGCTGAAATACACGCCGGAGCAGATGGCGCAGACGCTCGACGAAATGGGTCTGGATCTCGAGCTCACGCTGCGAAAGCAGGGCCACATCACGCCGGAGAAGGCCCCCGACGAACTGCCCATCATGGCGGCCGCGCTGGCGAAGCGGAACCGGCGGATTCTCTGGGTCGCACTGGATACCGTGCGGCCGGACGAGCCGCACTGGGAGAAGGCGATTCGGACCGCGAAGCAGCTCGGCGTGCCGCAGTACCGGCATCGGGGATTTCAATACACGCCCGGCAAGCCGCTGAAGCCGCAGATCGCGGACTTCAATCGCATGGCGAAGGAATTCGCGGCGGCGAACAAGGAGATTGGGATCCAGGCCGTGTACCAGATTCACCCCGGCCCCCGGCACGCCGGCAGCGCGGCGTGGGACCTCGACATGATTCTCGACGGAATCGATCCCCAGCTGTTTGGCGTGGCGATGGACACGCGCCACGTGATGGTGGAGCAGGGGATGGCCTGGCCGACCGCGGTGCATTTGCTGGCGCCGCGCACGGTCGCGCTGTGCGTGAAGAGCTTCAAGTGGGACGGCGACAACGTGGTCGATCTGCCGCTCGGTCAGGGCCGCGTGAAGAAGACGATTGTCGATCAGGTGATCGCGGCGCACGGCGGACCGCTGCCGATCTGCATTCACATCGAATATTTCAAGAACGCCGCGGGCCGGCTCGCCCCGGTGCCCTTCGCCGAGCGCGCCGGGATCGTCGCGGCATTCAAATCCGACGCGCGCGTCCTGCGGAGCTGGCTGGGGTTGCCGCCGGCCTGACGTACGAAGCGCGCACCGCGTAAGCGCCGGAGCCGAGTGAGCAATTTGGCGCCGCGCCTGCGAGTCAGCGCGCCGTGACGGGAATCCCAAGGATCCAGCCGGCTATTTCCTGGAGCGCGCGCGGGCTGAAGGTCTCTTCGATCAGCGCGTACTCGTACGGCGCCCCGTTCCGGCATGATTGAAACAGGTGATTCAACCCGGGAAGTTCCTTCGTCGTGAACTGGGTGTTTCCGCCGGCGGCAAGCGCGGCGCCCATGGCGGCGAGGTTCTCCTCTGCGGCCACCTGCAGGTCCTTCGCACCGGTGAGGGCGAGCACCGGGCATTTGACCGACTGCAGCGCCTCGCGAGGATCGATCCGGAGCGTGTCGCGCAGCCACGGCGATTCGGCGAGTTTGAGCTGTGGATTGGCCGCGCCCGGTTTGGGCAGGCCGAGCGCGGTCCGCTGTTCCTCCGACAATCCGGCGTATTGCGCCTCGATCGTCTTGCGCACCGCGGCGATTGCCGCCGGCGCCGGCAGGTCGCTGCGCAGGATGCGGAGCACTTCGCGTTGCGTGGCCTCGTTGCGGTCCACGAACTCCTTGTTCATTCCCATGGCGAGCGCGATGTCACGACCCTGGGGCGAATCATGATGTGCTCCATCGGCAGGCCGGGGGCGGCGAGGAGCACGATGAAACCAATCTCCGGTGATTTCGCCGCCGCACGGGGCGCAACCATGCCGCCTTCGCTGTGGCCGATGAGCCCGACACGCCGGGGATCGATTTCCGGCCGCGCGCGCAGCCACGCGGCAGCGGCCAGGGTATCGGCCACGAAATCCGACTGGAGGGCCGATTCGAATTTGCCCTTCGATTTCCCGGTGCCGCGATCGTCGCAGCGCAGCACGGCGATGCCCACGCGGGTGAGATGATCCGCCAGGACGAAAAATGTCCGGTGCCCCGCGACCTGCTGGTTGCGATCCTGCGGCCCCGAGCCGGTGATGAGCACCGCAGCCGGATGCGGACCCGATCCGCGCGGGACGGTGAGCGTGCCGGCCAGCGTGACGGAGTCGGCCGTGTTTTCCACGGTCACCTCGTGTTCGGAGTACGGATACGGCTTGGTCGGTTCCTGCGGACGCGGGGGCGCGGCACTCTTCGTCTGCCGCTTGAAGGTGAGCGGCGTGCGGCGATTCTGCTGCGTCCATGTCCCGGCGAGTTCGGCCCCGTCGCCATTCAGGCGGCCTTCAAAGGCGGCAACCGGTTGCCGGAACTCGAGTCGTACGAGGCCCTCCTGCAGGGTGACCGATGAGGCTGCCATGCGCGCGTTCTGCTGGTCGATGCTGATGAGCGTCGCCTCGAGTTGGGTGGGATCCATGTTCCCAACTTCCAAGGCGACGCGCAGCGCCAGGTTCGGCGTTGGTTTCAGGACGCCCAGCCAGTGGCCTGGCAGGCCTTCGCCGGGCACGCCGGCCGGAATGGCGGGCCCGGCCGTCGCTCCGGACGCAGTTGTGCGTTGCAGCGAAAACGGGAAGGTGGCTCCTCCCTGGGTATAGTCGCCGCTGATTTTATCTCCGTCAGCGGAGAGCGTGCCGGTGTACGTCGGATCGCCCGGCACGCCGGTCATGGCGAACCGTACGCGGCTACCGGCGACGGTGACCTTCAGCTTGAAGCCGCGAACGCCCTGTGCCGGAACGTCGATCGCGCCCTGCCACGCAGTGCCGTCCGTGGTGTCGAGTTCGACGCGAATATCGAGCGGGCCCGTCGGCAGGGTGAGGTACCCGGCCCAATTGCCGGCGTGCTTCCTTCCCGCTTCCGCGGCAACGCTGACCGAGGCGCCGGTGGAAAACGACAACGCCACAGCGAAGATGAGGCACCAACGCGCTGCGGCGATCCCTCGAGCCTTTTCACCGTGCCGTGCACCTGGGCAATCCATAGAAGCGAAGATACGCGCTGCTCCGGGACAATAAAAGGGCCTTGGACTTCCCGGCGGAATGCGCCGGTGGCGCTGGGCAGGGGGCTGCGTGTTCACGTCGCGTGCTGGTGCGCTTTCTCCTTACGCGGATGAATGCACCAGAACAACCGCTTTGATCGATGCATCGTAATCAGATCATCTGCTGAAGCCCTCTGGACAGCGCCGGGGTCAGAACTCACCCATGACAACTTCTCGCCCCCTCCCGCCTATGGGAACTTTCTCGTTTGTCCGATGGCATCACCACGCACGCTTCCGTCGGCTGCGATCAAAGGCTTCGGATTCTCCACGCGACCGAGTGGTCGGCAACCGGCGCCAATTCCGTCAACGCCGAGATCCGGATACATTGTTCCGGCGAGCGCGCGGAGTCGCTCCACTACCACCGGCTGTTCCGCCGCCACGTTCTTCGACTCGGCCACATCATTGCCGAGGTGGTGAAGTTCCCCGGACCGAAGATGCAGTTTCCATGGGCCGGACCGCACCGCCTCGAGAGTCAAACCACGGAAATAGAAGAAACTGTCGCGCGGAGGCTTCGCTGGGTTGCCCGCCAACACCGGCCAGATATCCACGCCGTCGATTTGTCGTTCCGATGGCACGGATGTACCCGCCAGTTTCGCGAAGGTCGGCAGCACATCCATCATCGTCGTAATCGCGTCCGTCGAGGTCCCCGCCCGGATTTTCCCCGGCCACCACGCGATCGTGCAGACCCGGACGCCGCCTTCGAACGTCGTCGCCTTGCCTCCACGCAGCGGTGTGTTGACGGCGCCGAGTCCGACCGGTCCGCCGTTGTCGGAGGTGAAAAGGACGAGCGTATTGCGGTCGAGCTTTGCCTCGCGCAACGCCTCCAGGACCCGACCGACACTCCAGTCGACTTCCTGGACCCAGTCGCCGAGCAGCCCGTTGCCCGATTGACCGACGAACTCCCGATTCGGGTAAACCGGAAAATGAACCGCGGTGTGCGCGAAGTACAAAAAAAATGGCCGCTCGTGGCGCTGCCGGATCCACGCCACGGCCCGTTCCGTGTACCGACGCGTGAGCTGTACCTGGTCGTCGGCCCGAATACGCGCGATGACGTGCTCGTTCTCGAGCAACGGCAGTGGAGGCTGCATGCCGGGCGGCACGCCGGTGTCGCCGCGGTCCGACGTCTTTTTGGCCTTCGGTAACAACGGCGGCTGACCAAGGCTATTCTTGCAGCCATCCGCCACCGGTCCCATGTCGTTCGAGTACGGGATTCCGAAATACGAATCGAACCCCTGGCGAGTCGGCAGAAATGGCAACTGGTCGCCGAGATGCCATTTCCCAATGCAGGCCGTTGCATAGCCCGCGTCCTTGAGCACCTCGGCCATGGTTCGCTCTTCGGGATTGAGACCCACTGCCGCCGCTGGGAGCAGCACGCCGGTGATGGGCAGCACCCGCTTCGGATAGCTGCCCGTCATTAAAGCCGCCCGCGACGGCGAACATACCGGCGCCGCATAATGGCTGGTGAGCTTGCGGCCCTCCGCGGCCATGCGGTCGATTGCAGGGGTGCGATTGCGCCCGCCGAAGGCGCCGACCTCGCCATAGCCAAGATCGTCGACATTGATGACAACGAGGTTGGGCGGGGCCGATTTTCCGGCGTTCGCGGACACGCGGCCCGCGCCAGTGCGAGTGACCGGCGGCGTTACACCTGGCAGGTGGAGCGTGAAATGGAGGTTGGCAGTCGGAATGCCGCGGCCAAGTGGTTCTTCGCTGGAGGCCGCATAGAGGCAAACGGGTCGTCCCGTGTCATCGAACAGCAACTGAGGTCGTTCGAGATTCTCCAGCCGGTGCTTGCGTCCGTTCGAATCCGTGTACTCGCGGAGTGAAACCAGCGGGTGCTTCGCAATCTGCCAGTCGCCGAACCCTTTTTCCGATGTGACGAGGGCCAGCGCCCCCCATTCCGGCGAAAGCTTGCGCGATTCCCGCGAAAAATCCTTCACGATCGCATAGTACCGGTCGCGTTCGCGGTCGTACCATAAGTAAGGATCCTCGGCATCATAGCGCGCTTCGGTGAGCGCCGGGCCGGCGAGCATGAAGGGCCCGTCCGGCTTGTCCGACGCCGCAATCCAGTGTGTCATGTGCCCTCCGGTCGGGGCGCTGCGAGACTTGAACATCATCAGGAAACGCCCATCGCGACCTTGCGTGACACTGGGATTCACCGCGCGACAAAATGTGGTCACTCCGTCGGGCGCCATCAGGGGTCTTGCGCTACGCCGGAAGCGGCCGGCGACGAGATCGAGGACCGAATCGGCCACCGCGACGCCGATCGTCTGCCCATCCGAGTAAGGGATCCGGCCGACGCGGCCGCTCTTTAAGCTGGCCGCCCGCTGGACCGTCTGCGCATCCGAGTTAGGGGCCCCCTCGACGCCACCCGGCAGGGGACGAGTGGCTATATAGTACAGGTATATTTTACCCCCGAACCGCTTCACATGCGGATTGTGGGCATTGAACTGATCCCAGCGATTTGGGTCGCCCGTTCCGGTCAACACGGTGGCCAGTGGCTTGAACGGGCCCGTGGGGGAATGGGAGGCGGCGACGGCAATCTCCGAATACTTCAGCCAGCCGCCCATTCCTTTGAAGAGCTCTTCATCGCCAGGCGCCCGTCCCGTCGAACCCTCCGGCCACCGGGAATAGAACAGGTAGTACCTGCCATCCTCGCCCTGTATTGCCGATCCACACCAGATGTAATAACCCGGTTCGCTCAATCGGTTGCCCGCGCCAACCGCGCTCAAGCTTCCCGTGAAGTCCAGTGTGTCGGCGGCGCCAAAGCCCGACGCCGCCAGCAATGCAAGCAATGGAAACATTCGGTACAGGTACATAATGCGAAAGCCACTCATCAGATGTCACGCCAGCGCACGAAGCGGAGGACGGGTTACTCCGCTAGAGGCGCGTTGGGGAGGGGAAATCCACGATGGCCTCCGCCATTTCGCCCATGGCTTGCCCATCGCTCGTGATGGCAATTCCCAGAACCGCACGCGACTTTGCCGGATTCATCGGCGTCGCGCCGCGGAGACGGATGACGCCCTCGCTACGCGCCGGGATCGTGACAACGCCGGCGCCCGTCGGCCGGCTCCAATTCTCCGGCACCCGAAGCTCCGCGTGAAACGTCTTCGGCTTCAACGCATGGTTCGTGATCCGAACCTCGAGATCGACCGGCGCATCGCGCAACGCAACCTGCCGGTACGGAAAAGCCCTCGCCCAATACGGATCCAGGCCGAAATTCGGATCGTCATGGGGCAGCAGCGCGCGGCAGAGGCCCTCCCGCTCCTGGAATTTCGCCAGGGTTCGTCGGAGATAATCCTCCGTCACCGCCATCGGTCCGCGGTGCGCCTGCACCAGAATGTCCGGTTTGCATTCAAGCAGGATCTTCAGGCACTTGTCGTAACCGCGATCTTCGCCGAGAAAACACCGGAAATAGGGACAATAGTCCTCGATGCCCCAATTCGCCCAGGAGTCTCCGGTGAAGAACGCCTTGAAGCCCGCCTTCTCCGCCAGCAACCCACCATGATACAGCGTCTGCCCCGGAAAATGATAGAAAGTGAGCTTGATGCCGTGCCAATCGATTGTCTGCCGGTCTGCCATGATATGATCGGCCCGCACGGGAACTGAAGGCATATACGGCATTCCGTATGCATACGGAAATTCCATGATATCCGCCATCTCCCGCTGGACATAGACTTCCGACCGGAACGACTGCCGCGCCCGCGTAATCATATCCGTGTGATCGGCGTGGTAGTGCGTCGGCCAAATCGCCTCCACCCGGCGAATTTCACCTGCCCCGATCATTTCGCGCAGCCTGGCAATGACATCCGCCTGGCCGTTGATGAGCCCGCAGTCACTCAAGAAGGCAGCTCCATTGTCGGCGACGATGGCTTGGGACGTCAAAGTCACGTTTCGGATCCAGGGTGGATAGGAGGCGGGGGGCAGCGGGGGAAGCCGCGGGAGTTTCTTCCCGTGATACAGCCTGGCCCAAATCGCGTCGTAAGCGTTGCGCCCCGTCCGGCCAAAGTCCGGCCAGCCTACGGTGGTGAGATAATTGTCCATCAGCCGATCGAAATTCCGATTCATCTGCTCCACCGCGGAGACGGGATCGGTCATCACCGGGCCGTGGGAAGGAACCAAGTGGGTCGGCCTCGAGGCGAGCACGCGTTTCAAGCTCGCCTTGACCTGTTCGCCGGTCGCGCCGAATCCCAGATGTGGCTGCAGGCCGCCGAGGCGCTCCTGCAGGCTGTACAGCTCCCACATTCGACCTGGGGCGTAGATCAAGTCGCCTGTAAAAGCGATGCGGGCGCCACCCAACGCCACCACGTACGTCACGGATCCGTCGGTGTGTCCCGGTGTATCGATGACGGTGAATTTCAATCCCTCCCACTCCAGAACGTCCCCATCTTTCACCGACCGCGTCACGGGCACGGATTCTCGCAAGGTAAAGCGCGAGGGACGGAATCCAACGAGGTAATGCTCCTGCGCGCGCCAGAACGCATCCGCCTGGGAGAAAAGGTGCGTTTCTGCCGCCGGCACGACCAGTTTCGCTCCGTTGGCGAGCAGGGGCGCGACGCCCGACGCCTCGTCCCTGTGATGATGCGTGACCAGCACCCAGTCGATGGGCCCGCGTCCCGGCAGGGCAGTTACGTCACCGGGGGCGACCACAAGCCTCCGGCCATTCCTTTCGAAAACAACGGTGTTCACCGCACCGCGCACAATCGATACGCCCGGCAGGATCGTTTCGGCCGCTGCTGGCCCGTCTGGTTGCGCCGGCGCCGGCCGAACACAACACAGCGCCAGCAGCATTCCAATGCAGACGGGCAGCGGCGCTCTCACGCCGCGAGGACAGACCGACCGGCGGTCTGATTTACGCCGAGCCGGCGAAATTGAAGTCTCTTCCATCAGAATTCGTAGCTGGCGGTGAACCGAATTGCACGGGGATCAACCAAATCGAAACGGCTGTAACCAATGCCTCTTCCCCCCGGCACGACGAAATCGGACGTCGATGACAGGTACTTGGGTATGATGCCCGACTCGTCGAAGAGATTGGTGATGTTGCATTGCAGGACCACGGTCCTATCGCCCCCGCGGAATGGAAGACGCCATCGATACCGCAACATCAAATCAGCCTCCTCGACGGCGCGGCCCTCCATTTCCTGGCCGCCCGTGTTCGCCCCAATGATGTTTTTGCTCTGCCACCGAAGTCCACCGCCGATCGTGAATCCCTTCAAACGGCCACGAGTGAAATCGTACGCGGTGAACAGGCTGACTTTGTGCGGTCTGAGTCCCCACCGTTGCTCCTGCAGGGATTTGAACTCGTTGGCGCCATCGATGCTATTGAAGATTTCCTGGGCCACGGTGCGATTACCGGCCGTGACCAGGGTCGAGACGGAAGCACCCGGATCCTTCCCGGCGAGTTCGAGCCAGCGAGCGATCGCACCATCCGGTTCGAAGGCATTCGCATCGACGACGAAGCGCCCGTCGCCGGCTTGCCGCACCCCCTGGGTAATCAGGCCGCGTTCATCGATCTTGAACCCATACCAGGGCACGACGTCATATAGATAGGTGTTCGAAGCCCGGCGGTAGGTGTACGAATAATTGGTCATCAACCGCCACTGTGGGGTTGGATTCGCGACCACGGTCAATTCGTAGCCGTGCGAGTTCGTGTCGTAAAGGGACGAATTTATGGTCGGCGTATATTTCGCGTACAACGGCTCCCATTCCGCCGGCGAGTAGGCTCGCCCCGCCCCGACGAGGACCGTTGCAAACGCATCCATGATCCTCGTATTCGGATTACCGAAATTCGGTGGCACGGCATTCTGAGTGGCAGTTCCCTTCTCCTCGGTTTCGAAGTAAACCGCCTTCGCCGTGATCGTGCGGTTTCGCAGATCGAACTGAAGCCCCGCGTCCATTCCCTTGCCCTTCGATGGCGTGGGCACGCGGCCGTCCGGCAGCAGCAGGCGCTGGAAGTCCGGCACGCCAATATTGCTCGAGGTGTTGGCGATCACGGAAACGCCCCGACCGACGTGAGCCACCAGCCCGGCCGTGCGGGTCTGGCCATCCGACCTCGCGGTGGTTGCCTTGCCGCGGTCGAAATCCGGCACGGTCTGACCGATGTTATCGCGGGCATAACCAAACTGCCACGACTCGGCCCTGTCTTTGCGATAGCCAAGGGTACTCACCAGCCGGCCGCCAAAAAACCGGCTCTGCGCCACCACCAGGCCGCTGTCGATTTGCTGCTCGACACTGCTGTTGTTGCTTCCCGGTTCGTCGTTCAGAAATGCGACGGCGTATGACCGGTTGTTCATCGTTAGCGTGGCCGGAAGCTTGCGCCAATCGGGCGCGCGGAACGATCCCACATCGCGCTCGTCGATATAGGCCCGCGAGATGATCCGGTTGTTTATTCCGGAAATTGCCCCCGGAAAGCCGGTCTCGAGCAAGCCGAGCCATGCACCTACGCGCGAGAAGGTCTCCCGACTCCGCGACAGCAAGCCGGCAATGCGGTGTTCCCCGAACCGTCCGGCTTTGATTTCGTAAGAGGCGGTGACGCGGGTCTCCTCCCGTTCCGCATCGTTGCGGTCGATCTTCCACGGTCCTTCGAAAAACATCAGGCCCGCGTAGGGGTTCGCCGGTCCGCGCACGCCGGTCGTCGTGTTGGGATCGCCCTTCAAAGTGGGATTCGGCGGCGGGATGAGATAGGCACGGATCTTGGTCGCCTGGAAGTTGTGGCCCACATTGACAAACAGGCCGTTCGCCACCTCCCAGTCCGCGGTAAGCGTGTAATTGTGCAGAGTCTGGCGGTGAAACATTCCGGGCCCGCTGACGGTCGCGCTATAGGGCAGAAAGCCCGGGTCATTGACCTTGAGTTGGCCGCCCGTCATCCCGGGCACTCCGTCCGGCGAGCGCACCGCGGCATTGTTATAGCTGCCGGTGATGAACGTGCCCACGGAATCGAACGTCACACCATTGTTCTCAATGTAGACCGGCCGGTGATTCGAACCGTTCGCCACGGAACTGCGGAGCACGATACCCAACGCCTGCTGCGCCGCCGTGGGATTGGTATTGAGTGGCGCGAACGTGACCGCACCGACCCCGCGCGCGTTGCGATTGTCGAGCCAGGCCAGACCTTCATCCGCCGACGTGAACGGAGAAAGGAGAGCCCGCTGCTCTATCCCACGCTCGCCCATGGCGGTAATTGTCAGCCGCCTGGTCGGTTTGAATACAAGGGAGCCGAACACTCGATCCTTGTCATGGTAATCGTACTTGCGCCAGCCGCCGTTTTCCTGATGCACCGCCGCCACCGAATACGCGAACCGCTGCTTGCTCACGGCCTGATTCCAATCGAGCTCTGTCCGGTTGCGATCGTGCGAACCAAAGCTGTATTTCAACTGCCCGCGAGTCCGGCTGGCACTCGCGGTCTTCGAAGTTTGGTTCATCAACCCGCCGACGCTGCTGATGCCAAAGAGTATGCTGTTCGGTCCGCGGTTCTCGTCGTAACGTCCGACTCGGTAGGAATCGTCGGTCGTGATGCTCTTGAAGTAATCGAATGCCTGTGACGCCTGCACGCCCCGGATATCGATTCGCCGCGCCGAATTCACCGCGTTGACCACCTCGTTACCCAGCGTGACACTCGTTTCATCCCCGCGATACATGGTGGCGTTCACGGAGTAGGCCACGATTTGGCTGATGTCATCGAGGCCGATGTCCTGGAGGAATTCCGGTGTGAACACCGACACGGAGGCCGGCGTGTCGGTTAGCGGCGTATCGAGGCGGCTCCCGGAAAGAGTGTTCGCCGCCTGATACCCACGGTCCCTGCTCGTATCCACGGTGAACGGACTCAGTACGACCACGTCCCCGGGCGGTGGAGCGATCGGGGCGGCCCTCGCGTTTGCCTCGTTGCCGGCCCCGTCGCCGCTCGGCGGGCGCGGGCTCCCCGGCCCCGCGCCTTCGGCGTTTGGGTCGGCCCCTCCCTTCCGGACGACCAGCGCTCCGGTTGGTTTGTCTTCGTCGGCCGACAGCATCGTTCCGGCGAGCATCCGATCCAGCGCCTCGGCCACGGTGAGCCGCCCTTTCACCGCTTTGGTTCGCACCCCACGCACCTGCTCGACGGGAAATATGATCTGTACGCCCGACTGCTCGGAGAATGTTCGCAATGTCTGGCTCGCGTCCCCCGCTGGTACGTCGAACGACTTCATCGCCGGCGCAGCGGCGACGGTCGGATTGGGAAAGGCCAGTGCGCAAACCAACAGGCAGATTAGATGCACGGCCAACGCGGACCACGACATCGGCGGGCAGGCGGACTTTGCAGGGGTCATTCTGGAATGGATTCTAGGTTGCATCCCTGAGACGCCTGGTACGGCGATTTCCATTACCGCCGTTTTCGATCGTTGGTCTGCCGCGCTCTACGAGCGTGGGGCGGGATCCCCGAACCTGAGCTACCTGGCCTTGCGAAGTACGATGACGTCGCCCCGTCGCGACGACGTAATGGAGAAGCCGGATTCGAGTAATCGCACAAAGCCTTCGACATTGTCCGTGCGGAAGTTGCCGCCGATCAGCACAGCGCCCGTGTCACGGTCCGCCACGACAAGCCGCTGCCGGTTGTAGCGATTGAACTCCGCCACCACATTTGCCAGCGGCAGTTCCACGAATTCCAAGCGCATCCGCTGCCACGCCAGCGCCTGCTCGACTTCGGCCGGCGTGACCTCACTTACCTCCACGCCGGCCTGACGGCCGCTCGCCTTGTCCGCGGCCATGTAAACTGCGCGTTGCCCCGCGTGAAGTTGCGCGAACTCTGCCACCCCGCTCGTTGCATCCGCTTTGCCCCGCAATTGCTCCAGCCCGACGATCCCCTCGGTGACGAGCAACGAGACATCCGAGTCCCCTCGCGCCACGCTGAACGCGGTTCCGATTGCGCGGACCGCGACATCGCCGGCATTCACGATAAAGGGCCACTCGGGATTTTTTGCGACCGTGAACAGTGCCTCTCCGCCGAGCAGAAAAACCCGGCGTTCCGCCGGCGTGAAACTTACCTCCGTCTTTGCTCCCGCATTGAGTTCAATGATCGAACCGTCATCGAGAACCAGCCGTTCCGGCCCGGGATGGAGGATCGCCTGCCGTGCCGACGGCAGCGCCTCGGTCGGCGTGCGCCCTACCCACACGGCGACCGCCAGTGAGGCGGCGACTACGACGAGGGCTGCGGCCGAGAGCGATCGCTGAAGTGGGGTGTGAGGTTTCCGCCGACTGGCGAGCAGGTCGGGATCAGGATGAGCGTGCGCAAGCGGCCGGAAATCGCGCAAAGCATCGAGCGAGCCCCAGGCCTTTTCGAGTCGGTCCACCGCCGCCGCATGGCGCGGAGCCGAAAAACGCCACAACGCAAACTCCGCGTTGTCGTCAGCGGTGAATCCGCGATCCCGCCGCGCCAGCCATGCGGCCGCGATCGCCTCGATGGCCTCGCTTGCTCCCGGTCTTTGATGTCCGCCTGTAGCCATGGGCTGATTCAACGGGTCACGCCTCGGCGTACGAGCGTTGCCGCCACGCGGCGCATGCCCTTTGCCACCTGCACCTCGACGGTGTTTTCGGAGATGCCCAACTGGGCGGCGATATCCTTCTGGGAAACTCCATAAAGCTTGCGGAGGGTGACAATCTGGCGGCAACGTTCCGGCAATGCGCGGATCGCGTCGGCAAGGAAAGCGAGTTCCTGTTGCCGACTGACGGCTTCGACGACACCCGTGTCCTCACCCATGACGGATAGGCCGTCAATTTCCATTACCGCTTGGATTGAGACGACGCGACGGTGACGAATGAGGTCGAGGGCGATGTTGCGTGCGGTGGCAAACAAAAATGCCTTCGCGTATCGGATCGTGCCAGTCTTCTTGGCCTGAATGAGACGAAAATAAGACTCCTGCACAATGTCATCCACGTCGGGCAGCGTGGGAAACGCGCTTTGGAGATGTCCGCGCAGCATTGATTCGTGGGGCGCGACGTGCTGCCGGAACCAGCTGTCTTGTTCTGTCTCGGGATTATTCACGGGATCCACAGTGCATCTTGATTCAGGCTGCTCAGTGGCGAAGTCCAGCTGCTTCGCGGACGTTAATCGAAGATTTCTGCATTTAGACGTAATGGAAACACAGATGACGTTCGTCTTATTCTCTTTGATCACGCCGAGTTGAAAGCAACGACCGACGTGTCAAACGGCTGGCTGGCGGAGCAGCTCGACATGGGCAGCCATTTTTACGTCAGCAAACACGTCGGGAACCTGCGCAAAAAGCCAACTGATGAGGCCGGCAAATAGGCTCGAAAAGCTGAGGAAGATAAAAGGTAAAGCATGAACCTTCAGCTATTCTCCCGGCCGCGGCTGAGGCCCCGGCGCCGGTGGAAGCAGGCTCCTTTTCCGACACCGACGGGGAGAAAGTGGTTTCGTTTCGTCGCGGGCTGAATACACTCGGGGTGTGGACGAAGAGTTGAAAAAAATCGCGCGCACGCTCGTGTGGTGGAAGCCGCCGAAAGAGGTGGAGCGGCTCTATCTCGTCCGCCGCGTGATGGACATCGGCACGCCGGGGATGGTGCGCCATATCCGCGGCACCCTCGGTGAAGCGGTGATGCGAGAGGCACTCGCCACGGCCGAACCGGGAAATTTTTCACCGGAATCCTGGAATTACTGGCACGTTGTTTTCGGGATTCGTCCGACGCCGCCGCTTCCGGTGCGAGAGATTCCAGATTCACCTTATGTTTCAGCCGAAATTAGACGTGCTGCCGCCAGCGCAGCGCGCGATCTGGCCGCTGCTCGCTGAAGTGCCGCGGCAGTTCGTGCTATATGGCGGCACCGCGGTGGCGTTGCGGCTGGCGCACCGCGCATCGGTTGATTTCGATTTTTTCGCGGCGCGGGCATTTCAGCCGGAGGACTTGCTCAATCAAATTCCGTGGCTCCGCGCGCCGGAGCCGCGGTTGCTGCAACGGAAAAACAACACGCTGTCGGTCGATGCCGATGGACCGGCGGGCGCAGTGAAGCTGTCCTTTTTGGGCGCGATTGGTTTCGGGCAGATTCGCTCGCCCGACGTGTGCGCGGACAACGGGCTGAAGATCGCCTCGGCGGAAGATCTGCTGGCGTTGAAGCTCGCGACGGTGCAACAGCGCGTGGAGGCGAAGGACTATCTCGACATCTGCGCGTTGCTCCGCGCCGGGCTCAGCTTGGAGGCGGCGCTCGGCCATTTGGAGGCGCTGCATCCGCTGAGCACCAGCCCGATCATCACCTTGAAGACACTCGTGTATTTTTCCGGTGGCGACCTTCCCACGCTGCCGGCCGAGGTGAAGCGCGATCTGGAAGATGCCGTGCGAATGGCGCGAGACGTGATTTCGTTTACCGGGGTGAAAACCGAAATCGGTGCGCTATCGCCTTGATGGCGCGATGACGATCGGTTTGCCGGGCGTGGGCGAGATCTCGCAGAGGACGAGGCGAGCCGTGCCGGTTACCTCTGCGACCTCCTGTTAAATGCCTGGGGTGGTTTGGTTGGCGCCGAGATTTTCGATCTCGTCACAGAGAAACACTGAGGACGAGCCAGAGCGCACAGAGTAGCGGCGCAGGGGAAGCGGCGGTCAGTGACCAGATTTGATGACTCGGGGTTTTCCGATTCGGTGTCCGGATGAAACCCGAAACCCGAAACCCAAAACCCAGAACCTCCGCCGAAGGCGGGCGGAGGACGAGCCAGAGCGCACAGAGTAGCGGCGCAGGTGGAACCCAGCATTCCCTGCTGTCATCGTCATGTGCGCCGATGGGGGCCCTGGGGCGATTGGGCGTGGTTGTCGCGCGAGGTCAGCCGATGCACGCAAGCCGCGAGCATGAGTTAACCGCAAGGAACGCAACGAGCGCAGAGAAACTGCTCCTCTGCTCCTTTGCGGCTAAATCCATCTCCCTTCGGTCGTGGCCGTCTCGACAAGCCTCTCGACAAGCTCGAGGCCTTTCAGTCCGGAAATCGTTTTGGCCGTGAGCCTGCCTGCCCTGAGCCTGTCGAAGGGGTCGAATCGGCTCGAGGCCCCGAGCCTGCCGCGAGCCTGCCGTGAGCCTGCCGAGGGGCTGCGCCGCCCTGGGTCCTCTGTGACCCATGCCTTGGTTCGTCTGGCTTTGAAATAACCAGCTTAGAACGCAC
>JAUSID010000028.1 GCA_030648295.1 Opitutaceae bacterium | reverse complement strand
CTACGCATCGGTCTACAACGGAGGATTTCACGGGATGATCATTTTATATCAACTTGCTCCAGCTTTTTCGTCTGCAATCACCTGGCCGCCGTTTTGGGCTATTTGGGAGGGCCGTCACATTCGGTCGCCGGACACCGATGGACTCCACCCCCAGGCGCCGCGAAATAAGAACTGACTCTTTGCGGCGCGCGGTATGTGCTTTCGGCGTCAGAGCTCGTTTCAGTGCGGACGAGGTGAGTGCCCCCGCTTCGTTCAACCCCTCAGTTGACCCAAGGAACCCCATGAACGTAACCAACCGTCTTGCGATACTCGGAGGCTGGCTCGCGCTGGCCGTCAGTCCCGAACTTACCACCCATGCGGCCGACGCCGATCGTGCCACCGAGACGTCATCGGCCACGATCACGGGTCGTGTTCAAAACGCAGCGGCCGGCCAATACCTCAACAACGTGCGCGTCACCGTCAAAGGGACTGACCTCGTCGCGTTCTCCGACGAATCAGGCACCTACCGGCTCACCCAAGTCCCAGCCGGTCCGGTTGTCCTCGAGGTCTTTTATACCGGCATGGCGCCGCAGCAGATTCCGGTGAACCTGGTTGGCGGTGAGATCGTCGAACGCGACATCGATCTCGCCGGCGGCGCACGCTACCGCAACGACACGGAAATCGTGAAGCTCGACTCGCTCGTCGTGTCCTCGTCCCGCGAGATGGACGGCGCCGCCATCGCGATCAACGAGCAGCGGTTTGCGCCCAACATCGTCAATGTCGTCGCCGCGGATGAATTTGGCGTCGTGCCCGATGGCAACATCGGCGAGTTCCTGAAGATGCTTCCGGGGATCACGATGGATTACCGTGGCGGTGATCCGCGCGAGATTTCCATGAACGGAGTCCCGCCGGGGAATGTGCCGGTGACGATCGGTGGCTTCAATCTCGCCACTTCGGAGGGCTCCGGCACCGGGCGAAACGTTGAGCTCAATGCGGTCTCGATCAACAATCTCTCGCGCATCGAGGCGGTCTATTCGCCCACGCCGGAATCGCCGGGCTCGGCTCTCGCTGGCTCGATCAACCTCGTTCCGCGGAGTGCCTTCGAGCGCTCGCGGCCGGTTTTCAATGGCAGCGTTTATTTCGCCGCCCGCGACAGCACGATCGAGTGGGGAAGAACCCAGGGCCCGCAGAAAGAACCAACGTACAAGATTAGGCCCGGCTTCGAGTTCTCCTGGGTGGTGCCGGTGAACAAGCGCTTCGGCTTCACTGTCTCGGGCGGAGCCTCGACCCAGTACGTCGAGGGCCCGCTGATGGGCCACACGTGGCGCGGCACTGCAGCCACCAATGGCAATGCATTTCCGGACACCACACCGGACCGGCCCTACCTCACGGATCTTCGCGTGCGCATCGAGTCGAAGATTGCGGACCGCACGTCGTTCGCCGCGACGGCCGATTACAAGCTCACCCCAACCAGCCAGCTGTCATTTTCGTTTCAATACGGGACGTTCCACACTAACTTCAACCAGCGCATGATCAGCTTTCTGGTTAATCGGGTGGCGCCGGGCGACTTCTCCCCCAGCCATACGCATGGGGCGGCCGGCGCCGGCGAGGTGCGGGTGAACAACAACGGCAATCATCGTTACAGCCGCACCTTCATGCCGACCCTCACCTATCGCTACAACGGTCCGGTCTGGAAGGCCGAGGCTGGCGTCGGGACGTCGCATGCGCGCAATCGCAATCGCAACATCGACAAGGACCGCTTCGGTACGGCGCTCGCCCGTCGAACGGGCGTGACCGTCTCGTTCGACGATAATTTCTACCTGCGCCCCCGCGTCATCACCGTGACCGATGCCAGCGGCCTGCCGGTGGACCCCTATGATATCGACACCTACGCCCTCAGCACGGCCGGGGGCAGCGGGCTCCGGACAACCAACGTCCAGAACACTTTTTTCGCCAACCTGCGCCGGGACCTCGACTGGAAATGGCCGTTCATGCTCAAGGGCGGCATCGATGTCCGCCAGTCACGCAGCGATACGCGAAATCCGAATACGACATTGAACTTCGTGGGCAACGACGGCGTCGCCAGTACGACACCGTTGGGCAGCAGCGATGACGACGCCGGTTTCGTGTACGACGAGCACTTCTTTCAGCGCGCGGGTCTCTACGGCCTCCCACGCGTGCAGTGGGTCAGCAACGAGGAGGTGCTGGAACTCTATAAAACCAACCCCCACCTGTTCGTCCTCGACGAGAACACGTTGTATCGTTCCCACGTCAACAGCTCGAAGACATCCAAGGAGACCATCTCGTCCGTGTATCTTCGCAGTGACGTGCACTTCTTCAATCGGCGTCTCAAACTCATCGGCGGCATTCGCGCCGAACAAACCAATATCAAGGCCAGCGGACCGCTGAACGATCCGGCGCTGAATTTCCAGCGCAACGCCGCCGGACAGGCGATCCTCGGATCCAACGGCCGGCCACTCACCATTGCGACCGACCCGCTCGGCATCGCGCAGCTTACCTTGATCGATCGTGGCGCTCATACGAAAAAGGAATACCTGCGACTCTTCCCGAGTCTGAACGCCAGCTTCAACCTACGCGAAAACCTGATTGCGCGTGCGGCGGTCTACTCGTCAGTCGGCCGGCCCAACTTCAATCAATATTCGGGAGGCATCACGCTGCCTGACATCGAGAACCCGCCGGGTGCCAGCAATCGGATCGTGGTCAACAACGCCGCGATCAAGGCCTGGAGTGCGAAAACCGCCAAGGTGACGCTGGAGTACTACTTCGATCGCGTCGGGCTGTTTTCCGTGGGCGCTTACCGCCGGGAGGTCGAGAATTTCTTTGGCAGCACCACGTTTGAAGCAATGCCCGAGTTCCTGGGGTTGTACGGGCTGGATCCCGATCTCTACGGGCAGTATCCCGTGGCAACCCAGCAGAATCTCGACAGCACTGTATCGATGCAGGGCCTGGACGTAAATTATCGGCAGGCCCTTACCTTCCTCCCCCGTTGGGCGCGCGGCATCCAGGTGTTTGCCAATGGCAGCTCACAGCGGGTGAGCGGCCCCGCGTCCGCGAATTTCGCCGGCTACGTTCCACGCAGCGGAAGTTGGGGCGTCAGCCTTTCGCGCGAGAAATACAACCTGCGGATGAACTGGAACTATATCGGACGCAGCCGCGATGCGCTCGTGACCGGCCGCGGGATCGAACCGAACACGTACATCTGGGGATCGAAAAGGTCCTATATTGATGTCACGGGCGAATACTCCATCAGCAAGAACTTCGCCCTTTTTGCGAACCTGCGCAATATCAACGACCCGACTGCCGACCAGGAAACAGCCGGACCCAGCACGCCGGCAGAGGCCCAGTTTCGGCAGCGCCAGGAATTTGGTTCGCTCTGGACGTTCGGCGTGAAAGGCACGTTTTGACCGGAACGCTGCAGAGGAACCGCTGATTAACGCTAATGGGCGCTAATGATAGAAAGTCGTTAACCTGGGGACGAGTCGGACGGGACGAGTCCATCGGTGTCCGGGGGTATGTCCGCATCTGATTCTACGCTGGCAGCTAGGCATGATTGCTTCGGCACTGGTGCCTTTGGCTTTATCCGTTAATATCAAATGAGCATTTGCTGGCACATGACCTATAAAGCTAACTCTACT
>JAUSID010000027.1 GCA_030648295.1 Opitutaceae bacterium | reverse complement strand
AGTAGAGTTAGCTTTATAGGTCATGTGCTAGCAAATGCTCATTTGATATTAACGGATAAAGCCAAAGGCACCAGTGCCGAAGCAATCATGCCTAGCTGCCAGCGTAGAATCAGATGCGGACATACTCCCGGACACCGATGGATTGGCCGGATCATGGGTTCACTGGATAAGCACCGGCCGGCGCAAAACCGAACAAAGAAAATGAGCCATATCGCCGGTCATCCCAGCACGGCGTTGCCGCCGGCGCGCGACAGCTTTTGCTACGGCCGCGGCTGCTTCGCTTTGAACTCCGCCGTGAGCTGCGTCTGGCGCGCATCCGTCTTCCGTTGCTTGGCGCCGTATTCAATGATGTCGCCCAATGTCGCGATCTGCGCGGGCGAAAGCACACCCTGCAAGTGAACGCTGGCCGTATTCCAGTTGATCGTTTTGTCATCCACCCGCCCCGTCTGCAGTCGCTGGCTATTGGCCGCGAGGATTTGCGTGGCCCGCTCGACTTGGGTCGATGTCAGTGGCTCGCCTGAATAGATGGCCGTTCCTGCCAACTCAACTACCCGGTCGCGCACGGGCCAAGTGTGACCCCATTCGCGAAAAAGAGGAAAGATATCGCCGAGTATTTCGGTGAACTTCTTATTCCCAAGCTTCCCTCGTTCCACCTCCAGTCGGTGGAAACCCTCGCTGTTGGGATCGAGGCCGTCCATCTCCGCCGCCTCTTTCAAGTCCATGAATCCTTGCGAGTGCAAAAAAATCTGGTCCTTCATTTTTTCCGTTTGCTCCGCTGAAAGCCCCAACGCTTTGGCCAGGCCCCCCCAACCAAAATCGAGAGCTAGTCGGTGATGTTTTGCATACTCCGCGAGCATTCGCGGGTTGTTCGCAATGATCGTCTGGGGGCCGATTCGTCGGGCTCCTGGACCGGATTTCGCGACCGTCTTTTGACCCGTGGTTGTCATGTTGTCGTTCGCCGCCAGATCTGCGGTTTGCGCGGGCTGACCACTTTTTTGATTCAACCGGGCGAGTGCTTCACGGACCGTCCGCAGTCGCTGTTCGGCGCTCGTCGTCAGGGCTACGGCTCTCTGTCGTTCGGATGCGAGCGCATCAATCGCGGCGCGATTGTGATTGAGCTGTCGCGTGGTCTGAATCGTCAACCCCGTGGCGACGAGGATGACGGCGAGCAGAATGAATGTCCTGATGGTTTTCATTTTATTGTGGCCCCCTCGGCGACCTTGGCGGCGGCGGCTACCAGCATCTCCATCTGCACATTCGCCGCCATGGCTTTCAGGCCATGTAACTGCGCCGGCGAGACGATCGGCTCGGCCTCGCGCAAAATTCGTTCCCAATCGTAGCGCGCCATTTTTGACAGCTTGCCGGATTCTGCATCCGTTTTTTTGGCGCCATTCAAAATTTCGGACAATTGCTTCACCTGTGGAGCGGTGAAGGGCTCGTCCGTATGATAGAGAGCGCCGCCCAATGCCTTCACGATATCAGTCGTATAGTTCCACCTGATCTTCTCGTATTCCGCATAGCGGTCGGCCACGGCGTCACCGAACACCACGCGAAATTCAGCGACCGGCGGATAAGCATCACCTTTAAGCCCGGCTTCTCGCTGTGCGTTCGCCCGCCGTTTGGCCTGCCGAATCAGCTCGATGGCCTGCCCGACCTGTTCCTCGGTGAGGCCGAGGCCTCGGAGAAATGGGCCGTGAGCCGTTCGCCACCAGAACCGGAGTGACTCGTCGCGTAGAGATTGAAGTTCCGGATCGTTATCCAGGAACTGCTGCAGCGCCTTCTGTTTCGCGGCTTCAATTGCTGCATCGGGAGCGGGCGCGGCCGGCTTGGCGGCGGTTGCGCCGGCGGCGAGTTGTGCGACAGTCTTTTCGCGATCAGCGACGGCGGACTCCGCCGCCAGCGCTTTGGCCTTCACATCGTCCAAATGGCTCCGCACCGCCGCATAATCCTTTTCGCTGGCTGCAAGCATCGCTGCGGTGGTGCGGGCTTGAGTTGACTGATAAACGGCCGTCGTGACGGCCAGGGCAACGGCGACTCCCAGCACCGTGGTGGTTTTGGTTGCGGTCATAAATGCAATCATCGCCGCCACGAATCCGGCTGGCGCTGCCACTGCGACGCCCATCAGCGCCGCGCTGGTGATGTTCGCGGCGAAACCGGCCGGCACCGCGCCGGCGGCCTGGTTGGCGAGCACGGCGGACAGTGCGGCCGAGGTCGACGTGATCTCGTGCGCATTCAGCCGCCCGCGGAGTTTTTCCAACGCGCGGTCAACGCGCATCCGTGCGGCATCCTCCGAGACGCGCAGCGTCGTCCCAATCTCGGCGAATCCGCGGCCCTCGATAAAACGCAGCATCACGGCGTCGCGGTCGCGTTCGTTGAGCTCGCCCATCACTTGGTCGAGGACGGGCCGCAGCTTGTCCCAGTCTGCTTCCGTCGTGGGATGTGTCGAAAGTTCCTGCATGACTTGGGCCTCCTGTTCGCGGGCGCGACGCCGGCGCTCCGCTCGAACGACATCGGTGGCGGCGAATTGCGTCGCGCGGTAAAGCCAGCCGCTCAACACCGGACGACACGCCAACTCCGCCGCCTTGCGTGCGAGATCGGTGAATACGCGCTGGGCCACGTCCTGCGCCAGGTGGGCATCGCCGCCGCATTGCCGCACGGCGACCGAATACACGAGGTTGAGATGCCGCTGCACCAACTCGGCAAAAGCCTCCTCCGAGCGGTCCTCGACGTAACGGCGGAGTAGTTCGGTGTCGGCGAACATGGGCACCACTTAGCAGGCACCGATCGGAAAACCGAACAAAGAATCGATTCGCGCGAAGTCTTCGATGGTAGCCAGGCGCGTTGGTCCGTGAGAATTGAGGTGGGTCGGCATCTCCAGATGCCGCCGGCGAGAGAACACCTCAGGCCTCACCCTTCACCTTTTGCAGGCGCCGTAAGATCGCGGGTGCTTGGCTATCCGGTGAACGCTGCGTGAGCCCGACATGTTTGCTTACGTGGTCGAGGAAGAACCTCACTGCGGGCGCTCGGGGCCTTCCGCCATTTGCTCCGCCACCAACGCATCGATTTCGATGCGATGGTCCTCGTAGTAAGCGAGGCATTCGTAAACCTGGGCGCGGGTCAAATCTGGGAAGCAGCGAGCGATCAGTGTATCGATCGTTTCTCCGTTCTGGAGCAGGCCGATCACGTCATGCACGCCGATCCGCGTGCCCTCGATAATCGCACGCCCAGAGCGCACGCCAGGGATGCTCGTCAGGTAGCGTAAGAAGTGGCGGCCATGGTGCGACGATAGCGAAAACACTCATCCGGCAACGCCGTAGATTAGGGTCATTCCACGGCTGCGGGCAGCGTGCCGCGCCTTCGGGGGAAGCGTGTTGGCCCGGGCACGTAAACGGGTGCCAAACCGTGCTCCCTTCGTCTTGAGTTTAAGCGCGATTGATTGCTTCTGCCTGCCGGGCGCAGCGAGCCCCGCTAAACTTGATCAAACCCGAGGTTCACGGGTGCATCGGGCAGTTTGAATGGGGTCCTGGCCGTTTTCGGGGTCGGTTCCTTCATCGTGTTCGTGCTTGGGACGTCCGACCCAACTTCCTCGATCTTCACGCCGCTGATCCAACCTTGACCGGCTCCTGAAAGAAAGAATCCGTAATTGAGTGACACCCCGTTCTGTGGGACGTCAAGGACAACGGAATACTGCTGCCATCCGGTCGTATCCATGACCGGCCGACTACCCATATTGTCAAATTGCTCCTGGGTCTCTTTCCCATCGACACGAAACCAGAGATGGGCGCCGCCATCGCTGACATTCTCGGTTTTGATCCAGGCGCTGTAGCGTAGTCGCTTGCCGATGAACTTTTCGGCGGAGATGAACTGCGACATTGTATAAAATCCTTTGATGTAGGGCTCGATTGATTTAATATAGGCGCTCGGTCGCCCTTCATGGGTCTGGCTCCGGTCCACCCCGGCAACGAAAGTGCCTTTCTTGGCGGAGCCGCCAGCAACCCAACCCTTCGGCGGCGTGGTCGTAACTGTTGGCTCTGTTACGACCGCCGGTTGTTGCGCCCGGGTTTCACGGGTGAGACTCAAACCGGCGACAACGGCCAGCAAGGCGCAAGCAAGGACCGTGCGGGCAAAAGAGGACTGCTGGTGTGTGATGATCATTTGGATTCTCCGTTTTAGTTGTTGTTTCGATTCGACGATGCCCAGCCCAAGCGCGGCGCGCGGGGTTTGACTGACCAGGCCGAGAATTTTCAGGAGAGTGGCGCCATAAACCTGCGGCTCGGTCGAGCCGAGCCGGCGTACGACATATTCGTCGCAGGCCAGTTCGCAGTCGTGGCGGGCGGCGCGAGCGGCGGCCCAGACCAGCGGATTAAACCAGTGCAGGATCTGGGTGGCGTGGATCAAAGCCTGCGCCAGGAGGTCGCGACGCTGGTGGTGGCCCAACTCGTGGGCGACGATCAACTGAATCTCGTGCGGGCTGAGTTTTCCCAGGAGCCCGGGTGGAAACAAAAGCCTGGGCCGGAAGATTCCGACCAACGCGGGCGCGCCGACCAAATCGGTGACGGTGACTTGCATCCCGCGCACACCGAGCCCGCCCACCGCCTCAGCCACAATCGCAGCCGCAGCCTCTGCGGAGTCGGTGACTGGCGATGAACGCCGCAGCCGGTGCACAAAACGGCGGTGGGCGCGGATGCGCGCGATTAACAGGACAGTGACGCCAATACCCCACGCCAACGCCGCCCATTGCATAGACGACCGTGCCGCGATGCGGGCGAGCCACACTTTCAGAAAAGGAACCGGCGCCGATGGTGTGGGCTGCGACGTGGCGGCAACGGCGTGACTGGCGTCCGCCGCCGGCATCGCGAACGGAACGGCGGGAGGCTTCTGATCGGCGAGCCGCATGAGATTGAACGGGCTCCACTTTGCCGCCACCGAAAAAGGGATGAGGAGTCGGATCGCCACCGCGATCCACACCCAAAATAAAACCCGGGACGACACGCGGCCATGAAGCAGAGAGCGCAGGGCCAGGAAAACGAGGATGAGGCAGGCCATCCGCCAGGAGGTGTCCAACACCACTCGAAAAATCGACTCCATCGTGTTCATTTTCGGGTCCTCTTTGTTTTCAACAGTTTTTCCAGCTCGCGGACTTCCTCCTCCGTCAAATCCGCCCGTTCGCAAAAATGGAGCACCAGGTCACCCGTCGCGCCCTGAAAGACGCGCTGCAGGAATGAATCGCCTTCGGCCTGGACGCACTTTTCGCGGGCCACGCGTGCGGCGTACACGAACGCCTTTTCTTTTTTGTCCACGGCCAGCACGCCCTTGTCGACGAGCCGGGTTAGAAAGGTGTTCACCGTTTTCTGCTTCCAGCCGTGCCCGGAGGGCAGCGCGTCGAACACCTCGGTGGCGGTCAGGGGCGCCTTCACCCAGACCACGCTCATGACTTCCCACTCGGCATTGGAGATTTTTGGTGTCATATTTCCTACGGACGTAGGACAGGAATCCTACGGTTGTAGGAATGCAAGCGAAAATCTGGATTTTCGAGAATGCCGTTCGCCGGGTGTTTGCTTTACGCCCTGCTGGGATTCAGCCGCGAGGAGATCGATCGGTTCGACCAGTTTCTTAGTAGTAACAGTGATTTTTCGGGCTACGGCAGGTCGAACCGATAGCCAACATCGCGCAGCGTCTTGATAAAACGGCCGTGGGGCGGCTCCGGTTCGATCTTCGTTCGCAACGTTTTGACGCATCGGTCGACGCTCCGCTCCGTCACGATGATTTCCTCGCCCCAGACCCCGTTCAGAATTGTCTGGCGCGTCAGCACCCGGCCGGCGCTGCGCACAAAAAAGTCGAGCAGCCGGAGTTCCTTCGGCGCCAACACCACCTCCTGGCCGCCTCGAAAGAGTTTGAGCGCGGACCGATCGAAACGGCAGTCGCCGAATGCCACCACCGCGCCGGGAGGCTGACGCCGCCGCCGCAGGCAGGCACTGGTTCGCGCCAGCAGCACCTCGATGCTGAACGGTTTCGTGACGTAGTCATCGGCCCCCAGATTGAGGCCCAGCACAATGTCCGACTCCTGGCTCTTCGCCGTGAGCATGATGATGGGAGTCGTGAGACCCTCGCCGCGAATTCGCCGGCACAGATCGAATCCGTTGATCCCCGGCAGCATGATATCCAGCAGGATGAGATCAGGCTGGCCCGCCAACACCGCCCTGAGTCCCGCCCTCCCATCGGCCGCGAGCTGCACCGTGGCGCCGCCAAACTCGAAGTTGTCGCGCAGGATTTCCTGCATCGTCGGGTCGTCTTCGATGATCAGAATTTTGTCGGCGCTCATGAGAGTTGAGTCACAGAGGGCCCAGGGCGGCAGTGCCGCAACCAAACATAAACCCTGGTCGCCTTCGGCGCCGCCGTAGGCGGGTAAACCTCGGATGAGACACAGAGCGCACAGAGGCCAATCCGGAGGACACGGAGCCCCTCGGCATGTCTCGGGGCCTTGAGCTCGTCGAAACGGCAAGGCATTTCTCTGTGACCTCTGTTTGTTCTCCGTGCCCTCTGTGACCCGCCGAAGTTTTGCTGAGAAAACAACATTTTGAAGGATCGTGGTACGGCCTTTTCCCGAGACTGCGCTCGGAACAAGAGGTCCGCCTGCGGCGAACAGCTCCAAACCAAACGGAAGAATTTTACAGGAGGAAGCAGAGGTAGCAGAGATCGGAAGAGATCTGGATTTGGGCTCGTTGGTTTTCTCTCTGCTGCCTCTGCGACCTCCTGTGCAAAGGTTTGGATGTTCGCTTTCATCTCCTGTTAAGACAAACATGTTGGTCGCTACACTCGAATAGTCAGACAAAGACCCAATCCGAGGTCACGGAGCAATGCCTTCCGCTCTGTGCTCTCTTTCCGCGTTCTGGGTTCTCTGTGACGAAATCTCTTTTTTTAGGATAGGAATCTTCACGCGAAACGTGCTCCCCCGCCCCAGCTCGCTCTTCACTTCGACCTCTCCACCATGCGCCCGGACAATGGACTGCACGATGCTCAGCCCGAGCCCGCAACCGCCGCGCTGGCGCGTCAGGCTCTGGTCGATCTGGTAAAAGCGGTCGAAGATCCGCTCCTGCTCATCCGGCGCGATGCCGATGCCGTTGTCCGCCACCGCAACGACCACCTGCTCCCCTTCGGCGTAGGCCCTCACCTCGATGTGTTTTTCGCCATTCGTGTATTTGCAGGCGTTGTCGAGGAGGTTGACGAGCACCGTGGAGAGCGCGTCGGCATCGCCGCGGATCGCCGGCAGGCCGGGCGCAAGCTGCGTCGTGAGCCGGCAGGGAGGCGCGGTCAGTTTCTCGCCGAGGGCATCGAGTGCCGTCCGCACGATCTCCTCCGGCGCCAGCACCGTGAAACGAAGCTGTTGCTGGCCGCGCGCCAGGCGGGAAAACACCAGAAAATTTTCGATGAGGTGGCTGAGCCGCAGGTTTTCCTTGGCGGCCAGCTGCAGGTAACGGCGCATCTGCGCCGCATCGCGGTATCGTCCCGCCAAAACGGTGTCGAGCAGCGCCCGCATCGCGGCGAGCGGCGTCTTCAACTCGTGTGACACGGTGGAAACCAGCTCGTCCTTCAGCCGGGCGAGCCGCATCTGCGCCGACACATAGCGTGCCACCGTCACCGCGACCACGGCGATGATCAGCACCACCAGAAATCCGCTCCAAAGGTAAAAACGTGACTGACGCGCTGACGCCAACGCCAGCGGATCGGAGCCGTTGAAACCCAGCGCCAGCCGCCAGCCGGGCAGCAGCTCGCTGGCGTCGATCGAGGGTATGCGCTTGTCCGCCGCCGCTGCCTCATCCGGGGCGTGCACCGTCACGCGGGCGTCGGACAGCGCAGGCGTGCGGACTGCCGCCGCCAATTCCGCGCGCAACCGGTCTTCGCGAAACAACGCAACGATGGTCCGGTCCGCCGATGGCAACCGCCACACCTTCGCGAGCGGCGTGCGCTGGAGCTTGCCCGCCGAGGCGGGCTTCGAGTCGGTCGGCGGTGCCGGCTCGTGCTCCAGGTAATCAGCGGTGAGTTCCTCCGCGTCGAGCGTGGGGAAGGTGGCGGCCTCCGCGACGAGCGCCTTCACTTCCCGCATCAGAAACCGCCGCTGGCTCGACGGTAGATCGGTGTCGGAGTAATCGTTCAAGCGCGCGACCAAATCATCGAGCACTTGTTGGGGACGCGGCGCCCCCGCCTGCCCTGAGCTTGTCGAATGGGCCGCGTTGACTTCGGAAACCGCGGCCCGTTCGACAAGCTCAGGGCTCCGAGCCTGTCGAGGAGCGGGGGCGCCGCGGCTCCAACCAATCGTTTTCAAAATCAGCAACTGCGTGTGCGGCACGATCAACACGCCCTGCGCGCCAGCCACCCGCCGCAAGTTCGTATTGCCGGTCAATTCCGCGAGCTTCGCCAGTGCCGGGTCTTTCTGTCCCACCTGCAGCAACTCCGCGGCCTGCGCCAGTAACGCGCGCGCCAGCTCCGTGTTTTCAGTTGTGGCCGGCTCGACGTTCGTCGCCACCGGGTAAAGCAACTTTCCCACTGCGTCGTGCACCACGACGCCGTCGGCAAGTCCGGCATGGACGACCGCGGCGAAGATTTTCGACGGCGTTTTTCCTTCCACCGCCTGCAACGCCGCCTGCCGCTCCTTCGCCCACGCCGTCACGCGCGGCTGTAGCGAAGCGAGATGATTCGAGTAAACCGCCGTGAGCCGCTCCTGCACCGCGAGCCGCTCATTGCGCATCGCGACCGACATGAACCACAGCACGCATATCGCCGGCACAAGCGCGGCGAGCACCAGGGCCGCGAAAAGCGACATTGGGCTCTGGTAGGCGCCGTTGGTTTTGATGAATGAGAATTTCAATCCGAGTTCTTAGAATCTCGCGACCGTAAGGGCGACTATGGCAACCGGATGCTCTCAGCCAGTCGGTCGTAACTAGGCCGGATTTGATCAAATTTTTCTTCCGGCGCACTAAACTGGCAGGTCGCGATCAGTTTGTCGCTGTAAACGAGTGTGTTCACCTCACGCCATGGCTTCCCGTTTTGCGTGAAGCGACCCGTAACGATTGCGGCGTGATGCTCGTTGATGACTCTGGACGTATAGCTGTCGTGCGTCGTCATGTGGTCTCGGAGCGTTCCCTTGGAATATACTTCAAGTGCCATTTGGAGACGATTGCGTAGCCAGGCGTCGATTTCCTCTGGGGTAGTCGGCTTTGCGCCCGAAGCCGCAAAATCATTGGCAGGGCTGCCGGGATTTGCCCACGGAGTGGTTGGCCAGTAGATGATCCGCGACCGTGCGCGCGCTTCGCGGATAGCGGTGGATTGGAATTGCACGACAGTTCCACCGTTGCCTTGGCGGACGGCACTGCTGACAGACCATCCGCTGGGCAATGTTGCACCGAAACCGAATTTTCGATCTAGCACCGAATTGTCGGCCCCGATAATCATTTCATCAGCGGGAATGTCAGTTTGGATCCTCCATGATTCGGTTTTCGTGGCGGCCGGTTTGGCTGCGTGGAAACCCTCCATCACCCAAAGTTCATAGGAGTCCGGTTTGTTGTTCTGCCGGGTATGGTAATAGAGGTTTCCGTCCCGCTCGACGGAGGGCTGTCGACCGGCACCCAAGTTGCTCCAGATTTTTTCGGATGGCGCCGTGGGCTTGCCGTCCTCGAGGTTCACCGCCCAGAGGTCGACGCCATCGGTGCCGTCCTTGGAAAAGACAAGGCGCTTGCTGTTGGGCAACCAGCCAACCACCCGGTTTGCGTCTCGATCGACTACGACTTCTTCGCGTCCAGATGCGAGATTCAGAACGGTGATCGTCCGCGGATAATCGCCTTTTCGCCGGGCGAGCAGTCGGGCGTCAGGCGACAAGACCCACGTGTCCCGATTCCGGTCTCGGTTGGCCGGTCGCGCGAACTCCGACTTCACGCCCGTTCTGACGTCGATAGACACCACGCTCCAATTCGAATTCATTCGTCCGGCACGCTCATCACCGTTGGCGCTCGCAGCCGTTGAGTAGCCCGCAAGCACGCGATTCCCCTCCGGTGACCACGCGAGGAGAAAAATCCATTCCGCTTTCGGATCGCAGGCATAAATCTTGCGCCGTTCCGAGCCGTCGAGGTTGGCGACGTAAATGCCGGCGCCGCCGTCTTTATTGTCGACGTCGAACGCGATGCTGCGGTTGTCGGGTGAGATCAGGGCGTTGGTCGAAGGATATTCCTTGTCCTTCACGCCGTGAAACGCCATCCAGCTTTTCCCAGTCGCGAGTTCTCCGACGAGGATGTCTTCATTGCGAAGCCGGGATCCGTAGGCGACATAACGACCGTCGGCCGAGAAATCCCAAGTCCAATCCACGGAAAATGGCAGCGCAACGCGGCGGATGGAAAGACCGGTAGCCGGTGTTTCACCGAGTGCAACCAGCGCATCGCGTGCCTGCTTGCTCACCACCGCGTTAGCCGGCGATTGCTGCACGAGATCGTTAAGCATTTTGATCGCCTGCTCCTTGTTGCCCTGTTTCTGATAACACATCGCCAGCCGATACTGCGCCTGCGCGACGATGCCGCGGTTGGCAGCGGCCTCGGCGGCGATTTGTTCGTAGATCTTGATTGCGGAATCGAGGTTCTGCTCGATCTCCTCGGCGTAGATGCCCTTTTGCAGAAGGGAGGACGGTGATTCGGCCGCGGCGGATCCGACGGGCGGCAAGGCTGCTGAGACCAGCAGAGCCAGGGCAAGGGACAGAAACGGGGTTTTCATGAGTGACGCCTTCGTTGAGTGAACGGAACGACGGCGACCCTAACGGGGTAATGTGACGGCTGGATGACCAGCACATGTTGATTTGGTCGATTTGGCGAGTTCGCAGGGTCCGACAGGTCCAGCTCCGCGCCCTGGCACCACCGGGCGAATCGTTCTGCTTGTGCGTGCCGGACATTCGCCCTATCAGAAACTCGCCTCGGCAAGGCGCCTGCTTCGCTCCGTTTCTCCGCTCAGAGGCCGGTTACTCCAACCGAAGCCAAGTCTCCAAAGCGGCATTACACTGCGCCGTATCAAAAACTCACGTGGCAAAAGATCGGCCGAATTCGCTGTCCGATCCTGGAAGCACCGGATTTACTGCCACCACCTCTGGATTGGCGTTCATTCGCGTTCATTCGCGGTTTTCTGCTAAACCCCTCCCGGCCCCAACCCTCTGAAAATCCAGTTTCCTACCAGTGACGCGGCTGACGGTTTCGGCGCTCACGGGTGGATGAGCAGCAGAGGTTCGTTGCGATTGCGGCGATAGACGCGGAAATCCTCCACATCGGTGGTGATTACCTTTGCTCTCGGAAAAATCTCGGCCAGACGAACGATCCCGGCATCGGCGAGATCCATTCGTTTGCCGTATTTGCGAACGAGACCAGCGAGCGCCACACCCTCGGTTTCGACGACGGAGAACAACCGCAAATCACCGCGGGACGGCATTTCGAGCACGCGCGCCACAGCTTGGGGCGATTCTCGCAAATGCCAGCACACCTCGGTGAGCACCGCCTCGCACGTGACCGGTGGCTCCCCGAGCGAAGCGAAAACCGCTTTAGCCCATGCGTGGTGCGCATCGCGGCGGTTGAGCGCGGCGACAATCGGACCTGAATCGACAATGTAGCGCGGCTCAGCCACTCAATCCCTTGCGCCGGGACAAATCTCTCGGTCCGTCGACCATTCCGATGGCATCCGGCGCGAACCGCCACTTCTTGCGCAATTTCCCAGCGACAGCCAGCTTCGAGCCATTCCCGGGCTTGAGAGTCTTGCTGTTGATCGCGGATTTGCCGGAAGTGTTGCGGGTGTTCGTGCGCACGAAGGACAGGTTTCAGTCATCGCTGTGGTAGTCAAGAAAGCGGCGGGGTTCGGCGAACCGCCTTCAGCAAACCAACGGTGTCGAGGAACACCGCGTTCATCCGCAATCACGGTTGATGCTCGTTGTGCTGCGCCGCGACATCGGTTTCGCCCGACTTGAACCGCCGGGAAAGAACGGAGTAGGCAGCATCAAGCATATCGCGATTCCCGGGCGTGTCGCCAACCGGCTCCACGCG
>JAUSID010000146.1 GCA_030648295.1 Opitutaceae bacterium | reverse complement strand
GGCTCGGGGCCCTGAGCCGGTTCGACAGGGCTCACGGCCATCAGGTCCCTCGTCTGAAAGGCCTCGAGCCGATTCGACGAGCTCACGGCCATCGGCTGGTTCGACTGAAAGGCCTTGAGCTTGTCGAAAGGCTTGTCGAGAGGCTTGCCGAACGGGGAAGCCGCAGCCACTTTTCTCACCCGCCCTGGCGCCCGTGCATCTGCTGCCGCATGGCGCCGGGAACGAATTTCGGCCGGACGCTCCGCTGGGGCATAAAACGCGAGCCGCCACCGCCGCGGTTGGCGGGAAACGGTGAACCGCGGGCCGGAATCGGTGCGGCGCCATGGGCAGGTACAACCTTGCCTGCGGTTGTGCTCTCACCATGACCGGCGGGACTTCCAGTTTTAGGATCAACGGGATTCGGGTTATTCATGATGGTGTGATTTTTCGCGTCCATTCGCGTTCATTCGCGGTTGCTACAAATTCCATTGACGATTGCTCGGTTGGCCGCGGCTCACAGTGTCGCCGCCACACGCCGAAAATGATGGCCAAGGATGGCGAGTTCGGGCCCGGCGCGGAAACGCCGGCGGCCCATGAAGAGCGTGCGCAGGCAGAATCGCCAGTAGGCCCAGCGGCCGCGGTGCCACACGCCGGGGACCCAGAACGATTTGATGCACGGGTTGCCGGCGCGCGTGTTCGGGGTCTTCGGGCTGACCAGCAGGATTTTCATACCGTCGGGGCGCACGTGCGCTGCCGATGGATTCGTATCCCGATGCCGCCGATCCCGCCAGAACTATCTCAATTTCGGACCCCGGGATTGCGGACCCTTCGATTTCGGATTTCGGATTGCGGATTTCGGATTGGCATTCGGCGAATAATGGGAAGTGGGACCTGTTCGCGCTGACCGAACTGCGACCGACCGCAACGGCGCGCCGTTTCGATTCGCAATCCGAAATCCGAAATCCCGGGGTCCGCAATCCGAAATCCGAAATTCCGAAGGCTGGCGTGCGGAATTCTGGCCAATAATTGCGGAGCCAGCAACAGCGCGGGGAGTAGGATGCGCCCATCAATCCGCGCGGTACGTCATTCCGACAGCCGGCGGAAGTCAGGCACATGAATCAGGCCGCCGAGCAACCAGATGCACATCCGGGATGATGCCGCGAGTATCGCGTCATGATGCCGGCCGCCACCCCAATCCAGAAGGGCAGCTGAAAATGAACCCCAATATTCCACGTCGCGGATTCCTGAAATCCACCGCGGTCGCCGGTGCCGGCACTGCCATCGCGCGCTACGGCAGGCTCGCTTCCGTGCTCGGTGCGGGTGTCGCCCCGCAGATTGCCACCGCCGCGGCCACAAAGCCGGCGGTGCTGGGCGGCACTCCCGCCCACCAGGGCGGATTCCCGGCCTGGCCGGTCTACGACGAGCGCGAGGAAAGCGCGCTCCGCGAAGTCCTGCGCAGCGGCAACTGGTTTCGCGGCAGTGGCCAGAAGGTCGCGCAATTCGAGGAGGCATACGCCAAGCTCATCGGCGCGAAGCACTGCATCGCGACGGCGAACGGCACGAGCGCGCTCCATGCCTCGCTGAGCGGACTCGAGGTCGGGCCGGGCGACGAAGTCGTCATCGCGCCCTACACCTTCATCGCGACGCTGAATGTTGTCCTGCTCAATTACGCGCTGCCGATTTTCGCGGACACGGATCCGGAGAGCTTCGAGGTCGACGGACGCAAGATCGGCGCGGCCATCACGGAGCGCACCGCGGCGATCATCCCCGTTCACCTCGGCGGCAATCCCGCCGATCTCGACACCATTCTCGAAGTCGCCGGCCGGCGGAAAATTCCCGTGATCGAGGATGCGTGCCAGGCGTGGATGGCGGAATGGCGCGGCCGCAAGGTCGGCTCACTCGGGAAGACTGGCTGCTTCAGTTTCCAGGCGAGCAAGAATCTCAATGCCGGCGAGGGCGGCGCGGTGCTGACGAACGACGACGAGCTGGCGGAAAAGATCTACGCCTTCCACAACAACAACCGCGCCCGCCGGGTCACTGGCTACAACTTCAGCTATCGCGGCACGCGCGGCGCCAACCTCCGGCTGACGGAGTGGCAGGGCGCCATGCTCCTCGCCCAGCTGACGCGGCTCGAGCCGCAATCGCGCACGCGCGAGCAGAACGCGCAATATCTCACGGCGCAGCTGCGGCAAATCCCGGGCATCCTCCCGGCCAAAATGTACCCCGGCTGCACGCGGAACGCGTACCATCTGTACATGTTCCGGTTCAAGGCCGCGGAATTCGGCGGCGGGATGTCGCGGGCAAACTTCCTCAAGGCGCTCAGCGCGGAAGGCGTGCCATGCTCGCCCGGATACACGCCGCTGAACAAGGAGGCGTTCGTCAAGGCCGCCGTCGCAAGCAAGGCCTACCAGCGGATTTATCCCGCGAAACTCCTTGCCGACTGGGAGGCGCGGAACCGCTGCCCCGCGAACGACAAGCTGTGCGACGAGGCGGTCTGGTTCACGCAACCGATGCTGCTCGGGACACGAAAGGACATGGACGACATCGTCACCGCGGTCCGCAAGATCTCGGCGCATGCGTCCCAGCTAACCAGCGCGTGATCAGATCGCACGCGACGATGCAACCGAGCACGCCGGCGTTTTCTTTCAGGGCGCCACGACCCGTGGAGTTTGGCCCACCCCGCCGGGGGTTCGTCCGGTCGCGCCGCCTCTGGAGGATGCCGATGACAATGGCGATCGCGACAAGTCTGCTTTGCGCGGCACCTGATCGCGCCGGGTCAGCCGGCCGCGATGCCGTCCGGCTGATCACGCTGGACCCGGGGCATTTTCACGCCGCGCTGTTTCAAAAGGAAATGCGGCCGGAGATTTCGCGTCGCGTACACGTATATGCGCCCTGCGGCCCGGACCTGCTCGCTCATCTGAACCGCGTCGCGGCCTTCAATGCGCGCACTGAAAACCCGACGACGTGGGAACTGGAGGTGCACGCCTCGCCGGATTTCCTGCCGCGGCTGCTGGCCGAGCGGCCGGGCAATGTCGTCGTCGTGTCGGGTGCAAATCGCGACAAGATCAAGCGGCTCGAAGCCATCATCGCCGCCGACCTGCACACGCTCGCGGACAAACCGTGGATCATCGAACCGGGAGAGTTGCCGGCGCTCGAGCGGACGCTCCGGCTCGCCCGCCGGAATCGTGTCGCCGCGTACGATGCGATGACGCAGCGCTACGAGATCACCTGCCAGCTGCAAAAGGAACTCGTCAACGATCCGGCGGTGTTCGGCTCGCTCGTGAACGGCACGGCAGCCCAGCCCGCCGTATACATGGAGAGCGTCCATTTCTTAAAGAAGGAAGTCGCCGGTGCGCCATTGCTGCGGCCGGCGTGGTTCTTCGACGCGCGCGAGCAGGGCGAGCCGCTGGCGGATGTCGGCACGCATCTCGTCGACCTCGTGCAATGGATGCTTTCACCGGAAAAGTCCGTCGACTACCGCCGCGACATAGCGCTGCTCCGCGGCAGCCGGGAGATGCTGCATCTGACGCGGGAACAGTTCCGCAGCGTGACCGGGCTCGCCGATTTTCCGGCCTCCCTCGCCCACTCCGTCCGTGATGGCCGGCTCGAGTACGTCGCCGAGAATCGCGTCAACTACACCCTCTGTAGCACACACGTGAAACTGGATGTGCGGTGGGAGTTCGAGCCGCCGCCCGGCGGCAAGGACACGGAGCTGGCGGTGTTTCGCGGCTCACGCTCGCGGGTCGAGGTCCGCCAGGGCCGGGAGCAGAATTTCGTGCCGGAAGTGTACGTCGTGGCGAACCGGTCCGCCGAACGTGCCGCGATCGCCGCGGCGCTGAGGCAGCGACTGCAGCGGCTCGCAACCGCGCCCGGCGAGTTCGGCCTCCGCGAAAGTGGCGATGAATTTCACGTGGTCATCCCGCCGCGTCAGCGCGTGAGCCACGAGGCGCATTTCGCGCTGCTGGTGGGCCAGTTCCTCACGTATCAGCAACAGCCCGACACGCTGCCCTCGTGGGAGACGGACTTCATGCTCGCGAAGTATTTCGTCACCACGGAAGGCGTCCGGCTGGGACGGTTGCCGCCGGCGGGCCAGCGCGCCGCCATGGCAAAGTGATGCCGCTTTTCACCCGTGAATTCTGCCCGGACTCAACTTTCCAATGGAGCCGCGGCGCCCCCGCCGCGGCCTCGTCGTAACGAACTCACCAAACTCGAACCGCCGCGGCGAGGGCGCCGCGGCTCCACCAATTTGCCATGAACCGCCGAACTCCGTCTCTCGCTCTCGCCCTCAGCATTCTCCCGCTGTTGCCCGCCGGACTTTCCCGCGCCGCGGACGATCCGTTTCAACCCCGCCAGCGGCTCACCGCGACCACCTACAACTCGGGTTTTCCCGACGCGCACGACACCTACAATGGGATGGGCTGCGGCACCGACGGCCGGATCTATTATGTGCTCAGTTCGGAGAAGTTCGATGTCGGCGCCCAGATGTATTGTTTCGACCCTGACGCTCGATCGATCCGGCACGTCGGCGATCTGACCGAGGCGTGCGGAGAGAAGGGCAAGAAGACAATCGTCCAGGGCAAGAGCCATGTGAATTTCGCCGAGGTGGACGGGAAACTCTATTTCTCCACCCACATTGGGTACTACAGCATCATCGACGGGATGGAAAAAATGGGCATTCCGCCGGCGGGGTGGAAAGCGTATCCCGGCGGACACCTGCTTTCACTCGACCGAAATTCCGGCGACTTCGAGGACTTCGGCGTCGCGCCGGAAGGCGAAGGCATCCTGACCACGAGCATGGATATCAAGCGCGGCCGGATGTATGGCATCACGTGGCCGAGCGGATATTTTTTCCGGTTCGATCTCGCGCGGAAGAACTGGAAAAACTTCGGGACGTTTGCCGCGAAAGGCGAATCGGGAAAGGGCGCCGACTACCGCACGCTTTGCCGATCAATCGCGGTAAATCCGGAGGATGGGTCCGCCTACTTCAGCATCTCGACCGGCGATCTGTTCCGCTACGATTACGCCCAGGACAAGGTGGCGCCGGTCGCGGGGGAGGATCTGCGCAAGGATTATTTCGGGTTGTACGATCCGACTTCGCCCGGACACATGGGGTACAACTGGCGGCAGACATTTTATTGCCCGACCGACCGGATGATTTACGGCGTGCACGGAAACTCCGGCTATCTGTTCCGCTTCGATCCGGTGCGGATTCGCATCGAGGTGCTCGATCGCCTCACCTCGGAGGTGTCGCAGCGCAGCGGGATGTTCGATCAATTCAGCTACGGGTACCTGGGGTTCGCCCTCGGGCCCGACAACCGGACGATATATTATCTCACCGGCGGACCGATCTACCAGAACGGACGGCGCGTCGCGGGCAAGAACAGCACGGCCATGGGCGAGGCGAAGGGTTTGGAGAACCTGCACCTGGTTACCTACGACATCCCGAACCAGCGATATCGGGACCACGGCGCGATCTTTTATGCCAACGGCGACCGGCCGCTGTATGTGAATTCAATCGCCGTCGGGCTCGACGACACCGTGTATTTCCTCGCCCGAATCACCGAGGCCGGCAAAACGCGGACGGATCTCGTGAGCGTGAAGCCATCCGCGCCGTCCGCCGTGGCGGCGACTGCCGCGCGGTAGCCGAACGACATTCTTCCGGTCGTAGCAGCCGACGTTTTGGGGCTGAACAGCGGGGTCGTGCTCGAATCGCGGCGTAGCGGATAGCTCACGCTTTCCGCTGCTCAGGAAATCCATGTTGGGTGACCGAAGGCTCCAGCCTCGTCACCTCGGCTGCTACGCAACTCCAATTCGGCATCGCCGCGCAGTAAAATTACTGTCTCCTGTCGACACCGACCACCGACCACTGACCACTGACCACTGGCCACAGACCTCTGGCATCTAATTTCTGACCTCTGACCGCTGACCTCTGATTTCTGACCTCTGACATCTGGCGTCTGCCCCTCTGCCCCTCTGCGTCTCCGACCCTCTGCCTCCCCTGCATGGAAAAAACCGCCACCGCCCTCCTCACCCACGATGCGGTCGTGCTCGGATTGCTGGCGGTGACGCTGGGGTTTGTCTTCTGGAGCTCGTCGCGCGAGTCGGGTTTCTGGCGAAAGTTCTACACCTACGTTCCGGCACTGCTGCTCTGCTATGTGCTGCCGGCTGCGTTCAACAGCATCGGGCTGGTGGACGGCCATGCTTCACAGCTGTATCCAATGGCTCGTGACTACCTCCTGCCGTCCGCTCTCGTGCTGCTGACGGTCGCGGTCGATTTTGGCGCGATCCTCCGACTCGGCCCCAAGGCGCTGATCATGTTCCTGACCGGGACCGCGAGCGTGATGCTTGGCGCGATCGTCGCCTTCATGATCATGCGCCTGGTCCACGCCGAGACGGTTGCGGGTGACGTCTGGCGCGGGATGGCCACCGTGGCGGGAAGCTGGATCGGCGGTGGCGCGAACCAGGCGGCGCTGAAGGAGGTGTTCAATGTCGATGCCACGCTGTTCGGCCAGTTCGTCGCCGTCGACGTGCTGGTGGCGAATGTCTGGATGGCCATCCTGCTGTTCCTGGCCGGCCGGGCCCCGGCGATCGACCGGTGGAACCACGCCGACACGTCCGCGATTGATGCCCTGCGCGACCGAATCGAGCGCTACCAGGCCGAACACGCGCGGATCCCGCGACTCGCCGACCTGATGCTGATTCTCGGCGTTGGTCTCGGCGTCACCGGCGCCTCCCATTTTCTCGCCGGACCAATCGTCGGCTGGCTCAAATCGCTCCCGTCGTCGTGGCGGCTGCAGGACTACAGCCTGACGTCGAATTTCTTCTGGGTGGTCGTGATCGCAACGACCTTGGGATTGATGCTGAGCGCGACCCGCGCGCGAACCCTGGAAGGCGCCGGCGCATCCCGCGTCGGATCCGCGATGCTTTATTTTCTCGTGGCCACGATCGGAATGCAGATGGACCTGCGCGCGTTGCTCGATCGGCCGTGGCTATTTGCGCTCGGCGCGATCTGGATGTGCGTGCACGCCGTCGTGATGCTGACCATGGCGAGGGTGATTCGGGCACCGCTGTTCTTCATGGCGGTCGGCTCGCAGGCGAACATCGGCGGGGCCGCCTCGGCGCCGGTCGTGGCGAGCGCGTTTCATCCCGCGCTTGCACCCGTCGGCGTGCTGCTCGCCGTCCTCGGGTATGCACTCGGCACCTACGGCGGTTATCTCGTCGGCCTCACGTTGCAACGGATGGCGGCGCCGTAGCGGCGCAGGCGTAATGGAAAACCGGCCCGTTTTTCTTGAACTGCGCCGCGGAGAAGGGAGCAGAGAGAAAGGAGCAGGAACAAACCGCCGGGATACGCGCTCGACGAGGAGGTACGGCGGTGGCTACGCCGGCTGGGATCTCATTCGCGTCCATTCGCGTCCATTCGCGGTTAATGGATTGTCTGTTCGCGTCGATTCGCGGTTAACCTCCTCAATCCGCGGTTCATGCGCCGAAATCGAGAAACCCGCGGTCCACATTCGCGTGCAGCAGGCGCACGCGAAGCTTTTCGCCGACCTGCCGGCCTGCAAAGCCGCGCGTCAGCCTGCCTTCGACCACCGGATGGAATATCCGCACCCATGTCCCCTTGTCCGACGCGCCGGTGACGAGCGCATCGAATTCCGCCCCGATGCGGTTCATGAGCAGCATGGCCGCGGCGGACTTCGCCACCTGGCGCTCCACCTTGCGCGCGTCGTCCTCCTGCTCGGTGCAATGCGCGGCCAGCGTCTCGAGCTCGGCGTTCGAGTAAGGCGCGGGGGCACGGGCATTCGCCGCCTTGAGCAGGCGCTGGGTAATCAAATCGGGGAACCGACGGTTGGGTGCGGTCGAGTGCGCATAGTCCTTCACCGCCAGTCCAAAATGCCCGAGACCCGGCTGCCCCGGAAGCTCGAGCGCATATTCCCCCGCCCCGAGCAGCTTGATCACGCTGAGCGACAGGTCCGGGAATTCCGCCGGCGCCTGCGCCTTCGCCGCGCGCAAAAACGCCTCGAGCGCCTTCGGCTCCGGCACGTCGGGCAGGCTGGCGCCCCGCTCGGCCGCCAGCGCCACGATCCGGTCCCAGCGTTTAGGGGTGCGCACCACGCGCCGAATCGACGCGTAACCGCGGGTGGCGAGAAATTCCGCCGTCACGCCGTTCGCCGCGATCATGAAGTCCTCGATCAGCTGCTTCGCGCGATTCGGCTTCTCGGGCGACAAGTCCTTCAACTCTCCGCCCACGAACACCGGCCGCGCCTGCACGGTTTCAAAGGTCAACGCGCCGCGCGTGAACCGCAGTGCGCGGGTCTGGCGCGCGACCCGATCCTGCAATCGCAGGTTGTCCGCGAGCACCGGCACCGCGTCGATGGCGGCGGGAGCGGGCGCCTCACCCTCGAGCCAGGCGGCGACGTCGGCGTAATTCAGCCGCGCCTGATTGTGGACGAGCGCCTCGTGGAAATCGGAGCGGCGCACTGAACCATCCGACGCAAAGTCGATCGCCACCACCATCGCACGCCGGTCGCATCCGAGATTCATCGACGTGAGGTCGGTCGAAAGTCTTTCCGGCAGCATCGGAAACACCTTCGCCACGGTGTAGACCGAAGTCGTGTTCTGCTGCGCCCGCAAATCGATCGCCGAGTGCTGCGCCACGAGCGAGGCGACATCCGCAATCGCAATCAGCACCCGCGCCGCGCCATCACCGAGCGCCTCGGCGACCGTCAGCTGATCGAGGTCGCGTGTTTCCTCGTTGTCGATCGAGCACCATGGAAGGCGCCGCAGATCGCGGACGCCACCGGCCATGGTGCGCGGCAACTGTTCCAGCGCGCTGAGTTCAGCCAGCGCCTCCGGTGGAAAATCCGGCTCGATGCCACGCTCGCGCATGGCGCGCTCCGCGATCCGCTGCAGAACCTCCGTCGTGGGTGTCTGGAACATGGCGATTGGGCGAGCGATCAACGAATCGCACGCAACCGCCAACGCAACGCCGGAACGAGATTCATGCGCGAGTCTGCTTCGAGACAAGGCAGTTCAACTGCAAATGGACACGTTGAAAATCAATCAAGGCAATCCAAGCGGCGGCGGGGGTGCCCCGGCTCCATTACGGAGTAACGTGATGCAGGCGCTATCGTGTCAGCGACCGGCGACTCGAAAACCCCAGCCTCGTTACCTCGGCTGCTACGAAATCGTTGACTGAAATTCCGCCACTCAGCAGGTGCCATCCACGAAAAGGATGTGTCGTCGGTGTGTCGTCGGCGCAGTGTGAAGTGTGGAAATTTCCCGGCTAATTCTTGTCGCCGCCATCATGCGAAACCTGATGTCGTGAGCGCAGCGCTCATGCGTGTTTTTCTCCTCTCTTGTCTCTGCGTCGTTATTCCAGCCGTCCACGCCCGGGAATTAACCGTCGCTCCCGGACGGGCCGGTGAACCGGTTTTGTCGGTCGCCGTCGCCGCCGCTCAACCCGGCGACACCGTGCGCGTGACGAAGGGCGTTTACCGCGAGGCGATCACCCTCGCGAAATCGATCACCATCGTGGGGGAGCCCGGTGCTACGCTCGATCCCTCGGAGCGATTGCAGCTGCCATGGCGACAGGTGGCGGACATCGGCGCGGGCGTTTACCGCGCGGCGACCGACCGGAAACCGGCGACACTTTTTCTAGGCGGACGCGTGCTCGCCGAACTGGATGAACGCCGCGCCGGCGCCGCCGGACAGTGGTTCTGGAAAACCCTGCTCGCCGAAGGACCACCGCTGAGCGGATTCACCTACATTCGGGCGCTTTGGATTTACCGCAGCGACGAGAAGGCAGTTTACCTGCGCGTCGAGAACAACGCGGATCCGGCCACCCTGCCGTTAACCGCCGTCTGGACGCGCGGTGCGATCGTCACCTTCGACGCCGCGACCAATGCGTCGATCCGGGGGCTGACGCTCGCCCACGGTTTCTCCGGCGTGAGTTTCGCCAAGGGCAGCCGCGCGTGCACCGTTTCGGAGTGCACGATCGGACCGTGGGACAAGGTCGGCGTCGATGTCGGCTCGGGCGCCGCCGGATGTCTCGTCGAGCGCAACGAAATCTTCCGCGGTGCCCACGAGGAGTGGGCGCCGATCGAACCGGTCAAGCCGCGCTACGAGGTGTGGCAGGTGCACAAGAAGGTTGGATTCTACGATCGCATCGGCGTGTCCGTGGTGCGGGCCGGCGCCGGCAACCGGATCCACGCCAACCACGTTTTTGAAACGTTCGACGGCATAAATGTCGGCGACTCGTCCGTCGAGTCGCTCGACAAGCCGTTGCGCAGCGCCGACGACGGCCGCGACACCGAAATCTGGGACAACGTGATCGAGCGCACCCGCGACTCCGGCATCGAGCTCGGCGCCGGCTGCATCAACGTGCGGGTGCACCACAATGTCCTCCGCCAGACCCACGGCGGGCTGCGCTTCAAGCTGCCGCGGATCGGACCCGTCTTCATCTACCGCAATGTCCTGCTCGACGGCGCGCCGTTCAACATCTGGTACAGCATGGATGATTCGCCGGCCGAGGGCTACGTTTACCACAACACCATCATCGGTGGCTCCCCCGCCCTCGTGTACAGCAGTTTCGAGACGCCGCACCACATCGGCGCGCCGCAATGGCATTATCTCAACAACCTCGTGATCGGCCGGCAGGGATTCTTTCGCAACTGGCGCGTGCAGGCGCCGGTGAACTTCACGGCGGATTACAACGTGGTCGTCGGCGGCAACAAGCCGTATCCCGACGATCCCGCGAAAGACCATCACTCGCGCTACGTGAATGACGTTCCGCTCGCGGACGGCTTTCCTCCGCGTCCCCAGCTGGACAGTGCCGCGGTCGACGCCGGGCTCGATCTATCGACGTACTTCCACGGCAAACCGCTGCCCGGTTGCGAGCCGGGCTATTTTCGCGGCGCCGCACCCGACGCCGGCGCGTACGAGGTAAAGTAAGACACGGTCTTTTTTCGAGACTGCGCTCGAAAAAAGTGGCGCGCTGCGCGCGCAGTTGTAGGGCTGCCGTTTTTGAAGACAGACCCTTGCCCGCGCCGTGGAAACGCGGGCTGGCGCGTCTATCAGGGCAGTGGCCGGACCCAGATGTTCCGCATCCGGATCGGCGGCTCGTTCTTGTGATCCTGCAGCCGGAATGGTGCCTTCGCGGGAAACGTGCCGGTATAGGTTGTCGTTTTCTTGTGCATGGTCGGTCCCATGATCGCGGTGTTGTTCTGGACGCACACGCCGTTGAGGAACGTCGTGATCCGCGCGGGCTCCACGACCTTGCCGCCTTTCAGCTTGGGCGCGGTGAACACGATGTCGTACACCTGCCATTCGCCGGCCTTGCGCACGGCATTCACCATCGGCGGCGTCTGGCCGTACACGGCGCCGGACATGCCGTCGGCATACGTCGGGTTGTTGTCGCAATCGAGCATCTGGCTCTCGTAGCGGTCCATGAAGAACACGCCGGCGTTGCCCTTCTTCTGCGAGTTTCCCTTCTGTCCGGCCGAGCTCCGCCACTCGACGTGAAGCTGGCAGCTCGCGAACTCCTGTTTCGTCCAGCAATCGCCGCCGTCCACGATGAGTTCGCCATTCTCGACTTTCCACGGGCAGGGGAATTTTTCGGGATTGTCCTTCTTGCGCGTGAAGAACTGCGAGGTGTCGCCGCCGTTGAAGAGGATGATCGCGTCCGCCGGGGCGTCGCCGGCCTTCGCGCCGGGCGCTACGACGGGCGGGGCGGGACGATCGATATCATGCACCTTCCACTTGCTGCCCGGAATAAGCGGCGTGTCAGAATAGCCAAGCGGTGCCGGCTTGTTGATGTCCTCGGCGCCAAATGCGCCGGTGGCGATGAGGAGTACGGAAAACGCGACGAGAGGTTTCTTCATAAGATGCAGCTCAATCCAATGGCCTCCCGCCGTCGGCGGGCGATGGAAAAATGATCGCGGGGGCAGGCCCGCCCAGGCGATTCGCGCCGGGTCCATCTAACGTAATACGTTAAAACCGCGATCCGATCGGCCGCGCCGGACAGCGTCATCCGCAGGTCGCAAACACCCTCTCTCGCTGCGCGACACCCTCTCGACCCCGATTCATGCAGTTTGAAACCGATCTGGTTTCGTAGCAGCCGAGGTAACGAGGCTGAGTTTTCCGGTTCACCATCTGGTAAATGGAGCCGCGGCGCCCCCGCCGCGGATGTGAGCACAACGTTTTGTATTCGAACGCGGCGAGGGCACCGCGGCTCAATTCACCGGACGTTGAAACGAGTTCTCCAGCCTCGTCACCTCGGCTGCTACGAGCCGATCGTTTTTCGACTGCAGGGAAGGCGGAACGCTTGTCCCCGAGCTGCCACGACGCTACGGCTCTGGACACCATGAACGTCGCATGTCGGTGGACCCGGAACTGGCTGCGAGTTCGAGCCGCGCGCTGGTTCACCACAATGGCACTTGGCGGCGCGATCGGCCTCCTGGCCGCGGCAGCGCCCGCCACCGAACCCGTCGAACCCCGTCCCCGTGCCTCCCGGCCCGCCCAAGCCGCGGCCAGGCAAAAATCCGCCCCGGCGCCGAAACCGACCGCGCTGCCCGCGACCTTCACGGTGCGCAATTCCACGCTCGAGGTGACCCTCGACTCCAGCGACGCGACGCTCTCGGTGCTCGACCGCCGCTCGCAGCGGCGCTGGGTGCAGCGGCGGCTCAGGAACGAGTGTATCCTGAAAACCGCGACGGCGAGCGGTGACCGGCTCGAACTCTCACTCACGCATCGACCGACCGGGCTCGAGGTCAGGGCGCTCCTCCAACTCGACGGCAACCAGCCGGAGTTCACCGTCACGCTTTCGGCCGAGGGAGGTCTGAAGTCGCCGCTCGGGTTTCCCGAGCCATTCACCGGCGAACCCGGCGACAGCCTGGTGGTCCCGCTGAACGAAGGCATCTCGTATCCGGTGGACGACCCGACGATCACGCCGATGCGGCTCATCGCGTACGGCGGCCACGGGATCTGCATGGCGTTCTGGGGACTGACCGACGGCGAGAAGGGGCAGATGGCGATTCTCGAAACGCCCGACGACGTTTCCATTCGGATGGATCGGCTCGACGGGCGGCTCGTCATCGCACCGTCATGGGAGTCGCAGCGCGGCGAGTTTGGCTATGCGCGGCGCGTGCGCTACGTTTTTCTGGACCGCGGCGGCCACGTCGCGATGGCCAAACGTTATCGCGCATCCGCACAGCAACTCGGGTTGGTGAAAACGCTCGCGGAAAAACGCGCGCTCAATCCGAACGTGGAGCGGCTGCTCGGCGCCGTGAACGTCTGGTGCTGGGAAAAAAACGCGGTCGAGATCGTGAAGGAACTCCAGGCGGCCGGGATCCAGCGGGTCCTCTGGAGCAACCGGCAGGGCCCGGAGGGCATCAGCGCCATGAACGCGCTCGGCGTGTTGACCAGCCGCTATGACATCTACCAGGACGTGATGGACCCGGCGAACTTCAGCCGGCTACGCGGTATCCACGCCGACTGGACGACGTCGGCGTGGCCGAAGGACCTGATGCTCGATCGCGCGGGCAACTGGATCAAAGGCTGGGGCGTGACCGCGAAAGACGGCACGATGCTGAACTGCGGCGTGCTCTGCGATCGTCAGGCGGTCACGTACGCGCGGGACCGAATCCCGCCCGAGCTCGCGACCCATCCGTACCTCGGCCGGTTCATCGACACCACGACGGCGTCGCCGTGGCGCGAGTGCTACAGCCCCGAACACCCGATGACGCGGACGGACAGCAAACGATGGAAGATGGAGCTGCTGCGCTACGTCTCGGCGGACAACCGGATGGTAACCGGCTGCGAAACCGGTCACGACGCTTCCGTTCCTTATCTCCACTTCTTCGAGGGCATGATGAGCCTGGGGCCGTATCGTGTGCCGGACGCCGGCCGCCGGATGCAGCAAATCTGGGACGAAGTGCCGGAGCGCGTCGCGAAGTTTCAGCTCGGGCACGGCTACCGGCTGCCACTGTGGGAGCTGGTTTTCCACGACTGCGTCGTCTCATACTGGTATTGGGGCGACTACAATAACAAGCTGCCGGCGCTTTGGGACAAACGCGATCTGTTCAACGTGCTCTACGGCGCGCCGCCGATGTTCATGTTCACGCGGAAGTATTGGGAGGAAAACCGGGCGCGATTCGTGGCGAGCTATCAGACCACATGTCCGCTCGCCCGCGAAGTCGGCGCGGCGGAGATGACCGACCATCGTTTCCTTACCGCCAACCGTGAGGTGCAGCAGACCACGTTCGCCAATGGGATTTCGATCGCGGTGAATTTCGGCTCGTCGCCGCATCAGCTCGCCGGCGGTGAGACGATTCCACCGATGGGACACAAGGTAATCCGGGGCCGGTAAGCATGACGTGCGTTTTCCGCGGGATCGTGCGGCGACGCGCAGGTTGAGGATGGTTTTCGCCGAGGCGTCCGATCTTGCTACGCGAGCGGCGGCGGCAGAGTCTCCCGGGGCCACTTGGGCCGCACCGCCCGTTGCTTCTACCCTGAACAATGAATACCACCGAAACCACCCCGGTTGTCCCTCCTCAGATCGTCAGTGAGGACAAGACCACTGCGATCGTCAGTTATCTCACCTTGATTGGGTTTATCGTCGCCGTCGTTCTTCACGGCTCCAAGAAGACCCGCCTGGGTGCGTTTCACCTGCGGCAGTCGCTGGGGCTGATGCTCGCGGCGATCGCGCTGGGTGTCGCCGCGATGGTCCTGGCCGTAATTCCTTTTGTCGGGTGGTTGATCGCGCTGTGCGCGTGGTTGGGCCTTTTCGTCTTGTGGGTGATGGGGCTCGTCGCCGCCGCGAATGGAGAACAGAAGCCGGTGCCCGTCATCGGCGCCCAGTTTCAGAAGTGGTTCGGCACGGCGTTCGACTGAGGTGTTTTCACGCGTGGAGCGCAGCAGCCGACGCTGGCCGCGCGGTGGCGCAGCAAACGCCGGTCAGAAGTCCGGCCGGCCGGTGAGTCGGGCGTTTCAGCGTCGTCACGGCGGCCGCTGTCCTGCCCTCGCCGCCTGGGCACGACCGATGGTCTGCCTCGCAGTTCTGCTCTGCGCTGCCGCCGCCCGCGCGGACGAATTCGACACGCTGCGGCTCAAGTGGGCCGACATGCTCACCGGCGGCAGCAGCTACAACCCTGCTGATCCGATCATCGCGTCCGCGATCACGAGCGTGACGAACACAGCGAATGGTAATTGGACCTCGCTGAACAAATCGACCACGCGCACTCACCTTTGGAGCGATGCGGCGAGGACGAACGTATCCGCGGATCTTAATACCAACTACAGCCGGCTGCGCTCGATGGCGCTGGCTTACTCGACCACCGGCTCGGCCCTCGAGGGAAACCCGACGCTGCGCGACGACATCATCGGCGGCCTGGATTGGATGTACGCCAATCGCTACAATGAGAACGTCCGGATCTACGACAACTGGTGGCACTTCGAGATCGGCTCGCCGACGGCGCTGGTGGACATCGTGACACTGCTGTACCGCGAGCTGACCCCGTCGCAGCTTTCAAACACCATGCGCACGGTCGAGAAGTTCACCCCTTCCGCGACCACGCCGGCGGCCGGCGGCTCCACGGGCACCTTTACCGGGGCCAACCGGATGTCGAAGATCGTGGTGGTCACCATTCGTGGAATCATCGTCAAGGACGATTCCAAGCTCCGCGCGGCGCGCGATGCGTTCAGCAATCTCTTCCTCTATGTCACGAGTGGCGACGGATTTTATACCGACGGCTCCTTCATCCAGCACAACCGGCATCCCTACACGGGCAGCTACGGTGCCGTCCTGATGGCGGATCTTTCCAACATCCTCACCCTATTGAACGGCCCCAACGCGATGGACGCCGGGGGCTCCACGTGGCGGGTGACCGATCCGCGGCTCGCGAACGTCTACCGCTGGGTCTACGAAGCCTATGAGCCGCTGATTTACCGGGGCGGCATGATGGCCATGACCCAGGGCCGCGCCATCTCACGCAGCGGCACCTCGGAACACGGCACCGGCCACGGCATCATGCAAAGCATCCTGCGGATCTCGCAATTCGCGCCGGCCGCCGATCGCGAGTGCATGCGCGCGATGCTGCGGGGCTGGGCGGAGAACGACACCTCGCGCAGCTTCGTCGGCACCGCGCCGTTGTCGCTCAAGCTCGATGCGCAGCAGCTGATGGCCGATCCGGATGTCACTCCGCGCGGGGAACTCCGCGGCAATTTCATCTTCGGCAGCATGGATCGCGTCGTGCATCTCGGGCCGGGGTTCGGGCTCGGGCTGAGCCTGTCGTCCACGCGCATCTACACCTACGAAAGCATCAACACCGAAAACCTTCACGGCTGGCACACGGGCGACGGCATGATGTATTTGTACCATGCCGATCTCGCCCACTTCTCCGACAGCTTCTGGCCGACGGTGGATCCGCGCCGGCTGCCGGGCACCACCGTCGACACGACGCAGACGCGCGCGAACGGTTCGGGCCAGAGCACTGCGCCATCGCCGAACTGGGTGGGCGGCGCCTCGCTCGGCCGCCATGGTGTCACGGGCATGCAGCTTCGCGGCTGGAACAGCACGCTGCGGGCGAACAAATCCTGGTTCATGTTCGACGATCTGATCGTGTGCCTCGGCGGCGGAATCAGCAGCACGGACAACCGTCCGATTGAGACGATCGTCGAAAACCGGCTGCTCAGTAGCAACGGGAACAATACGTTCACCGTCGATGGCACCGCCCGTCCGGGCGCTCCCGGCTGGGCGGAAACGATGAGCGAGATTCGCTGGGCTTACCTGGCGGGCCGCGTCGCCGGCGCGGATATCGGCTACTACTTTCCGGTGGCGGCCAGCGTGAACGGACTGCGCGAGTCGCGCACAGGCGCGTGGTCCGACATCAATGCCGGCGGCTCCACCACAGCCATCACGCGGAACTACCTCACGCTTTGGTTCAATCACGGCGCGAATCCGACGAACTCGGCCTACGCCTATGCGCTGCTCCCCGGCCGCAGCGTGGCCGAGGTGGCGGCCTTCGCCGCTAGTCCACGAATCGCTGTGCTGGAAAACTCGGCCAGCGCCCACGCCGTCCGCGAGACTTCGCTCGGCATCGTGGCGGTGAATTTCTGGAACGACACCCGGTACTCGGTTGGCGGTATCACGAGCGACCGCAAAGCCGCGGTGCTCGTGCAGGACAGCAACGGCACGGTGGATGTGGCGCTGAGCGATCCGACGCAGGCGAACACCGGCAGCATTGTACTGGAAATCGCGGCTACCGCGCGCTCCATCGTGAGCCTGGACCCTGGCGTGTCGGTGGCCCAGCTCGCGCCGACCATCCGGCTCGTGATCGACGTCGCGGGCGCGCGAGGCCGGACATTTCGCGCCCGGCTCTCGGGTGGAGACGCGAAACCGCCGGCCTCGCTCGGCAACCTTTCCACCCGCGGGCACCTCGCCACGCGCGATGACATTCTGATCGCCGGTTTCGTGGTGCGCGGCTCCGGGACGAAACGACTGCTGGTTCGCGCCGTGGGTCCGGCGCTCACCGGATTCGGCGTGCCCGACGCGCTCGCGAACCCACGACTCGCGATCGTGAGCGACGCCGGAACGAGCGTGGCGGAGAACGACGACTGGGGCACCGCGTCGACGGCGGCCGAACTCGCCGCGACGTTTCCCGCCGTCGGTGCGTTCGGACTGCCCGATGGCAGTCGCGACGCCGCGCTGCTGATGGCGCTGCCGCCGGGCGCATACTCGGCCATGGTGCGCAACGCTGCGACCGCCGGAAGCGGGGTCGTGCTCGTCGAGGTCTACGACGCGGAACCGTCGGCCGAGGCGCGGCTAATCAATCTGTCGTCCCGCGTTTTTTCCGGCAGTGGAACGCAAACCGCGATCGTGGGGTTCGCGCTCAGCGGCGAAGCGCCGCGGCAGGTTCTCGTTCGCGCCGCCGGGCCGGCGCTGGCGGTGTTCAACGTCGCGGGCGCACTCGTGGACCCGCAACTTTGGCTCACCGGCCGCGATGGCGCGACGATGGTACAGAACGACAATTGGGGCAGTTCGCCGCTCGTGGCCGACATCGGCGGCGCGAGCACGGCCGTGGGCGCATTCGCTTTCCCCTCCGGCAGCCGGGATTCCGCCGTGCTCCTCTGGCTGAACCCGGGCACCTACACGGCGCTGGTCACCGAAACCGGCAACCGGACTGGCAATACGCTGGTGGAGGTTTACGCGGTGCCCTGAAACGTCCTGGGAGCGCGGGCGTCTCGCCCGCAACCGCTGATGCTCCATCATCGGGGAGACGCCCACGCCAGCCCCTCTTTCTCTTTCTCTCGCATGCTGACCCCAGAGAAAGATTACGAGATAGAGAAAAGAGAAAGAACCTGAGGACGGAAACGCGCGGGGGACTCCGTTCGCGCAGTTGCAGGCCCGCGCCGCTTGGTTCCTGCTTGGAACCATGAGCGCACTCCCCCGCTTCGTCCGCGTGCGACAGAATTTTCCCCGGCTTGCGCCGCTGGATCTGCCCAGTGCGCTGGCGGCAGAGTTCGAGAAACTGCGGCCGCGAATCACGCCGAACGCGCGCATTGCGGTCGGAGTCGGCAGCCGCGGCATCACGCGACTGGCGGAGATCGTCGGGCTCGTGCTCGATTTGCTGCGCGGCGCGGGGGCGCAGCCGTTCATCATTCCGGCGATGGGCAGCCATGGTGGCGCCACGCCGGACGGACAGCGTGAGGTGCTCGCCAGCTACGGCATCACGGAAGCGACGATGCGCGTCCCGATCCGCCCGTCGCTGGAGGTCCGCGTGGTGGGTGAAACCGCGGAAGGCGCATCGGTTTATTGCAGCGTCGAGGCACTCGCCGCCGACGGGATCCTGGTGGTCAATCGCGTGAAACCGCACACCGATTTCACCGGCGAACTCGGCAGCGGATTGTTGAAGATGTGTGTCGTCGGCCTGGGCAAACATCGCGGCGCCGCGGCGATGCACCTCAGCGCCAGCGAGCATGGACACGAGCGGGCGATCCGAGGCATGGCCGGCGTGCTGCTGCGTGCCGCGCCGATTCTAGGCGGCGTGGCGATCCTCGAAAACCAGTTTCACGAAACCGCCCGCGTGGTCGCGCTCCGCCGCGAGGAGATGGCCACGGGCGAGGATGCATTGCTGGTCGAGGCACGCCGGCTCATGCCTTTGCTGCCGTTCGAGCACATCGATCTGCTGATCGTCGACCGGTTGGGAAAAAACATCAGCGGCACCGGCATGGACACGAACGTGATCAATCGCTCGGTCAACGGCTACTCGAGCTCGTTGCAGCGCGGCGATCGCCCCTCCCCATTTATCCGGCGGATCTTCGTCCGCGATCTCACGCCCGAATCGCACGGCAATGCCATCGGCATCGGGCTCGCCGACGTGACGACCACCCGGCTCGTGCGCGCAACCGATGTCCGCGTCACCGGCGTCAATGCGCTGACGTCGCTCACGCCCCAGAGCGCGAAACTCCCGATCCACTTCGACTCCGATCGCGAGGCGATCGAGCGCACGCTCGGTTCGGTGTCCGCTGGCTCGCCCGCCGACACGCGTGTCGTCCGGATTGCGGATACATTGTCACTCGCTGAATTCGACATCTCGGAGCGGCTTTGGGCTGAATCTGGCGCGCGTCCGGAGCTCACGGCGCTCTCCGCCGTGCGCGACCTGGCGTTTGATGCCAACGGTAACATCGCGTGATGTCGCGAGAGGGTTTGTAGGTTGCGCGCTCGTCGCGCAACAGGGCAGCCCCAAGGAAGTGGCGCGGCAAGCGCGCCACCTACAGGCAGGCACTTCGACGCCGCAGCTAACTCATTAACCCTCGGCCGGAGGGATTTCCTTCAGCAGCCAAGAGCGTCGCCTGTCGGCCACGCACGTGGAACTGGCACCGCGTTCAGCGTTCAGTCGCCACTGTCATGACGGGAGACGCGGCGCCGTCGCGTTCGATCGAGGCGCGTTTTCGCTCATCGGAAAGGTAACCCGAATTATCAGCCTCGTTACCTCGGCTGCTACGAAAGCCAATCGCTTCGACGGCATGGCCACGCCAAGCGGGTTTCTCGTTCGCCGGGCTTGACCTCCGCAAGCGCTCCGCTGCGCTCCCGGAATGAAATTGCGGCGTGCCGCCTTCATCGTGTGCCTTGCGCTGAGCGCGGCGGCGGCCGTGCCGGCCGACACACTGGTGCGCAACGCGGCGGAGTTTCGCGCCGCCGTGGCGGCTGCCCAGCCGGGCGACCGGATTGTTTTGCAGGGCGGCGACTACGGCGGCGGATACCAGTTCGCGAATCTCCGCGGCGAACCCGATCGTCCCATCGTTATTGCGGCGGCGAACGTCGGGACGCCGCCGCGTTTTTCCGGCGGCTCCGTGGGAATCCATCTCGCGAAGCCCGCTTACGTCGAACTAGTCGGGCTCGAATTCACGCGGCACTCCGCCAACGGCCTTAACATCGATGATGGCGGTGAGCTCACCGGGATGGGCGCGCATCACCTCGTGCTTCGCGGGCTGCGCGTGACCGACATCGGGGCGGCGGGCAACCAGGATGGGATCAAGATTTCCGGTGTATCCGATTTTCACATCCTCGACTGCACCATCGAGCGTTGGGGGACCCGCGGCGGTTCCGCCATCGACGCGGTGGGCTGTCACCGCGGGCTGGTTGAAGGCAATGTTTTCCGGCACGGCGACGCGCCGGGTTGCAGCGGCGTGCAATGCAAGGGCGGCTCGACTGAAATCGCGATTCGCGCGAATCGTTTCGAAAACGCGGGCGGTCGGGCGGTGAATATCGGCGGCAGCACCGGGCGCCAGTTTTTCCGGCCGCCCCTCGCCGGTGATGGCCCGCAGGCCGAGTCGCGCGCCATTCGCGTCGAGGGCAACACCTTCATCGGTGGCATGACGCCGGTGGCCTTCGCCGGCGCCGACGGTGGGGTGGTGCGTTTCAATACGATCGAACGACCCAGCCGCTGGGCGCTGCGGATTCTCCAGGAGAATCGCGCCGCGGACTTCGTCGCCTGCCGCAATGGCGAATTCACCGACAACGTGATCATCTTCGAATCGACCGGCTGGTCGGAGGGCGGCGTGAACATCGGGCCCGGCACCGCCGCCGAAACCTTCACTTTCGCCCGCAACTGGTGGTATTGCGCCGACCGCCCGGAGCGCAGCGCCCCGCGGCTGCCTTCGCCCGAGCGCGACGGAGTTCACGGTCGTGCCCCCGCCGCCGCCGCGAACGTGGCCGGCGCCGCCGCGTGGCCGGCCGCGGCGAAACGAACCTCCCCGCCACGTTCCTGATTGCAGGGTCATTTCGCCGTCACGCCGGCGCCGAGCAGCGGCAGCAACTCCCGACTCTCGGCGACGCCGTAATTGACGGTTACGTCGAGATCGCCCGGGGTGGCGCAGCCGATGCCGAATGATTCAAAGCCGGCGGCGACGTTCTCGGTGAACTGGTCCACGCTTCGGGCCTCGGCCGGACTTCCCCGCGCCACCGATTCGGCGCGAAGAATGGCGACGCTGGCGTCGATGCCGAGCACACCCGCCGGGCGGAAATTGCGGAGGCAAATCTCCGTATCCGTGCCTTGGCCACGCCAGGCTGAAACCCGGATGGTCGAGATGCGATTCCATCCCGCGGGCTCCCCTTCGATCCGGGTGGCATGCTTGTTGATGACGACCGTGCACCAGGCGTTCGTCGCCTCCGGTTGGAAGGTCGTGGAATACCAGCCTCCGCCGCTCTGGAAATAGATGCTGAACTGCGAGACCGGTGAAGGGTTCGGGCAAAAGAATTCGAACTGGATCCCCCGGCACGTGGCGAGGTCGGCATTCACCGTCCGGTCCCACGAGGCGCGCTCGAACGTCGTTCCGGCAAAGTTGCAGGGCAACCGAACGGCGGCGCGGCCCTGGACGTTTGCCGCGGCAGCCGGCGCAGTGCCTTTCATTGGCCTCCACGCAGCCTGCGCCTCCGCGTCATCGCGGTACCGCCCCTCGTCGAGGACCACCGACCCGGCTGCCACGCGGGCTGGCAAAAGGAACGAAAACGAGAAGAGGAGAAGGATGGCCCGGTTTTTCATGGCTGGCTGGAACATGGTGATACCAAACAGGGCTTCACAAACAGACATGAGATGATGGCGGCACAGCGCCCGGTTGACATGATATTTTTACGTCGCCATTTCAGGGCATGGAAGAGTCGACTCTCACCGAACGCGGCCAGATTTCTGTTCCGGCGTCTTTGCGAAAATCCATGAAGTTGCGGCCCGGGCAGCGACTGCAGTGGCAGCGGATTTCCGATCGGGAAATGCGGATATCAGTCGCGGCGCAGCCCGCGCCGGGTCCGCTGAGCGTGCTGGGTTATGCGGGGAAGGTTCGAGGCGGTCGGCTGCGCCGCACCGCGAGTTGGATGCGTGAATTACGGGCGGGCGAGAAATAGCCATGTGGGTCGTCGACACCTGCATTGTTCTCGATGGATTCGAAAACGATTCCGCGTTTGGGCGACCTTCGTTTCCACGCCTGAAGTTGGAAGAACCCAACGTGGCCTCGCGCGCACCATAGGGCGCGTAGCCGATGACTTCACAGGCGCATCGCGAGTACACCATGAGATCACCCGCCCTGCGATCACTCGCCTCACCAGCATGACTCCAACGGCAACCGGCCACGAAATCGCCGTGCAGGCTGAAAACCTGCACAAGAGTTACGTCCTCGGTGCGACCGCAATTGGTGCGCTGCGCGGCGTCGACCTGGTCGTGAAGCGCGGCGAATTCGTCGCGCTCATGGGACCGTCGGGTTGCGGCAAGACCACCCTGCTCAATCTCATCGGCGCCACGGATCTGCCTTCGCGCGGCCGGTTGCACGTCGACGGCGTCGATCTGTCCGGCCTCTCCGACGATCAACTCGCTGATCTCCGGCGGGACCGGCTCGGAATTGTTTTTCAATTTCACAACCTGATACCGACGCTGACCGCGCGCGAAAACGTCGAGTTGCCCATGCAGTTCAAGGGCGTGGCCGACGCCGGGCGGCGGCAACGCGCGTTGTCGCTGCTCGAACGGGTCGGTTTGAAGGACCGCGCCGACCACCAGCCATCGGAACTTTCCGGCGGCGAACAGCAGCGCGTCGCGATCGCGCGGGCGCTGGCGAACCAGCCGGCGCTCGTGCTGCTCGACGAACCGACTGGCGACCTCGACGGCGCGACCGGCGGCGAGATCATCGCGCTGCTCCGCGATCTCAACCGCCGCGAAGGAGTCACGCTCGTCATCGCCACGCACGATGGATCGATCGCGGAACAGAGTTCGCGGATTGTGCGGCTGCGTGACGGACGGATCGATGGCGACGCGCCAGGTCGATGAAGGCGTCGGCGCATTACGTGCTGCGGAACCTCGGCCGGCGGCGCACGCGCACGCTGCTCGGCATCCTGGGGATCTTTTTCACCCTGGCGTTCCTCACCGCCATCCAGATTGGGCTGGAATCCGTTTCCAGCTCCTACACCGACCTCGCCGCCTTGCAGGCGGGGAAAGCGGACATCGTCATCACGGCCGAAGGGGGAAACCTGCTGCGACCGGAGGCTTTTACCGACGCGGAGGTTCGGAAGAAACTCGCCGCCAATCCTCACCTGCGCGGCCTCGCCTCCCGATGGATCGGGGTCGTGCAGGCCGGTACCGCGGACCCACCGCATTTCGCGGTGCTCGTCGGCGTCGATCCGGCCCGCGAGCACGAACTCGACATTTCCGGGCTCGTCCCTGAACCCGCGTTACGCGACGGCACGTGCGGGCTCTCCCGCACGATGGCCAAAAAGTTGAACGTGCGCTCCGGCGGCGAGGTCACGCTGCGCTCGGCCCGCTCGGGCGATGAACTCAGCCTGCGGGTGGAAAGCATCCTCGAACGGCAGCTGCTGCTGCCGCAGGACATGAAGGACTTCATCGTCGTCAACGAGGCGGCGGCGCGAACGCTGCTGGATGAACCGCTGATGGTCCACGCGCTGGCCGGAGCGTTTCGCCAACCATCGCGGTATTATGACGCGCGCGATCTCCAGGCGAGCGTGCGCCAGCTCAAGGACGCAGGCGAGGCCATCGCGGCCGATCTCGGGCCGGGCTACGACGTACGGCTGCCGAAGGCGGCCGCGATCGCGCGATTTCAGAACTTCACCGCGCCGATCCGCGCCTTCTTCGGCGTGTTCGCGCTGCTGGCGCTGTCGATCACGGCGCTGCTGATTTACTCGATCATTTCCGTCGCCGTGGAAGAACGGATACGGGAATACGCGATACTCCGGACCGTGGGCGGAAAACGCCGGGCCATCGTCCGGCTCGTACTGGGCGAGTCGTTCCTACTCTGCCTCGCCGGCGTGGTACCGGGATTGCTCGCCGGCGTGATGCTCGCACGCGTCGGCGTGAAGCTCGTGGAGCGGATCATGCGCGCCGAAGGCGATGTGATCGTCCTCCAGGTTTCGCCGGGCACGCTCGGGCTGGCGCTCGCCGTCGGGGTTGTTCTCTCGCTCAGCAGCGCCCTGGTGCCGGCCTGGCAGGCCGTGCGCTGGCGCATCGTCGATGCGCTCGACCCTTTCCGGCGCGGCCAGATCTCCCCGGATCCACCCTCCGCCAGCGCATCGAACCGCCCGCTGCTCATACTCGGGATTGCGCTGTCATCACTTTCGGTCGTCGTCTTCTTCGTCCTGCCCACCGCGTTTCTTTCGGGAGATCCGTCGCTGATCGGGACCGTGATTCTCTGCCTGCTCGTCACGATCCTGTTCGGGTTCACGCTCGTCGCTGTCGGCGCCCTGCCGCTGGTCGAACGTATCGTCATGATGGCGACGCGGCGCGCTTTTGG
>JAUSID010000012.1 GCA_030648295.1 Opitutaceae bacterium | reverse complement strand
CGCCCGAATGTGGCACTTGGGCCGGCAGAAAGTCCAGTTGGTCTCGCTAACAAAATAGGCCAATCAGGCAGAAAAATGAGGGCAGAAAAATTGCACGAGTGTTAAGTTAATGCTCATGGGCGTCTGGCCCATGGAGAGCATGTGCACTCCACGGGCAAGTTTACCCGCCTCTGGCGGCGCCGAAGGCGACCAGGGATGCCCGTGCTTGGAGTTTGGCCAATTTCCAGCGCCGACGGCGCGAGAATTCCTTAGCCCAGGCCACCGGCCTGGGGTAATATGGGGTCAGCGACGCGGCCTGAAAGGCTGCGACCACGCCTCATCAATGAAAGATTTGTTTGGGATTGAGCCTTGTCCCGGCCTTTCAGGCCGGAGCAAGCGTAGTCCCTCAGCCCAGGCCGCTGGCCTGGGCTGAGGGACTACGCGCCGTTGGCGCTGAAAATTGGCCAAACTCCAGCCACGGGCACTCTGCTGGCCAGCAGAGCGTGCCACTTTCAATCCATGCGGGCGAGACGCCCGCGCTCCCAGGCAATCCGAAATCCGCAATCCGAAATCCGAAATCAGACCGACGCCCGCGCTCCCAGGTGACGCACGCTGTTTCCTGCATTTGCATCCTTCAAGGATGCCCGGGCCCACGTTCAAAACCGCCTCGCGGTTTTGAAGATAGCCCGCATGAACTCGAGGCGAACGCCGGAGCTCGGAACGTCGGCAGTCGGACCATTGTGAAAACCAACTCGAGGGTGAAAAATGCGGGCTAAGAGAATGACTTTATCTTCCCCGAGTACCTCGTCCGATCCGGCATGGCCCGGCTGGCGGATGGCAGTCGGCATCGGTTTGCTGCTCGCCGCCGTGTATGTTCGGGTGCTTCACGGCGGTTTTGTCTGGGACGACAATGCCCACGTCACCCGGGAATCGCTGCGATCGCTGCACGGGTTGTGGCGCATCTGGTTCGATCTCGAGGCTACCCAGCAATACTACCCGCTTCTCCACACGGCGTTTTGGTTCGAGCATGTTCTGTGGGGGGATGCGACGGTTGGCTATCACGTCGTGAACCTTGTCTGCCACGGTGCGGCGGCGTGGCTGTTCGGGTTGACGCTGCACCGGTTGGGCGTGGCCGGTGCCGTTTGGGGCACATTGATTTTCGCGCTTCACCCCGTGCACGTCGAGTCGGTCGCCTGGATCAGCGAACAGAAGAACACCCTGTCGACCGTCCTGTATCTCGGGTCCGCGCTCGTTTACCTGCGATTCGATGCCACGCGCCGGCTGACGGTCTACTTTCTGGCCCTTGGACTGTTCATCCTCGCGCTGCTGACCAAGACCGTGACCGCAACGCTGCCGGCCGCGCTGCTCGTCGTGTTCTGGTGGCGACGCGGCCGGCTGAATTGGCGGGCCGACGTGTGGCCGCTGCTGCCCTGGTTTGTGGTGGGCGCCGCCGCGGGTCTCTTCACCGCCTGGGTCGAGCGGGCAATCATTGGTGCCGAGGGGGCGGAGTACGCGTTTCGTTTCACGGAACGGCTCGTCCTCGCTGGCCGCGTCGTCTGGTTCTATTTCGCGAAACTGGTCTGGCCGGCAGAACTCATCTTCATCTATCCGCGGTGGACAATCAGTTCGAGCAGCCTGGTGCAGTGGGTGCCGCTGGTCGCGGCCGTCGTGGTCGTCTGGATACTATTTCGGCTACGGGTGCGAGCTCGCGGTCCGCTCGCAGCCACGCTTTTTTTCGGCGGCACGTTGTTTCCGGTTCTTGGTTTCCTGAATGTTTATCCGTTCCGATATTCGTTTGTGGCCGATCATTTCCAGTATGTCGCGAGTTTCGGCATCATTGCGCTCGCGGCGGCCGGCGCGCATGGATTCTCGAGATCGTTCCGGCGATTAGGCGCGGTGATTCCGGCGGGTTTTGTTGCAGCCCTGGCAATCGTTTCCTGGACTCAGGCGGGATTATACCGCGATCAGGAAACGCTCTGGCGGGCGACAATCGCACGAAATCCGGACGGCCATCTTGCCTGGCTCAACCTCGGGGCCCATCTGGTCAACGTGGGGCGATACGGGGAGGCGTGCCCGCTGCTGGAACGGGCGCTGGCATTGAAGCCGGACTCCGGTCAGGCGTATCACAATCTTGGGATTATCGAGATGGTTGCGGGCCGATTCGTTTCGGCGCTGCCGCTACTGGAACGCGCCGTGGCGCTGGATCCAAAAAGCGCGGAAGCGCAGGACAACCTTGGGCACGTGCTGCGCCAGTCCGGTCGGATCGCCGAGTCGATCAACCATCACCGCGAGGCGCTTCGGTTGGAACCCGGATATCCCGTCGCCGCGAACAACCTGGGTTGCGCACTGCTCGACGCGGGCCGACCCGTAGAGGCGGTGCCGCAGTTCGAAATCGCGCTTCAGCGGGCGCCGAAGAAGGACGAGATCCATCACAATCTGGGCAATGCGCTGCGGATGCTCGGCCGGACGGAGGAGGCGATCGCGCAGTACGAGCAGGCGCTGCGGCTCAATCCGAACCTGCCCGAGACCCACGCTCAACTGGCTGACGTACTGGTGTCGGCGCGCCGCACGGCCGAGGCGGTTTCGCATTACGAGCGGGCGCTCGCGCTCAAACCGAATGATCCCAGCGTCCGGTTGCGATTTGGACTGGCGCTGGGTCAGGCGGGCCGGTTGCCGGACGCACTTGCGCAGTTCGAAGCCGTGCTCCGCGTGGCGCCGAACGACGCGACCGCGGAACTCAATCGTGGGATCGCGCTCACCGGGCTCAATCGCTGGCCGGAAGCCCGGTTGTCATTCGCCCGGGCCGTCGAACTTCAGCCGGATTCGGCAGCGGCCCACCGCAATCTCGCCATGGCGCTGGCCAACACGGGCGCGCTCGCGGAGTCGGCGACGCATTTTCAGGCCGCGCTCAAACTCCAGCCTGATTCGGCCGAAACGCACAGCGCACTAAGCCGCGTCCTGCAGCTTCTCGGCCGTAGCCGCGAAGCCGAAGTGCACCGCGTTCGCGCCGACGAGCTGACGAAAGCACCGCGTTAAACAAGGCGAATCAGTCGATAACCGCGAATGGACGCGAATGGACGCCAATTCGCCCTCTCCATTCGCGTGAATTGGCGTCTATTCGCGGTCGAACCGAATTGTTCCGGCTTGGATGGGAGCGCGAAGGCGACGATCGCGCAGGCGTAGACGTAGACCAGGTTCTGCCATGGCATCGGGGCGTGCCACAGGACGGTGTGTCGCGCGAGTTCGACCACCTGGAGCAGCGGATTGTAACGCAGGATCGAAAGGTTCGCGGGAATCATGCTCGCCGGATACATGACCGCGCTCGCGAACAGCAATGCCGTCGCGGCGAAAGCCGTGACCTGCCCGATGTCGCGGATGAAGACCCCGAGCGCCGCGAGCATCCAGGCAATGCCGAGCGACAGTACCAGCAGCGGAAATATAAGGACCGGCAGCCAGAGCACGTGCCATGTGAGCCCCGCCGTGCCGAAGGCACTGCCAAGCACCACCAGCCCGAGGCTGACCGCAAGATGGAACGCCGCCGCGCCGACATTCGCGACGGGTAGCACTTCCAGCGGGAACACCACCTTCTTCACGAAATTCGGGTTCGAGGTGATGACCACCGGCCCCCAGGCGAGCGTTTCCGAAAAACCGTGGAACAGCGCCAGCCCCAGGAAGAGTGCGAGCGAGTAGTCGTAGCGCGTTTCGCCGGGCAGCACGCCAAACCGCTGGTCGTAAATCAACCCGAACACGACGAAGTAGAGCGCGAGCATCGTGAGCGGATTCAGCAGCGCCCAGAACGGCCCCAGTTTGCTGCCGCGGTGCCGAATCTCGATACTGCGATGCGTGAACTGGAAGATCAGGTCGCGGCGCGACCAAAGCCCGAGCACCATTCGCGCCGGTTCGATCACCGCCGCCGTCCAGATTGCTTTGGTCATGGTGCTCGTCACTGGTTTCTCTTAGCACGCGCACCCGCCGGCGTGCAAAGGCGAAACCGGATGGTTTCCTGGGAGTGCGGGCCTCCGGCCCGCAATGCCGTCGGCCGAGCTATACGCCACGACATAAATAATTGCGCCCGATGTGGAGGGACGGTCTCCGCGCCGTCCGCGATCGGTAGATTCAACCGTTCATGGCCCGCGCAGAGGCGGGCCCTCCAAGGATGCGCAAGAACTACTGACGTCCTGTTTAGCCGACCGCCCGAATGTGGCACTTGGGCCGGCAGAAAGTCCAGTTGGTCTCGCTAACAAAATAGGCCAATCAGGCAGAAAAATGAGGGCAGAAAAATTGCACGAGTGTTAAGTTAATGCTCATGGGCGTCTGGCCCATGGAGAGCAT
>JAUSID010000001.1 GCA_030648295.1 Opitutaceae bacterium | reverse complement strand
AACACACAATAATCAATGAGTACAGTAAGAAATGAAAAATATTTTGCGCCGATGATCACCGTGCGCAGTTACACCGGCCGGCCAAACAAAAATGCGTTTCGCTCCGCACACAGCACGTATTGCGCCGAACAATACTGGCGTCTCGCCCGCAATGAACGTGGCTGCGGCTGCCACGCTGTCTCAACCATCGACATCATCCGATCCAACCATGCGGGCGGGACGCCCGCGCTCCCAGGGAAAATCAATCCACCGGCTTTTCCCGGCTGACCCTCAACTCGCGCGCTGGATCGTACCGTGGGTTCGAACCGGGGACCGGCACGGGAATTGATTTCATCCACGCGCGCAGGCCAGCGCGCAGTTTTGCCGCGCGTTCCGGCTGCTCAAACGCGAGATTGCGCCGCTCGCCAAGGTCGTCCCGCAGGTTGAACAATTCGATCCGGTGTCCCGGCACATACCGGCCATCGTGATCGAACCAGTCGCCGAAGAACTCGATCAGCTTGTAATCACCCTCTCGAATTACCGCGGCCGGGGTCGCGCCCCAGAGCAGTTCGTAGAATGGCAGATACCAGTGCAACGCCCGCTGCGGCAGGGGCCCTCCGCGCAGTAGCGGCACGAGGCTCACGCCATCGACGATGTGGCCGGGCGCAACTTTGGCCGCGGCGATTTCAAACAAGGTGGGCAGCCAGTCGACGACATGCACCGGCGTCGAATCGACCACGCCAGGGTTCACCGTTCCCGGCCAGCGCACAATGCATGGCACGCGAATGCCGCCCTCGTAGTGCGAACCCTTGCCGGCGCGCAACGGCGCGTTGTCGAACTCCCGGCGGCCAATCTGCAACTTGAATCCCGCGTCGGCCGTTCGTTCGGGCTGATTGTCGTAAGCAACATGGATTCCCCCGTTGTCACTCAGGAAAACAACGACGGTGCGTTCGCGCAGGTTCAACTCGTCGACCTTGCCCAGCAGCCGGCCAATCGAGCGATCCAGATGCTCGATGGCGGCGAGGTAAGCCGCGTTGTGCTCGCCTGCCTCGGGCGCTCCCCGCCCCCGATACTTTGCCACCAAGTCCGCCGGTGCGACCACCGGGCCATGGATGGTATGGTGCGCCAGATAGATGAACCACGGGTGAGACTGCTGCCGCTCCATGAAGTCCATCGCCTGAGCCGTGAGCCAGTCGACCCCCTTGTCGCCAGTTTGATGATACTTTGGATCGGGCAGTGCCGGTGAGTGGTCGAACCCAAACTTCGCCGCGGCCCCGGGCTTCAGCCCGACGTACCCGCCATCTTCATTGCCCGAAAGGTGCCACTTGCCCAGGCAGGCCGTCGCGTAACCCGCCGCCCGCAGGCCTTTGGCAAGCGTGAATGTGGTCGGCGGCAGGCTTTCCACGAACGGGCTCTCGGCCATCCGCGACCAGGGATAACCATACCAGGGGATGACGTGCCACATCCCGTTGCGGGCCGTATGCTGGCCGGTCAGCAATGCCGCGCGGGTCGGCGTGCATTGCGGCATGACGTACGCATCCGTAAAACGGATGCCTTCGGCCGCGAGCCGGTCCAGATTGGGCGTCGGCACGCGCGTGCTGCCGTAGCTGCCGAGCGTCGGCCATCCCTGGTCGTCGGTCAGGATGAACAGGATGTTCGGCCGGGCCGGCGTCGCACCACGCCCGGCGGCCAACGCGAAGCTGGAGATGCCGAGCCAGAGGAGCACCATGCGCAATTTCATCACAGAAGGAAATCACACCAGCGCCAAATCCACCCGCTTCACGTCCTTGATCGGCCACTTCGTCACCGTCAGGCCCTTCGCCGAGCGTGAGCTCACCGGCACGTTGCTCAGGTCGAATTCGAACTCGCGCATGCGCGCGCCGCTGCGGCCGTCGATGTAAATCATCAGCTTCTTCGGCATCTCCTTCTCGGTCTTGCTCAGCTCGAGATACACCACGTGCGAGCCCTCGCTCTTCACCAGTGGGTACAACTTGTCGCGCAAAAGCCCCCCGATCTGGAATCGCTTCGCGAAGGCCTTCCCTGACTCCTTGTCCTGATAAACCATGGTGTAGAAATTCGGATCGCCCTCCTTCGGGAAAACCGCGCAGTGCATGATGTCGCGGCCCATGAAAACCTTGTCCGCGACCTTGGCCACCTTGAGCGCGCCGTCGCGCATGATGCAGAGGGCGCTGTCGAGGATGGTGCACTCCTGCACGAATTCATGCTGCCGCCAGTTCAGACCGATGAACCCATCCTCGCGGTTGACGTACAGTCGCTGGTTCGCGGATACGACCTCGGACGCGTTGATCTGCTCGATCTCGTCGTACTGCGTCCGCCGCTTCAGCCCCTTCCCGTATTTTTCCTGGACCCGCTCGAACCAGGAGACGGCATGGGCCGTCAGGTTCTTGAGGTTCGTCTTGGTCTCCTTCATCTCCGCCTCGATCTTCTTCATCGCCTCGTCGGCCTGGAACCGGTTGTAGGCGGAGATCCGCTTGATCCGGATTTCGGTCAGCCGGGTGATGTCCTCGTCCGTCACCGCGCGGCGGAGCTGCTTCACGAACGGCTTCAGCCCCTCGCGAATCTCCTCGAGCACACTCTCCCAGGTCTTCGATTTCTCGATCCGCCGGTAAATCCGCTCCTCGATGAAAATCCGCTCGAGCGAATCCCAGTGCCACTGCTGCTCGAGTTCGCCCAGCCTGATCTCCAGTTCGCGCTTGAGCAGCGCCTTGGTCGCATCGACCGATGTCTTCAGGATTTCGCGGACGCCGAGGAACTGCGGCTTGTCGTTGCCGTGGTCGTCGCGCACGATCAAGCACGCGGCCGGCGACAGGTTCTGCTGGCACGCGGTGAACACGTACAGCTGCTGGCTCACCTGGTCGGGGTCGCTGCCCTGCGGCAGGTGAACCAGGATTTCCACCGTGTCCGACGTGTTGTCGTCGACGTGCTTGATCTTGATCTTGCCCTTCGCGTTGGCGGCGAGAATCGACTCGATCAGCGCCTCGGTCGTCATGCCGAACGGCAGCTCGGTGATGGCGAGGAGATACTTCGTGCGTTGCTCGATCCGCGCCCGAATCTTCACCTTCCCGCCGCGTTCGCCGTCGTTGTATTCCGAAAAATCCGCGATGCCGCCGGTGGGGAAGTCGGGATAGATCCGGAATGTTTTCCCCTGGAGATGGTTGATGGCCGCGCGGCAGATGTCGTTGAAATTGTGCGGCAGGATCTTGGTCGCAAGGCCGACGGCGATGCCCTCGGCGCCCTCGAGGAGCACAATCGGAAACTTCGCCGGCAGCGTGACGGGCTCGCGCGCGCGACCGTCGTAGCTGAGCTGCCATGTGGTGGTCTTCGGATTGAAGAGGACTTCCTTCGCGAATCCGGTCAGCCGCGCCTCGATGTAACGAGGCGCCGCCGCTTCGTCGCCCGTGAACATGTTGCCGAAATTCCCCTGCGGCTCGATCAGCCATCCGCGTTGCGCGATGCCGACAAGCGCGGCCCCAATCGACGCGTCGCCGTGCGGATGGAAACGCATCGTCGCGCCGACGATGTTCGCCACCTTGTGGAAACGACCGTCGTCCATTTCCCACAACGTGTGGAGGACGCGTCGCTGCACCGGCTTCAGCCCGTCATCGATGTGCGGCACCGCGCGGTCGAGGATGACGTAGCTGGCGTATTCGAGAAACCAGGTGCGGTAGCTTTTGGCCAGCGGCGCGCCTTCCTCCTGGACCTTCCCGCCCCCGCGCCGGCCGGTCGGCGGGGCGCCACCACCTCCGGAAGCAACCGTGACGACTTGTGTCCCCTTTGGCTCGCCCGGTTTCGGATCAGACCCCGCGCCCGAGGTCTGGCCGGTCGGCGCCGGATCCGGCGGTTTGCCGTCCGCGCGCCGGGACGAACCTTCGGTTCTCGCGCCTTTCGTGTCGGCAGGCGGTGTGGCGTCGCCGGGGCCGAGCGGCAGCTCGGGCTGATCGGAATCTCTCGGAGTCTTTTTCTTGGGCATTCTCGGGAAGGACGCGTTGAAAGTGGCACGCTGGCACGGCCGCAACGCGCGCGTCAAGGAGCAGGAATCGGAAGACGGTGGGAAGACGCGGAAGACGTGTGAGACATGGAAGACTTGGAAGAGCCAGAAGAGGAAATCTCAGCTGCGCGGGTGTCTCGCGCGCGATCATTGGCGATTGAGCGCAGTGATTGCGCCTTAATGGTCTTCTCCGTCTCGCGTTCTTCCCCATCTTCCCCGTCTTCTCCGTCTCGCGTTCTCGCGTTCTTCCCCTCTTCCCCTCTTCCCGTCTTCCATGTCTTCCGCGTCTTCCGCCATCCGTGTCTTCGCCACCGAGTCGGGCTTGGTCTTCGAGCGCGATGGGAAGTTCTCAGCCCCACGCCGCGTACTTACGTTGGATGAGATTTTCGCGGCCGATGATCCCGTTGCGCTGGTGCGCGATCTTGCCTCCAACGCAATATCCGCCACGGCCCCGGCAAAATTGCTCGCGCCGATTCAATCCCAAGAAGTCTGGGCTGCGGGCGTCACGTATTTCCGGAGTCGCACGGCCCGCATGGAAGAGGCGAAGGTCGCGGGCGGTGGCACGTTTTACGACCGCGTCTACGAGGCCGAGCGGCCGGAACTGTTCTTCAAAGCCACGCCGCACCGCGTGGCGCCGCCCGGCTCCGGAGTGCGGATTCGCGGCGATTCAAAATGGAACGTGCCGGAGCCGGAGCTCACGCTCGCCATCAACGCGCACGGCCGGATTTTCGGCTTCACCATCGGCAACGACATGAGCTCGCGCGACATCGAGGGCGAAAATCCACTCTATCTGCCGCAGGCCAAAGTGTACGACCGCAGCGCCGCGCTCGGTCCTGCGCTGCTCGTCACCGATGTGCTGCCGGCCGCCGACACCACCATCGCGATCGAAATCCGCCGCGCCGGCTCGGCCGCGTTTTCCGGCGAGACCACGGTGGGACAAATCAAGCGGCCGCTGCCTTCGCTGGTCGACTGGCTGTTTTGCGAGAACACGTTTCCGCACGGCTGCTACCTCATGACCGGAACGGGAGTGGTCCCGCCCGATTCATTCACCCTCCAGCGTGGCGACGAAATCCGCATCACGATTGCGGCGGTGGGAACCCTGGTTAACACGGTGTTATGACCACCACTCTCCACGGTCGGAGCTTGCTCGCGGGATCAATCGCCCAACCCGGCGGCAAGAAATTCCGGGCGTCGAATCCCGCGACGGGTGAACAACTCGCTCCTGATTTTCACGAGGCCTCCGCCGCAGACGTGGACGCGGCACTCGCGGCCGCCGCGGCGGCTTTTTCGGAGTATCGCGCGCGGCCGGCAACCGATCGCGCGCACCTGCTCGAAACCATCGCCGCTGCAATAGAGGCGCTCGGCGATCCTTTGCTCGCGCGCGCCAACGCGGAAACGGGGCTGCCCCTCGCGCGATTGACGGGCGAGCGGGCGCGGACGTGCGGGCAACTGCGGCTGTTCGCCGCCGTCGTGCGTGAAGGCTCATGGGTCGACGCGCGGATCGATCCCGCCCTGCCCGACCGGAAGCCGCTGCCGCGTCCCGATCTGCGCCGGATGCTCATCCCGCTCGGCCCCGTGGTGGTTTTCGGCTCGAGCAATTTCCCGCTCGCGTTCTCGGTCGCGGGTGGCGACACCACCTCGGCGCTCGCGGCCGGGTGCCCTGTGGTGGTCAAGGCGCACCGCGCCCATCCCGGCACGAGTGAGCTTGTCGGCGGAGCGATCGGCCGCGCGCTCTCCACGTGCGGGTTGCCAGCGGGCGTGTTCTCGCTGATTCACGGCGGCGGCGCCACCGTCGGCATCGCGATGGTGCAGCACCCCGCGACGACCGCGGTCGGGTTCACCGGATCGCACGCCGCGGGTCGGGCGCTCTTCGACGCGGCCGCATCGCGCCCCCACCCGATTCCGGTCTTTGCCGAAATGAGCAGCCTCAACCCGGTGTTCCTGCTTCCCGCCGCCCTGCGCGAGCGCGGCACGGCCATCGCGCAGGGACTGCTCGGCTCGGTGACCCTCGGCGTCGGCCAGTTCTGCACCAAGCCCGGCCTTGTATTCGCCATCCGGTCACGCGAGACCGATGCGTTCGTGGCGGCACTCGCCGAACAGGTCCGGGCTGCGCCGTGCGGCACGATGCTGACGAGCGGAATCCGCGACAACTTCGTCGAGAACCGCGCGAAAATCACCGGCCATTCCGCCGTGCGGATCGTGGCGGTCTCGGGCGCCGCTCCCGCCGACATTCGAACCGAGGCCGCACCAGGGGTGGCGACCACTTCCGCGCGCGAGTTTCTCGCCCACCCGGATCTGGCGATCGAGGCCTTCGGTCCGTTCACCCTGATTGTCCTGGCGGAAAACGCCGACGAGCTTGCCGCGTGCGCCCGCGCCCTCGATGGCCAGCTCACCGCCACGTTGCACCTCGGGGCGGGCGACGATGCGGCAGCGCGGCAGCTGCAACCGATCCTCGAGCGAGTGGCCGGCCGGATCGTGGTCAACGGGTTCCCCACCGGTGTCGAGGTGAGTCACGCAATGAATCATGGTGGACCGTATCCAGCGACCACGGACGTACGCTTCACCTCCGTTGGCACCGCCGCGTTGCTGCGTTTTGCGCGGCCGATCTGCTACCAAAACACGCCGGACGCGCTGCTGCCCGACGCCTTGAAAAACGCCAACCCGCTCGGATTGAACCGGCTGATCGACGGCAAGCTCACGCGCGAACCGGTGTCGTGAAGTGGCTGCGGCTGCCCTGGGAGCGCGGGCCTCTGGCCCGCATTCATCCATTGCGGGCGGGACGCCCGCGCTCCCGGGGGGAACCAAGTCATAAACCCCTCACGGTATTTCTGGAAAGTGGCTGCGGCTTCCAGCCGCAGAAGCCAGAGAGAACTCGGAACGGAGTCGCGACGATTTTCCGTTTTGAAAAAACGGATCCATCTGCGGCTGGAAGCCGCAGCCACTTCAAGCGGCGAACCGCAGCCACTCCAAGCCAGGACGCTGCGCGTTGGCTCACGAACTCACCTGCCTCACCAATCGCCCGACCGCGTCCACCACCTGCGCCTCGGCGGATTCGGCCAGCGGCATCGGCAGCGCGCTCCAGAGGACGGCACGTTCCGCCTCGTATCCACCTTCCTGTTGCACGCGTCGCGTCGGGAGGTAGCCGAACATGTCATTTGCATAACCGGCGACCCAGACTTTCGACCCGGCGAATTCTTTTTTGAACTGCAGCGCGAAATCAACGACCGGCTCGCCACCCAGCGCGATCAACAACAGCTCGCGGCCAAGTCGGAGCACTTGGACCGGACACCGCTGGCTCGTGGCGAACGTCCGCCCGTCGGCGAGCGCGCCCAGCAGGTAATTCGCCTTCCGCCGGCGCGGGATGTCTTCAGAGTGTGCGTCCGTCTCCAATGCCTCCCTTGCCGGCATCGGCCGCAATTCGAGCGTAATTTCCTCGAATGCCACCGCCAGCGAGCTGGCGAGGGAAATTCCGTCGCTCCCCAACGCCGTCGCGATCACTCCCGCCAGGGTGGCACCATGCGTGCGCACGAGTTCGATCGTACCGCGAGGCGACGGATCCTGATCCGCGCCCGCCCCGGCGAGAAAAAGCGCCATCGCGCCGGCGTACTGCTCCTGTAGCCGCTGCTGGGCGACGCCCGCATAGTCGCCGTGAAACTGGCAGTAGGTCGGGGGCAGCGTGAGATTGTGACACGCATAACCAAAAAGCATCGCGAGAAGGCTGCCATCGGGCCGGCGCGCCGCCACGATTGGCACATCGTGATCCACCGGACCGCCCGAAGTGCGTCGATTGACCGCGAAAGCCGCTCGCGCCTCGTGCACGCGCAATGTCACCGGCTCGAGCCGGGTGAGTGCGGCTTCGATCACACCAGCCATCCGCTCTTCCAGGAACGCAACGTATGGGCCGATGCGTGCGGCGTATTCCGTCGGAATCTCGAAAAACTGAACCTTGTCCGGCCGTATCTCCGGACCCGTGTGCGTGTGCGACGCATTGAACAACAGCCGCTCCCTCGGGAGGTCCCATCGCTTCCGCACCCGCGCCGCGACGGCCTCCGCGAGCAAATGCGGGATCGCAATCAGATCGGCCGTCACAATCACGGCGCGCACGCCCGCTTCATCCTCGAACGCGAGCGCCTTGGCGAACAGCTCAATGCCGGTTCCACTCGCGGGCTCCCGCCGCGCGGCCCAGCCCGCCAGCCACATGGGCTCCGCCGGCGTGATCACGGTCGCCGCGGCGCCGGCCTTCCAGGAATCCTTCATCACATCGCGGTCCACCCGCCGTCGACCGGCAGCGCCGCGCCGGTGACATAGGACGATTCGTCGGACGCGAGATACAGCGCCGCGTAGGCGATTTCACGCGGCTCGCCGATCCGGCCAAGGAAGGTCTTGCTGAGCTGGCGCTGGTGAAGCTCCGAACCGGGCGCCGGCGAGATCCGCGTCTTGATTGCACCGGCACAGATCACATTGCAGCGGATGTTATGCGGCCCGTAGTCGTAGGCCACGCTGCGGGTGAGCCCCACCAGCGCGGTTTTGATCGTGGTGTACGCCGCGGAATTGCGGCCGCCAACCAGGCTCTGGAGCGAGCCGATGTTCACAATCGACCCGGATTTCTGCCGCATCATGAATGGCAATACGCCCTTCGTGAACCACTGGGTGCCCATCAACGAGACGCGGAAACATTTCTCCCATTCGTCGTCCGTCGCCTCGCCGGCGTTGTGCCATTCGCTCGCGAGGTACGCGGCGTTGTTGCACAACACGTCGATCCGGCCGCGTGCGCCCGCTGCCTTCACCACCGCGGCGACCTGCTCGGGTTGGGAAACGTCACATTGCACGAACACGGCGTCGCCACCCGCGGCGCGCATTTCGGCGGCCGCGGCCTCACCGGCCGCCACGTTCATCGAGCACAGGAAAACCGCTGCGCCCTCCTCGGCGTAAAGCGCCGCGATGGCGCGGCCGATGCCGTGGCCGGCGCCCGTGACGATGGCAACCTTGTCGTTAAGTCTTTTCACAGTGGATGCTGAACTCCCGATCCGGGTCTGCGGCTTCAGGCCAGCGACACGCAGGCTAAAATGGCAGCGCCGAAAAACAAGCCGCGACCGACCAGGCGAATTACGGATTGCCACGCCGGCCGGATGACCCGGAGATCAACGGCAACCCTGCGCCGCATGATTCGCCTCGTTCAAGTAATCCATCCCCGTTCCGGCCGTCGCGTGGCGGTCGTACACGATAACGAACTCCGGCTGCTCGAGGGCGCCGACTCAATTTACCGGCTGGCGGAAGACGCGCTCGCCAGCCGCCGGCCGCTCGCACGTTTCATCCGCGGACTGCCGGCCGGGGAAACGTTGAACTACGATGCGGTGCACGCCGGGAAATCAGCGTGGCGGCTGATGCCCTCGTTCGACCACCCGGATGCACCGGCGCGCTGCCTCGTGACCGGCACCGGCTTGACCCACAAAAAGAGCGCGGAGAATCGCCAGGCGATGCATGCGAATCCGAACGCGCCCGTCTCGGACAGCATGAAAATGTATCAGTGGGGCGTGGACGGCGGACGGCCGAAGCGCGGCCAGATTGGGGTATCGCCCGAGTGGTTCTACAAGGGGTGCGGTACGATTCTGCGTGCGCACGGTGAACCGCTCGACGTGCCGCCGTTCGGGTTGGATGGCGGTGACGAGGCCGAGGTCGCCGGCGTGTACCTCGTCGATCCGGCCGGCGCGCCGCGACGGATTGGGCTGACGCTGGCGAACGAGTTTTCCGATCACGAATTCGAGGAGAAGAACTACCTGTATCTCGCGCATTCGAAACTACGCACCTGCTCGATTGGGCCGGAACTGATCGTCGACGCTGACTTCGGCGACGCGCGCGGCACGGTCACGATTCGCCGCGGCCGCAAAACGATCTGGTCGAAGCCGTTTGCCACCGGCGAAAAGAACATGTCCCACACCGTGGCCAACCTGGAGCATCATCATTTCAAATACCCCGCGCACTGCCGGCCCGGCGATGCCCACATCTATTTCTTCGGTGCCGATGCCTTCAGCTTTGGCGACCGCGTGCGGCTCGAGGATGGCGACGTGATGGAGATCGAGCTCGCCGGCTTCGGCCGCGCACTGAGGAATCCGATTCGGTACAGTCGAGCGAAGGGCACGCTGGTGAAGGTACGGCCGGTGTAGTGGCACGCTCGTCGCGCCCGGGTCGAAGTGGCACGGGCGTCCCGCCCGTGATGATGGAGTGGCACGGGCATCTTGCCCGTGTTGAGCGATTCCAAATTCCAACACGGCCGGGACGGCCGTGCCACACCAACAGCCGGTTGTCCGAAGTGGCCCGGGCTCCCGCCCGTGATTCCGCAGTGGCTGCGGCACCCTGCCGCAGGTTGGTTCGAATGTGCATTGGAAAAATCTGCGGCTGCCCCTCGACACGCTCGGGGCCCTGAGCCGGTTCGACAGGCTCACGGCCATCGGGTGCTTTGAATGAAAGGCCTCGAGCTTGTCGAGAGGCTTGTCGAATGGGGAAGCCGCAGCCACCATCGAAGCGAATCGTTGTGGCACGGGCATCCGGCGTAACCCCAGATTGAATCACCGGCAGGATGCCGGTGCCACTTCAGACCGAACAGCCGGCGAGCCGCCGCGGGGACCGCGCAACTTTCCGCTGGATGTCGTCGCCACGCGACCAATACCTTCGGGCGGATGAATGCGCTGCGGACCGACTGCAACCGATCGCGCTCGTCCTCCCCACCCCGCCCATGTCCGCCCACCTGAACTTCTACGACTACGCGGTCCTTTGCGTATACATGATCGCGACGGTTGCGCTCGGCTTGTGGGTCTCGCGCCGGGGAATGAAGACGTCGAAGGACTACTTTCTCGGCGGCAACAAGCTCCCGTGGTACGTCGTCGGCGGCTCGATGGTCGCGACCGACATCAGCAGCGAGCATTTCATCGCGAATGTCGGCGCCGCGTACAAATACGGCGTGGTCCTCGCCGCCGGCAGCTGGAACACCTGGATCATCTACAGCCTGCTGATCTGGGTTTTCCTGCCGTATTATTTCCGGACCGGGCTTACCACGATGCCGGAGTTCCTCGAGCGCCGCTACAATTCACTCTGCCGGTACATCTTCGCGGTCTTTCTAATCGTCGGATACATCGGCGGCATCATCGGCGGCACGCTTTACTCCGGCGGACTCGCGCTCGAAAGCATTTTTGGGCTGAATCTCTACTACGGGTTGATCGTCTTCGCCGTCTCCACCGGGGTCTACACGATCTACGGCGGGCTCACGTCCGCCGCCTGGACGGATTTCATGCAGATGATCCTGCTGCTCGCCGTCGGGATACTCGTGCCGATCGTCGCCCTCGCGCACGCGGGAAATCTTCTGCCGCTCGTGCGCGAGTTTCCGGAAAAATTCCAGGTCTTCCATCCGCCGACGCACCGGCCGTTCCCGTTCACCGGCGTCTTCACCGGGTTTCTCACCGTGGGAATCTGGTACAGTTGCACGAGCCAGCACATCGTCCAGCGCGTGCTCGGCGCGAAGGACGAGTGGCACGCGCGCATGGGCGTCGTCAGCGCCGGGTTTCTCCACATCATCACACCGGCTTTTTTCGTGCTGCCGGGGATCGCGGCGTTCAAGCTGTTCCCCAACCTCGAGCGGCCCGACCAGGCGTATCTCACGCTGGTGAAAACATTCATTCCCACCGGGCTCAAGGGACTAATTCTCGCCGGATTGTCCGCGGCGCTGATGTCGACGCTCTCGACGGTCGTGAACTCGACTTCGACCCTGCTCACGCTGGACATCTACAAAAAGCTCAAACCGCGCGCGACCGAGTCCGAGCAGATCCGGTTCGGTCGTTGGATGAGCGGCGTCGTCCTCATTCTCGGCGTCGTCATCGCGTTCGCCTTCGCGTCCACGACGACACCGCTGTTCGTGAAGGTGCAGAACATATTTTTCTACATCGCGCCGCCGTTCGCCGTCGTGTTCACGCTGGGCATTCTCTGGCGGCGGGCAAATGCCACGGCCGCGGTGGCGACGATCGTGAGCGGATTCATCTTCACGTGGCTGCTGGACACGTGGATCTTTCCGAACGTGGCGCTTCTCGCCCCCTACAATACGTACCTGCACCGCGCACTTCTCGCCTGGATGTTCTGCATGACCGTGATGATCGTGGTCTCACTGCTGACCGCGCCGCCCGCGCCGGAAAAAACCACCGGCATCATCTGGAGCCGAAAATATGCCGCGCTGCCTGCGGCGGAACAGGCGCGTTACCATGGCTGGCGCGACTTCCGGATCTGGTGGCTGCTCTTCGTCGTGATTGTGCTGTTCATCTACGGCTTCTTCCTCTGGCGTAGAATCAAGCACCCGTGGTAACACAACCAGAGATGCGCACCGCAACGCTGATGGCGGGCACCGGACGCCGTTGCACCAATCCGCCGCCGAACATCGCGCACGGCGGCTGGGGGGCGCAAAAACACGAACAGGCCGAGGGCATCGACATGGATTTGTGGGCCACGGCACTCGCGCTGTCGGATGGCACGACCACCGCGATCATCCTCGATGTCGACATCCAGATCCTGACCAACGAACGCGCGGACCAGATGCGCCACGCGGTGAGTCAGCGCACCGGAGTGGCGGCGGAAAACATCCGCGCCTGCGCCACCCACACTCATTCCGGTCCGGTCCCCTACCAGAGCTGGATCGAAAAAGGCTACGAGATGGTCGGGCCGTGGTTTGAACAACTCGCGCGCTGGTGCGCCGACGCGGCCGCCGAGGCGATGGCTAATCTCCAGCCCGTGGTGGTGCGCGTCGGCCGCGGCGAGAGCCTGATTAACGCGAGCCGCCGGTGCGTGGCGCCGACCGGCGAACGATTCCTCGGCGTGAACCTCGATGCGCCGTGCGACCATGAAGTGATTGTCGTTCGTTTCGACCCGGTGAGCGCCGCCGCAGGTTCACGCGCTCCCGCCGCCACATTGGTAAACTTCGCCTGCCACGCGACGATCATGGGACCGGCGAACCGGCTCATCACGCCCGATTATCCCGGCGCGATGAAACGCGTGGTCGAGCACGCCGTCGGCGGCCGCTGCATTTTCCTGCAAGGCTCCGCCGGCGACATCGGGCCGCGCCAGGGTTTCCAGGCGGACGTGGCGGTTTATCGCGAACTCGGGGCGGTGCTCGGCCACGAAATCGCGAAAATCGCGCTGGGGCTGATCAGTATTCCGTCCGCCGTGAAATGGCGCGAAATCATCCCGTCCGGTGCGCCGCTCGGCCAGTACGATTCCGAGTTCGCGGATTCCGCCGGCAACCCGGTGCAGGTGCGGTACAAGGAGATTGCCGTGCCATTGCGCGCGGCGTTGCCCGACCGCAAGGTCGCGACGGAACAGCTCGAACATTGGAAGCAAAAACTCAAATCCGCGCGCGAACGGACTGACGCCGCCGGGATCACCGAGGCGATCTACATGGCGCGGCGCGCGGACATTCAGCTGCGGATGGCTGACGACTTCGGCGGCAAAACCTCGGCGATGGTGCGCGCTCATTTCATCACCTTTGGCGACGTGGCCCTGGTGGGCTGCAATATCGAGCCGTTCTGCGAAATTGGTCTCGCGATCAAACGCGAGTCGCCGTTTCCCGTCACGTTCATGTGCGGTTATACGAATGGCCGGATGGCCTACATGCCGACCGCTGCCGAGTGGGCGAAAGGTGGATACGAAGTGGAGAACTCGCCCTTCGGACAATCCGCGGCGGAGAAACTGCAGGCCGAGATCATCGGCGAACTGCGCTCGTTGCGAGCAGCCAGGGCGAACTTTGAAGGGCGAGGTCATGAAGATCACCCGGATTGAAACGATACCGATTCGCGTTCCCCTGAAACCGGAGCTCGCGATCCGGAGCGGGCGCGGCGGCGCGCATCACGTTTCGCCTTTTCTGCTCGTGAAGGTGCACACCGACACGGACCTCATCGGTCTCGGCGAGGCGTCCTGCACCCCGCGCTGGAGCGGCGAAGACCAGGTGACCGGTGCCCACCTGATTCGCACGTATCTCGAGCCGCTGCTGGTGGGCGAAAATCCGATCGAGGTCGAACGGCTCGCCGGGAAATTCCGGCTGGCATTCGCGGCGAATTATTTCACGAAGGCGGCAGTCGAAATGGCGCTGTGGGATCTCGCCGGCAAGGCCGCCGGCAAGCCAGTGTACGAATTGCTCGGCGGAAAATGCCGCGAATTCGTGCCGACGAAATGGTCCGTTTCCGGAGTGGCGGCGGCGGAGGCGGCGGAGATTGCGCGGTGGGCGCAGACGCAGGGCTTCGCCGCGATGAAGGTGAAGGTCGGCACCGATCCCGACGCCGATGCCGAACGCGTTCGCGCCGTGCGCCAGGCGATCGGACCGAAAGTAAAATTGGGCGTGGACGCTAACGGCGGCTGGTCCGCAGCGATGGCGGCACCGACGATCGCGCGGCTGCGCGAGTCCGGAATCAGTTTTGTCGAGCAACCGCTCGCGCCCGAAGACAACGTGCTCCTGCCCGCGCTTCGAAAAACGATCGGCTTGCCCGTGATCGCGGACGAGAGCGTGTACACGCTGCAAGACGCGATGATGCTCTCGCGGATCGGCGCGGCGGATGTGTTTTCAATCTACGTGGGAAAAGCAGGCGGGATTGGTCCGGCGCGCCGGATCGCGGAGTTCGCGCACTCCGCCGGATTGAAATGCACCATCGGCAGCAATCTCGAGTTGGGCGTTGGCAGCGCGGCGATGGTTCATCTCGCGATCGCGACGGCCGGCATCGCCGCGGAAGAGTTTCCATGCGATATCATCGGCCCGTTCTTCTACGACGATGACATCGTTCGCATACCGCTGCCGATTCGCCCCGGTGAAGCGCGTCCAAACGCGCAGCCCGGGCTCGGCGTCGAGTTGGACGAGGCGAAGGTTGAGCGGTACCGGGTGAGAAACTAGCGAGGCGCAGCCTCAGACCGTGTGATTTCGGAAATCGTGAAATCGGGCATCGGGCATCTAAAATCTGAGAATTTCCAAACCATTGGCATTCGATGCGGTTTTCCAATTTCAAGATGCCCGATGACAGATGCCCGATTGGCTGATGTCGCTTCGCTCGGTACAAGATTTCCGGGCACTTGGAAAACCCTGGCCGCCTACGGCGCCGCCGAAGGCGGGCAAGCTTGACCTGTTCACAACGAGTTTTGGATTTCAATGAGTCTAGCCGCCGTCGACGCGGTTTTCCTGGGCGCGCGGGCAGCCTGCCCGCCGAAGCCTTGGCGAAGGTGGGTCTCGCCCGCATGGCGTTGCGGATATCGGAAACCGGATACCGCACACCGCGCACATCGCCCTGTGGCCACGAGCGTGACAGACGGTATGAAAAGCCTCTCATTCTGAGCGCCAGCGAAGACTCCAACCGGATACACGGGACATCGCGCGGCTGGATGCTTCGCTACGCTCAGCATGACAAAGGGGAAAGTTCATCCGCGCGTGTCTGTCACGCCCGTTGCCACGCTCGGATCAAGTACTCTCCACCCGTTCGATCCGCAACGGCTGCGGGCCCTCCCAGCGCGCTTTCCGGCATTCCTGCGCGAAAGGCTTCCAATCGTATTTCCAATCGCCCGCGATCCGCGCGAACAACGCGCACTGCGTGGGCACACCCTCGTGCGCGCGCAGCGTCACACCGCGGCCGTAGACGATGACGATTTCGCCGACGGGTTTTTTCGCGCCCACCGCACCGGCGCCGGGATCGAAAAAATAGAGGATCTCACCCGGCAGCGGCAGCTGAACAAGGTTCTCCGCCGCCGCCGGCCGCGGTTTGTCGACCATGACAAAAACCTCCGCACCCGAGTACATGCCGTGAACGGCTTTCGCTTCGACGGGCAACATGTCCCAAACCAGCCGGCAGGCATTGGGCGCCTCATCATCGAGTAATTCGGCCAGGACGGACACGCCCGAAGCAACGAAAGTAAGCCGGACATGCCGCCGTGAAGTGCTCATTGCCGGGCGAGCGTAGGAATCGTCCGTCGCACGTCAAAGCCGACTCGCGGAGGACGCAACCCTCCACGACGCCGTCGACAGTTGGATGATCGTTAATTGGGGCCGCGGCGCCATTCACCGGATGATCATCCGAGTTTTCCACCCTCGTCTGCTGGGCTGCTACGAAGTCGATCGCAATCGACTCCTCGGAAACAGCGTGCGTCACCTGGGAGCGCGGGCGTCTCGCCCGCAACGGTTGTGGAGCGGGCCGGAGGCCCGCGCTCCCCGGGAGCATGGCCGCTTCTCAACCGCGAAACTTCATCTCGCCATCAATCCACACGCCGCGGACGCGGAACTTGTCGTCGAACCAGACCAGGTCCGCGCGCTTGCCCACCGCGATTGAGCCGAACTCCTTTTCGCGCCCGAGCTGACGCGCGGCATTGAGCGTCGCCATCCGCACCGCGACCGGGAGCGGCACGCCCGCTTTCTGGTGCACGCGTCGGACGCCTTCGATCATCGTCAGCGTGCTGCCCGCGAGGCCCGTGCCATCGGCCATCGCGGCGACATGCTCCGTGGTGACCGCGTCGACGCCCAGCAGCTTGAACTTCGTGCCCGCCGGCAGTCCCGCGCCGCAAGTCGCGTCCGTGATGATCACGACGCCGTCGTGGCCCTTTGCATTAATCAACATCCGAATCAGGATCGGCGGCACGTGAATCAGGTCCGCGATCAACTCCGCCATGATTTCGTCCTGCGCCATGGCAAACTCGATCATGCCGGCGAGCCGATAAGGTCCGCGTTTCGTGATCGTGCTCATCGCGTTGAACGTGTGCGTCGACTGGTTTAGCCCGGCCGCAAGCGCCGGCACCAGGTGTTCGTCGTTCGCATCGGTATGCCCTGCGCTCGCAATCGAGCCGTTTTTTCGCAGTGCCTTGATTAACGCAATCGAGCCCGGGTTCTCGGGCGCGAGCGTGACCTCCGTCACCAGTTTTCCGTAACGAAGATATTTGCGCCACTCACCGGGCTCGGGGTTGCGGATGAACTTCGGGTTCTGCGCCCCGGCCTTGCCGAGCGCGAGGTAGGGCCCCTCGATGTGCACCCCGATGATCCGCGCACCGTTGCCGACCGAGCGATTGTGCAGCGGTTTCACCGCCGCGAGAACGCGGAGGATGTCCGCCTCCGGCGCCGTCACCGTGGTCAGCGCCATCGAAGTCGTGCCGCCGCGCAGGTGAAATTCGGTGATGGTGCGGAACGCCTGTTCGCTCGCCTCCATCGTGTCCGCACCCATCGCCCCGTGGACGTGAAGGTCGATGAACCCCGGCGCAAGGAAACCGCCCTTTAGATCGAGGGCGTCGGCGCCACGGGCCGGCTTGGTCGCGGAGGAGAGCCGGGCGATCCGGCCGTTCCGGATCGCAAGCGAACCGCGGCGGATTTCGTCGGGCAGGATGAGGCGGGCGTTCGTGAACTGCATGAGAGGATTTGGAGCGCTGAACGAACGTCAGTTCAACGCGCGTCGAGGCGGGGATGGCAATGGTGTAATTGGCGGCACATGGTCAGTAACGATGTCGTCACTGCGCTCCTTCGGCTCGCTGGCGCTCGCCGCTACGAAAGACCCGAATCGGCCGGCGCCAACGTTCGGCGGTGTAGCGGCGAGTGCCAGCGAGCCGACCCTCGCGCCCCAACCGGTCGTATCGAGCGCGGGCCCCCGCCCATGAAGTGTCATCCATTAGATGACACTGGGTCGACCCATCCCAGGGGGAGTTTTGGAAAAGTGTCATCTAATGGATGACACTTCCACACGTCCGGGATGGCAGAGTCATTCAAGCCATACGCGCCCGGAGCGGGCGATCCGTTCATGGCGGACCGGAGGACCGCTTTCGCATCAGCGAACCCGTGCCACCTCGAACCTCACCTCGCGGCCCGCGGTCACGCGTACCGGAATGCCGCGTTGCAGCTCTTCGCCGGTATGCCGCGCTGCCTTCGGCCCGGCGACACCTGCAACCGAATAGTTGTCTCCGCGCCGGGCCACGAACCACTCGGGAAACTGGTTGATCCGCGGCCAGTCGATCGGAAGCCGGAGATTCTCCGCGTGTCGTGGCCGATCGAATACGAGGGTTCCCGACCAATCCTGATCCGCCGACAGTGAAACGAGAATCTTGTCGGCCGAGCGGACCGCGCCGAGCCGCACGTCCTTGCGCCACGGCTGGACCGAGAGGCCCTGCGATTTCCACAGGCAATACATGATCACCGTCCGCGCGAAATTTCCGTCGCCGTGCCATTTTTCGATCAATCCATCCGGCTGCTGTCGCGCGAAGAGCTCCTTCATCTCGCTGTCGATCCAAGGTATCACCGCCGCAGCGCGCGGGTTGTCCACCGCCCGATTGAACAGGTTGATCGCACCTTCGATCGAATCGGCATATCCGTCGTGACTTCCCATCGGCAGCTTCGGATCACTGCGCGGCTCCCAGTTGAACCGCCGATATTTCGCGGCGAGCACGGTGAGCGGTTTGAGCGCGGCATCGCGATACGCTTCCGTTCCGTCGATCAGGAACACCGTGTAATAACCGTCGAAGACGTAGCCCCACGAATCGGACACCTTCGCATCGATGACGGCGCCGGTCTGCGGGTTGACCTCGTTCCAGAGCAGCCCGTCCTCGTTGCGACCGATGGCCAGGATCCGATCGAGCATTTCATGGAGATGCGGCCGGTAAGCCGCATGCTTCTTCGCCCAAGCCTCGCCTCCGGGCAGCCGGCCGACCAGCGCCACCGTCGCGTAAAACTCGCACAACCCGCTGACGATCTCGCAACAATGATCGCGCAGCCGGATCGCCGTGAAATCCCGCGTCGGGTGCCGCTTGCCCTCGGGCAACAGGTACAAGTCGGCGAGCCGCGCGCCCCATTGGAGATACTTTTCGTCGCGACCGCTCATCCAGTACAGCCGGGCGAGCGCCTGCAGAAAGTCGCCGCTCACCTCGACGCCCGCTTCCTTGTTGCGGCCCGCCATCGGCACTTTCCCAAACGGCGTGTCCACCGTAGCGAGCGCAAACGAGTCGTCGACCAATGCAAACATCCGTTCGCTCCACGGGCTCGGCCCCAGCCACTCGGTGAGCGCCAGCAACCCGTCCTTCACGTATTCGGCGGAGTTGAAGATGATTCGCTCCGCATTCGCGGTCGGATGACGCAGCCCGGGCGTGCCTTTGAGGTTGTAATCGTCGGTCAGCCGCAGCCATCCCGGTCGGGCAGTGAGCTTCGCTTCGTTCGCCAGCATTCGCCGCATCGGGCCGTCGAAAGCCGCCCGATCGGTGAAGTGTGCGCTCAGGACCATGAACGGGTAATTGTCGGCGGCGCTGTCCTTTCCATTCCAATACGGACTGTCGATGAGGTTGCGGGGGATGAGTCCGGTCGTCGGCTCCGCGCCGCGCAGCCAGGCTTGGAGAAACCGGTGACAGCGCTCCAACCCATCCGCGGCAACGCGGCCGTTCTCCGCCGCCTGCGCGAACGCCGCGGACTCACGCGCCACGGCCGGAGCCGCGATCAATTTCGCGGGCAGGAGGGCCAAAACGAGCGTAACCAGAAGCAGGACCGCAGGCTGGAGTAGAAAGCGCACGTCGATCCACTGGCCTGAAACCAGCGTGGGAGCAAAACAGAAGTAGGAGGCTGAGGAGCTGCGCTGCGCAGCGGCTCGAGGCGTTTGCCCTGGGAGCGCGGGCGTCTCGCCCTGGGAGCGCGGGCGTCTCGCCCGCAAGGTTCGTGTGGCTGCGGCTTCCAGCCGCCGATGGGATCGAAAGCTCGCCCAACTGTCCCTGTGGCAGGATGCCGCAGCGCCACGGGCGGGATGCCCGTGCCACTTCAATCCATTGCGGGCGGGACGCCCGCGCTCCCAGGTCGGACATCAGCCTTTCGCGGCCATGCGCCTCGCTCGCGGGATACGGGATGAATTACTCGCCGACGCGTGCACATTTTCTTTGCGCTTGGCGGTGTCCGACCCATTTTTCCGTCACCCACCTACGCACCGGTCACTGCCCCGCCGGGCATCGCTGGTACGAACCTTCCCATGTCCCCCGCGCCTGTCTCGACAAGCGATCGAGCCTCTCCTGCCCCGCTGGCCAAAATCCGCCGCCCGCACGGGTGCTCCGCATGGTCATGGTCCACGCGTCTGCTGGGCGGACTCCTGGGGATGCTGGCGATGTCGAGTTATGCCGCGACCTCGCGTACTGACAGCGACTTGGTGAAGCCAATCGCATCCCTGGTCGACGCATATTGCCTGGACTGCCACGACTCCGCGACGACCAAGGGCGAGTTGTCGCTCGAGGCCGTCGATCTCGCAAAGCCGCAGCGGCATCCCGACATCTGGGAACGCGTCGTCCGCAAACTCGATCACCGGCAGATGCCGCCCATCGGCGAGGCACGGCCGGACGAGGCCGAGTACAATCGCGTGGTCTCGATCCTGAAGTCCGCCCTCGATCGCGGGGCGGCGGAGATGCCCAATCCCGGACGGACTGATACCTTTCGCCGGCTGACCCGCACGGAGTATCAGAACGCCGTGCGCGACCTCCTCGGCGTGGACGTCGACGCGACCACGCTGTTGCCCAACGACGAGCCGAGCCACGGATTCGACAATGTCACGGTTGGCAACCTCTCGCCCACGTTGCTCGAGCGCTATGTAACCGCGGCGCAAAAAATCGCGCGGCTCGCGGTCGGCGCGCCGTCGAAAATTCCCGGCGGCGACACCTTTCGGATCCGGCCCGATCTGACGCAGGAAGACCACGTCGAAGGCCTGCCGATTGGCACCCGCGGCGGCGCGCTGTTTTCGTATGTTTTTCCACAGGACGGCGAATATGAGATTCAGATCCGGCTCGCGCGGGATCGGAACGAACAGGTCGAGGGCCTGCGCAAGCCGAACGAGGTGGAACTGCTCATCGATCGCGAGCGGCTCGCCCTTTTCACCGTCAAGCCGCCCGGCGCCGACAAGAACGCCGAGGGAGTCGACGCGCACCTGAAGCTCCGCGTGCCGGTCAAGGCGGGGCCGCACGATGTCGGCGTCACGTTCATCAAGGACCCTTCGGTGGTGCTCGAGACCGAGCGCAAGCCCTACGCGGCGCGGTTCAACATGCATCGTCACCCGCGCACCGCCCCGGCGCTTTACCAGGTTTCCATCACCGGGCCGTTCGACGCCAAGGGTGCGTCCGACACGCCAAGCCGGCGCACGATTTTCGGAGAAACTTTCTCCGCTCCGAATACACTCCCTGCGCAGGAAACCGCCGCGCGCCAGATTCTCGGCAAGCTGATGCGCCGCGCGTACCGGCGGCCGATCACCGATGACGACCTGCGGAAGCCGCTGCAGTTCTTCCGCGAAGGCAGCGCGGAGGGCGGTGGCTTCGACGGCGGCATCGATAACGCCATCAGCGCCGTCCTCGTCAGCCCGAACTTTCTGATTCGCATCGAGGAGGATCCGAAGGGCGTCGCAGCCGGCACTGCCTACCGCATCAGCGATCTGGAGCTCGCCTCGCGGATTTCGTTTTTCCTGTGGAGCAGTGTGCCGGACGACGCGTTGCTCGAGGCGGCCATTCGTGGCGACTTGCGCCGCCCCGAACTGCTCGAACAGCAGGTCCGGCGTATGCTCGCCGATCCGAGGTCCGGCAACCTCGTCACGAATTTCGCCACGCAGTGGCTGCACCTGCGCAAGCTCGAGTCCACCACGCCGGATCTCCGGCGGTTCATCGATTTTGACGACAACCTCCGCCAGGCGTTCCGGCAGGAGACCGAGCTCTTTTTCGAGCACATCCTGCGCGAGGATCGGCCCGTCACCGAGCTGCTCGAAGCCGACTACACGTTCGTGAACGAACGGCTGGCGAAACACTACGGCATCCCCCACCTCTACGGTACGCACTTCCGCCGGGTTTCATTCGCCAGGGAGCCGGCACGCCAGCGAGGCGGGTTGCTGCGCCAGGGCAGCATTCTCACCGTGACGTCGTATGCGACGCGCACGTCGCCGGTCATCCGCGGGGCATGGATCCTGACCAATCTGCTCGGCACGCCACCGCCGCCACCCGAGCCCGACGTTCCGGCCCTCGACAGCAGCGAGACCATTTCCGCTAAACTTACCGTGCGTGAGCGACTGGCCGCCCATCGCGCAAAACCCGCCTGCGCCAGCTGCCACAATCTCATGGACCCAATTGGGTTCGCCCTGAAAAACTTCGATGCGGTGGGCAGGTGGCGCACCAAGGAGGAAGGTGGGCCGGTCGACAACTCGGGCGGATTCGCCGATGGCAGCAAGTTCGCCGGCGTGGACGGGCTCGAGCGCGCGCTGCTCAAGCGGCCGGACTTGTTCGCCGGCGCGGTGAGCGAAAAACTTCTCACGTTTGCGCTCGGCCGCGGCGTCGAGTACTACGACGCGCCGGCCATCCGCGAAGTCGTGCGCCGCGCCGAGGCCAATCAATATCGCTTCTCCTCCCTGATTCTTGGCATCGTCAACAGCACCCCGTTCCAGATGAGGAAATCCCCATGATTATCACGAAAAAGGCCCTTCCCCGCCGGACGTTTCTGCGCGGCGTCGGTGCGACGCTGGCGTTGCCGCTCCTCGATGCCATGATTCCCGCCGCCACCGCTGCGGCCAAGACTCCGCTGCGTCCGATTCGGCGGCTCGGCTATGTTTTCATGCCGATGGGCTGCGATCAGTCGCGGTGGAATCCGACGAATGTGAACGGCAGGATCGGCGAGCTCTCGCCCATCCTGAGTTCGCTCGAGCCGTTGAAGGAAAACATCACCGTCATCAACAATCTCGAGCTGCGGAACGCCTATCCGGGTTCGCACGCGACGTCGAACTCGGCGTTCCTGAGCTGCGCCAAGGCGAAGCACACGGAAAGTTCCGACTATTACCTCGGGATCACGGCGGACCAGATTGCGGCGCAACAAATCGGCCACGAAACGCAGCTGCCCTCGCTCGAGCTGTCGATGGACATGCTCCAGACCGCGGGCCAGTGCGACAACGGCTACGCGTGTGTTTATCAGAACAATCTCTCGTGGTCGTCGCCCACGACACCGCTGCCGTCGGAGGCGCATCCGCGCATCGTGTTCGAGCGGCTCTTCGGCGAGGGCGGCGGACTGGCCGAGCGCCGGGCGGCGTTGCGCCGCCGCGCCAGCCTGCTGGACCTGCTGACCGATGACATCGCGAGCCTCAAGCGCCGCGTCGGCGCCGCGGATCAGGCAAAGCTCAACGAGTATCTCGACACCGTGCGCGAGGTGGAGCGGCGTATCCAGAAAGCCGAGTCCAACGTGGTCGACAATCCGCTGCCGGATCTCGAGCGGCCGCTTGGCGTGCCCGCCGCGTACGCCGACCACGCGCGGCTGATGTTCGATCTCCAGGTGCTGGCGATGCAGGGTGACATCACGCGGGTGATCAGCTTCCAGCTCGCGCGCGAGACCAGCAACCGCACGTACCCCGAGATCGGCGTACCGGATCCGCACCACCCGCTCTCCCACCACGGCAACGACCCGGACAAGATCGCGCGGATGGCGAAGATCAATGCGTTCCACGTTTCGCTCTTCAGCTATTTCCTCGCGCGGCTCAAGGCGACGCCCGATGGCAGCGGCACGCTGCTCGACCACTCGCTGATTCTCTACGGCAGCGGCATCGGCAACCCGAACGTCCACGACCATACCGATCTGCCGATCATCGTGGCCGGTGGCGCTGCTGGCGGGATGAAGGGCGGACGGCACATTCGCTATGAGCAACCCGTCCCGCTCGCGAATCTCCACCTGTCGCTGCTGGACAAGGTGGGCGTGAAAATCGACACCTTCGCCGACAGCAACGGCCGCATTACCGATTTGTTTTCGCCGGTGACGGTCTGATGGCGCGCTGCGCGCGGAAGCTCCAAGCTCCAAGAATCCAAGCTCCAATGAATTTCCAATCAACAAACACCAGTTTGCCGCGCCGGATATTGGATGATTGGTGTTTCTGTGGATGTTGGAGCTTGGTGCTTGGAGCTTCGGCGGCGGCCGCACGGAAGCTCGAACGCGTTTCGTTCGGCGCCGTCCGCCGCTGTTTCTCTGGAGCTTGGAGCTTGGTTCTTGGAGCTTCGGCGGCAGCGGCGCTTGGTGCTTCGCCTGCGGCGCCTGCGCCGTTGGCCGACGCCGTGGAAAAAAGAGACGCGGCGGCCGTCCGCGCGCTGATCACCGACACGAACGTCAACGCGGCGCAGCCGGATGGCATGACCGCACTGCACTGGGCGGCGCGTCACGATGATCTCAATACGGCGAAAGCGCTGCTCGCCGCGGGCGCCAGCGCCACGGCGCAAAACCGTTACGGGGTGACGCCGCTCTCTCTCGCCTGCGTCAACGGGAGCGCGGCCATGATCACGCTCCTGCATCAGGCCGGGGCGGATCCAAACGCGCCCTTGCGCGGGGGCGAGACTCCGCTCATGACCGCCGCGCGCACGGGCAAACTCGACGCGGTGAAGGCGCTGCTGGTCCGCGGCGTCGACGTCAACGCGCGGCTGCCGCAGGGGCAGACGGCGCTGATTTGGGCCGCCGCGGAAGGCCACCGCGCGGTGGTCGACACGCTGCTCGCCGCGGGCGCCGATTTCCGCACTCCGCTCGACTCGGGATTCACGCCGATGCTGTTCGCGGCCCGCGCGGGTCACACCGCGATCGTGCAGGCACTGCTCAAGGCGGGCGTCGATGTGAATGAGGCGACGAAACCGGCGAAACCGGCGGCCAAGGGGCCGCGCAAAGGCACGACCGCGCTCATCCTGGCGATCGAGAACGGCCACTTCGAACTTGCCTCGCTCCTGCTGGATCTCGGGGCTGATCCCAAGGACATGCGCTCCGGCTACACGCCGCTGCATGTGCTTTCATGGGTTCGCAAAGCCGATCGCGGCGAGGACGAGAATGGTCTGCCCGAGCCCGAAGGTTCTGGCAGCGTCAGCAGCGAACAACTGATTCGGAAACTCGTGGCGAGCGGGGCCGAGGTGAATGCGCGCTTGAACGGCGGCCCATCGGGCGGCGGTCGGATCGCGCGGAAGGGTTGCACCCCGTTCATGATGGCGGCGGACACCGCGGACACGCCTTACATGAAGCTCCTCCTCGAACTCGGCGCGGATCCGACGATTCCGAATGCGGAAGGCTGCACTCCGATCATGGCTGCGGCTGGACTCGGGACGCGCACGGCGGAGGAAGAAGCGGGCACGGAGGAAGAGGCGATCGAAGCAATCGAGTATTTGCTGGGCTTGGGTGCCGACATTAATGCCGTGTGCCCCGAGCGCGGCGACACGGCGATGCACGGCGCCGCCTTCGCCAATTTTCCGAAGGTGGTGAAATTCCTCGATGCGAAAGGGGCGAAAATCGAGGTCTGGAATCAGAAAAACAAACGCGGCTGGACGCCGCTGTTGATCGCGGAAGGCCACCGCTACGGGAATTTCAAGCCGTCCTTCGAAACGATCGCCGCAATCAAGGAATTGATGCTGGCGCACGGTATCACTCCCCCGCCGCCGACGCCACAGGTTGCCGTCAAAGGCTACGAGGCGCCGAACTGAATCACTTCTTCTTCGGCGTAATCGGCTCCAGCATCTTGATCGCCACCTCGTTCTTGTACTCGCGCGCGATGTCGAGCGCGGTGACACCGAGCTTCGAGACCACCGCCGGGTCGACCTTTCGGTCGAGGAAGAGTTGAATCATTTCCGCGCCGCCGCTCGCCGCCGCCTCGTGGAGAGGGGTCCCGCCGCGCTCGCTCAGCGTCATCGGGTTCGCCCCGCCCTTCAGCAGCGCTCGGGCGATCGCGACCTTGTCCTTCGCCGCTGCGTGATGCAGGGGAGTCCAGCCCATCCGGTCGCGCTCGTTCGGCTTCGCCTTCTGCACGAGCAGCGTTTCGACCAGCGCAACGTTGCCCCGCTCGACCGCCAGATGCAGCGGCGTACGCTGGCTGCGGTCGGGTTCGTTCACGTCCGCGCCCTTCTCGATCAGCAGCGCCGCGATTTCATTTCGATTCCGCAAAATTGCATTGTGCAGCGGCGACATCGCCGCCTCGGGCGCCTTCTTTATCCGCTTCGAATCAATCGACCAGTGCAGCCGCACATCGTCGAGGTCACCGCGGGCAATCGCCTCGTCGATTGTCGGATGACGGGGCATTGGCGCGACCTTTGAAGACACACCTTGGGGCGGCACCTCGAGGCCCGCCGTCCACAGGATTCCGTTCAATACGAGCTTGCGAAAATTGTCGTCCGACCAGTTGCGGTGATAATGTCCGCCGGTGAAACCAAACGTGCGCGCGCCGCCGGCTTCGAACACCCAGCCGAGCGTTTGTGGTTCGCCCTTGGCCAGCGCGGCGCGGACCGCCGGATTGCCGGACCGCGGCCCATCCTGTCCCAGAGTACCCCCGGGGGCCAGCGCCTGGAGAACCGGGGTGGCTCCACTGCGGAACCGCAGGTGGTAATACCATTCGTCATCGAGCGCAAACGGGGCGACCCCGCGCGTGACCGCATGACGCGCCAGCTTCGGCTGCTCCAGTTTCCAAACCGGATTGACGGACCAGCCCTCCTCGAACCGGCCACCAATCGCCTCGAGCAGGAAATCGGAGAGTTCGCCGCGCGACGGCTCGAGGGCAAAGTGCAGGACGGCGAGGCCCTTTTTTGCGCCAACGTGTCGCCGCAATTGCGCGACCTTACCTTCGGCGACGTGGCGATCGAGGCCATCGGAGTAGAGCACGATGGAACTGGCGGCAGCGAGTTTGGCATCGTCCGGCCAGCCAAGACTCACTTCGGCCCGAACCGGCAGGCCGCTCGCATTGAGCGCACTGGCGAGCAGCGTGCATCCATCCGGAAATCGATGTTCCCCCGGACCGTGGCTGGGCTCGCCGGCGACCAGGAGAACCGTGGTATCGGCGCGAGCAATACCGGAGAGCCACCACGCAATGGCCAGACCCAGCGCGCAGCCTCGGGCTAATCGGAGCTTCATGGCAGCGCAGTATCCGGCGCGACGCGGCCCGGTCAATGCGAAGCCACCCCCGCCCGACCGGCCCGGGCAGACCTCACCGCGTTTGTCATCTATTAGATGACAAAGTCGCTGGGGCGTGTTCGGAAGCCAATCGAAAGGGTCGCATGTCAGCACCGCCGAGCGGTTCTGCGGGGGCGCAAGCGCCCGTCCTACAGGAACGCACATCGTCGTGCACGTTGTAGGGCTGCCGCCTCTCGACAAGCCTCTCGACAAGCCTCTCGACAAGCTCGAGGCCTTTCAGTCGAAAACACAGATGGCCGTGAGCCTGTCGAACGGCTTGCGGCATGCCGCATATCCCGTCGGCGTGCGTATCGAGACTGCGTGATTCGATTTACGCCTGCGTCACCAATGTCTCCAGGAATCGGCGGGCCTTCTTCGCTTCGGCGGTGATCTGCGCCACACTGCCGGGCGCGAGACATTCCACGATCAGCGGACCACCGCGGAATCCACCGCGCTGCAATCGGCCGAAGACTTTCGCGAAGTTCACCTGCCCTGTCCCTAGCGTCAGCGCGACGTCCTTCGGCGGCCGGTAATCCTTCACGCTCATGCCGACGACAAGGCCATCCACGGTCTCGGAATCATCGACCGGGTCGAGTTTCCCCTCCGAGTAGAAAAAGATATTTCCCGGGTCGTACCAGAGGCCGAGCTTCGCCCGGCCTACTTTTTCGATCAGTTGCCGGCATTGCGGTCCCGTGGCGTTGGTGCCGCCGTGCGGTTTGACACTGAAGCTGACACCCTTGCTGCGCGCGTAATCGGCGCAGTCCGCGACGACGCGGTAATAATTGTCGACCGTCTCGGCGCGGCTCGTGCCGCCGAGGAGCAGCGCGGGACAACTGCACAGCGCCACATTGTCGACGAGCCGCTTCAACGCCGCGACACCCTCGGGCACGGAGTTTTTCGCGAGGAAGTTGCCGCCGTAAATGGAGGCAATTTTCAAGCCGCGCGAATTCGCCTCGGTCGCCATCTGCCGGACCTTTTCGGCGGGGGTGTCGGGGCCGACGATGACGCCATCCTTGGCAGTCATCAGTCCCGCGTGGGCGTATCCGGCCTCGGCGATTCCATCCAACGCGACGCGGTACTCGTGCTCCGCCCACGGCCGCGTGTAGCAGCCGATCTGCCAGCGCGATCCGGCCGCCGCACGGGCGATGGTTGCGCCAGCGCCGGCCAGCATGACGCCACCGAGGAAGCCGCGCCGCGTGAGCAGCGTTGAACGGGAATTTGAAACAGCCGAATGACTCATGGTCAGGCGGCGTTGGAGGCGGTGCGAATCGTGCGGCTCTGGTGATCGTAGATGGTCTTGCGACCCGTCCGGTACGACTCCTGCGCCATCAACACCGCGACGGCGTGCTGGTAACCGGCTTCGATCGGCGCGTGCGGGGTCTGGCCCGTGCGCATGCACTGTAACCAGTCGAGGAAGTGATCGGGTCGCGCGACCCCGGGCACCGGGCTGTCGCCGCGAATCTTCCCGTCGCGCCGCGGTGCGCCCTCGGCGCTAAAGGTCGGCGCGCTCCAGTTGTCCACCTTCAGCACGCCCTTGTCGCCGTAGAATTTCCGCACGCTCCCATAGCCATTGCCCATGTTGTTCGAGCTGCTGACGAGAAATCCCTCGGGATAAATCCAGGTCGCCTGCGCGCAGTCCGGCAGCGTGAACTGGTGCTCGTCCTGCCAGGTGAACGTGCCGCCGACGCAGACGCACGACGCCGGAAACTTTGCGCCGGTGATGAAGTGCACCATGTCAATGAAGTGGGCGCCGAGCCCGCTGATCGGACCGTGCGAAAAATCGGCGTAGCCATACCAGCCGGAATACAGATCCGACCGGAATGGACGCATCGGCCGGTCCGCCAGAAACTCCTTCCAATCGACATCCTCGGCGCGCACGTCCTTGAGATATCGATACCAATACGGCCGCTCACTGTTGCGGCACTCCTCGATTCGCGACCACTTGCCGAAGGTGCCGCTCTTCACCAGCTCGCGCGCGCCGACAATCCCCGGCAGGCTGCGAATCTGGGTGCCAATCTGCACGACGGTGCCGGCCGCCTTCACGGCGTCGACGGCGCGGACCAGCCGGTCCATTTCCATGGCGAGCGGCTTCTCGACGTAGATGTGCTTTCCCGCACGAGCCGCGGCCTCGAGGTGGGTCGTGTGCAAATGATCGGGCGATGCAATCATCACGGCATCGATGCCGTCCCACGACAGCAGCTCGCGATACGACGCGCATTGCCGCGCATCGCGGCCGAACCACGCCTTCACCTTGGCATTGGCGCGCTCGCGAGCGAGCCGCCACGGATCACAGACGGCGACGATCTCGAAATTCGTCGCGGCCACATGGGCGTGCACGCCCTCCATGTGCGCGTTGCACCCGCGATCGCCGCAACCGATGATGCCGATTCGAATGCGATCGTTGGCGCCGATCGAGCGACGGCGCTCAGCGGCCGAGAGCGGACTACGCGAAGCGAGGGTCGTGCCGAGGGCGAGCCCGGCGGCGGTTTGAATGAACTGGCGCCGTGGCAATGACGGCGTGGTGGAACATGCTTGATGGGTTTTCATGGCGGGAGGGCCCGTGGGTTGAGCGGGCCGACATCAAGGCATGTGGGAAAGGAGCGGAATTTGCTGGCGAAAGGGTGTTGGGCGTTAGTCGTGATGGTGGCGGCTGGTTCCCACGAGCGGCGGCCACCGGAGTGTTCCCCGCAAACTCTTGGGATGATGCATCGAAGGAAGCTCAAATTCGTGGCCGCCGACCGAACCGATGGAGGGCGACCTTCAACCGTCCGCCGCCAACAGGCAACCGGCGAATGAGCGGCCCGCGCGAAAGAACGAATGGTCCCAGCCTCTCGAAGATTTGCGAATAGGGCGTACCGCGGCGAGCCGACGAACCTCCACTCGGTGGCCAGACGGTGTGAAAACTCATCCATACCACCCCTGCGCGTCATTCTGAGCGCAGCGAAGAATCCAGCAGCGCGATGGCATGCGTGTAGTCTACTGGATTCTTCGCTACGCTCAGAATGACAGGCTTTCACGAAATCTGTGGTGCTCGCGGCTATACTTACTCAGCACCGCACTACTACATGAGCTGCGGCCAACGCATCGGGTCGAACCCGACCCAAAGGTCGGCGCACACCTACTCGGCGAATTCCCGCCAATCCGTCAGGTTGTAGGACTGCACTTCATGGCCCGAGCCCTTGTTTTCGTTTTCCTCGTGTTTGCCGCCGGCATCGCATGCTCAGCGGTGCCCGCCGCGGTGGCGGAGTCACTGTTGCGCGTGCCCGCGCCCGGCGAACACGCGCTGCGCGTCGTCGCACCCAGCGTCCTCGAGCTGACTTACGTCACGGCGCCGGATGGCCGCGCATCGCCGATGCGTCCGCCGCAGCCGGCCGCCGCTGAATTCGAGGTTTTCGCCGGTGGCCGTCGCGTCACCGTGTCCGAGGTCGGCGTAAGACGCCGCGTCGCCTACGCCCCACTCAAACAACGCGACCTGCGCGTCACGAATGCGGTATATCTCGTCCTCGCGGACCCGATCGCGATGGGCGAAAAACCCGTGGCCGTGGAAGTCCGGCAGCCGAAAAGCAGGTTGTGGCCGGAAGGAACCGTTTTCCGGGCCACCCTCGCACCGCTCCAGTGGAACCCCGCCATCCACGTCAACGAGGAGGGCTATGCGCCCGGGCTGCCAAAACTCGCGATGGTCGGCTACTACCTGGGCGACCTGGGCGAACTGCCGGTGCCCGGCGACGCGAGATTCGAATTGATCGATGCCGGCACGGGAAAAACCGTGCACGAGGGGAAGTTGAAACGCCGGCGCGAGACCGGTTTCAATTACACCCCCGCGCCCTACCAGCAGGTCTGGGAGGCGGACTTCAGTTCCTTCAAGGACCAGGGCGAGTTCCGTCTCGTCGTTCCGGGATTCGGCGCCTCGCTGCCGTTTCGGATCGACGATGGGATGATGATGAACTTCACGCGCGCCTATGCGCTGGGGCTTTATCATCAGCGGTGCGGCGGCGCGAACGAGCTGCCGTTCACCCGCTTCACCCATGCACCGTGTCATGTCGCCCCCGCTGACGTCCCGGTCCCCGCGGCGCGATTTGCGAAGGCCTGGGACATCATCGCGAATCTCAACGACAAGAAACCGGATCATCCCTCGCCGTGGCTGCGCGATGACCGCTCGCAACTTTATCCTTTTGTCCGCACCGGAAAAATCGACGTGTCCGGCGGGCATCACGACGCGGGCGATTACAGCAAATACACGATCAACAGCGCCGCGCTCGTCCACCCGTTGATGCTCGCGGTGGACGGCTTTCCCGGCGTGGCCGACCTCGACAACCTCGGGCTGCCGGAGAGTGGCGACGGGATTCCCGACGTGCTTCAGGAGGCGAAATACGAGGCTGATTTTCTGGCGAAATTACAGGACACCGACGGCGGCTTCTACTTTCTGGTTTACCCGAAGGAGCGGCGCTACGAGAGCGGCACCCCGCCCGACAAGGGCGACCCGCAAATCGTCTGGCCGAAGAACACCGCCTCGACGGCCGCGGCGGTGGCGGCGCTGGCGCAATGTGCCTCGTCGCCCGTTTTCCAGCGGCATTATCCGAAGGAGGCGAAGAAATACCTCGAGCAGGCGCAGCTGGGCTGGAAATTTCTCACCGCCGCGATCGAGAAACATGGCCAGGCCGGCGCGTATCAGAAACTCACGCACTACGGCCACGACTTCACTCACGACGACGAGCTCGCGTGGGCGGCGGCCGAGCTCTTCCTCGCCACCGGCGACCGCGCGTTCGAGGAAAAACTCTTCCGCTGGCTGAATCCCGCGGATCCGGAGAAGCGGCACTGGGGCTGGGTGCGCGCGAGTTTCTGCTATGGCAACGCGATCCGCAGCTACGCGTTCGCGGTCCGCAGCCAGCGGCTTCCCGCCAACAAAGTCGATGCCGGCTACCTGGCGAAATGCGAGGCCGAGCTCCGCGCCGCCGGCGACGACGCCCTGCGCTGGTCGCGCCAGAGCGCCTATGGCACGAGTTTCCCGGAGGCGACGAAACGCCAGCGGCGCGGCGGGTGGTTTTTCGCCAGCGATCGCGCGTTTGACGCCACGGTCGCGTACCAAATCAGCCCGCGGCCGGAATATGCCGAGACCGTCGTGGCGAACATCAATTACGAGCTTGGCTGCAATCCCGCCAACGTCAGCTACCTCACCGGCCTCGGACAGAAGCGCCCGCGCGAAATCGTGCACCAATACGCCCAGTCGGATCGCCGCGTGCTGCCGCCGTCGGGCATTCCGCTTGGCAGCGTCCAGGCCGATTTCGACTACGTCGGCCACTACAAGACCGAACTGCGGCTCACGAGTTATCCGCCCGACGACGCGGCGACGGCGCCCTACCCGATTTACGATCGCTGGAGCGACGCGTACAACGTCCAGACGGAATTCGTGATCTCGAACCAGGGACGCAGCCTCGGCAGCCTCGCCTTCTGGGCGGCGCAGACCCCGGCGAAGTCCGTGCCATGGAAATCCGCCACCGCCCGGATCGTGCTACCGACAAAAATGGCGGCATTGCACAAGCCGATCATCGCGCGACTGGAGTCGGAGCTCGATCTTTCCGCGGCACGGATCGTCTGGGAAGGACGCGACCAGGAGCCGGCCATCGGCCCGAGTTTCACATTCGTGGGGAAATCGGCCGGCGAACAATGGATCGAGGCGGAAACCCACCTGCCCGACGGCCGGCGCATGTTTGCCGCGGCCCAATTTTCCGCCAACAGCCCCGTGGTGTTCTGGGTCAATGGCGCATTGCCGGGCGGGGCCCAACCGCTGACAACCGGCGGCGACACATGGACCTGGACGAAGCCGGTCTCGAAACCAAATGAACTGGTGCGATCCATGTATGCTGCCACGCCGCAGCACGAATCGAATGGCAAGACTCCCCTGCACGAGCATGGCTTCGACCACGCGGAGGAAACCTTGAGCGTCGACAAGGGCGACGTGCTGTTCGCGTTCGTTTACATCGATCCCGAGAATCCGCCGCGCGAAATCATGCTCAACTGGAATGACGGTACGTGGGAGCATCGCGCGTATTGGGGCACGAGCCTGATCAAGTACGGCAACGAAGGGACTCCGGGTCAGCGGAACATGGGACCGATGCCGAAGGCGGGCGGCTGGGTGCGACTGGAAGTCCCCGCCAGTGCGGTGGCACTCGAAGGCCGCGCCGTGAAGGGCATGACCTTCTCGGTGCACGGTGGCCGCGTAATCTGGGATGCCGCCGGGAAGATGACCGGCGCGACGAAAGCGCTCGGGCGTTTCCCCGTGCCCACGCCGGAGCCGGACGCCGAATAGATCTCAGGATGCCCGTGCCCTCGGAGCCGACGAAAACTCAGAGTCGAACGCGTGCTACAGCCGGCGCAGCTTGATGTCGCGGACGGCGGAGCGCGTCTGATACGTGGCGATCCCGAGCGGAACCGATTTTTCAATATCACCCGGTCGCATGGTGATCTTCCGGTCCTTGTGCTCGAGATCAACGACCTGCTGGGCGTCGATCCAGGCCTCGATCTTTTCGGCGGTCACGCGAACGCGGATACGATACCAGCGGTTGTCGGCGAACGCCATGCCGGTCGTGGTGTCGTTCTCGGACGCGTCCGAATAATCGACACTCGAAATGCCCACCACCATCCCGCCCCAGCCGCCGACGACCAGGCTGCATTCCGATTTGCCGACCGGAAACGTCAGCGCGCAGAAGAAATCGCTGCCCTCCAGTTTCATCGCCTCGAGCGTGATTTCGTAATTCATCCGCGGTAGCGCACTACCCCGCGTCGACGTGATGCCTGAAAGCATGGTGCCTTCGGCGATCACGATGGCGCCGGGCCCGCCGCGAAACGGGTTCTCGACTTTCACCGGCCCCTCGGCCTCGAAGCCCGACTGCGCCCACCCGGCGAGCGTCTTGCCGTCGAACAGGCTTTGCCAACCGGCCTCGATTTCAGCCTTTGTTGCCGGCGCAGCGGCGGATGACTTCGCGGCTTGGGCGTGGAGCGAGACGGCGGCGCACAGTGCCGCTGACGAAAGCAGGGACCAAACGGAGCGGCCCGGTCGGGAAGGGAAATACGGAAAAATCATGGTGGGAGTATGTCGCGAGCGCGATGTGGGTTCGAGCCGTAGCGTCGTCGCCGCGGGATTTCAACGCTTGTCGTCAAACGAAAGGTTGGACTCCGACGGTGGGTTTGCGGTTCGATTGCGCGTCGCATCTTTTCGCCCGGCCTTCCAGGAACTCAAAGCTTTCCCGCCATGATGCCATCATTTCCCCCGCGCTTTATCCGCCTTCTCGCGTTCGCCTGCGTTGCCGTCGCTGCCGCGCACGCCGACGTGAAGCTGCCGGCTATATTCTCCGACCACATGGTGCTTCAGCGCGATGCCACCGTGCCGGTGTGGGGCTGGGCCGATCCGGGCGAGAAGGTCACCGTGTCAATCGCCGGCCAGACGCTGTCCACCCAACCGGGCTCCGATGGCAAATGGATGGTGAAGCTGGCGAAGCTGAACGCAGCACGACCGACGACGCTCACGGTCAAAGGCAAAAACGAGATCGTGATCAACGACGTGCTGGTCGGCGAGGTGTGGCTCGGCTCGGGCCAGTCGAACATGGCGATGACGGTGGCGCGCTCGAAGGATTTCCCGCAGGAGCAGGCCGCCGCCCAATTCCCCAGCATCAGGATGTTCAAGGAGGAATCAGCCGCGGCGGAGAAGCCACAGGGAGGCGGCAGCGGCCGGTGGGTCATCTGTTCGCCTGACAGTGTCGGATCGTTTTCGGCGATTCTGTATTTCTTCGGCCGGGAACTGCACCGCTCGCTCGGCGTCCCCGTCGGATTGATCAACTCGTCGGTGGGCGGAACGCCGATCGAATCGTGGATCGCGCCGGAAGTGCAGCGCGCCGCGCCCGACTTGAAGTCGTTTTTCACCGCGGCCGACAAGGAGAACGCCGGGATCGCGAGCGAGGCGGCGAAAAAGAAATACGAGCGCGACCTCGCGCAATGGCAGGAGGCGTCGAAGAAGGCGCGCGCCGAAAAACAGAAGGCACCACGCCGGCCGCAAAATCCGACCGAGTTGAAAGAACGGAAGGCGAACATCGGCGGCCTATTCAACGGCAAGATTGCACCGCTGATCCCGTACGCGATCCGCGGCGCGCTGTGGTATCAGGGCGAGGCAAACTCCATGCCGGCGAAGGCGCCCTTTTACGAGCATCAGCTGCGGCTGCTGGTGACCGACTGGCGCACCCGGTGGGGCTACGAGTTTCCATTCGCGTGGGCACAACTGCCGAATTTCGGCGGCCCGGGTCGCGACTGGCCGACGGTGCGCGAGGCGATGCTGAAAACACTCGCGCTGCCTCGCACCGGGATGGGCATCAACATCGATATCGGCGACGAGAAGAACATCCATCCGCTCAACAAACAGGAGGCCGGCCGCCGGCTTTCACTCTGGGCGCTGGGCACGGTTTACGGCCGGAAGGTCCCGGCAACCTCGGGTCCGCTGCCGGCGGGCCACGAGATTCGGGAGCGTGAGGTTGTCGTTCGGTTCAAACATGCGAACGGTGGATTGATCGCGAAGGATGGCCCCGTGCGCGGATTTGTCATCGCCGGAAGCAATCGCGAATGGAAACCGGCGCAGGCGCGAATCGCGGGCGACACGGTGATCGTCTCAAGTCCCGACGTCGCGAAGCCGGTCGCGGTGCGTTACGCATGGGAGAACTTTCCGAGTTGCAACCTGTACAACGGCGCCGGGCTGCCCGCGACGCCATTCCGCACGGACAACTGGAAGTGATGCGACCCATTGCGGCCGTGGCTGGGACGTCGACGGCAACGTCGGGCGTCTGGCATCTGATTGTCCGTTTGACCGAATCCCTCGCGGCGGCTTCTTGATATCCACTCCGTGCGTTTCTTTGTTCCGATCGGAACAAAGAAACGCACGCAGACGTAGGAACAAACCAACTACGATCAACCGGTTCAGGGTTCGGATTTCCGCTCCCGCGGTCGGCTCAGTACGGGGCAATTACACAGGGCGGTCCGCCGCTGCACGTTCCCGCCAGAACCGGAATTTTGCTTTCTCCGGACCGAGCCGTGTATCCACTCCGTGCGTTTCTCTGTTCCGATCGGAACAAGGAAACGCACGCGGGCCGCGGATCGGGGGCGCAAAACAAGAACTGCATCGCGGACGCAGCTTTGCGCCCGTGAAAATACCGCGTGGCGCACTAACCGTTGATTGCTGCCGGTGGATTGAGGCCGAACTTCTCAGCCCACGGCGCAATGGACGAGAGGATGCCGGGATAAAGCTCGACGCCGCGCGCCAGCTGTTCGGCGCGCCGACGCAATCCCGATTCGCCGGGCAACCGGACGCGCTCGAAGCCGGGGCGCGGCGGCGTGTCGCGACACGCGCGCGCAACCTCTGTCGTTTGTCGGCGGAAATTTTCCGCGCCGCCGAAACACGCCGGATCGTAGACCTGCACCAAGACGTTGCCGCCCCACCCCTCGCCCGGATCCGCGCGGCCGTGTCCGGCCAATCCGCCGGTCAACGCCTCGACCAGCAAGGTGAGCGCGTAGCCCTTGTGACCGTGGTCGGTGCCGCCCATTGGCAACAGTGTTCCGGGCGGATTTGCATAAAGCGCCGCCGGATCGTCCGTCGGCTCGCCCTGCGCGTCGAGCGCCCACTGGCCGGGGAACCGGCGGCCCTCGGTGTGCAGCCGTTTCGTGAGCCCGTTCGTGGTGATGGACATCGACACATCGATGATCACCGGATCGCCGTCGGTCGGCCACGCAGCCGCCAACGGATTCGGCGTGAACACATCGGTGCGTCCGCCGAACGGGGCCACGCTGCTGACGCTCGGATCGGAGCAGGACAGCACGATGAGCAATCCGCGTTCGGCGACCGGGCGCAGGTACGCGGCCAGGCAGCCAATGTGGTGGCTACGGCGGATCGACACCGTTGCACCGCCATATTGCCGTGCGCGGACGATCGCCTCCTCGATCGCCTGCACGACGAGCCATGGTCCGGGCAACCGCAGGCCGTCCCACGTCAGCGCGGCGGGAAAATCCGCCAGCACGCGCGGCGCGCCTGCCTTCCGCATCGAACCTTTTTCGATTTCGGCCAGATAGGCCGGAAGCAGCGCCAGCCCGTGCGTCGTGTGCCCGAGCAAATCCCCCTCGACGAGGATTTGCGCGACCGCCGCCGCCTTCTCTTCCTCGACTCCCGTCGCGACGAGCAATGCCCGCGCAAACGCGATCAGATTTTCAGCAGCAAAACACGCAGGCATGCGGGAGAGATTGAACGGTTTTGCGCGATTGCCGAGCCCGGGATGATTTCGGATTTCGGATTGCGGATTGCGGATTTGGCAAACCGGTAGGATTTGCACGGCGGCGTTTGCCCTGGGAGCGCGGGCGGGGGCAGCCGTGCTCCCACTCTATCCTTGCGGGCGGGACACCCGCGCCCAAGGGAACAACGGCGTGCGATTCGTCGTGGTTTGCCGAATCCGAAATCCGAAATCCGCAATCCGAAATCGACCGACGCCCGCGCTCCCAGGAAAGCCGCCGCGACCTCACACGTTGGGTGCGAGGAACTTTGCGGTTCAAGTCTCGGCCGCTGTCCCGGCTGGCCGCTCCATCACCGCCGGCGCGCTGGTGCGGAGCAGCAGGATCGCAAACGTCAGCATCCCGGCGCACAGCAGGACAAACCAGTCGCCGTATTCGGTGTAGAATGACGACTGGCCAATCCAGCGACGATCGCGCGTCACGCTGATCACCCGGTTGCCACGATAGTAGATTCGATCCTGATCGTTCGTCAGCGTTGCGCGCACGCCGCCGAACTCGTCGATCCAGCCGCTCCAGCCGCCATTGCCACAGCGCAGGACCGGACGCCGGTTTTCCACCGCGCGCAGCACCGAGTGCGCCGCGTGCTGATACGCGGCGCCGCCTTCGCCAAACCAGCCGTTGTTCGTCAGCACCACGAGCGCCGACGAACCCGCCTGCGTGCTGCGCCGAGCCAGCGTCGGGTAGATATCCTCGTAGCAAATCAGCGGTCCGAGAATCGTCGGTTCACCGCGAATCGACACGATCAACGGCGATGAATCCCCGCCGGGGGTGAAATCCTCGCCGATGGGCACGAATTTCCGCAACCAGCCCAGGACAGGCCGCAGCGGCACGAACTCGCCGAACGGCACGAGCTGCCGCTTCGCATAATAATCCGGCTTGAGTCCCGCGGGCGTGGCCACAAACGCACCGTTCAGCCATTGGTCGCGCCCCCCCTCGCCTTTCTCGATGGCGATCGAGCCAAGCACCAGCGGCGTGTTGGCGCGCTTGGCCAGCGCCTCGACCAGCGCCTTCATGTTCTCGTCGCCCCTCACCGCCCACGGCGTCGCCGCCTCCGGCCAGAGTATCAGGTCGGGCTTGGTCGTCGCGGCTTCCAGCGTCTGCTTGATGAGAACGTCGCGAATCTCCGGCTCCTGCGCCGGATCCCATTTCAGGTTCTGCGGGATGTAAGGCTGGACGAAACCGACACGCGCCAGCGGAACGGCGAAATGCACCCGGTTGAACGTCTGCTGCACGTGCACGCTGAAACACGTGAGCACGAGAAACAGCGCGAGGAAGAACTCCTGGCTGCGTTTGTTCAGTCCGACGGCGCGCTCGCGAAAGAGCCGGTGGGCATACGCCGCAAACCCGAGATTCACCATCACGATGACGAACGACACGCCGGTCGCCCCGGTGTAGGACGCGATTTGCAGCATGCTCACCATGGTCCACTGGCTGGCCGCGAGCGGCAGCCACGGGAACCCGCCCAGAAGCCACGTGCGTGTCCACTCAATCAATACCCACGCCGCGGCGAGCCCGACCATGGCGGCGAGCCGCGTCGGCGTCGGCCGGCCAATCATCCGCGGCAGGATCCACCACGCGACGAGATACCACGAGCCGACCCACGCGCCGATGAAGGGCCCCAACAGGAACAAACCGGCCCAGGTGACATTGTGCAGCCAGCCGAGGAGGATCGTCCACAGCACCGCCTGGGCTACGGCGAGCGTCCAGGCGAAGAGTTTCAGTCGCGGCGCCGTGTAGGCCCAGAACACGCCGGGCGTGAGCATCACATACGCGAACTCCGGCGTGTGGTACGGCGGAAACGACACGACGCCGAGCACGACCGTGAGCACGAACACCGTCGTCGCCGCGACGGCGTCCGCATTCCGCTGGAAGAACGTCGGCCGCGGTTCGTAGGGATCGAAAGCGGGTGAGGCGGGATCAGCGGCCATGCGAAGATGTTTTTCGCGGTCGGAGACGGAGCCGAATGTAGCAGCCGACGTAAGGAGGCTGGACGCACGAGGAAAAGAACATGACAGCCTCGTTACCTCGGCTGCTACGCGAGCCTCGGCTGCTACGCGATGCTCGTCTTAACGACGCGATTGGATCCCCTCTCGAGACGGGGGGCGCAAGGCGCGGGGGAGTGTTCATCGGCATGATGCAGCGTTCACGCACGCCGGCGCACGCTCCTCACGCCCCGTGACAATGCTTGTACTTCTTGCCGCTGCCACACGGGCACGGGTCGTTGCGGCCCACTTTTGGCAGTTCGCGGCGGATGGTCACCTTCGGCAGCTGGAGCTCCGGTTCGGCCGTGGCAACCGCGGGCCCGCTGCTCGTCACGGTCGTCGTGATTTGCGGTCCCGCGCCCGCCGCCGGCGCCGGCAGATCGGCCGGACCGACCGCGTGCGCGGTGCGGCTGAGCAATGCCAGCATGTTCTCGAACGACTCGATGTTGGAGGCGCTGCGGAACAGCCCGGTGCAGATCTGCAACCGCACGTTGTTCATCAGCTCCTCGAAATACTTGTACGCCTCGCCCTTGTACTCGACCAGCGGATCCTTCTGGCCGTAGCTGCGCAATCCGATCGAGCGGCGCAGCTCCTCCATCTCGGTCAGGTGTTCCTGCCAGTGGTGATCGATGGCGTTGATGACGACGTAGCGCTCGAGCGATCCAAGCGCCTCCGGAATCTCCACCGACTCCTTCACCGCGTACGCGTCCTTGATCCGGCCGAGCAGGCTCGCAACCAGTGAATCCGGTTCGCCCTTCAATTCCTCGACCTTGACGCTGATCGGGAAGTGCGAGTTGAGCCAGCCGACGAGGCTTTCGAGCGTCGTCTGCGTCGCGCCGGTTTTCGCGGCGAAGCCCGCCACCTCGAGCCGCGTGTGCAGCTCCTCCTCGATTTGATCGAAGATGATGTCCTTCGGCCGCTCGGCGTGGATCGCGCCGTTGCGAATGCCGTACACGACCTCGCGCTGCTGGTTGAGCACGTCGTCGTATTGCAGCAGCCGCTTGCGGATCGAGTAATTCTGCTGCTCGACCTTTTTCTGCGCGCTTTCAATCGAGCGGTTGAGCCACGGGTGCTCGAGCTCCTCGCCCTCCTGCATCGAGCCCTCCATCAGCTTCGACGCCAGGTTGCCCTGAAGGAACAACCGCATGAGGTCGTCCTCGAGCGAGAGGTAAAACTTCGTCAGGCCGGGATCGCCCTGGCGCGAACAACGACCGCGCAGCTGGCGATCGATGCGCCGTGACTCGTGGCGCTCGGTGCCGATCACGTAAAGGCCGCCGAGTTCGCGCACGCCTTCGCCGAGTTTGATGTCGGTTCCACGGCCCGCCATGTTCGTCGCGATGGTGACGGCGGCGCGCTGACCGGCCCGGGCCACGATGTCGGCCTCCTGCGCATGGAACTTCGCGTTGAGCACCGTGTGAATGATGCCCGTGCGCCGGAGCATGCGCGAAAGCACCTCCGACGACTCGACGCTGGTTGTGCCCACGAGCACCGGCTGGCCGCGCTTGTTGGCCTCCTCAATCTCCTTCACCACCGCGGAGTACTTGTCGCGGCGCGTCTTGAAGATGGAATCGTTCCGGTCGACCCGGATGCAGGGTTTGTTCGTCGGAATGACCTGCACCGTGAGGCGGTAGATGTCGCTGAACTCGGTCGCCTCGGTTTCCGCCGTGCCCGTCATGCCGGCGAGCTTCTCGTACATGCGGAAATAATTCTGGATCGTGATCGTGGCGTACGTCCGCGTCTCACGCTCGATGCTGACGTTTTCCTTCGCCTCGACCGCCTGGTGCAATCCGTCGGACCAGCGGCGGCCCGGCATCACGCGGCCGGTGTTCTCGTCGACGATCAGCACCTTGCCGTCCGGAGTGACGACGTACTCGACATCGCGTTCATAAAGTGAATACGCCCGCAGCAGCTGAGAAATCGCGTGAATATCCTCGGAGATTTGGGCGTAGCGCTGCTGCGAGGCGAGCTTCCGCTCCTCGCGCTGTTCGGGCAAGACCGAGGTGTCCTTCTCGAGGTCACTGAACTCGGTCGCAAGATCCGGCAGCATGAACGCGTCGGGATCGTCCGGCCGCAGCTTGTTGCGCCCAATCTCGGTCAAATCGGCCTGGTGCTGGCGCTCGTCGATGACGAAGAACAGTTCCTCCTTGAGCTTGTAGCACTCCTCCTTGTTCAGGTCCGAATTGAGCTCGGTCTCCGTCTTGTCGAGCAGCTTGCGCCAGTCGCTGTTCTCCATCAATCGCAGCAACTGCTTGTTCTTCGGGTGACCCATTTTCACCTGGAGCATCTTCTGCGCGGCCTGGAGCCGCTCGTCGGCGGTGACGTTGGGTTTCTCCAGGATCGCCTTCGCCTCGGTCACGATCCGGTTGCACAGTCGCGTCTGGTCATTGACGAGTTGCTCGACCGGCGGTTTCAGCCGCGTGAAGGGCTGTTCGCGCTCGATCGGGGCCGGCCCCGAGATGATCAGCGGGGTCCGCGCCTCGTCGACGAGGATCGAGTCGACTTCGTCCACGATGCAGTACCAGTAATCGCGCTGGACCTGGTCCTCCTTGCGCGTGGCCATGCCGTTGTCGCGCAGGTAGTCGAAACCGTATTCGCTCGCCGTCCCATATGTGATGTCGCGGCCGTACATTTCGCGCCGCAGATCCGGCGCCATCTGCTGCTGGATGCAGCCGACGGATACCCCAAGAAAAGTATAGAGGTGGCCCATCCACTCCGAGTCGCGCCGGGCCAGGTAATCGTTGACCGTGACCAGCTGCGTGTTTCGACCCGTGAGGGAGTTCAGGTAAAGCGGCAGGGTCGCGACCAGCGTCTTGCCTTCACCGGTCGCCATTTCGGAAATCCTGCCCTGATGCAGCGCGATGCCGCCGATCAGCTGGACGTCGAAATGGATCATGTCCCACGTCAGCTCGTGGTCGGAGACGATGATGCTGCGGCCAAACAGACGCCGCGCCGCGTTCTTCACCGTCGCAAATGCCTCGGGCAAAACCTGCTCCAACGCGGCCTTCTTGTCCGTCGCGGCCGCGAGTCGCTCCCGAAACTCAGCCGTCTTGGCGCGAAGCTGGTCGTCCGTCAGCGATTGATACTGCTGCTCCAGTTCATTGATGCGCGCGACTGTCGGCCGGGCACTTTCCAGGAATTTCTTGTAGTGCCGGCCGGAAAACCGTTTGAGGAGAAACGAGAACATGAAGAGGGTCGAACGTTAGGACCCGCCACCGGCTTGGCAAATGGCAAATCCCCGGTTTTCGCCTCCCACGCGCAAACCATTAAACGCGACCACGGAAGTACCCGATGGTCCGCTGCAAACCCTCTTCGAGCGGGATGGCCGGCTCCCACTTAAGGACCTTCCGGGCAAGGCTGATGTCGGGCTGCCGCTGCTTCGGGTCATCGGAAGGCAACGGCTTGTGCACGATCCGGGACTTGCCACCCACGAGTTTGATCGTGAGCTCGGCCAGCTCGAGCATCGTGAACTCGCCCGGGTTGCCCAGGTTCATCGGCCCCACGGTCTGGGTCTGCGCCATGAAGCGGATAAATCCCTCGATCAAGTCGTCGACGAAACAGAACGACCGCGTCTGCGTGCCGTCGCCATAGATCGTGAGCTCCTCCCCTTTCAATGCCTGCACGATGAAATTCGATACCACGCGGCCGTCGTTCGGATGCATCCGCGGGCCATAGGTGTTGAAGATCCGGATGACGCGGATATCGACCTTGTTCTCGCGGTGGTAATCGAAGAACAGCGTTTCCGCGCAGCGCTTGCCTTCATCGTAGCACGATCGCCGGCCAATCGGGTTCACGTTGCCCCAGTAACTCTCGGGCTGCGGATGCACCGACGGATCGCCGTAAACTTCACTCGTGCTCGCCTGGAAGACCCGCGCCTTCACGCGCTTTGCGAGGCCGAGGCAGTTGATCGCGCCCATGACGGATGTCTTCACCGTCTTGATCGGATTGAACTGGTAGTGCACGGGCGACGCGGGGCACGCCAGGTTGTAGATCTGGTCCACCTCGAACTTGAACGGATCGACGATGTCGTGGCGCACGAATTCGAAACGCGGGCTGGCGAGCAGATGCGCAATGTTCGCCTTCTGGCCGGTGAACAGGTTGTCAACGCAGACCACTTCGTGGCCGTCATTGATCAAGCGATCACAAAGATGGGAGCCGAGAAAGCCGGCGCCGCCCGTGACGAGTATTCGCATACGGCGGAACGTGAAAGATCGCCACCGGCATTTCGAGCAAAACCGGGATTCAACTCAAACGCCGCCTGGCGTGCCGCGTTGCTATATCCGAACATCCCGTCCTCCTGCGTGCATTTTCAAGCCCCCGTCCTCCGGCTTTCGCCTCGCAAGGGAGGAGCCGGAGTGGCAGCACGATCGCCATGCCCCATGTGTTCGTTCTTGCGCCGGGCAAGCATCACCCCATCCACCCCGGCTGCGCCCGGCGCGCGGCTTCCGCCGCGTTCTTCACGTGGTTTGCCTTGTGCGTTGGCTCGGTCGCGGCCGAGCCGCCGACGAAGCGCTACACCGTACCGGGTCTCGCGCGTGACGCCGAGATCCGCGTCGACCGCTGGGGCGTCCCCCACATCTACGCGCAGACGACGTACGATGCCTTCTTCGTCCAGGGATTCAACGCCGCGCGGGACCGGCTCTGGCAAATCGATCTCTGGCGGAAACGGGGACTCGGCGAGCTCGCGCGCGACTTCGGTCCCGCGTATGTGGAGCACGACGCGGCCGCACGGCTTTTCCTGTACCGCGGCGAAATGCATGCGGAGTGGATCGCCTACGCGTCCGACGCGAAGCGAATCGTCGAAAGCTTTGTCGCGGGCATCAACGCCTACGTCGGACTCACCCGGGCCCAACCCGAGTTGCTGGCGCCGGAGTTCAAGCTGCTCGGCTACGCGCCGGCGCGCTGGGAGGCCGCCGACGTGGTTCGAATCCGGGCCCACGGACTCGCCAGCAATCTCAGCTCCGAAGTGGCGCGCGCACGGACGGTCGCCGCGGCCGGACTCGAGGTCGATGCGTTCCGCCGGCCGCTCGAGCCGGCTTGGACGACGCAGGTGCCGCCGGGGTTGGATCCGGCGTTGGTTCCGGCCGAAGTGCTGCGCGGGTACAACCTCGCGCGCAACCCGGTCACGTTTACGCCCGGGAAACTGAAGGGCGAAGCCGGGCCGGCGCGCACCGGCGCGCTCGAACTGCTCGAGGCGGCGGAACGCCCCCTCTACGCCAGCAACAACTTTGCGGTGGCGCCGCCGCGCTCGGTCACCGGCCGCGCCATCTTTGCGAGCGACCCTCACCGGGTTCACGGCATCCCGAGCCTGCGCTACTGGGCGCACCTCTCGGCGCCCGGGCTCGACGTCATCGGCGCGGGCGAGCCGTTCCTGCCGGGCGTTTCGCTCGGGCACAACCGCACGCTCGCGTTCGGACTCACGATTTTCGCGATCGATCAGGAGGACCTGTACGTCTACGAGACGAACCCGTCGTTGCCCGACGAATACCGCTACCGTGGCCGATGGGAGCCGATGATTCTGCGAACGGAGTCGATTGCCGTGCGCAACGGGCCGGCACGCGAAGTGACCTTGAAATTCACGCGGCATGGACCGGTCGTTTTCGAGGACCGCGTCAATCACCGCGCGTTCGCCGCCCGGCTCGCCTGGCTGGAGCCCGGCGCGGTGCCGTATCTCTCCAGTCTCGAGTATCTGCGCGCGCAAAACTGGGATGAGTTTCTCGCCGCGATGAACCGCCACTGCACGCCGCCGCTCAATTACCTCTACGCGGATACCGCGGGCAACATTGGCTGGGCACCGTCGGGCCTGGCGCCGATCCGGCCGAACTGGGATGGGCTCATGCCGGTGCCCGGCGATGGCCGCTACGAGTGGACGGGATTTCGGTCGATGGACGAACTGCCGCGCAGCTACAACCCGCCTTCCGGCTGGCTCGGCACGGCCAACGAAATGAACCTGCCGTCGCGGCCCGGCATCGCCGAGATGAAGCTGAGCTTCGAATGGGCGGATCCGGCCCGGGCGCTCCGGCTGCGACAGCTCTTCGACGGTGAGCGCCGGTTCACGGTGCAGGACCTGATCGCCGCCCAAACGGATGTGACCACCGTCACGGGCCAGCGCGCGGTCGCGTTGCTCGCCCGTCTGCCCACGCCGGCCGAGCCAGCGGTGGGCAACGCGCTGCAGACCCTGCGTGCCTGGGATCACCGCTCAACGCGCGATTCCACCGGAGCGGCGATTTTCAACGTCTGGTTTCACCGGCACCTCCGGCCGGCCGTGGTCCGGCGGGTCGTGCCCCAGTCCGCGGTGTCACTGATAGGCGATGGCAGCGCAGCCGCCGTTCTCGCGCTGCTTGAAAAACCGAATGCGCGACTGGGATCAAATCCGGAACGGGCGCGTGACGAGTTGCTGATCGATGCCCTGCGCGCCGCCGCGGCCGACTTGACGAAGCGGCTGGGAGCCGATCAGTCGCAATGGCAGTGGGGCCGCCTGCACCACGCTCGCTTTGAGCATCCATTCGCGGCGCTTGCGCCCGAGGAGGTGCGCGCGCAGTGGAACGTTGGCCCGGTGAGCAAGGCAGGCGACGGTGAAACGCTGGGCCGCAGCGGCTGGCGCGAGAGCGATTTTCGGCTCACCTCGGGTGCGTCGGCGCGTTTCGTGACCGATGTGGGCGACTGGAACAACTCGTGGGCCAACAATTCGCCGGGGCAGTCAGGCGATCCGCGCAGCCCGCACTATCGCGACCTTTTTGAGGACTGGGCGCACGACCGGTACTTTCCACTTCTCTTTGAGCGCAGCGCCGTCGAGGCCGCGACCGCGGAGCGGATCGTGCTAGTACCGGGACCCTGAGTGATTTCAGCCAGCCGAGCGGCGCGGGCCCTACACAGACGTTTCTACGGACGGGACGAAACAACGGTTTCCTGGGAGCGCGGGCGTCTGGCCCGCAAAGATCGAGTGGCTGCGGCTTCCAGCCGCAGATTCGGTCGGATTTCCGATCGGCATTTCTCTGCGGGCGAGGGCGCCCGCGCCCCCAGCACCACCGGCTGGTTTACCCGCCTCTGGCGGCGCCGAAGGCGACCAGGGATGCCCGTGCCACTTCAATCCATGCGGGCGGGACGCCCGCGCTCCCAGGTGACGCACGCTGCTCCCAGGCTATCGCGCGGCGGG